>NZ_VSTH01000076.1 GCF_008123965.1 Bradyrhizobium hipponense | reverse complement strand
GACCATCCCATTAGCAGACAACTCACCGCGTGCGCGAGTGATGGGTCTTGGCATCCTTTTCTCGAAAAGTGACTGCAAGCAGCCGGCGACGCGAAATCCTGGTGCATCGCGTGGCTCACCAGGCGTACCTGACCACGCCCTTGCCGGCGTAGGAGCGGGTGACGTCGGAGAACTCGCCCTCGAAAGTGCCTGCCGCAGACCAGCCGTTCTTCCACTTCATCTCGACCGAGGCCGTGGTGAGCGCGGAATCGGCGACCTGCGCCGCGCCGTTGACCACGAAGGATGCCCCCGGCAGCGTCTGGAGCTCGCCGCACAATCCTGCTTGTCGGCGATCTGGCAATGGCCCGTCGAGCGCGGCGAAATCATCACCGATACGAGTTTCGAAACGCGTATCCGGGTTGTGGTGGATCAGTTGCTGACCTTAATCGGTGAAGGGCGCTCAATCGAAAACCTGCATTGCCATTTCATCGAACGGGACAGCAGTGCTGGCTTGAAGAGCATCGCCGCCAGTCACATGTTATGGAGACTGGCAACGCACCCACCGCCTCATTGAAGGTCGCGTGCGTCCAAATAAGAGCGAGCACGGGCTGCGTTCGAGCACCGCTCGACGCAGTACCTCTACGCAAATGCAACGGCACGAACCGCCGAGGGAGACCTTGGCGGCTTTTTGCGTGTGGCCAGATATGCGCAAGAAACGGCACCTGTGGCCTTGCACTCAGATACGAGTTAGGCCGCCTTTTCGCTGCCATCTCTCTTGGCCTGCGGCGGGCGCTTCGGCTCAAGTTGCGTTTTGCGGACAGCCTCCGGTCAACATCTCGCGAAGCTCGGCCTTTGGTCTTGGCGGGGCGTTTAGGTGGTTGCATTGGGTCATGGACACTATGTGGGGGATGCCAACGAGGAAATTTGACCCCTGATCCAACTTACATCTCTTCCGAATTGTTGTCCTCTTTGAAGATCGTTTGCAGCAAGCGCCATAGCTCGCGGTGACCAGCAGTTTGACCGCCCTGCTTGAGGTAGTCAGCGATATCCATCGTTGATGATTGGATCTCAATCGTGCCAACAACGCTGGCATCAAAATGCGCCACCTCGCGCTCGACGTATAAATTCTTTGCGTCGGTATCGAAAACGAGTGTGCAACGATCCGCGTGGGTGACCTCAGGGCCTGTCACATGACGATATAATTCGCGCTTTAGGAGAGCCATCTTGTGCTCCTGTCAGAATCGCTGACTAATCAACCCGGCTCAATCATACCAATCCTAACGATCACGCGGCAGCGTCCTGGCCTCCTCGAACAACTTCCCTCGCGCATAACCCATCGAGACCGCTGCCTTTAGTTTCTCCAGATCGGTTTCGAGATAGTGGTTGGCGACGATCAGCGCCTTGTCTCACGGGTTGAAATCGACGCAATATGCACCGGTGGGGATAAGGAGGCCAACATGCCAGAGCCCCATGGCGATATTGATTATACGGTCCATGTGAATCAAGGAGAGACGACCTTTCGCGCCAATACTCCTCAGGGAGAGGAGTTTCTTGGTGGTCCCGGGCTGACCTTGTCGAATGAGGAAGCGCATACCTTCATTCAGGACGCCCGAGCGAAGGGCCTAACGGTCAAGCCGTTTTTCTAATGGATCGCGCCGAGTTGAACGGCGATATCGTCCCGGCCAAGTCACCAGACTATGGGATTTGCGGATTTACACCGCGCAGGGATCGAACTCTGTAGCCACTGACAGAATGCGAGGCCATGGCCGCAACGGACCGAGCGGCTTTGGGAAATCGGTGATATCGTCGAGGTGTTGAAAGCGTGGGAGGCCGCCCAAGTGAGGTGGTCTAAGCTGGGAGGAAGGCCATGGAATGGTTCAGCCAGAAAACATCGATAGCGGGTACCCAAATTTCCAATTGGATACTCGTTCTAGCGGCTCTCGTCGTAATCTGGATTATCTATCGCGCTGCAGCGTGACGGTGGCTGCTTCCCCCTACGCCGTTGCTCACGCCGCGCGGATCTTTGGAGGCGAGGCGCTTGTCGGTGAACTCGCTCCGCCGTAGCAGGCGATGACATCGCAATCGGCAGCGTGCGCATGATTAGAGCCCTCAGCTTAGGGCGTTGAATTGCAGCCTGGCAGCCGCCCCAAGACGTAAGCGGCGTCCACTTTCGATGTCAGAGCGAAATTGTTGTCCTCAATCCCGGTTTAGGAGGATCACATGGCAATCGGTGCAATCGTTGAAGACGTTGGCTCGGTAGCAACGCTGTGGAGGTTTCCGGTAAAGTCCATGGGGGGCGAACAACTCAATGACGTGGAAGTGACGGAACGAGGAGTCTTGGGTGACCGCGCATATGCGCTCATCGACAGGGACACGGGCAAGGTTGTGAGCGCGAAGAGCGTGAGGCTCTTCCCCAAGCTACTCGACTGCAAAGCAGTCTTCGTCGAGCCACCAAGCCGGGGCGGCGATTTACCACCGGTGCAAATTCAGTTTCCGGACAGCACGACCGTAAGGAGCGACTCAGGTGAGGTTGACCGCGTGCTGTCAGCGTACTTCAAACGTAACGTTACGCTTGGGCGGGTAGCGCCAGATGACTTTACCATCGACCAGTACCACCCCGACGTAGAGGGCGCAGACCCCGCGGGCAACAGAGATACGGTTGTCGCGCAGAAGCTTGGAGCAGCTCTTTTTGCCGAGCTTGGAATGGAGTCCCCGGTCCCTGTCGGTTCTTTCTTCGATGTGTTTCCCCTCTCCGTCCTGACGACGTCGACGCTAGCGCAACTAGACGAGGTTCAGCCCCAGAGCCGCTTCGACCAGCGCAGGTTCCGCATGAACGTGATTGTCAATACCGAGCGCCCCGGATTTGCTGAGAATGACTGGGTCGGTCACGAACTCGGGCTCGGTAAGGGGGCGCGCCTCAAGGTGGCACTCCTCGACCCGCGATGTGTGATGACGACGCTTGCTCAGGACGGTCTACCGCAGGATACGGATGTGCTCCGGGCACTCGTTCGCAACAATCGGATGCAAGTTGGCGATCTCGGCCAGTTCCCTTGCGCTGGTGTGTACGCCGTGGTCGCGGCGCCGGGAACGGTTCGGATTGGTGATCGCGTTGTACTCAATTGAGCCTAAAGGGGTTGTGCCCGGTGCTGTTTGTTGCAGTGCGGATGCCGCTTACGGCAGCAATCGAAGCAACACCAGACCTCCCCTGCAGAGCGCGGAATCAGCGTGGATGACCCGGGTAGATTCCAATGAAAAGTTCGGTCGGTATAGGCAACCCAAAGGCGTAGTTGGCCTGCTACGGTAGGAGGACGCAAATGAACAGCGAGACGAAGACCCTTTACGAGCGCCTAGGTGGGTGTGATGCCATCACGGCGGTGGTGAATGATCTGCTGCCAAGGCTGCGGGCCGATCCGCAACTCGGCCGCTTCTGGGCACATCGCGGGGAAGACGGTATCATGCGCGAGAAGCAGCTCCTCATCGATTTCCTCTGCGCGAGCGCGGGCGGACCGACGTACTACCGGGGCAGGGAGATGGTGCTCACGCACCAAGGTATGCGTATCAGCGAGAGCGACTGGAACGTGTTCCTCGGTCATGCGGCCGGCACCTTGGCGAAGTTCCAGGTGCCCGAAGCCGAACAAAGCGATGTAGTCGCGTTTGTCCAAAGTCTCAAAACAGAGTGCGTTGAATGTTGAAGGGCACCTCGTCCCTTCCGCTCTCGGTCCATAACTTCGACTAAAACCGCCAAGCTTGCTCGGCACCATCTTCCCGCCGACGCTTCTCGCCCGCGCCGGCAAGGTCATCAAAAAACTCGCTTCGACCCGTGCCATTATATTTCTTGCAGCGCATGAGTCGGCAATTGGCCCGTATGCGAAGTCCAGACCGGCAGGTGGTCTGGTTGTAGGGGCAGACCTGAAGCGGCTCGCCCAGCGCGCTACCGCCGCGATTGGACTCTTAGCGGAGGCGCGTCGTCCTTGTAAGTTCTGATTGGCAATCTGTTTCTATTGGGCGGCGAGCGTCGGCCAGGAAGCTGCTATCGCTGTTTCCGGGAATGGAGGCTCCTCAGGATGATTCCGGGCGGTGTCCCCTCGACTCGGCCGCCTGACATTTGTCGGCGGCGCAGGCTTCGACGCGCTCGCGCAATACGGTGCGCCAGTGTTGGACCCCGGCTGACTGCCAGGAAATCAGCAAAGGCCCGGCATCGCTGCCGAGCCTTCTTACTGTTGAGCTCTGAATGTTGGATTTAAAAGTCCATACCACCCATGCCACCCATGCCGCCTCCACCCGGAGGCATGCCGCTCGCGCCGGTATTCTTCTTCGGCACTTCGGCCACCATGGCTTCGGTGGTGATCAGGAGCGCCGCGACCGACGCTGCGTTCTGGATCGCCACACGAACCACCTTGGTCGGATCGATGATGCCCTTGGAGACCAGGTTGCCGTATTCGCCGGTCTGCGAGTCGAAGCCGTAGGCGTATTGATCCTTCTCGAGGATCTTGCCGACGATCACCGAGCCGTCCTCGCCCGCGTTGATTGCGATCTGGCGGGCCGGGTAAGACAACGCCTTGCGCACGATCTCGACGCCGGTCTTCTGGTCGTCGTTCTTGGTGCGAATGCCCTTGAGGTGCTCGGAGGCACGGAGCAGGGCGACGCCGCCGCCCGGCAGGATGCCTTCTTCAACCGCCGCACGGGTCGCATGCATCGCGTCGTCTACGCGGTCCTTGCGCTCCTTGACCTCAACCTCAGTCGCGCCGCCGACGCGGATCACCGCGACGCCGCCGGCGAGCTTGGCGAGACGCTCCTGGAGCTTCTCACGGTCGTAGTCCGAGGTGGTCTCCTCGATCTGCGCCTTGATTTGGGCCACGCGCGCCTCGATGTCGGCCTTCTTGCCGGCGCCGCTGACGATCGTGGTGTTCTCCTTGTCGATCATCACCTTCTTGGCGCGACCGAGCATGTTGAGCGTGACGTTCTCGAGCTTGATGCCGAGGTCTTCCGAGATCGCCTGGCCGCCGGTCAGGATCGCGATGTCCTGCAGCATGGCCTTGCGGCGATCGCCGAAGCCCGGAGCCTTGACGGCCGCGACCTTCAGGCCGCCACGCAGACGGTTGACGACGAGGGTAGCGAGCGCTTCGCCTTCGACGTCTTCGGCGATAATCACAAGCGGCTTGCCGCTCTGCACCACAGCTTCCAATAAGGGAAGCAATTCATTCAACTGAGATAGCTTTTTCTCATTGATGAGGACGTAGGCATCTTCCATTTCAACGCGCATCTTGTCGGCGTTGGTGACGAAGTAGGGCGAGATATAGCCGCGGTCGAATTGCATGCCTTCGACGACC
The DNA here is from genome assembly GCF_008123965.1 of Bradyrhizobium hipponense. Taxonomy (GTDB): domain Bacteria; phylum Pseudomonadota; class Alphaproteobacteria; order Rhizobiales; family Xanthobacteraceae; genus Bradyrhizobium; species Bradyrhizobium hipponense. The sequence goes on along the minus strand of NZ_VSTH01000076.1, from coordinate 67,729 downwards.
TCGAGTTCGGTCTCGAGCGACTTGGCTTCCTCAACGGTGATGACACCCTCGTTGCCGACCTTCTTCATGGCGTCGGCGATGAACTTGCCGATCTCCGCGTCGCCGTTGGCCGAGATAGTGCCGACCTGGGCGATCTCGTCGTTCGAGGTGACCTTCTTGGAGTTCTTCTGGAGGTCCGCAACGACGGCTTCCACCGCAAGGTCGATGCCGCGCTTGAGGTCCATTGGGTTCATGCCGGCCGCAACCGACTTGGCGCCCTCGCGGACAATCGCAGCCGCTAGAACAGTCGCGGTCGTGGTCCCGTCGCCGGCCGCGTCAGCGGACTTGGAGGCGACTTCGCGCACCATCTGCGCTCCCATGTTCTCGTACTTGTCCTCGAGCTCGATCTCCTTGGCGACAGTGACGCCGTCCTTGGTGATGCGGGGCGCGCCGAACGACTTGTCGAGCACGACGTTGCGGCCCTTCGGGCCGAGCGTCACTTTTACCGCATTGTGGAGGATGTCGACACCACGCAGCATGCGGTCGCGGGCGTCTACGCCGAATTTGACTTCTTTGGCTGACATATTGGTTTCCCCTGAGTTGACTTGGTCTCATCTCACCCTTGGCGAGGCGCCCAGCAGGCGCTCCTCAGGGGTGAGCGGTGCGGGCAGTGGATTAGGCGGCCTTCTTCTTGGAAGACACGTCAGTGAGAACGCCCATGATGTCGCTCTCCTTCATGATCAACAGCTCCTGGCCGTCGATCTTGACCTCGGTGCCCGACCACTTGCCGAACAACACGCGGTCACCGACCTGGACGTCGATCGGGATCAGCTTGCCGTTTTCGTCACGACCGCCGGGGCCAACGGCGATGACTTCACCCTGGGAGGGTTTTTCCTTGACCGTGTCGGGAATGATGATGCCGCCAGCGGTCTTTTCTTCCGCGTCGATGCGCTTGACCACGACCCGGTCGTGAAGCGGACGGAATTTCATGCTCTCCTCCTATCTTCTAGTCGCATTTATTTTGAATGAAATAGCAGTCGAAGCTAGCGAGTGCCAATCACTCGGAAAATAAGCCGGCCTGGCCGGCATACAAGACAAAGCCGCGAAGGATTTCGAAAATCAGTCGCCCTCACCGGTCCGCGGAGGCCCATTCAGAGCCTCCTAAAAGGAAGCCCTGGAATGAAATCTGAGCTGGTCGGAGGAAGCCGCTGGGAAATTCAGGGCCGACTTTTACCGCGTGCCCAGGTTGTTGTTTGGCTTTGCCATCCAATGGCTAGCCGGGCCGGGTCGCGCGTCTGGATTAGCCTGTTCAGGTACTATGATGCCGCGTCCAAGACCCCGCGACGGGACGCGGAGAAGCCGGGAAATCCCATCCCGCTCGCCTACCGAGAGCACCTGAGATGCAGCGGTAGAACAAGTTTTTTTAAAGATTCTCTCCCTCCCGGAAGAGAACCCCGGCGCGACCGTCAAACCGCCAAGCGAAAAAGGCCCCAGCTCTGGGGGCAATGGGGATTGCGAGCTGGGGCCCGTAAGCTGCCCTTGGGGGAAGGGCATCGGGAAAACTCGGCAAGGGGCCTGACGTTCCCCGGATATCCTAATTTGCGCCCGGTGTGTCCGACGGACTGCCCCTCAGCCGGCCTTGCCTTGTTTCTTCTCTCGTCAGAGTGGCTTCCGATTGATTGGCCAGGCCGGTAAGGGTCCTTGCGATGTTCTTCAACAGAATTGTTCGTTCCACGGAAAGGCCGGATGATCGAGCACCGGCCTTGTATTCATTTGCGAGCTTTTGACATAGGGCGGCGTCCAACATGCTGTTTCCCGGGGCTTCACGGCATGAAGCCAAGCAACAGCTCGGCAGTGAGGATAGTTCCTAACGCAGGCCGTATCGCGTCACTGATACTTAAGGAAAGAGTGCGCCTCCCAAGATTCGAATCCGACTCGCAGAAGATGCGTCAAACGCTCGTTGAGCCAAGTCCAGAGGCCGAATGGCCGCAATGGATCGCCGACGCGCTTGCACACAAACCTGAGATCCAGACTGGACTCGCCAGGCAAAAACGATCACATCAGAATCAACGAGCGGCGCAACCTTCTGATATTGAGCCGCATTTCGAAAACCTGATGTTTCAATCAGACCCGCGGGATGCCGCGGGCCTATTTGTTTCGACGCCGTCTGCGACGTTGCTCCGCTACAGCCCCAGCCGGCCCGAACCACGCGGTCAGCGCCTCCGCAAGTCCGTGCCGGCTCGCATCGCCCACCCAGGCCACGTGCCCATCGGGCCGCACCAGCACCGCTTGCGGCGCTGCGACCTGTCCGATGGCCGGAAGCTGCCACGCGCCGTCGTAGCTGGCGTCGATGATGTCGACGCGATCCGCCCATGGTGCGATGTCGATGCTGCGCGCCTCGCCAAAATCGATCAGCACGGGCCGGGCGCGATGCAGCAGCGTGAACAATCTTTGCGGGCGGCCGTGGGCCACAAGGTCGAGATCGGGCATGCGGCGCCCGAGCAGCGTGTGTCCTTCGCCGAGATCGTAATGAATATCGAGCCCGGACATCATCGCGCCAACGCGCCGGCGCGGCTCGTCCATGCCGAGCAGTTCGGACATGACTTCGCGTGCGGCAATGAGGCCGTTGTCGGCGCGGCGGAGCAGGGCGATTTGCGCCATGGTGTTGCGCAGCACGCGCGCGGCAACGGGATGGCGCTCGGCGTGATAGGTATCGAGCAGGCTCTCCGGCGAAATGCCCTTGACCACCTGCGCCAGCTTCCAGCCGAGATTGACCGCGTCCTGCACGCCGGTGTTGAGACCTTGCCCGCCGACGGAGTGATGGATATGCGCGGCATCGCCGGCGAGCAGCACGCGACCCTTGCGGTACGACGCCGCCTGCCGTGCCGCATCAGTGAAACGGGAGATCCAAGCGGGGCTGTGCAGCCCGAAGTCCGTGCCATAGATGGCAATGAGAGCTTCGCTGAGATCGCGCAAGCCGGGCTCGCCGGTGCGCTCGAGTGTCTCTTCCGTCACCACGACCAGCACGTGGCCGCTCTCCGATTTGCTGAGGCCGTGAAAGCCGAGCGCGTCGTGGCGCAGGCCCCAGGCCGGCTCTTCTCTCAGTTCGACCTCGGCCATGAGGTTGCTGAGCGTTGGATCTGTGCCGACGAAGTCGATGCCGGCGGCCTTGCGCACCAGGCTGCGGCCGCCGTCGCAGCCGACGAGATAGTTTGCTCGCAGCGAGCGGCCGTCCGACAGCGTAACGTCGACGCCGCTCTCGTCCTGAGTGAAGCCCGTCACCTCGCGCTCCCGATAGATCGGAACTGCGAGCTCGCTGACCCAGCCGGCCAGGATACGCTCGATGTGACTCTGCCGCAGCGCGAGCCCATAAGCGTGCCGGGTGGGGAGGTCGCTGATGTCGAGCCGGGTCCAGGCGAAGCCTGCGAGCTGGGTGATCTGTCCTTCAGCGAGGAAGTGGCTGGCTACGCCGCGTTGATCGAGGATCTCGATGGTGCGCGCGTGCAATCCGCCGGCGCGCGTGCCGACGAGCTCCTGGGTCGCGCGCCGCTCGACGATGGCGACATCGATATCCGCGAGCGCAAGCTCGGCCGCGAGCATCAGCCCGGTCGGGCCGCCGCCGGCGATCAGCACCGCATGGTGTGCCGGGCCGTTCGTGCCGGCTGGCTCAGTCCGGCTGCGGGACCGGGATGTCGGAGGCAATATGGTCATGTGCGACCCCTCAGGTTCGTTGCTTGGGCGGCGGGTTCTAAGGGATCACCGGGGACTTGAAGCAAGCCCCCTGCACACCACATATCAAGTTGGGAGGAGAGACGCATTCTTCCGTGCCGGGCCGCGTTTGACACGTCGGGCAAAACACTGGCTAAATGGCATCATCGAAACGAGTTTGCTTCAGCCCGCGCGGACCATTCCGCAGCGGGTTTTTTGTTCGCTGGTTGAGGTCGGACGTCGTTCCGCCGCATCGCGCGAACTCCCAGCTAGTCGTCTTTCGATTTATCGCCGGGCTCGTCGGGAAGGTCGATGTTGTCGCCATCGGCGTGCACGAGATCGCGATCCCCGCTGTTGGTCTTGTTGGCCTCCTCGACAATCGCGGCTTGCTTGGCGCCCCGATCATCGCTGCGCGGCTCTGGCCGGGGTAACTCGCGCGAGGTTTGTTGTGTCATTTTTTTGTATCGTGGCCGATCCTCCTGCGGAGGCTAACGCGAGGACGGCCTATTCGTTCGCCGCGCTCGTTTTTCATGCCCGCAGTGACCGGGCGTTGGGATTGAATTTGACTTGCCGGGCAAAGGTCCTCGGCTTCGTGTTCACAGACGCGCTGGCGGGATTTGCGGCGATCACTGCCAACCTCGTGGTCTCCTTCTATTTGGTCAAGCGCGGTTTTGAGAATGTTGCAAGGATCGTCAAACGGTGAAGATGCCCGACAAGGAAATCCGGTTGATCGTCGCCGAGACATTGGCCGAACGGCACCGGCTCCAGCAGGAGAGCACCGATGCCATCGTGTTGAAGGCGACGGCATCGGTGCTGGCGCCCTTTGGGATCGAAGAGGACGACCGGAAGGAACCCAGAGCGGATTTCCAGCACTTGCGCCGGTGGCGGAAGAGCGTGGAACAGGCGCAGAGCTGCGCATTCAAGGCGGTGATCACGGTGATTGCCGCCGGTCTGATGGGGGCCGTCTGGCTCGGCGTCAAGGTCGTATTGGGCAAATAGACCGACACGGCGGTGAGGCCGGCCTCGCTGGCGCTCCGGATCAGCCAGTCGCATTGGGCATGCGATGTATTGGGCATTCGATGTACAGAATTCGTATGGTCGATGCGGATGAAGATGAGATTGCCGAGACTCTCGGCGACCTGTACCGGCTGACATTCCTCGATGGCGCAGCCCTACCGCGGTTCGAGCTGGGTTCATGGTGGCTCGCCTATCATGATGATCAGGCGATCGCTTTCGCCGGCGTTGTGCCGTCGACTCACGCGCGAAAGAGCGGGTACTTCTCCAGGGTCGGCGTTCTGCCCAGGCATTGGGGGCGGGGGCTCCAGCTCAGGCTGATGCGAGCCATCGAGGCCAGAGGGTGGCGTATCGGATGGAACAGCATCGTCTCGGATAGGACGGACAATCCGGTGTCTGCCAATAATTTTATTCAGGGGGCTATCGGCTTTACGAACCCAAGGTGCCGTGGGCCTGATCGCATACGCTGTACCGGCGAAAGTGGCTGCGCTGAGCGATGGAGCAGGGTTTCCCGTGATGCGGAACGTGACGCGCGTAGGGTAGGCTGGTTCGCGCGAGGCGCAGCTTCGGCGCGCCCAGATGTTTTAGCGGCCCGGCAGCCTGACGGCTGCCGGGCCGTTTCGCGTTTCGAGGCGAGATGAGTGAATCACTTGCGAAGTCCGCGGCGTCGGGCTTTAAGTTCGTTCTTGCAGGAAATTCGGCGGCCACAAGCCGATGTAAAGGGAGCCCTATCGATGACCACCAAGCCTCAGTTGCCGGAACGTTCGCCGCGGACGACGGGAGCGCCAACTGCACTTGATGGTCTGCTGGTCGTCGACTTTACGCGCGTTGTGGCGGGGCCGGCTTGCACGCAGACGCTTGCCGACTTCGGCGCCCGCGTCATCAAGATCGAGAACCCGGACGGCGGCGACGACACGCGCGCCTATGAGCACGCTGAGACTGGCGGCGAGAGCGCAGCCTATCTCAGCCTGAACCGCAACAAGCAGGGCATTGCGCTCGATCTGAGCGTGCCGGAGGCTCGCGACGTGGTGCGGGATCTGATCCGCAAGGCGGATGTGGTCGTGGAGAATTTTTCGAGCGGAGTCATGAAGAAGTTCGACCTCGACTACGAAGCGGTCGCGCCGCTCAATCCGCGGCTGGTCTATTGCTCGATCTCGGCCTATGGGCGCACCGGGCCGTTTGCTTCGCGTCCCGGTTTCGATCCCATCACCCAGGCCGAAAGCGGGTTCATGTCACTCAACGGATTTGCCGATGGCCCGGCGGTTCGTACCGGCCCACCCATCGTGGACATGGCGACAGGGATGTCTGCCTGCAATGCCATCCTGCTGGCCCTGCTTGCGCGGGATCGGCTCGGTCGCGGCCAGCATGTCGAGGTCGCGCTGTTCGACGTCGCGATGGCGATGACCGGCTTCTATGGAATGGCCTATCTGATCAATGGACAAAATCCAGGTCGGTTCGGCAATTCGCCAAGCGGCTCTCCTACTGTCGGCGTCTACGAGGCATCCGACGGACCACTCTACATGGCCTGCGCCAACGACCGGCTCTATCGTCGGCTGGTGGTCGAGGTGTTGAAGCGGCCTGATCTCATCACCGATCCGCGGTTCGCCACGCGAAAAGCGCGGTCCGAGAATAAGGAGCTGTTGCGCGCGGCCATCGCGGAGGTCTTTGCAAGCGACAGCCTCGAGAACTGGATGGCGAAGATGAAGCTGGCCAATATCCCGGTCGGCTATCTCCGCACCGTCGAGGAGGGGTTCAATGCACCGGAAGCCCGTGAGCGCCATCGCTTGAGTCGGATCCCGCATCGAACGGCGGAATGGGTGCCCAACGTTGAGCCGCCGATTACCATGAGCTTCACCGCGGCGGTTGACCCCGTGGCTGCGCCGCTGCTGGGTGAGCACACAGAGGAAATTTTGCGTGAGACGCTTGGTTATGACCAGGGCCGGATCACGGAGCTCATCCGGAAAGGCGCCTTGGGGCCGGCGAAACCCGGAGCGTCGACCTGAGCGAAGTGGCTGGTCCGCTCGCATGCAGCAGTTGTGCGCGCCGTCGATTTGCATCGGCTTGATTTAGTGAGGTTCCGGCCGCATAACTATCTGAAAGCGAGGGACAGGAATGGCGCCTGGTCAAGAGCCGAGCATGGGTCAGTCCATCGGGCCGGAAGCCGGCGAAAGCGCCTATGCGACGATGGTCGCAAGGGCGCGATCGCTCCTGCCGCAGCTGCGGGAGCGGGCGGCCCGGACCGAAGAGCTGAGGCATCTTCCGCCGGAGACCGAGCGGGATCTCCACGACGCCGGTCTGTTCCGGATGCTTCAGCCAAGGCGCATTGGCGGCGCCGAGCTCGACTATGTTGCCTTGATCGACTGCGCCGATTTGCTGGGACAGGCTGACGCGTCCGTGGCCTGGAACTTCGCCAACCTGGCGAGCCACCATTGGATGCTCGGCATGTTCGATGCGAAGGCGCAGGATCTGGTTTGGGGAAGGGATGCCGACGCGCTGATTGCATCATCGTTCATCTTTCCTGCCGGCCGTGCCGCGCGGGTCAAGGGCGGATACCGGCTGCACGGAAGCTGGCCGTTCTCTTCCGGCGTCGCCTCCTGCGAATGGAACATGCTTGCAAGCGTGGTCTATTCCGACGACGAGGCAGACGGCATCGAGTATCGGATCTTCCTGCTGCCGAGGAGCGATTATAAAGTCCTCGACACCTGGAACGTCACGGGGCTGCGGGGTACCGGTTCTTGCGACGTGGAGGTCAGGGAAGCCTTTGTGGCGGACCACATGACGGTCGCCGTCGGCGAGCTCGCCGGCGGTCCGACGCCGGGAAGCCACGTTAATCCCAATCCGCTGTACGCCTTGCCCGTGTTTTCGCTGTTTCCCTACGTCCTGTCGGGAGTAGCTCTCGGAAATGCGCAGGCATGCCTGGACGACTACACTGAGGTCGCACGTCATCGCATTTCCACCTACAACCGTGCCAAGCTGAGTGACTTTCAAAGTACGCAGATCAAGATCGCGGAGGCGTCCGCCAAGATCGATGCTGCGCGTCTGGTCATGCGCTCGGCCTGTATCGAGGCCATGGAGGCCGCGCGGCGGGGCCGTATTCCCGACACCGCGACCAAGACCAGATATCGGCGCGACGGGGCGTTCTCGGTCAATCTGTGCACCGATGCAGTGTCGATGCTGTTTGCGGCAAGCGGAGCGCGCGGTTTGTTCACGACGGGGGTGTTGCAGAGGCAATTCCGCGACGCCCATGCGATCAATTCGCATCTCGCATTCAATTTCGACGCCGCCGGAACCAATTATGGACGTGTGGCGCTTGGCCTGCCGTCCGAAAATCTCACGCTGTGAGGCCGGCCGATGAATGATCTGCCGAAGCAGCCGGCCGTCCCTGATTCAGCCAATGAACTTGCGAGCGATAGCTCGCCGATCGATCCCCGCGATTTTCGCAACGCGCTTGGCTCATACGCCACCGGCGTCACTATCATCACGGCCGCGGCGCCTGATGGGAAGCCCTACGGTCTGACGTGCAATTCGTTCGCTTCGGTGTCGCTGAATCCTCCACTGGTTCTGTGGAGTCTGGTGGTCTATTCCTCGAGCCTGACCGTGTTCCAGAACGCCAGCCATTTCACAGTCAACGTACTCGGAGCGTCGCAACAGGCGCTGGCCAACAAATTCGCCAAATCGTCCGACGACAAATTTGCAGGCGTCGACTGGAGCCCAGGGCTTGGCAGCGCTCCCGTACTTGCCGAGAGCGTCGCCAGTTTTCAATGCCGTTCCGTCAACCGCTACTATGGCGGCGATCACGTGATTTTTCTCGGTGCGGTCGAGGCCTATACTTATAATACAAAAGAGCCACTGCTGTTCGCGCGTGGGACGTTTGGCAGGTTCTTGGCTGATGACGGGCGCAAACCGTAACGCATTTCAGGTCGCTCTCTGCTGCTCAACGCTCTGCGGCTGAGAGCTTGTAAATCTCCAGTGCGTCGGCATCCGCGCCGCGGGCGGCCTTTGCCAGCCTGAAGATTTGGCCGGCGAGTGAGGCCATCGGCACAGGCGTCGATGTCGCCTGGGCGACGTCCGCGACGGTATCGAGGTCCTTGAGCATGGTTGCGATGTGGCCAAGCGGCGGCGAGTGAATGCCCTGGACCATCCTTGGCACGAAAAGCTGAAGCGGAATCGAATCGGCAAAGCCGCCGGCAAGCGCTTCGGGCAGTCGACCGGCGTCGATTCCAGCATTGGTCGCAAGGCGCGTTGCCTCGGCAAGGACGGCCATCGCGCATCCGACGATCACCTGATTGCAGAGCTTGGTGGTTTGACCGGCTCCGGTGGGACCCATGTGGGTGAATCTGCGCGCCATGGCGAGGACGTAAGGCCGCACCCTTTCGATGTCCGCCGCGTCTCCGCCGGCCATGATGGCAAGCGTCCCTTCCTCGGCACCCTTGGTGCCGCCCGATACCGGCGCATCAATCCAGCCCGCGCTGTTCGTCTCTCTCAGTCGCGAAGCGAGATCGCGCGCGGCATCGGGATGGATCGATGAGAAGTCCACGACCAGTTTGCCTGCACCGGGAGCCGCTGAAAGGCCTTCGGCGCCGAAAAGCACCTCTTCTACGGCAGCGGCATCTGTCACACACATGAAGGCGATGTCCGAGTTGGCGAGGACGTCGCGCGGAGTCATCGCGCGCTTGGCGCCGGCTTCGACGAGTGGTGTGACCTTGCCGAGCGAGCGGTTCCAGACGGTGACCCGATGGCCGGCCGCGAGCAGGCGGCGGGTCATCGGCGTCCCCATCAGTCCAAGGCCAAGATAGCCCAATCTCTCGACGCCTTGCGGGTTTGTCTTGCTCGTGTCAGCCATAGGTTGCTTCCTCATGTCGTCGCGTAAACGCCGAGCGACCGCGATCGTACCATACAGCGCCACTCCCCGGCGAAACCGGCCCGGCTGCATGGCTTGCTTGATTGTTTGAACCATGAAACATTTGGGCTGGTCGGGTTGGGTGGCGCCGGTCGGCGCTCGAGCAACGGAGTGGGCACGATGCGGACGGTTTCGAGGTGGATGCTGGCTGTAGGAGCGGCGGCGACCATGATTGCATTCGCAACCCCGTCAGGGGCGCAGCAGACGATCCGCGTCGGTTGGACGATCCCTGCTGAGGAATCCAAATACTGGATGATGCGTAGGCCGGCCGAATTTCCCGACATCGGCAAGACCTACAACATCGAATGGACTCAGTTCCAGGGCACCGCGCCGATGACGCAGGCGTTGGCAGCCGGAGCGCTTGATTGCGCAACGCAGGCGCCGCTGTCGCTCTCCAATGGTGTGGTCGGTGGCAATCTCAAGGCCTACATCGTGGCACAGCACGTGTTCGAGAAGCCCGGCGGATTCTCGGTCTATTGGGCGGTGATGGATGACTCCCCGATCAAGACTATTGCCGACCTCAAGGGTAAGACGGTCGGGATTTCCGTGATCGGCGGCGGGACGCAAGGGCCGTTCAATTTGCTCTTGAAGCAAAATGGTGTGGATCCGTCCAAGGATATCAAGCTCGTCGAGGTCGGCTTTGCCGTCTCCGAAGACGCCCTGCGCCAGGGGCGAGTCGATGCGGTCAACATGAATCAGCCGTTTGCCGCGCGCGCGGAGGCGAAGGGTGGCACCCGTAAGCTGTTCTCGCTGTCGCAGGTCATGCCGAATATCGTGCACATCCTGGAAGCCTGCCGTGCCGATTTCGTCGACAAGAATCCCGAGGCGGTCAAGGCTTATGTCCGCGACATCACCTCGGGCATGAAAAAGGCACTGGCGAACCGCGAAGAGACTTTGAAGGTGGTGTCGGAGGTGTTGAAGGCGCCGGTCCCGGTGCTCGAGACATATCTGCTCAAGGACAATGATTTCGGCCGCGACCCGGGTGCGGCGCCGAATTTCCCTGCGATCCAGAAGATGCTGGACATCTACGCGGAGACGGGAATGCTGCCGAAGCTGGATGTCGCGCAGTTCAAGCATCCGACGATCGTCGCGCCGCTACAATAGGCGGTTGGCCGTTTGTCGTATCAACCTAGTCGTAATGTCCCGCCATATGCGGGACATTGCGTGAAGATGATGCAAATATGAAGAAGTTGCGATCGCGGATAACGACTGACGGCCTTGACCGGGCCCCGCATCGCGCGTTCATGCGCGCCATGGGCCTCGATGACGCGGCGATTGCGAAGCCGATGGTCGGCGTCGTCAGCATGAAGGGCGAACAGACGCCCTGCAACATGACTCACGACTTCCAGGTGGATGCAGCCAAGGCAGGGATCGAGGAGGCCGGCGGCACGCCGCGGGAGTTTTCGACGGTTTCGGTGTCCGACGGCATCAGCATGAATCACGAGGGAATGAAGTTTTCCCTGTTTTCGCGCGAGCTGATCGCCGACTCCATCGAGGCAGTCGTTCATGGTCTCGCCTATGACGCGCTGATCGGCTATGGCGGGTGCGACAAGACGCTTCCCGGCGTGATGATGGGAATGGTCCGCTGCAACGTGCCGTCCATCTTCATCTACGGCGGCAGTTCGCTGCCTGGCCGCCTGGATGGACGAACTCTGACCGTGCTCGACTCCTATGAAGCCGTCGGCAGCTTTATGACAGGAGAGATCGATGGGGCGACGCTCGAACGGATCGAGCGCGCGTGTCTGCCGACGATCGGAGCCTGTGCCGGACAATTCACCGCGAACACCATGGGAATGGTGTCGGAAGCCATGGGCCTCACCATTCCCAATGTCTCGATGGTACCCGGTGTCTACACCGAGCGCGCGCAGATCTCCCGGCGCGCCGGACGGCTGGTGATGCAGATGCTGGAACATGGCGGGCCGCTGCCACGCGACATCGTGACGCGCAAAGCGCTGGAGAACGGCGCGGCAATCGTTGCCGCGACCGGCGGTTCGACCAATGCTGCGCTGCATCTGCCGGCGATTGCGAACGAAGCCGGCATCCCGTTCACGATCGATAACGTCGGGGAGGTCTTCGCCCGGACGCCAATGATCGGAAACCTGCGACCCGGCGGCAAGTACACGGCGAAGGATGTCTACGACATCGGCGGCGCCGCCGTCGTGATCCGCGAGCTCATTCAAAGCGGACACATCGATGGCGGCTGCCTGACGATCACGGGCCGCACACTCGCGGAAGAATATGGCGCGGCCAACGCACCCGATGGGGAGATCGTCTACGCGGCCCGTGCACCGATCATGCCCGATGGTGGCGTGGCGGTGCTGAAGGGGAATCTCTGTCCCGATGGCGCGGTGATCAAGGTTGCAGGTCTGAAAAGCCAGTTCTTTGAAGGCGTGGCACGAGTGTTCGAAGACGAGGAAGCTTGCGTCGCAGCGGTACGCGACCGCAGCTACAAGGCGGGCGAGGTGCTGGTAATCCGCAACGAAGGCCCGGTCGGCGGTCCCGGTATGCGCGAGATGCTCGGCGTCACTGCGCTGATCTACGGACAGGGCATGGGCGAGAAGGTGGCCTTGATCACCGATGGACGCTTCTCCGGCGCGACCCGCGGCATGTGCATCGGCTATGTGTCCCCGGAAGCTTTTGTTGGAGGCCCGTTGGCAGTTGTTCGCAACGGGGACAGGATCCGGATTGATGCGGCCGGCCGCCGTATGGATTTGCTGATCGGCGAGCAGGAACTTGCGGCGCGACGGCATGATTGGAAGCCACGGCCGCCACGTCATCGCGCAGGTGCGCTCGCGAAATATGCGCGACTGGTTGGCCAGGCGCCGGGTGGAGCGGTGACGCATGACGGCCCGGCCGAATGGCCCTGGTTCGAATGACGCGCCGCTCCTGTGCGAAAACGGCCGCCTATTTGGCAAGTTTCTTGCTAAGCTCGTATCGCTGATGGAGGACATTCAGCAGATCGGTTGCGCAGCATTCGCGCGCCAGTGAGGCGAGAGACGGGATGAAGGTAGTGCCTTCGAGATCGAGCGAATGGGTGAGACCGGTGACGCCACAAAAGCCGGCTTCTGCGATCATCGAGATCGACCACGTTTCGCAGGTATTTCAGACCTCGTCGCGCAGGGATCATCTGGCTTTGTCGGACATCTCCTTGACGATCGAAGAGAGAGCATTCGTCTCCATTCTCGGTCCGTCCGGCTGCGGCAAGTCAACGCTGCTCTACATCGTCGGAGGCTTCGTCAGCCCGACCAGCGGCGCAGCAAAGATGAAGGGCAAGGCGATCACAGGGCCCGGCCCGGATCGTGGGCCGGTGTTTCAGGAGTTCGCGCTGTTTCCCTGGAAGACGGTGTTCGGCAATGTGATGTATGGCCCGCGCCAGCAAGGCGTGCGTACCGCTGAGGCCGAAGCACAGAGCCTGGCTCTGATCGAAATGGTCGGGCTCAAGGGCTACGAGAACTTCTATCCCAAGGAACTATCGGGTGGCATGAAGCAGCGCGTGGCACTGGCCCGGACGCTGGCGTACCACCCCGAAGTTCTATTGATGGACGAGCCGTTCGGCGCGCTTGACGCACACACCCGGACGCGCTTGCAGAACGATCTTTTGAACATCTGGGAGCGCGACCGCAAGACGGTGTTGTTCGTCACTCACTCAGTCGATGAAGCCGTCTTCCTGTCGGACAAGGTCGTGATGATGTCGAAGTCTCCTGGCCGTATCCGGCAGGTCATCGACATCGATCTGCCGCGGCCGCGTCGCCGGAGCGAGCTATTGCTTGACGCACGCTATCAGGAGTACGTCGTCGACATCGAGCGGATGTTTGATGAAAGCGACGAAGCCGGATCACCCCCATGATGTCGCCGGCGGACTTGGCCAGACGTGCTGCCCCCGTGTTCGCCTGCATCGGGCTGCTGGCGATATGGCAGATCGCGTCGCTCGCGCTGAAGAACGATAGCTTTCCGACCGCGATCGAGGCGATCCGTGCGATCCCGGACATCCTCGGCGACAAGGAGGCGCTGATCAACATTCTGGCGTCGCTCCGCCGTATGGCGATCGGGTTTGGTGTCGCGGTGCTGTTCTCGATCCCGCTGGGCCTGTTGATGGGCCGCAGCCGCGCCGTCGCGGCGTTCTTCAATCCGCTGCTGATGATCATTTATCCAGTGCCCAAGGCCGCCCTGATGCCGATCATCATGCTGTGGCTCGGCGTCGGCGACATCACGAAGACACTGGTGATCTTTCTTGGTGTCAGCCTGCCGGTGATTTATCACAGTTTTGAAGGCGCCAAGGCTGTCGAAGAGAAGATGCTGTGGTCCGGCGCGGCGATGGGGCTCTCACCCCTGCAACGTTTGGTGCGGATCGTATTGCCGGCAGCGCTGCCGGAGATCCTGACCGGGTGCCGCACGGGGCTGGTACTGGCGCTGATCACGATGATCACCAGCGAGATGATCGCCCGCCAGTCCGGCGCCGGGAATATCCTGTTCAATGCGCTCGACATGGGCCAGTACGACACGGTCTTTGCGATGATTATCATCGTTGGGGCGATGGGAATTTGCCTCGATGCGGCCTTCGAGCGGATCCGCGCAAGGCTTGTGCGTTGGTCCGAGCCTCAGTTCGACCTGCCGCTGAGCTTCTCATGACCGCACGCCTCCTCCCGACAAATGTCGCTCTTGGGCTCGTGCCAATCGTGCTGGTGATCGCGGTGTGGCAGGGCCTCGTGTCATCCGGCCTTGCGCCCGCAGCCTTGCTGCCGCCGCCAGGAGCGGTCTTCGGGCGGCTGCTGCAGCAGCTCGTGACGTGGACGTTTCAACAGGAGATCGCGGCGACTTTGTTCCGGCTGTTTGCCGGCTTCGCCATTGCGGTCGCGCTTGGCGTGGGCGTCGGCATCGCTGCCGCCGCCAATCCTGCGATCAATGCCATAGTCCGCCCGATCGTGCGGGTACTGGCGCCTTTGCCCAAGGTCGCGCTCTACCCGGCGCTGCTGCTGCTGCTCGGTTTCGGCCATGGATCGAAGATCACATTGGTGGCGGCGGACGCGCTCTTTCCCATTCTGCTGTCCACCTACTATGGTGCGTCGACTGTCGAGCAGAAGCTGATCTGGTCGGCCATGGCGGCGGGCACGCCACGCTACGAGATCCTCTTCAAGGTGGTGCTACCCGCAGCGATGCCCTCGATATTGACGGGCTGTCGCATCGGCCTTGTCATTTCCTGCATCGTGGTGTTTCTGGCCGAGATGATCACGTCGACGGACGGGCTGGGCCATGTCCTCGTGACGGCGGCCCGAACGTTTCAGGCAGTCGACATGTTCGTACCGTTGATTACGATCTCGCTGCTTGGTTTGATCCTGAACGGGCTGTTGGGAACCTTGCGATCGTACCTCTTGCGGGGCTTTCCCGAAGCGTGATCTGACCAAACAAAAAGCCACGATACCGGGAGTGAAACATGCTGGCTGATCGCATCGAGGCAAAATGGATCGACGCATTTTGCGAGATTTTCGAACGATGCGCGGTCAAGGCCGGCGATACCGCGGCGATCCTGTCGGAAACGCAATCGCGCGCATTGAACGTGCATCTGGCCGAGCTTGCTCTGCTGCGCATGGGCGCGCGGCCGTTTCATGTGGTGCTGCCGACCCCGCGTAATCGGCACGTCGTCCCGGTTCGTTCGACAGGGGCGAGCGAGGCGATCCAGCGGCTGACACCGGTGGTCAGCGCACTTCAGCAGGCTGGATTCGTCGTGGATTGCACCATCGAAGGCTTGATGCATGCGGTCGAGACGCCGGAGATCCTGAAAGCGGGAGCGCGCATCCTGGTGATTTCCAACGAGCATCCCGAGGCGCTGGAGCGGATGGTGCCCGATCCCGCGCTGGAAAGGCGCGTTCGGGCGGCGGCCAAGATGCTTCGTGGGACCAAGCGGATGCGGGTTACCTCAAAGGCTGGCACTGCGCTCGACGTCGATATGGTGGGAGCTTCGACGGTCGGGGTGTGGGGCTGGACCGATAAGCCTGGCACGCTGGCGCATTGGCCGGGCGGGATCGTGGTCAGCTTTCCCAAGAGCGGGACGATCAACGGTACGCTGGTGATGGCGCCGGGCGATATCAATCTCACCTTCAAGCGTTACCTGACGTCGCCAGTGAAGATGACGCTGAAGGACGATTATGTCGTCGAGCTGGAAGGCGAGGGCGCGGATGCCGCGATGATGCGCGCCTATCTGGCGGCCTGGGGCGATCGCGAGGCCTACGCTGTGTCGCATGTCGGCTTCGGCATGAACCCCGGCGCGCGTTACGAGGCGCTGTCGATGTACGACCAGCGCGATACCAATGGTACGGAGATTCGCGCCGTTTCCGGTAACTTCCTGTTCTCGACCGGCGCGAACGAATTCGCCGGCCGCTACACGGCGGGCCATTTCGACCTGCCGATGATGGGAACGACCATCGAGCTCGATGGCGTGGCGGTGGTGCGGGAAGGCGTGCTTCAGGACGTCTTTGGCTAACGATCAAGGATTGGCGGGCGGGCAAGGCCGAAGTGCCTGAGCAGTTCGACCATGGCCTTGAGCCGTCCCAGGCGGTAGGCGTCGACGTCAAGGCCGGAATAATCGAGAAAGCCCGCCCCCGTTCGCAGGCCGATCTTGCCTTCCTGCATGTTCCGTGAAATCACCTCCGGCGCGCGATAACGATCGCTGCCGAGGGCGCCTTCGAGATAGCGGCTGGCGTAGTAGAGAATGTCACCTCCGCCCCAATCGATGAACTCCAGCAGCCCGAGCACGGCGTAGCGGAAGCCAAAGCCGTAGCGGATCGCCTTATCGATCTCCTCTGCGCTGGCGACACCTTCCTCGACCATGCGGGCGGCTTCATTCATTGCAAGCGCCTGGATGCGTGGAACGATGAAGCCGGGTGTCGCTGCACAGACCACCGGGACCTTGCCGATACTCTCCAGCAACACCTTCACCTCGTCGATGATGGCGGGATCGGTTGCTTTGCCGGGCGAAACCTCCACCAGCGGGATCAGATAGGCCGGATTGAGCCAGTGCACATTGAGGAAGCGGCGAGGTTTTTCGACCGCGCCGGACAGATCATCGACGAGGATTGTGGACGTCGTCGATGCGATGAGCGTGTCGGGACGGACCTGCCTCGATGCGGAGCCCAGCACCTCGCGTTTAAGCTCGACGACCTCAGGAACCCCCTCAAAGACCATTCCGGCGTCGGATAGCGCCGCCTCACTGCGGCTGGTCGATACCACCGAGACCCGCGCGACGAGCGGGGCGACGTCCGCTTCGGTCAGCAGCCCTAGGCTCGACAGGCTGGAAAATGTCTTTCTGATTTCGCTGAGTGCGTCCGCCTCCAGCCTGGCGAAGTCTTCTGCGGAACGGGCCTTGACGTCGATCATGGTGACGCTGTGCCCCGCATAGGCGAATGCGACGGCGATGCCGCGCCCCATGCGGCCGGCCCCGAGACAGGCGATATTGGCGCGGGTTGCCATCGGTCAAAATCCTTTGCGAAGCAGAGTCTGCAGTTCGGTCTTGCCGAGGTTGCCAATGCCCAGCGCTTCGAGTGTTCGTCCGCCTTGCGCAAAATCCTCACCGCAGATCCCGCCGCCGATTGCCAGGAATGCTCTCGCCAGTGGCGTCGCCACACCGGCCATCGCGGCGACGGAGACCAGCAGCGATAGCCCAAGCCGCAGGTCCTCCCGCATGTAGCGATGCTCGGTCAGGACGATGCGTTCACGCCAGTCGCCGGAATCGGTCAGACGATCATGCGAGCCGCGGCCATACATCCAGATCTCGCCTTCCTTGGCATAGTGATGAGCGAGCGGGAAATGCGGCGCGCCGTATCCGAGCGCCTCACGCACCGCGATGCGCTCGGCATCGAGCGCGTCTGTGACCCGGCGGATCGCGGCTTGCGTTCCCTCCTTGTGAATATCCCACTTTTCGAAATGCTCGATCGGGCCTGCATTCATCACGATCAACGGCGGATGGATGATGGGTCCCGCGTTCATCAGCGCGCCGGAAAGTGCGTCGCCGCACGGTTCGATCACGCCTGGGAACGCACGTCCGATCACCTCGATCGCGTGGGATGCCTGATCGAGCGGAAACACGCCGACCGGCAGCCGTTTGGCGCGGATAGTGATGGCGACCTCGAATGGCCCGTGCTTGCGGGTCAGCCAAGGCAACGTACCCGTTTCCGCAAAACTCGCCTTGGCGCGGTTGCCGGAATCCCGCGCCGCTTGCGCGAAGATCATCGAGCCGAATGTCGCCGGTGGTAAAAACACGACCTGGCCGTCCCGTAGGTGCGGAGCAAGCAGGCGGGCAATGTCGGGCTGCGCGAAAGCAGGGGCAGGACACAGGATCAGTTCGGCGCCGCCGACGGCTTCGGCCATGTCGGTCGTGACGAGTGCGAGCTTGAGGTCGTGGCGGCCGTTGTGGTCCTTCACCAGGATGCGAGAGCCAGCGGCGCGATGTGCCGCGACTTGATCTGCATCGCGGCGCCAGAGCCGGACCTCATGTCCCGATAGCGCAAATTCGCCTGCGGCTGCGAAAGAGCCGTTCCCGCCGCCCAGAACCGCAATCTTCAAGATGGTTCTCCTTGCGCGCGTGATTGCGCATCAAGCTGCTTCAGCAGGAAATGCTGGACCTTGCCTAGCGCTGTGCGCGGCAGGTCGGCCACGAAGACGATATCGCGCGGAACTTTGTAGCGTGCGAGCTGCGCCTGAAGGTGGGTTCTTAGTTCGTCGGCTTCGAGCCGGCAGCCGGATCGCCTGATCACATAGGCGACCGGCACCTCATCCCAGCGCGGGTCCGGTCGGCCGATCACAGCGCATTCGCTGACATCAGGATGTCCCAGCAAGACGCGTTCGATCTCGGCTGGATAGATGTTCTCGCCGCCGGAGATGATCATGTTCTTCTTGCGGTCGCGGACCCAGAAATAGCCGTCGGCATCGCGCAGGCCGATATCGCCGGTGCGATACCAGCCGTCCTGCAACGCATCGCGCGTGGCGTCCGCATTGCCCCAATATTCGAAAAATACGTTGGGGCCGCGCACCGCGATCTCGCCCGGCGTGCCCGCCGGCACTTCGGTGCCGCCCTGATCGATCACCTTAGCCTCGCAGCACAAGCCGGCAAGTCCGGTCGATCCCGCGCGAGAATGATCGCCGCCAAGCCGCGTGTAAATTGCAATGGGGCAGGTTTCGGTCGAACCGTAGACCTGAAGCACTGGAATGCCGCGTGCGACGAAGCGATCGATCAGATGCGGTGGCACGATGGTCGAGCCGGTCGCGACAGCCTTCAGTGACGAGAGATCGGTGGTAGCCCAGTCGGGATGATCGCTCACGGCCTGGATGATGGCCGGGACCATCACCGTCAGTGTCGGCCGCTCGTGCGCGATGGCGGCGAGCGCAGCCTCTGGCGTGAAGCGCGCCTGGATCGTGACGGTGGCCCCAAGCTGGAGCGCCGGTGTGGTCTGGATGTTGAGGCCGCCGACATGGAAGAACGGCAGCACGGTCAGCACGTGGTCGTCGGACGTCATGTTGTGCATGTGCTGGCTCATGATCCCGTTCCAGAACAGCGCATCCTGACGCAGCACAGCGCCCTTCGGTCGTCCAGTCGTCCCTGAGGTGTAGACGATAAGGAGCGGGCAGGAGAGGTCGGTATGCGGGTTTCGTCCGCTACCGTCACCGCGAGCCAATAGACTTTCAAATGTTGCGCCGCGAAGCGGGGTGAAGTCAAAGCCGATGACGGCTGTTCCCAGCGAGGTCCGCTCCAGCTCGGGAAGAAGCTCCGCAAGTGCTTGCTCGAGTACCAAAATCTTGGCGCCAGCGTCCGAGAGGATGAAGAGTTGCTCAGCGACGGCCAATCGCCAGTTCAGCGGCACGAGCATCGCGCCGAGCCGTGCGCATGCGTAGAGCAGAACCAGATAGTCCGGCCGATTCAGGCTCAGGATCGCGATACGGTCACCCCGGCTGACGCCAAATTCGTTCTTCAACGCCGAGGCGGTCTGCGCGATGCGCGCGGCCAACGCGGCATAGCTCAGCCGCTCCCCTTCGAAGGCAATGGCTGTTTTGTCTGGCGCGAACGCCGCGTTGCGATCGATCAGACTACAGAGGTCCACCGTCAATCGTCCGTTTCGCCGGCCTCGTACAGCGCCTCGCGCCCGATACGGTCGAGGCAGAGCTCGGCTGTCCAGGGCAGCATCAGCGAACCGCAGCGGCTGTCACGATAGATCCGCTCCAGCGGCAGTGACCGAAGCATGGCCTGGCCGCCGCAGGTGCGGATGGCGAGAGCCGCGAGTTCGTTGGCGCCTTCCATCACCGAATATTGCGCGGCATAGGCACGCAGCACTTGCTCTTTGCTTGGATTGGCGTGCGCCTCGGTGACTGCCTGGAACCAGATCGCCTTGATCTGCTCGAGCTTGATCTGCATCTGCGCAACTGCAATTTGTTTGGTCGGATACATCCTGCGCTTGACCGGCGGCGTGCCGGGCAGCTCGCCGCGCAGATAGCGCACGGTGAAGTCGTAAGCTGCCTGCGCGAGACCCATATAGGTCGGGGACAGCGTCAGAAACATGTGCGGCCAGCGCATCGCGGCCTGAAAGTAGACGCCGCGCGGCATCAACGCTGATTCGTGCGGCACAAACACGTCCTTGAACAGGAGCGTCCGTGAGACCGTGCCACGCATGCCGAGCGGATCCCAGTCGCCGACGACCGAGACGCCTTCAGACTTGGCGGCGATCGCCAAGTAAAGGGTGTTGCGGCGCGAGGCCTTCTTGCCTTCCTCAATCTCGGTGCAGAGCACGCCGTAATAGTCCGCGTGGCCGGAGAGCGATGCAAAGATCTTCTTGCCATTGACGATCCAGCCGCCCTCGACCGGCCTTGCTTGCGTGCCGAAAGCGACGCCGCCTGCCGCCGCTGCACCGCCCTCCGAGAATGGCTGCGAATAGATCGCGCCGTCCTCGACGATGCGCTTGTAGTGGACTGCACGTCGCCGCTCGTGTTCCGCGCGGGTCGTTGGATCCATATCGAGATCGTCGGCGAGGGGGCCCGACCACAGGGTCGAACACACATGCATATTCCAGGTGAGCGCCGTTGCGCCGCAATAGCGGCCGATCTCGGCTGCTGCCAGGGCATAGGTCTGGTAGGTCGCGCCAAGACCTCCATGCTTCTTCGGGACAGCAATGCCGAGCAGGCCGACGCGGTGCAGGTCGCGATAATTCTCGGACGGAAAGATAGCTTCGCGGTCGTAGGCCGCAGCGCGAGCGGCAAACACGCTCTGGCCGATCTCGCGCGCCCGCGCGATGATGCCAGCTTGTTCGTCGCTCAAGCGGAACGCGACGGGATCGAAGATCGGCGCATCCAGCGCGACCTTATCCGTGGCGCCAATGGTCTTGCTGACTTGCAGGGTCATTGTGCGGTCACCTGTGTTTTGGCCACGACAGCTTCCAAGAACCGACTGAGAGCCGCGTCGAAAGCCTCAGGGCGCTCAAGATTGGCGAGATGGCCAACGCCGGCCAGCTCGACATAGTCGGCTGAAGGAATGTACGTCGCCGTCTTCGCCATCATCGGAGCGGGGGCGTTGTTATCCTTGGAACCGGACAGCAGCAGCGTCGGTACGGAAATATCCTTGAGAGAGCCGCGCTGGTCGAATCCGATCAAGGCCAGCATCATGGTGCGATAGCTTGCTTCCGGCACGCTCGCCATGCACTCGCGTGCGAGTTCCAATCCTTCCGGATCGGGATCGTCACCGACCAGCTCTTTCACCAGTGAGGGCGCGAGCGACTTCATGGTTTCCCCCCGGTCGAGCGGACCGAGCCGCGCAGCGATGAACGATTTCTGCCAGTCGCCATCGGTCTTGCCGAAGGCTGGGCTCGTCTGCGCCAGGACGACTGCACGTGCCAGCTGGGGAAACTGGACGAGCCACTTCTGGACGATCATGCCGCCGATCGAATGACCGACCAGAACAGGCTTGGTGACGCCAAGCTGCTCGATGAATTGCTGGAATGCATCCGCCAGGGCAGCGATACTGACGCTCGCAAGCGGCACCGATCCGCCATAGCCAGGCATGTCCCACGCGATCGCATGAAAACGGTCGTCGAACGTGGCAAGCTGATGCCGCCAGGCCCGCGCCGCGCCGCCGATTCCATGCAGGAAGATCAAAGGTATCGCGCCCGGATCGCCTGCGCTTTCGTAGGCGAAGCGACCGTCCTTTGTTATCATCGGCGCAGGTTGCGACACGTGATATCCTTTTGCTTGGTCTGAGGATGCTAACAGGCCTGCAGGGGATGGGAAGAGATAATTTTATGCTTAAAGCAATTTTTGGGCCGAGCCTCACCGCGCGCCATTTGCGACGTCAAGTTGGGCTTCATTGCAAAAACTTGAAGGTTAAAATATATCGGGAGGCGACCAATAGGTGTCAGGGAGTCAGCGCATGTCCGGATTGCCGCATTCGACCCACGCGCTGGTGACCGGTGGCGGCCGCGGCATAGGTCGCGCGATTGCGGCGGCTCTTGTCGGTGCCGGTGCCACGGTCACGGTGCTTGGCCGGAATGCAGCAACACTCGAAGAGGCGATCAGCGTAAGGGCGGCGCATTTCGCGGCTGTTGCCGACGTCTCGAACGAAGCTGCGTTGAAGGCGGCCATCGCCGAAGCACACGCACGACAACCCATCGATATCCTGATCGCCAACGCCGGCAGCGCTGAATCCGCGCCATTCTCGAAGTCAGACAGTGCGCTTTTCGCGCGCATGATGGACGTCAATTTCATGGGCGTGGTCCACGCCGTCCGCGCGGTGCTACCTGGAATGAAGGATCGTCCCTACGGACGCATCGTCGCTATCGCATCGACGGCTGGGCTGAAGGGCTATGCCTATGTGAGCGCGTACGCTGCTGCCAAGCACGCCGTCATCGGTCTGGTACGATCCCTTGCCCTCGAGATGGCCGGCAGCAACGTGACCGTGAATGCGGTGTGTCCGGGCTTCACGGACACCGATCTGGTTGCCGGCAGTATCGAGAATATCATGAAGAAGACCGGTCGTAGCCGCGAGCAGGCGGTTGCCGAGCTCGCCAAGCACAATCCGCAGGGGCGTCTGATCGCGCCTCAGGAGGTGGCAGACGCCGTGCTTTGGCTGTGCGGCGAGGGTGCTAGCGCGATCACAGGACAGGCGGTTGCCGTCGCGGGCGGCGAGATCTAGCGCGCGCAGCACGCGCGCGGAACATGGAAGCTAAGGAGATCGCATGAGCAGACCAGCCAATCCCGTGACCGTGCCGCTCGCGGACTATTCGCCAGAGCACTTCCTGTTGGCCGTCGTGGATGGGGTTGCCACCGTGACGCTCAACCGTCCCGAGCGGAAGAATCCGTTGACGTTCGAGAGCTATCGAGAGCTGACCGATTTTTTCCGAGCCTGTGGGTTTGACGATGCGGTCAAGGTCATCGTCGTCACCGGCGCCGGCGGCAATTTCTCGTCCGGCGGCGACGTGTTCGAGATCATCGGCCCGCTCGTGAAAATGGACACCAAGGGGCTCACCGCCTTCACGCGAATGACGGGTGACCTCGTCAAGGCAATGCGGGCGTGCCCGCAGCCGATCGTGGCGGCAGTCGAGGGCATTTGTGCCGGGGCCGGTGCAATCGTCGCCATGGCCTCTGACATGCGCCTTGCGGCGAGCGGGGCCAAGGTTGCATTCCTGTTCAACAAGGTGGGTCTTGCCGGTTGCGATATGGGGGCGTGCGCGATCCTGCCGCGGATCATCGGACAGTCCCGCGCTTCCGAGCTGCTTTACACCGGCCGGTTCATGACCGCTGAGGAGGGCGAGCGCTGGGGTTTCTTCAGCCGCATCGTCACGCCGGAGCAGGTGCTGCCCCAGGCGCAACTGCTGGCCAAGCAGATCGCTGAAGGTCCAACCTTCGGCAACACCATGACCAAGCGCATGCTGGCGATGGAATGGGCGATGTCGGTGGAAGAGGCGATCGAAGCGGAGGCCATTGCTCAAGCGCTGTGCATGACGACGGCCGATTTTGGTCGCGCCTTCGAGGCCTTCGCCAACAAGGTCAAGCCGGTCTTCAGGGGCGACTAAATCGGGCGCTGCGATCTACCCCATCGAATGGGGGCTTGCGCGAAATTATTTTAGGCTTAAAATAGTTTCGTGGCCGGTTGAATTGGCGAGGCTCCCATGAAAGTCGCGATCATCGGTGGCGGACCTGCGGGTCTGTACGCAGCGATCCTGCTCAAGAAGCAGCGCCCGGGCGCCGAAATCACGGTGTATGAGCGCAACCGCGCCGACGACACCTTCGGTTTCGGGGTGGTGTTTTCGGACGCCACGCTGGACAACTTCGAAAAACATGATCTTCCGAGCTATCGGCGCATCACCCAGGAATTCGCCTATTGGGACGACATCGCCGTGCATTTTCGCGGCACGGTGCATCGGGTCGGCGGCAACGGTTTCTGCGGCTGCTCAAGGCAGAAACTGCTCCTGATCCTTCAGGAGCGGGCGCGCGAGCTCGGCGTCAAATTGCTTTTCGAAGTGGATATCGAAGACGATGCCCGCTTCGCCGACGCCGATCTGATCCTGCTTGCCGACGGCATCAATAGCCGCTTCCGCGAAAAATATGTCGACCACTTCCAGCCGGAAGTCGACGTCCGCACCAACATGTTCGCCTGGATGGGCTCGACCAAGCCGCTCGATGCGTTCACCTTTATCTTCCAGGAGACGGAGTGGGGGCCTTTCATCGCCCACGCCTATCAATACGAAGCCGGGCACTCGACCTGGATCTTCGAGACCGATCCGAAGACGTTCGAGCGGGCAGGATTGACCGGGCTGAACGAGACCCAATCCGCGGCGCGGATGTCCGAGATCTTCGGCTGGTTCCTGGACGGGCACCAACTGCTCACCAACCGCTCGATGTGGCGCAATTTCCCGATGATCCGCAGCAAGCGCTGGGTCAAGGGCAACATGGTGCTGCTTGGCGACGCCAAGGCGAGCGCGCATTTCTCGATCGGCTCCGGCACCAAGCTTGCGATGGAAGACGCCATTGCGCTGGCCGAGGCGATGCAGAACGCGCCCAGTATCAAGGCTGCGCTGGAGATCTATGAGCACGGCCGCCGCGAGGAGGTCGAGAAGACACAGCACGCTGCCGACGTCTCGCTGGTCTGGTTCGAGCATGTCGATCGCTTCTGGAATTTCGATCCCGTGCAGTTCGCGTTCGGCGTGATGACGCGGTCGAAGGCGATCACCTACGACAATCTGAAGCTACGCGCTCCGGATTTCGTTGCCGAAGTTGAGAAGTCGTTTGCCAAGCAGGTTCACGACAACGGCTTTGATGTCGATACCAACAAGCCAATGGTACCGCTGTTTCAGCCATTCCGGTTGCGCGAGATGGAGATCGCCAACCGCGCGGTGGTATCGCCGATGTGCATGTATTCGGCCAATGAAGGCGTGCCGACCGACTTTCATCTGGTGCATTATGGCTCGCGCGCCATCGGTGGCGCCGGCCTGATCTTCACCGAGATGACCTGCATCAGCCGCGACGCCCGGATCACACCGGGCTGCGCAGGCCTTTGGAACGACGAGCAGGAGGCGTCTTGGCGGCGCATCGTGGATTTCGTCCACGCCAACTCGGCCACAAAGATATGCCTGCAACTCGGGCACGCCGGCCGCAAGGGCGCGACCAAGCTGATGTGGGACGGCATGGACCGGCCGCTGGACGAGGGCGGCTGGGACGTGTTCTCGGCATCGCCGCTGCCCTATTTTCCCGACAGCCAGGTGCCGCGCGAGCTCGATCGCGCGGGTATGGACGCGGTGAAAGATGCATTCGTTGCGGCGGCCGAGCGCGGCGAGCGCTGCGGCTTCGATATGCTCGAATTGCACTGCGCTCACGGCTATCTGCTCGCAAGCTTCGTCTCGCCGCTGACGAATGCCCGGACGGACGAATACGGTGGCTCGCTGGCGAACCGGTTGCGCTTCCCGCTCGAAGTCTTCGAAGCGCTGCGGGCGGTGTGGCCGTCGCACAAGCCGATGTCGGTACGTATTTCCGCAACCGACTGGGCTGATGGCGGCATCGACGGTGACGACGCCGTCGCCATCGCGCGCGCCTTTGCTGAAGCCGGTGTCGATCTCGTCGACGTCTCGACCGGGCAGACCGTGCGCGATGCGCAACCAATCTATGGGCGTATGTTCCAGACGCCGTTTTCCGACCAGGTCCGGAACGAGGCGCGCGTCGCCACCATGTGCGTCGGCAACATCACGACCGCGGACCAGGCCAACACGATTTTGGCCGCCGGCCGGGCGGATCTCGTTGCGCTGGGGCGGCCGCATCTGGTTGACCCCTTCTTCACCATGAAGGCGGCGGCCTGGTACGGGGCGGACGGGGTGTTCTGCCCGCCGCAATATCTGCCTGGAAAAGAGCAAATTTTCCGCAACAGCGAGCGCGACCGGCAGGATCTCGAAGAGCTGAGAATTAAGGCTAAGCCCAAGACCCGGGCCGAGCTCAAGGCGGAGGCGACAAAGCCGCTTGCGGCGGAGTGACCGCCCGTGCGACGTTAACGCCATTGCCTGCGTGTATTGTGGAGTTAGGGCGATGAAGGCGATTATCGTCGGTGGCGGTATCGGTGGTCTCACCACGGCATTGATGCTGCGCTCGCGCGGCATTGGCTGCGAGATTTTCGAGCAGGCCGATACCATCCGCGAACTCGGCGTCGGCATCAACACGCTTCCGCACGCCATGCGCGAGCTCGCAGGCCTCGGCCTGTTGCAGAAGCTCGACGATGTCGCAATCCGGACCGACCAGCTCTATTACCTCAACCGCCACGGCCAGGAAGTCTGGCGCGAAGCCCGCGGCATCGACGCCGGCCACGACGTTCCGCAATTTTCGATTCATCGCGGCCGGCTTCAGGGCGTCATTCATCGCGCTGTCGAGGAGCGGCTCGGGCCAGAGGCGATTCACACCGGCTGCCGGCTTGGCGCCTTCACGCAGGACGAAGGCGGCGTGACGGCCTATTTCTTCGATCGTACCGGAGCGCACATTCACACCGCGCGCGGCGATATCTTGATCGGCGCTGACGGCATCCACTCGCGCGTCCGCGAGACGCTGTTCCCGAACGAGGGGCCGCCTTGCTGGAACGGGCTGATGTTGTGGCGCGGGGCGCGCGACTGGCCGCTGTTCCTGACCGGAAAATCAATGATCGTGGCCGGTGGGCTCAATGCCAAGGTGGTGATCTATCCGATTGCCGAGGGATCGAGCCCCGCGAGCCGCCTCACCAATTGGGCGGTACTGGTGAAAGTAGGCGAGGGCAATGCGCCGCCGCCGCGGAAAGAGGACTGGTCGCGGCCGGGCCGGCGCGAAGACCTGATGCCGCATGTCGCGCGCTTCTGCGTGCCTTACATCGACGTGAGGAGCCTGATCTCGGCGACGCCCGAATTCTACGAATATCCGACCTGCGACCGCGATCCCTTGCCTTATTGGTCGTCCGGCCGCGTCACGCTGCTTGGCGATGCCGCACATCCGATGTATCCGGTCGGCTCGAACGGCGCATCGCAAGCGATCATCGATGCGCGCTGCCTCGCGGACGTGCTGGTGCGCGCCGAGCATCCGCGCCAGGCGTTACTCGAATACGAGAAGAAGCGCCTGCCGATGACTGCGGATATCGTCCGCTCCAATCGTCGCGGCGGCCCCGAGGGCGTCATCGACGCGGTCGAGCAACTTGCGCCTGACGGCTTCGACAATGTCGATAACGTGCTGAGCTATTCCCAGCGCGAGGCGATCGTGCGCGGTTATGCCACCAAGGCCGGCTTCGCCGCAGTGCCGGGCCTTGCCGCAGTGCGCGCTTAACGCCGGCGCTAGCCGCCGGGAGGCGGCGGCAGGAAGTGGACGTTGAACTCGGCGGCCATCGCCACCACGTCCTCCGGCTTCTGTTCTTTCATGTTGTGAAGGCCCCAGAACAGGTCGAAGAGCTTGCGGGTCGGCGAGACCCAGAACAGCACCTTGGCGGTCTGCTCCGACTTATTGAAGATGCCATGCGGCACGCCCATCCCGAGACGGATCAGGTCGCCCGCGGTCGCCTGCGACTCCGAATTCCCGAGCATGAAGTCGAGCTTACCTTCCAGCATATAGAGGTATTCATCCTGGTCGGGATGAATGTGTGGCGGCACGAATGTGCCCGGCGGCAATGTCGCGTGCCAGGAGAAGCTGTGCTCGGTATTGCTCTTTGGCACATAGGTCTGGCCGAGGATGTTCCAGGAAATGCCCTGGATGCCTTCATTGGCCCGCGTGATCCCGGTGATTTCGCTTTTCATTGATGTCCTCCCGTAGCTTGACGTGCGGCCTTAGTTCGCCGCCTTGCAATCTTTGGCATAGCGATCACCGTAGTTCTCAAAGACCTTCTGGACGATCTCGGTCTGAAACTTTCCGTCCGGACGCTTGGCGACCTTGGTGAGATAAAAGTCCTGAATCGGATAGCCGTTGGCGTTGAACTTGAAGGAGCCGCGCAGCGACGTGAAATCGGCCTTCTTCAACGCGGCCCCAACAGCGTCCTTGTTGGAGAGATCGCCCTTCACCGCCTTGACGGCGCTGTCGATCAGCAAGGCGGCATCGTACGCCTGGAAGGCGTAGGTGCCGGGCACGCCGTTATAGGCGGCCTCATAGGCGGCAACGAATTTCTTGTTCTGGGGGTTGTCGAGATTGGGCGCCCAGTTCGCGCCGCCGAACATGCCGACCGCGGCATCTTGCTGCGCTGGCAGGGTCGATTCATCGACGGTGAAAGCCGAGAGCACCGGAATGCTATCCGCAAGGCCGGCCTGCCGGTACTGCTTGACGAGGTTGACGCCGAGACCACCCGGCATGAACGTGAAGAGCGCGTCGGGCTTTTGCGACGAGATCTTGGAAAGCTCCGGCTGGAAGTCCAGCGTGTTCAGCGGCATGTAGGATTCTTCGACGATCTCGCCCTTGTAGTCGAGCTTGAAGCCGGCGACCGAGTCCTTGCCGGCCTGGTAGTTCGGCACCATCAGATACATCCGCTTGTAGCCCCGATCCTGCGCCACCTTGCCGAGGATCTCGTGGACCTGATCGTTCTGGTACGACGTCACATAGAAGAACGGATTGCAGTCCTTGCCGGCAAAGGTGGACGGACCGGCATTGGGGCTGATCAGAAAGGTCTTCGATTCCGTGACGGGCCGGTGGATTGCCTGGAGAATATTGGAGAAGATAGGGCCGACCACGAAGTCGACCTTGTCGCGCTCCAGCAGACCCTTGACCTTGGTCACCGCAGCGTCCGGCTTGAGCTCGTCGTCGACCACGACGACCTCGACATCCCGGCCGCCCATCTTGCCGCCGAGATCCTTCACCGCGAGCGCAAAGCCGTCGCGGACCTGTTGGCCAAGCGCGGCGGCGGGTCCCGACAGGGTCACGATCACACCTAGCTTGATCTTCTCTTGCGCGAGGACAGGGGTCACCGCGGTGCCGAGCAGCAAAGCGGCCGTGGCCAAGGTCAATTGCGTCTTCATGATCTGTCCCCGTGACTGTCGGGCTTGCGTCGCAAGCCGTGTAATCTGATCCGAGCTTATGCCGATGATGGCTTCCGCAGCAAGCAAGGCCGCGCGCGTCGCGTCATCGCGGGCAGCTTTCATGCAAGCTGCGGGCCAATTATTTGAAGCCTAAAAGAAATTGGCTGCGGTCGATTGTTGCAGCTTTGGACTTGCGGCGACCGCCAATTTATTTGAAGCTCAAAATGTTAGGGAATCCGTGCCGGCGCCAATGCCAGCCGCCAGTGACTGCACCCAGATGCTCGATTCCGAGACCAAGGCCGTTGAAACCCCGGAGGACCACGCCGAAGAGCTGCGGCTGTGGCTGCGCCTCCTGACCTGCACGACCCTGATCGAAGGCGAAGTCCGCGGCCGGCTGCGGCAGCGGTTCGATGTCACGCTCCCCCGTTTCGATCTGATGGCGCAGCTCGACAAGGCGCCTGACGGCATGACCCTCTCCGACGTTTCCAAGCGTATGATGGTGTCCAACGGCAACGTCACCGGCCTTGTCGAGCGGCTTGTGGAATCCGGTCATCTCGATCGTCGCACGTCGGACACCGACCGTCGGGTTCAGGTGATCCGGCTCACCAAGCTTGGTCGGGCTGAGTTTCGCAGGATGGCTGCGGAACACGAGGCCTGGATCGCGGATCTCTTCGCTGATCTGTCTCCGAAGGATGTGCGCGAGCTGATGCGGCTCTTAGCCAAGACCAAGGCGTCGGCGCAGAAATCGGCCGGTCGCCGCCGCGCCTAGGTCCGCCGGCTCCGTCCACGATCCCCATTTGCCGCAGGAAAAACCATGGGCTGCCCAAAATCCGCTATTGCACGAAATTGTTTTAAGCCTAAAATGTTTCCAAGTTAGTGCTGCCGGGTGCTTTCCATGCGCAAAGGAGCGTGCGATGGCCAACGCCGCCAAGGTTCAAGTCTCGGGCTCGCATGACGGCAACGCCGCGACCGCCCATGTCGATACGTTTGCGCGGCAACATCTGCCGCCGCGAGAGCTCTGGCCGGAATTCATCTTCACGCGGCCGGAGCTGCACTATCCGCAGCGATTGAACTGCGTCAGCTATTTCCTCGATCGCTGGGTCGAGCAGGGGCATGGCGATGCGCCCTGCGTCGTCAGTCCCGCCGCCAGCTACAGCTATCGCGAGCTGCAAGCGCTCGTGAACCGCATCGCCAATGTGCTGGTCGGCAAGCTCGGTCTGGTGACCGGCTGCCGCGTGCTGCTGCGCTCGGCCAACAATCCGATGATGGTTGCGACCTATCTCGCGGTGATCAAGGCCGGCGGCATCGTCGTCGCCACCATGCCGCTGCTGCGCGCAAAGGAGCTGTCCTATCCGATCCAGAAGGCCGAGATCGCGCTCGCGCTCTGTGACGGCAAGCTTTCCGACGAGATGGAAAAGACCAAAGCGGTCGCGCCCGCTCTCAAACGGGTCGTGTATTGGGGCAACGGCGCGGCGGGCTCGCTCGAGGCGTTGATCGCCGACGCAAGTCCCGAGTTCACGGCGGTCGATACCGCCTCCGACGACATCTGCCTGATCGCCTTCACGTCGGGCACGACTGGCGATCCCAAGGGCACCATGCATTTTCATCGGGACATGCTGGCGGTGTGCGATGGTTATGCGCACAATATTCTGCGGGCCGAGCAGAAGGACCGCTTCGTCGGCTCGGCGCCGCTTGCATTTACCTTCGGTTTCGGCGGCGTGCTGTTTCCGATGCATATCGGCGCCTCCTTCGTTGTGCTGGAGAAGACGACGCCCGACGATATCCTGACGGCGGTCGAGCAGTACAAGATCACCGTCTGCTTCACCGCGCCAACGGCGTATCGGGCCATGATCGGCAAGCTCGCTGGCCGCGACATTTCCTCGCTCCGCAAATGCGTCTCGGCGGGCGAGACGCTGCCCAAGCCGACCTTCGATGCCTGGCTCAAGGCGACCGGCATCAAGTTGATGGACGGCATCGGCGCGACCGAGATGCTGCACATCTTCATCAGCGCGACCGAAGACGAGATCCGCCCCGGTGCGACTGGTAAGCCCGTTCCGGGCTATGAGGCAAAGATCGTCGATGACGCCGGCAATGATGTGCCACCGGGCACGATGGGGCATCTCGCGGTGCGCGGGCCGACTGGCTGCCGCTATCTTGCTGACGAACGCCAGCGCAAATACGTCCAGAACGGATGGAACATCACCGGCGACACCTATCTGATGGATGCCGACGGCTACTTCTGGTACCAGTCGCGCTCCGACGACATGATCGTGTCGGCCGGGTACAATATCGCCGGCACGGATGTCGAGGCGGCGCTGCTCACGCATCCGTCCGTCGTCGAGTGTGGAGTCGTCGGTGCGCCGGACGAGGCGCGCGGAATGATCGTGAAAGCCTACGTGATCGCCGCACCCGGCGTAACGCCGGATGCCCAGCTCGCGGCGGAATTGCAGGAGCATGTCAAGCGCGAGATCGCGCCTTACAAATATCCGCGCGCGATCGAGTTTGTGACGCAATTGCCGAAGACAGAGACGGGCAAGTTGAAGCGCTTTGCCCTGCGGCAACTGGCGCAGGCCGCAGCGACGTCATCGGGCGTCGCGCCAGAATGAGAAAAGGATAGAAAAGTGTCCGGGACGACGCCGAAGGGGCCGCAGCTTGCGGTGCTGCCGACCGCCGCCGAGAATGAAGCCCCTTCAACGGTGCAAGTGCTTCAGCCGTCCGGCTGGCCAATGCCGAAGGGCTATGCCAACGGCATGGCCGCGGATGGCCGCATTGTCGTGACCGGCGGGGTGATCGGCTGGGATGCCGAGGAGCGTCTGGCGGATGGCTTTGTCGGGCAGGTGGGGCAGACCCTGCGCAATATTGCGGCAATTCTCGCCGAGGCCGGCGCGCGACCCGAGCATCTCGTGCGCCTGACCTGGTACGTCGTCGACATGGACGAATACATGGCGAACCTGAAGGAGCTCGGAAAGATCTATCGGACGATCTTCGGCGCACACTATCCTGCGATGGCGCTGGTTCAGGTCGTCCGTCTCGTCGAGAAGGCAGCGCGCGTCGAAATCGAGGCCACCGCCGTCGTTCCGCGCTAAGCTGCGTTCGTCGCTCTACCCTTCGATCCTGACCGCCGATCAGCTTGCCTTGGCAAGCTCGTCGTCCTCAGGCGAGTTCAGATAGACGCCCGACATGGTGTCGACCCAGCAAAGATGGTCGTGCACCTTTTTCACGCCAACTACGTTCTCAGCTGCAACGACCGCGGCCTGCCGGGCGCGCTCTTCGGTGATGACGCCACTGAGGTGAACGATGCCATCGCGAACGATGACGTTGAGGCCGAACGGGCACCAGTCGCTCTTCTCCATGGTGTCGATGATGCGGCTGCGAATGTGATCGTCGTCGGCCGTCGGATCCGGCACCTCGCGGGCGAGACCCGCCACTGCCTGCAATAGATTGGCGCGCGATACGATGCCGACGACCTTGTCGCCGCGGACCACCGGCAGCCGTTTCACATTGTTGCGTTCCATGAGATCGACGATCTCGGCGAGTGCGGTATCCTCGGTGATGGTCACGGGCGAGGCGGTCATCACTTCCGAGACCTTGCGACCATGTTCATGGACGAAGTCGCTCGCCGACTTGCTGGGACCGAGGATGAATCTCAGCCAACGCCCGCGTTTGCGTCCGGTGCCGATTTCGCTGCGGCGGATGAAGTCGCCTTCTGAAACGATGCCGACGAGCTTGCCCGCTTCGTCGATCACGGTGAGACCGCTGACATGCCGCTGCAGCATGATGTTCGCCGCCTCGACAATGCTGGCGTCGGGGGTAACCGAGATGACCGACCGGGTCATGATCTGGTGGGCGCGCATGGTGGGACTCCGCAGGCGTGGACAATTTCGATAGGCAAAATCTAGTGCAGGCGGCAGGGCGCGGTTTGACCCAGGTCAAGCGGGGAAGGCCGGTCGTGCCTTGTAATCGTCGTGCGAAATTGATGCAGCTCAAACGCGTACGAACCGCGTGGCCATATCCTGCTGCCGACGAAGACCAGAACCGCGCAGGAATATTGAGCCATGAGCGTCGTACCGATCGTTCCGCGGACCCAAGGGCCGGCGGCGCTGACGCCCTCCGTCCAGCACATTGCCCCCTCTACGACAAGCACCAAAAGGCCGGCCGACAATCCAGCCGCCAATCCCGAGGCTCCGCTGGAACCATATCCCCTCGACCGCGCGTTCCATGCGTTGCTGGCGCGCTTCACGGGCGGGATTTCGCCGGTGGCTCTGTCGCTTGCCTGGCTCGATTGGAGTGCGCATCTGGCCGCGGCGCCGCAGCGCCAGACGGAGATGGCGCGCAACGTCCTTCGCGACACCGGCCGGTTGCTGGAAGCTGTCGCACACGCGACCTCTGCGGAGCAAAAGCCATGGTCGGTGATCCAGCCGCAGGGGCGGGATCGCCGCTTTAAGGACTCACAATGGGAGACAGCGCCGTTCAATCTACTTGCGCAGGCGTTTCTGCTTGGCGAGCGCTGGTGGCACGACGCGGCGATCGGCGTGCGGGGTGTTTCGCGTGCAAATGAAGCCATTGTCGAGTTCTCGGTGCGTCAGATGCTCGACATGCTGGCGCCGTCGAATTTCGCCGTGACCAATCCGGAGGTGCTGGGGAAGGCGTTCAGGAGCGGCGGAGAGAATTTTGTCTTCGGTTGGCAGAACTGGTGCAGCGACTTGATGCGCCTGCTCTCTGCCGCAAGGCCGGCCGGCGATGAGCAGTTCGTCGTCGGCAAGACGGTTGCGGCTTCACCTGGCAAGATCGTCTACCGCAACGAGCTGATCGAACTGATCCAGTACCAGCCGACGACCGCAAAAGTGCGGCCGGAGCCGATCCTGATCGTGCCGGCCTGGATCATGAAATACTACATCCTCGACCTGTCGCCCCAGAATTCGCTGGTCAGGTATCTTACCGGTCAGGGTTTTACTGTGTTCATGATCTCCTGGCGTAATCCGGATGCGAAGGACCGGAACGTCGCTTTCGATGACTATCGCAAGCTGGGTGTGATAGTCGCTCTGGATGCGATCGGCCGGATCATGCCCGCTCGGAAGATACATGGGCTCGGCTATTGTCTGGGTGGCACCTTGCTGTCGATCACCGCCGCCGCGATGGCGCGCGATGGCGACAACCGCCTCGGCACGATCACGCTCCTCGCCGCGCAGACCGACTTCACCGAGGCCGGCGAGCTGACGCTTTTCATCAACGAGAGCCAGGTCTCCTTCCTCGAAGACGTCATGTGGGAGCGCGGCTATCTCGATACGACGCAGATGGCGGGCGCATTCCAGCTCCTGCGCTCGAACGATCTGATCTGGTCGCGGCTGTCGCACGATTATCTGATGGGGGAGTCGGCGCCGCCGAGCGACCTGATGGCCTGGAACGCCGACGCCACGCGGCTGCCCTATCGCATGCACTCCGAGTATCTACGCAAGCTGTTCCTCAATAATGATCTGGCCGAGGGCCGCTATCGCGTCGAAGACAGGAGTATCTCCCTCTCCGACATCCACGCGCCGACTTTCGTGGTCGGCACGCTGGCCGATCACGTGGCGCCGTGGCGGTCGGTCTACAAGATCCACTATCAGGTCGACGCCGACGTGACGTTCCTGTTGACCAGCGGCGGCCACAATGCCGGTGTCGTCGCGCCGCCCGACGAGCCCGGACACAGCTATCAGATGATGATCAAGGCCGCGGACGCGCCCTATGTCGGCCCGGACGAATGGCTGAAGCTGGCACCGCATGTTGAGGCGTCGTGGTGGCCGGAATGGGCCGGATGGCTTGCGTCCCGTTCTGGCGAGTTCGGAGGTCCACCGCCGATCGGGTTTGGAGACGTTGACGGCCTGCCCGACGCGCCGGGAGACTACGTCCGTAGCTAGTCGTCTGGTTCCGAATTCGGGGCGAGGTCGGAGGAACGGAAGGGCTTGGTCTTGTCCAGTTTCCGGTAGGCCGTCGAGGCGGCTTGCAACAGCTTCTTTTCGCGCTTGCGGTCGAGGAAACGCATGCCGGCCTCGAGGCCGGCTCCGTTCAGTGATGCCGCCAGCGCTTGGCCTCGCGCGTCGTCGTTCAGCTGTCCGAGCGACCGTTGCGCCTTGCGCAACTGCTTGAGGATGGACTTCTGCTTCGTCAGCGCTCCGTCGGCGAACAGGTCCTGCAGCGACTCGATCGAATAGGTCATTCGCTTGTTGAGAAGCCGCAGCTTGTGCCGTTTCTTGACGTTGAGCTGGCCGAGCTTCCGAGCCTTCTTGAGCAACGTCCTTTCCCATCCGGCCAGCTGCGCCGTCGCGTGGTCGGCGAGCGCGCAGCGGCGAAGCCGGATGGCCTCCTTGCTGCGCCTGGTCGACCAGGGTCCGCTCTCGATCCAGGCCGAGGTCTGCTCGACCAGGCGGCGATATCGCGCCGATTGCAGCGCGCGCGCCAGCAGGCGATGACTCTCGGCGCGCTTCTCGTCCCAATGCTGGAGCTCGGCAATCACGGCGAGCTCGTCGCCGCTCTCGGCAACGACGCGTTCAATCGCCACGTCGAGGTCCCGTACCATGCCGAGCTGGCTGTTCAGCCACTTCAGTTCTCTCCAGATCTCCGGCCGCAGCGCGTCGCCGACCATCGGCGTAAAGAAGCGAATGGCCGTCCGCAGATGCGTCAGCGCGATCCTGATCTGGTGCAGCGCCTCCGGATCGCCGCGGCAGGTGCCGTCATGTTGGGCGAGGACGGCGTCGAGATGACGGCGAGCGATGATCCGAAAGGCGGTGTCACAGGCCATGCCGGCGCTTAGCCGCCCGGGCAGGGCATTGCGTCTCGTCGCGGGCCTGGCGCGAGCGATCGCTGTCGGGGTCGTGGTGGGTCGCGACTTCCTTGCCCGCGTCAATCAAGATTGCCTTATTTGCCCTCAGCGATCGCGTTCCGGCAGCTCCGGAGCGTCTGCTCTGGTGTCCCGGATGCATCGATGGTCGTCCAACCGACATGGCCGATATTATAGTGCTCCTGCAGCGCGGCAACCTCTTGCGTGGCGTCGGATGCGTCGCCGTGACGGCCTCCGATTCGTGCTTGCCGCGTCGCCAGGTCCGCAACCAGGAATAGGCCGCTCAGAGGCACGTTGCATTCGCGCGCCAATGCGGCGATTGCGTCGCGTTCGCCCTCGCGGGCAAACACGCCGTCGACGATCGCCGAATGGCCTTGCGTCAGCACCCGCCGGGCCTGCTGGGACAACGTTTCGTAAACGCGGGCTGCGACCTCCTGTGTGTATGCTGAGGGGGGCAGCCGGTGCATTTCCTTGACCCCGAACATCTGCTTGCGGACGACGTCGCTGCGCAGCACGATTGCCCCCGGCTGCGGCGTGACGACCGGCGCGAGCGCTCGCGCCAAGGCCGTCTTTCCGGTGCCCGACAGGCCGCCGATTGCGATCAGGCGGGGAGCGGAAGGGCGGATCAGCGTCCGGGCGAGGCTGAAATAGCGCCGTGCGTCGTCAACAATATCAGGATCGCCAGAATGGGGCGGCTTCAGCCGTGCCAGCGCCACCTGGGCGCGGATCGCGGCTCGAATGGACATAAACAGCGGCAGGGCGGAGAGGGCGTCGAGATTTTCGGGCGGCGTCGCGGCGAGGTATCGGTTCAAGGCGATGTTGGCTGCGAGGGGCTGATCGTAGCGCAGCAGGTCCATCAGCGTGAATGCGAGATCGTAGAGTACATCGACAGTTGCCATTTGCGCATCGAACTCGATGGCATCGAACAGCACCGGTTGTTCGTCGATCGACACGATGTTCGCAAGATGCAGGTCGCCATGGCAGCGGCGCACAAAACCCCGACGGCCGCGCTCTTCGAGCAAAGGCCGCAGGCGCAGGAACATCGCGTGCGAGTCTTTTCCGAGTTGCGCGATCTCTTCAGCTTCGAGATGATTGACGGTCCGCAGGCCATTGCTGTTTCCATCGATCAGGCCGGGAACGGAGGAGACCCATGCCTCACCGTCGGCGCGGGGCGCCGTTGCGTGCGCAGCCACGATCGCGTCGGCGGCCGCCGCGATAAGGTTCGTATCCAGTGGGCCAGCCTTGGCAAGATGATCCAGCGTCCTGCTCTCGTCGAAGCGTGACATGTCGACTGCATATTCGATGGGCCGGCCGCAGCCGTCGACCTTCACCGATCCATCCGGCTCTTTCGTGATCGCGACGACGCGGTGATAGATCTGTGGGGCCAGCGGCCGGTTGATCCTGATCTCTTCTTCGCACGCCGCCTTGCGTTTCTCGAGTGTCGAATAGTCGAGGAACGGAAACCGGACGGCCCGCTTGATCTTCAGCGCGCGAGCCCCGTCGAGAAAGACTGAAGCCGCGTGCGTATCGATCCTTGTCACGCCGGGATGCGCGCAGAGCGCTGTGAAGATGCGGTCCTGGGTAGCCGTTTCGTCTGCCATCGAAGCTTGGTGTCCCGAGATGCGGTCAGGGTCTGAGCACGGCTGCGCCGAGAATCTGTCCGTTCCGCAGCATGTCCAGGACTTCATTGGCTTGGTCGAGCGGGAATGCGGTCGTCTCGGTGTGTACGCCGGCTTGCGGGGCGATCCTAAGAAAATCGAGACCGTCCTGTCGGGTGAGATTGGCCACGGAAATCAACTGCCGTTCCTGCCAGAGCAGATCGTACGGAAAGCTCGGAATGTCGCTCATATGGATGCCGGCGCACACCACACGTCCGCCCTTGCGAACGGCGCGCAGCGCGGCCGGCACGAGCTCGCCGGCGGGAGCGTAGATGATGGCGGCATCGAGCGGCGTGTCCGGTAGTTCATCCGAAGCGCCCGCCCAGACGGCGCCGAGCCGGCGGGCGAGGTCCTGTGCGGCCGTATCGCCGCGTCGTGTGAACGCGTGGACCGATCGCCCCTGCCAAATCGCGACCTGGGCGATGATGTGGCCGGCGGCGCCGAAGCCGTAGATGCCTAGCCTGTCCGCTTGTCCGGCCAGGACCAACGAACGCCAGCCGATCAGGCCTGCACACAGCAGAGGGGCGAGGGCCTCGTCTTCCCCGGATTCGCCGAGCGGGAACGCGTAGCGGGCATCGGCGATCGTGTGCGTGGCATAGCCACCGTCCCGCGTGTAGCCGGTGAACAGCGGCCTGTCGCAGAGATTCTCCATGCCTTCCCGGCAAAACCGGCAGTCTTCGCAGGTGAACCCGAGCCAGGGAATGCCGACCCGGTCACCCGGCGCATGCGTTGTGACATTCGGGCCGATGAGATCGATGCGGCCGACGATTTCATGGCCCGGTACGATGGGATAGCGGATGTTGGGTAGTTCGGCGTCGACGACATGAAGATCGGTCCGGCAGACGCCGCAAGCGCTGACCCTCACCCGGATCTGGCCTTCGCCGGGGACGGGATCGGGGCGCTCCTCCATTCGGAGCCGCGCCCGCGGGCCAGCCAATACCATCGCACGCATCCGTCTCTCCGCGGCTGACCGCTCCGATCGAACTAATCATAGAATGGCACAGTGCGGCCACTCCTTGACTTTCATCAATGCCAGCCTGTGTCCGGCTGGAAGGTCCTCCCCCCGGTTTGAGGAGGATCAAGCGTTCCGGCGAAAGATGGCCTATCTTGGCCGCCAAGGAGAATCCCGATGCCCATCAACGACGTCTTTCTGCCACTTGTCGGCCAGCCTCGCGGACCGGAGCTTGCCGCGATCGAGAAATGCGTGGCCGTCGCCGCCGACCTCGGTGCGAGGATCACCGCGCTGGCGCTGGAGGAAGATGTTTTCGTGCGGCCGAGGGTGATGGTTCCAGGCGGTCGCGATTCGGCCGAGCCCGAAGGCGTGCGGGAGGTGAGCGATATGCAGCAGCTCCTGAATGCGTTCGCCAATGCCGCCTCCCGCACGGGCATTCGCGCCCAAAGCCGATCGGGCAAGGTTCCGGCGGACCAGATCGCATCGACCTTGGCCGAGTATGCGCGCTTCAGCGATCTCATCCTTATCCCCGTGAGGCCGCACGATAGCCAAACTGAGAACATCATCGAAACGTTCCTGTTCGAATCCGGCCGGCCGCTGCTGCTCTGTCCGGAGCAGCAGGTGGACAATCTGCGGGCGGAATTTGAGAACGTCGTGATCGCCTGGGATCACTCCGCACGTGCCGCACGCGCGGTCGGCGACGCGTTGCCGATCCTCCAGGCTGCCGCCTCGGTGCGCGTGATCACCGTGGCGGATGACAAGACCGATGCGATCATGCAATCTGGGACGAACCTCGTCGATCATCTCAGGGAACACGGCGTCCACGGGTCCTTCGAAACGGTGAAGGGCAGCGGCAGCTCGATCGGCAAGGTGCTCGGGAGCTGGGCGCATTCGCACGCCATCGACGCCATCATTATGGGGGCCTACCACCATTCGCGCCTGAGCGAGACCGTCTGGGGCGGCGTGACCAAGACCGTCATCGGCCAGCCACCTTGTTGGGTTATGATGTCGCACTAACTGCGTTAGCTCGATATCCGGGCCAGCTTCGCGACTGTCGGAGCCGCCGCCCGATCGGACGATTGCAATCATGTCGACCTACCGCCTGAAAAACCTGCTGTCGCCTAGGTCAGTCGCGCTCGTCGGTGCGAGCCCTCGTCAGGGGTCAGTAGGGCGCGCCGTTCTGGAGAACATTCGAAACGCCGAATTCAAGGGAGCATTCGGTCTGGTGAATGCACGCCATTCCGAGATCTGCGGCGTGGCAGCGGTGAGCAATCTGGACAAGCTGCCGTTCGTGCCCGAGCTCGTCGTCATTACGGCGCCGGCTGCCGCGGTTCCCGGCATCATTGATCAGGCCGGGCGCCGCGGCTCGGCGGGCGCTCTGATCGTCTCGGCCGGGCTCGGTCACGGAGCGGGATCTCTGCAGGAGGCCGCAATGACTGCCGCGCGGAAATATGGCATGCGGCTGATCGGCCCAAACTGCCTCGGCATCATGATGCCCGGCGTGAGCCTCAACGCCAGCTTCGCCGCGCACATGCCGGGGGCGGGAAACCTCGCGCTGATCTCGCAATCGGGCGCGATCGCCGCCGGAATGGTGGATTGGGCCGCGCAGCGTGGCGTCGGCTTTTCCGGCATCATGTCGATTGGCGACCAGATCGACGTCGACATTGCCGACCTGCTGGACCATTTCGCAATGGATCACAAGACCCGTGCGATCCTGCTCTATATCGAGGCCATCAAGGACGCGCGGAAGTTCATGTCGGCGGGGCGCGCGGCGGCTCGCGTAAAACCCGTCGTCGTCGTGAAGTCCGGACGCATGGCGCAGGGCGCGAGGGCGGCCGCCACGCACACGGGCGCGCTCGCGGGTGCGGACGCCGTCTACGACGCGGCATTCCGCCGCGCCGGCGTCCTGCGGGTGTCCGATCTTCGCGAGCTGTTCGACTGCGCTGAAACACTCGGCCGCGTCGAATCGCCATCGGGGAAGCGTCTCGCCATCCTGACCAATGGCGGCGGCATCGGCGTCCTGGCTGTCGACCGATTGGTGGAGCTTGGCGGTATTCCTGCATCCATTACCGCGGACGTGCGTCAAAATCTCGATGCGGTATTGCCGCCGACCTGGTCCGGCGCAAATCCTGTCGACATCGTCGGCGACGCCGATGCGTCGCGCTATGCGGCGGCGCTGGAGGTGCTGGTTTCCGATCCCGGCAATGACGCCGTCCTGGTCCTCAACGTGCAGACCGCGATCGCCTCGGCCGCCGATATCGCGACCGCGGTGACGGAGCTCGTCGGCAAATATCGCGAGCAGCAGCGCCGATGGATGAAGCCCGTGCTCGCCTCCTGGATCGGAGCCGACCAGAACATCATCGAAACGCTGTCCGGCGCCGGCATTCCGAATTATCCGACCGAAGACGACGCGGTGCGCGGCTTCATGTACCTCGTGAGGCACCGCGAGGTCGTCGAGGAGCTGAGTCAGGTTCCTCCCGCGATGCCCGACACGTTCGTGCCTGATGCCCGGGCTGCCAGGCAGATTGTTACGACTGCGATCGCCGACGGCCGCGAATGGCTCGAACCCGTCGAGATCAAGCTCCTGCTGGAAGCCTATGACATCGCAATGGTTCCGACCTATGCCGCGACCGATGTCGAGCAGGCGGTGGCTTATGCGAACGAAATGTTCGCGCAAGGCGCAACCGTGGTGCTGAAGATCATGTCGCGGGACATCGTCCACAAGTCCGATGTCGGCGGCGTCGTTCTCAACCTGACCACGCCGGCCGCCGTGCGCGCCGCTGCGTCCGACATTCTGGCGCGAGCGAAGAAGCTGCGTCCGGAGGCCCGTATTGGCGGCGTCATCGTGCAGGCGATGGTCGTCAAGGCGAAGGCACGCGAGTTGATCCTGGGTCTCGCCGACGATCCGACCTTCGGTACCGTCGTCGTGTTCGGCCGGGGCGGGACGGCGGTGGAGATTATCAACGACAAGGCGCTGGCGTTGCCGCCGCTCGATTTGCAGCTCGCCCGCGACCTGATCGACCGCACGCGGGTCTCGCGGCTGCTGCGCGCCTATCGAGACGTTCCCGCGGTCAAGCAGGACGCCGTCGCGATGGTGCTGGTCAAGCTCGCTCAGATGGCGGCCGACATCCCCGAGATCCGGGAGTTCGACATCAACCCGCTGCTGGCGGATGAAACCGGGGTGACGTCAGTCGATGCACGGGTCGCGGTAAGGCCACCGCAGCGGAAGTTCGCAGGCTCTGGTCCCGCCAATTTCGCCGTTCGTGCCTACCCGTCGCAGTGGGAGCGCCACATGGAGCTCAAGGACGGCCGGCGCATTTTCGTGCGGCCCCTGCGCCCGGATGACGAGCCGACCATCCACGAATTCCTGCGTCACGTGACGCCCCACGACCTCCGCCTGCGCTTCTTCGCACCGATGAAGGAGTTCACTCACGAATTTATCGCGCGCCTGACCCAGCTCGACTATGCACGCGCGATGGCCTTCATCGCATTCGACGAAGCAGCCAACGAGATGGTGGGCGTGGTCCGGCTCCATTCGGACTCGATCTACGAGACCGGCGAATACGCTATTCTGCTGCGCTCCGACCTCAAGGGCAGGGGACTCGGATGGGCGCTGATGCAGTTGATCATCGACTATGCGAGGTCGGAAGGCCTGAAGACCATATCGGGCGACGTGCTCAAGGAAAATATCGTGATGCTCGCCATGTGCCGGCAACTCGGCTTCGAGGTGAAGCCGGATCCGACCGAACCCGATATTTGTGACGTTAGGCTGAAGCTCTGAGTGCCGCCGGCTAGGAGCGCGCTTCAGCCGTCGTTGCCGCGTCGACCTTCTTGGCCGCCTTCCCTTGGCTCTTCACGATGATCGCGATCAGCGGCACCAGCACTGGCAGGATCGTGCTGAGCGGATGATGGATCGCGCCGGTCATCTGGGCCTGGAGCGCACGGGCCTCAAGTTGCAGGGCTTCGATCGACGCGCCGTGAATTTCATCGGCGAGTTCGATGTCACGGCCCGACGGGGAACGCCCGGCGACAAAGAACAGGATCGCTGCAATGGCGAAATTGATCGCGCCGAGAACGGCGGCCGCCGCGATCGCACTCCAGATCTGGACCAGCACGAAATAGGCCGATAGCTCCAGCATCAGAAGCCCGAATGCGGCGATCAGCGCCGCGAAAGCGCGCAGGCCCAGCCCGACCAGCAGGTGGCGCAGCCTGATGTCCGCGATGATCTTGTCCGTGCGCCACAGTACACGCAGATGCCTGACGACATTCTCGGTGTTCACTTAGTGCCTCCTCAGCATGAAGCCTACGACAACACCGAGCGCGAAAGCGGAGGCAAGCGAGGCGATCGGGCGCCCTGTGACGAGGTCATGGAGTTGCTCCTGCTCCTCGTCGATAGTCTCGCCGAGTTCGGCAAGCGCGGCCCTAATCTGCGCGGCAAGCGCCTCGGCGCGGTCCTTCGATCCATCGAGCATCTCCTCGCCGGCGGTGCTCAGCAGACGAGTGACGTCGACCTTCAGCGCCTTCAGTTCATCGCTCATTCTGCCGGTGTCGAACATGGCGGTCTCCATTGAATGGCGAAAGCCTATGCGAGCGAGCCCGCCAGCCATTGATTTGCGTCAAGGGACGGATCCGGCGTGTTTGAGGCAGGTCAATCGAGCGGACTTATGCCGGCCTAGAACACCATCTATCGGGGACCCATCGCCCCCTTAAGGATATGAACGTGAACTCGGAACCTCTGTTGCTGGCAACGCCGTCCGGCGAGGGCCTCGAATTGCGGCCCGAGGGGCCATGGATTTCCGCCAACGTGTCGAAGCTCGAAGCGCTTTCGCAATCGGTCGGCAAGGATGTGGCCCGATCGAAAGCCGTGACGCTCGATATGGCGGGTGTCAGCGAGCTCGACACGCTCGGCGCCTGGCTCCTGGAGAAATTGTTGCGCGGAGCAACATCATCCGGCAGATCGGCCGAATTCGTCGGAGTCGCCGATAATTTCGGTGGCTTGATGGACGAAGTGCGTCAGGTCAACCGTAATGTGCCGGCACCGGCCTCCTTGCCCAACCCTGTTCTGCTCAGGCTGAGCGATCTCGGCAAGGCAACGATCGGAGCTCGCGAAGACATCACGATCTTTCTTCAAATGCTCGGCGCATTGTTCATGGCCGTGGTCGGCGTGCTGCGCAAGCCGCGCTCGCTGCGGCTGACATCGCTCGTCTATCAGCTTTACCGGATCGGATGGCAGGCGATTCCCATCGTCGTTCTGATCACGTTCCTGATCGGTGCCATTATCGCCCAGCAGGGGTTCTTCCATTTCCGCCGGTTCGGGGCGGAATCCTACACTGTCGACATGGTCGGCATCCTCGTGCTGCGCGAGCTGGGCGTGCTGATTGTCGCCATCATGGTCGCCGGCCGTTCGGGAAGTGCCTACACGGCCGAGCTCGGCTCGATGAAGATGCGCGAGGAGATCGATGCGCTCTCGACCATGGGTCTCGACCCGATCAACGTGCTGATCCTGCCGCGCGTGGCAGCCCTTGTCATAGCGCTGCCCATTCTTGCCTTTATCGGATCGATTGCCGCGCTCTATGGCGGCGGCCTGGTTGCGCAGTTCTACGGCGATATGGGGCCGGCGATTTACATCGCGCGGCTACGTGAGGCCATTTCCGTCACCCATTTCGAGGTCGGCATTCTGAAGGCGCCGTTCATGGCGCTGGTGATCGGGATCGTCGCATGCAGCGAAGGATTGCGCGT
Source organism: Bradyrhizobium hipponense (assembly GCF_008123965.1). Classification (GTDB taxonomy): domain Bacteria; phylum Pseudomonadota; class Alphaproteobacteria; order Rhizobiales; family Xanthobacteraceae; genus Bradyrhizobium; species Bradyrhizobium hipponense. The sequence continues at coordinate 23,499 of NZ_VSTH01000076.1, read as the reverse complement.
GAAAGGCAGCGCCGAGTCGCTCGGCAGGCAGACCACGACGTCGGTGGTGAAGTCGATCTTCCTGGTGATCGTGCTCGATGGCCTGTTCGCGATCTTCTTTGCCTCGATCGGAATGTGATGATGCCCCAAGCCCAGCAGGAGTTCGCGATCCGCGTTCGCGACCTCATAGTCGGCTTCGGCCGCCAGGCCGTGCTCGACCATCTGTTGCTTGACGTCCGCCGGGGCGAAGTCCTCGGTCTCGTCGGTGCCTCCGGCGGCGGCAAGTCGGTGTTGATGCGCACGATCATCGGCCTCATTCCGCGCCAAGGCGGGACCATCGAAGTCATGGGACAGCCGATCGGTGGCACGCACGACCGCACCACGCAAGGCGCGGCCGCGAAATGGGGTATCCTGTTCCAGCAGGGCGCGTTGTTCTCCTCGCTCACGGTCCGGCAGAACGTTCAGTTTCCGTTGCGCGAGAACCTCGTGCTGTCGCAGGAGCTGATGGACGAGGTCGCGACCGCCAAGCTCGAGATGGTCGGGCTGCGGGCGCAGGACCGCGACAAATATCCGGCGGAATTGTCCGGCGGCATGACCAAGCGCGTGGCGCTGGCGCGCGCGCTGGCGCTCGATCCGCCGATCCTGTTCCTGGACGAGCCGACTTCAGGGCTCGATCCGATCGCAGCCGGCGATTTCGACGCGCTGATCAAGACCCTGCAGAAGACCCTTGGGCTGACCGTGTTCATGGTGACCCATGACCTTGCCAGCCTCACGACGGTTTGCGACCGCGTCGCGGCGCTTGCCGACGGCAAGATCGTGGCGATCGGTCTGATGCGCGAACTGCTTCAATCCGAGCATCCCTGGGTGCGCGCCTATTTCCACGGCAAGCGCTCGCAGATGCTGCAACCCCAGATGAGATGAGACATGGAAACCCGGGCTCCCTACGTGCTGATCGGCTCCTTCGTGCTGGCCGCCATTCTTGCGGTGTTCGGCTTCGTTTATTGGCTGAACAACACCGCTGGCATAGGGCCGCGCGCGACCTACCATGTGGAATTCCAGGGACCGGTGCCCGGCCTTCTGGTCGGCGCTGGCGTGCTGTTCAACGGCATCCGCGTAGGTGAGGTGACAGAGCTCGGGCTCGCGCCAGATAATCCGCGCTTCGTCAACGCGACGATCTCGGTTGCTTCGAAGACGCCGGTGCGTGCCGATACCAAGGTCGGGCTCGATTTCCAGGGGTTGACCGGCGTGCCGGTGGTGACGCTGGAGGGTGGCGTGATGGTCGCCAAATCCGGCGAGCCCTTGACCTTGATCGCCGAAGCCGGCGCTGGCCAGAGTATGACGCAGGCGGCGCGCGAGGCGCTGCGGCGGGTCGATTCCGTGCTGGAGGATAATTCCGGTCCGCTCAAAGACACCATCGCGAATTTCAAGACGTTCTCCGACGGCCTGGCGCGCAATACCGGCAAGCTCGACGGTATCCTGGCGGGCCTCGAAAAGATGACCGGCGGTGGCACGCCCGCACAGAAGCGCACCTACGACCTGCGCACGCCGCATAATCTCGGGCCGGCCGGCAAAACGCTGCCGGCGTCCCTGGCCATTCCCGAGCCGACCGCGGTCGCAATGCTTCAGACCCAACGCATGCTGTTTTCGCCGGTGGGCGAGAATCCGGGCTTTGCCGATTTCCTCTGGGCCGACAGCATTCCGAAGCTGGTGCAGGCGCGGCTGATCGACAGTTTCGAGAACTACGATATCGCCCACGCGCCATTGCGAACGACCGATCTCGGACAGGCCGATTATCAGCTCCTGATCGATATCAGACGCTTTCGAATCGCCACCGAGGGTGAGACACGGGTGGAGATCGGGTTGTCAGCGCGCCTCGTCGACAGGAATGGCAAGGTGGTCGCATCACGCCTGATCGAGACCAGTGAGAAGCTCGACAAGGTCGAGCCAGCCGCAGCAATCGCGGCGTTCGACGCCGCCTTTGCTCGCATCGCGAAGGATTTGATTGGCTGGACCGTGCAGGCGGTGTGACGCCGGCTATTCCAGTGTCTTAAGGTAGGACAGGAGGTCGTGGATCTGGTCAGGACTGAGCTCGAAGGCGGGCATGTCGGCGTGGCCTGTATAGATGCCTTCGGCCAGCGCTTCTCCGAGGGTCTCGATTGGATAACGCTGGTGCAGGGCCCGCAGCGGCGGCGCGATCTTGAGCGGGCTCTCGGAGACACGATCGGTCGCATGGCAGCGCGCGCATTTGGCCCGCGCGAAGGCCTTGCCGCGCTGTTCGGCGGTCGGGGCGGCGAACGCAGGAGTGATCAGAAGCAGTCCGATCAGGCCGTGACGCAGCGTGCTTTGCAGCATGGAAGGTGACCCCGTCGAACTCTGGAAGCTGAATGCAGAATAGAGCGGTGATGTTGGTCAAAATTGATCTGCGTCAACTGCCTTTGGCTCATTGCAGTAAAATGCAGCGCGCGCGGTGCACTCGGCCTGATGCGTGGCAGCTGGCGCTTGGGGCGTGGATGAAACCTTCCGTAGTGACGATCGAGCCGAACGGGCATTTCTGTAGCGACTGTGCGGTCCGCGACGCCGCGGTCTGTTCGTCGCTAGACCCAGCCGAGCTCAGGGAGTTCGAGCACCTGGGACGCCGCGTCCATTTTGCCGCGAGCGGGACCGCGTTCTCCGAGGAGGACATCACGACATCGTTCTACAATGTCCTTGAGGGCGTGATGCGGCTGCACAAGCTGTTACCTGACGGTCGCCGGCAGATCGTAGGCTTTGCCTTGCCCGGCGATTTCCTGGGGATGAATATCTCCGGCCGCCACAATTTTTCGGCAGATGCGATCGTCGCGGTGACCGTGTGCCAGTTCGCAAAAGCCGCTTTCGGGCGCTTCATCGAGACCCGACCACATCTGCTGCGGCGGATCAATGAACTGGCGATCCGGGAGTTGAGCCATGCACGGGACCATATGGTCCTGCTCGGCCGCCGTTCGGCGGACGAGAAGGTCGCGGCCTTTCTGCTTGGCTGGCGCGAGCGGCTGTCTTCGCTCGGGGGATCGTCGGACACGGTCTCACTCCCGATGAGCCGCCAAGACATCGCCGACTATCTCGGCCTGACCATCGAAACCGTCAGCCGGACCTTCACCAAGCTGGAGCGCCGCGGCGTGATCGAGATCATCCATGGCGGCATCAGCCTGCTCGACCCCGCACAGGTCGAGGCCTTGGCTGCAGCCTAAAGACCCAGTCGCGCAAGGCTCTCCAATCTTTGATCCCGATCAATGCTGCCGGCCGTGTGCCGGAGATAATGCGTCACATAATCCGGGAGTCATGATGCCGACTGACGCATTGCTAGTCACAATTGCCGTCGCAGCCGTCTTTGTCACATTCGCCGCGGCTTTGGCCTGGGCAGACCGACAAACCAGCGCTGTCCGGCTCGATCCGGAGTCCAAGCGCCGAAGCTCCTGAGATCACAGTCGCATTTGACCTTTCGACCGTGGGTGCTGCTCGGCCAATTATCAGCTGTGCGGCAGCGCCTCAGCGCAATCGCAACCTGCGGTGCCCGCAACTCTGCATCGAGCGGAATGCATCGGCGCATCCTTCACGTGCAGATCCGAGCCTGACCGCGGCATTTTTGCGGCATTCGACTAAAACCGCGTGCATGCTTTACGGTTGAAAAGCCAGGCAACGTTGACTACGCAGGAACTCCAGTGCCTCGCAGTCTTAGGAGCCCCGGCGTGCCTCAGGACAAGACCGGCGATCCCCGACAATCAGCGGGCAACAAGCTATCGGTCCTGCGCAAGCACCCGATCTTCGCGGATCTGGAGCCGGATGCGCTCGATCAGCTTTGCCGCTACGCCAAGCACTCCACGGTGAAGCGCGGTGCGACCATCGCCGCAAAAGGCGATCCCGGCAACAACCTGTTCGCGGTGATCTCGGGGACGGTGAAGATATCCTCCTCGTCGCCCGATGGTCGGAATGCCATTCTCAATCTCATCGGTCCTGGAGAAATATTTGGCGAGATCGCCGTCCTCGATGGTGCGCCGCGGTCGGCCGATGCGACCGCCAACACCAATTGCGAGCTCTACATCATCGACCGCCGCGACTTCCTGCCGTTCGTGAAGAGCCAGCCGGCGCTGGCGATGAAATTCATCGAGCTGCTCTGTGCACGTCTGCGCTGGACCAGCCAGCAGGTCGAGCAGGTGATCCTGCAGGATCTTCCGGGCCGGCTTGCAAGTGCGCTGCTCGGTCTTACCGAAGAGCGCAAGTTCGACTCCGGCAGCGGCACTCTCGCCATCACGCAGCAGGAGATCAGCGAGATGGTGGGGATGACGCGCGAGAGCATCAACAAGCAATTGCGCGCCTGGTCCGCACGCAACTGGGTTCGTCTCGAGCATGGTGCCATCGTCGTGCTCGATACCGAGGCGCTACGCGAGCTCGCCGAAAGTGGCCTCGGCGGCAACTGATGGCGCGTGGCTAGCTGTCGATGATCGCAACGGCGCGCGTCCAGCCCGCGGAGGCGCGCTCGATCTTCACCGGAAAGCATGAGACCGTGAATCCGGTCGAGGGCAGCTTGTCGAGATTGTGCAGCTTCTCGAGATGGCAATAGCCGATGTGCCGTCCCGCCTTGTGGCCTTCCCAGATCAGGCTAGCGTCTTTTGTGTCGGCATATTTCTTTGCGGTGAAGACGAACGGCGCGTCCCAGCTCCAGCCATCGGTGCCGGTCAGCCGCACGCCGCGTTCGAGCAGGTACATGGTGGCTTCATAGCCCATGCCGCAGCCGGAATTGACATAATCGGCTTGCCCAAACTTCGCGCCGGCGCTGGTGTTGACGACAACGATCTCCAGCGGAGAGAGCGTGTGTCCGATGCGCTTGAGCTCCTTCTCGACGTCGTCGGCGGTGGCGACGTATCCATCGGGCAGATGCCGGAAGTCGAGCTTGACGCCGGGCTGAAAGCACCACTCGAGCGGCACCTCGTCGATGGTCCATGACCGCTCGCCGCGGTTCATGGTCGGATGAAAGTGCCAGGGCGCGTCGAGATGCGTGCCGTTATGCGTGGAGAGCGAGACCTGCTCGACGGCCCAGCCCTGGCCATCCGGCAGATCCTGCACCTTGAGGCCGTCGAAGAACTGCAGCATGCGCGGCAGCCCCTGCTGATGGTCGATATACTGGATCGTCGGATGATTGCCCGGCGGATCGGCCGGCACGTCGTTCTGAAGCGGCACCGAAATATCGATCAGCTTTCGCGGCATCGGCGTTTCCCTCGACATATTCCCATGTTTTGCGGCATCTTGAGGGGCCGGCGCAGGCAGCGTCAAGTGACGCGCCGGCGATGTCCCGCTGACGTCTAGCGTGTCTCCCCGGCGCACTGGGCCATCCATCGATACAACTCTTGCATTGATCGATACCGGAATTGGGTTGGACTCGGAATGCCGCCCGCCCTAGGGACGACATTGGCGACTCCGCGCTGATACAGCGCGTTCGCACAGGGATGGGGCGACCGTCTCGCCCGAACCTCCAAGCCGCAACCAATGGCGGTCGAGCATAAACGAGAGGAACGTCCATGGATGCAACGAGCATCGTTACCTCGTATCCGGCATTGGCCGACGGCGGGGGCGATTGCAGGGGGCGGCACTTGCCGCGCAGATCCCCGCCGGCGAGGGCGCGACGAAGGTCGCACTTTCCCCGGCAAGCAGAATACTGGCAACCTGCTGCGCAATCAGCCGCGGAGGCACGGCATCGACCTGCATTCCGGCCGGAAGCCTTCGATCGCGCCGCAGCGCGAGGGAATCATGAAGCGGCCGAATCCGCTCGACTTGGCCGTGCAATCCTACCAAGGTGGTGCGTTTGTGACGCTTGACTTCACACGTGAAGAGGAGCGACCCAAGGCGGCCCGCAGCATCTGCCCAACGACGACATAATCAACCCAGGAGGAACGTCGAGATGAAGACAATAACCGGTATCATCGCAGCCGCCGTGCTGGCGGTCTCAGCGCCCTTGGCGACCGCACGCGATTTCCGCTCCGCCGACGTCCACCCCGCCGATTATCCGACAGTCGAGGCCGTCAAGTTCATGGGCAAGCAGCTTGCGACCGCGAGCGGCGGCAAGCTCGGCGTGAAGGTGTTTCCCAACGGGGCTCTGGGCTCCGAGAAGGACACCATCGAGCAACTCAAGATCGGCGCACTCGACATGATGCGGATCAACGCATCGCCGTTGAACAACTTCGTCCCGGAAACCGTCGCATTGTGCCTGCCCTTCGTCTTCCGGGACACACAGCATATGCGCAACGTCCTCGACGGGCCGATCGGCGATGAAATCCTCGCGGCGATGGAACCCGCAGGATTGGTCGGCCTTGCCTATTACGACAGCGGCGCCCGGTCCATTTACACCGTCAAGGCACCAATCAAGTCGCTCGCGGACGTCAAGGGGTTGAAGATTCGCGTCCAGCAATCCGACCTGTGGGTCGGCATGATCCAGAGCCTCGGGGCAAACCCGACGCCGATGCCGTATGGAGAGGTCTATACCGCTCTCAAGACCGGTCTGGTGGACGCGGCCGAGAACAACTGGCCCTCCTACGAGTCGTCGCGCCACTTCGAGGCAGCCAAGTTCTACAACATTACCGAGCACTCCCTGGCTCCCGAAGTTCTTGTGATGTCCAAGAAGGTTTGGGACACGCTGGGCAAGGAGGATCAGGCGATGATCCGCAAAGCGGCCAAGGAATCCGTGCCCGTCATGCGCAAGCTCTGGGACGAGCGTGAGCAGGCTTCCCGCAAGACCGTCGAGGCGGCCGGCGTTCAGGTCGTTACGATCGCCAACAAGGCGGAATTCGTCGACGCGATGAAGCCGGTCTATGACAAGTTCGCCGGCGACGAGAAGCTGAAGGGCCTCGTCAAGCGTATCCAGAACACGAAGTAAGACCATAGCAGCGTCGGGTCCGGTGTCGCCGCGAGGTGACACCGGACGCTCGCAAGAAGACGCGCAAGGAGACGCGGGATGACAGACCCACACGTCGCAAGCCACGAGCAGGAGGTCGCCGGACGCCGGGCTACCGGCTTGCTGTCGCGGATCAATGCCCCCGTCGCTCGCGCGGGCATGTACCTGTCCGTGAGCGGCCTGCTCGTCATCGTCACCATCGTCTTCTACCAGGTGTTCGGACGTTACGTGCTCAATTCTAGCCCGACTTGGACGGAGAACCTTGCTCTGGTTCTCATCCTCTATGTCACGCTGATCGGCGCAGCGGTGGGCGTGCGCGATGCCGGACACATCGGAATGGACAGTCTGCTGGTAATGCTTCCGGATCACACGCGAGAGAAGATCGAGCTAGTGATTCACGTTCTGGTGGCGGTGTTCGGAATTGCGATGGCGTATAATGGCTGGATACTCGGGGCGTCGGTCGGAACCGTGAAGATCCCCAATCTCGGCCTGCCTGAGGTGGTCCGCTACGTACCGCTGATCGCCTCCGGCGTCTTGATCGTCTCCTTTTCAATCGAGCACATTATTGCTCTCCTGCGCGGCGAAGAGGTCGTCCCCTCATGGAACTGATCATTCTCGGCGCCTCCTTCTTCGGATTCCTGGTTCTCGGCGTCCCGGTCGCCTTCGCGATCGGCCTCTCGGCGATTTGCACCATCCTGTACGAAGGCCTGCCGGTCGCCGTCATCTTCCAGCAGATGATGTCGGGGATGAACATCTTCTCCTTCCTCGCCATCCCGTTCTTCGTCTTCAGCGGTGAGCTGATGCTGCATGGCGGCGTTGCCGACAAGATCGTGCAGCTCGCCAAGAATCTCGTCGGACACATCCGTGGCGGGCTTGGCATGTCGAACGTGGTCGCCTGCACATTGTTCGGCGGTGTATCCGGCTCGCCTGTGGCCGACGTATCGGCGATGGGGGCAGTGATGATCCCCATGATGAAAAAGGAAGGTTTCGACACCGACTACGCCGTCAACGTCACCACCCATGCCTCGCTGGTCGGAGCGCTGATGCCGACCAGTCACAACATGATCATTTACGCCCTGGCCGCCGGCGGCAAGGTGTCGATCGGCGCGCTGATCGCCGCCGGTCTGTTGCCGGCGCTCGTGCTGATGGTGTGCATGCTGGTCGCCGCTTACGCAGTCGCAGTGAAGCGAGGCTATCCGGCCGGCAAGTTCCCGGGATGGGCCGAGGTTTTGCGCTCGTTCGCGGCCGCTCTGCCCGGACTTCTGATCGTCGGCATCATCCTGGCCGGAATCCTGTCCGGCGTCTTCACGGCAACTGAATCCGCAGCCGTCGCGGTCACTTACACGATCCTGCTAACGTTCTTCATCTACCGCACCATGACCTGGAGCAACTTCCTGCGAGCCGCGTCCAAGGCGGTTAAGACAACCGGCGTGGTGCTGCTGCTGATCGGCGTCTCCACCATGTTCCAGTATCTGATGGGACTCTACGAAGTGGCCGATCTCGCCGGCGAGATGATGAGCAAGGTGTCCTCGCAGCCCTGGGTCATCTTCCTGCTCATCAATGTCATCCTGTTCGTGCTCGGCACGTTCATGGACATGGCGGCGACCATCCTGATCTGCACGCCGATCTTCCTGCCGATCGCGATGAAGGCGGGCATGGACCCCGTGCAGTTCGGCATGTTGATGCTGATCAACTGCGCCCTGGGGCTGAACACCCCGCCGGTCGGAACGACGCAGTTCGTGGGTTGCGCCATCGGCGGCATCTCGGTGGGCGCGGTGATGCGCACCATCCTGCCGTTCTACGCCGCCTTGATCGCAGCGCTCATGTTCGTGACTTATGTGCCCGCCTTCTCGCTGTGGCTGCCGCGCCTGCTGATGGGATACAAGGGATAGCTGTCGTGCGTGCGCCGGCCTTGGCCGGCGGGCCGGGCTTGCGATACTTTGCGTCACATCAACAGGGAGAATCTGTCTGTGACTGACTATCGCAAGCTCTTCGATCTCACCGGCAAAACGGCTGTCGTGCTCGGCGCCGCATCCGGCATCGGCAAATCGTCCGCGGAAGCGCTGGCGGGCCTCGGTGCCCGAATCGTCTGCGCCGATCGGACGCTTGACGCCGCTGAGGCGACTGCCGCCGGCATTCGCGACAAGGGCGGCTGGGCAGAAGCCGCCGCGTGCGATGCCGCGAGCGCTGCTGACGTCACCGCTCTGGCAGCGAGCGTGATGCAGAAATTTTCGCGGCTCGACATCGCCGTGACGACGCCCGGGCTCAACATCCGCAAGACCATCCTCGACTACACCGAGGAGGATCTCGACCGCGTCCTTAACCTCAACGTCAAGGGCACGGTCTGGTTCTTCCAGGCGTTCGGCCGCATCATGGTGGAGCAGAAGGGTGGCAGCATCATCGCCTGCTCGTCGGTACGCGCGGTGACCATCGAACCCGGTCTTGCCGTGTATGGCTCGACCAAGGCAGCGATCGGCCTGCTGGTGAAAGGCTTTGCCTCCGAGGTCGGCCGCGCCGGCGTCCGCGTCAACGCGATTGCGCCGAGCATCGCGGAGACCGCGCTGACCGGTCCGTTCAAGCAGCGGCCCGACATCTACAATCTCTACGCCGGCCACACCGTGTTCAACCGCTGGAGCAGTGCCGACGAGGTCGCAACAGCCGTTGCCTATCTCGCCTCGGATGCCGCCAGCTATGTCAGCGGCAGCACGCTGTTCGTCGATGGCGGCTGGACCGCCGTCGATGGTCCGCCGACTGGCCTCACCCAGATGAGCAAATAGCGCGATCTATCGCATCTAACCGCCAAAGCCCGCGCGTTGGCGCAGCTCCTTCCGGTCTGCGCCGGTCAGCAGCGTGATCAGCGCGGCGGCTTCGCCCGGATGTGCGGCCCGTGCACTCACAGCGGCCGTGTACATCGTCACGAGCTCGCATCCCGGCGGCAGCGATCCTGACAGCGCGATACCGTCGGTCGCGATGATCTCGGTTGCCTGCGTGCAGCCGATCGGGCGCGCAGCGGTCGAGGTCGCAAGCTCCCGCATCGCAGTTGCGCCGTTCGGAAAGATCTTGAGGCGCGAGGCGACCTCATAGGCGATGCCGAGCTGATCCAGGACTTTTGCGACGTGCCGTCCCGCGGTCGAGGCTTTGGTATCCGGAACGTAGATCGCGTCGGCGCTGCGCAGCACCTCGCGCAGATCGGCTTCGGTCTTCGCCGTCACCTTGGGATCGCGGCTACGGACCGCCAGCGCCGTCTCGACCCGGCCGATATCTGCAATCGAGGAGGGGATGACCAGACTTTCCTCGGCCAGCTTTGCAAGCAGCGTCCGCGTCACGATCACGAGATCGGCCGGCGTACCCGCGCGCAGCTTGTCGGCCATGACGCCGACCGGACCGAACTCGCCGTCGATTGCAAATCCGGTCTCAGCCTTGAAGGGCTCGGTGAGGCCGCGAACCAGGCCTTGCGCCGCGCCTCCGCTGAGGATGTTCAAGGTCGTCACGATGCAAGCTCCATGGCTGCAATGATCCTGTCGCGCGTGATCGGCAGGTCGCGCACGCGCACGCCGAGGCAGTCATGAACTGCATTCGCGATCGCCGCCGTCACGGGGCCGTGCGCGGCTTCGCCGGCCCCGACCGGCTCGACCTCGGGCCGCTGGATGATCTCGACATCCACCGCCGGCACCTCGGTGAAGGTCAGGATCGGATAGTCCGTCCAAGAGGTCGATGTGATGCGCGTGCCGTCAAAGCGGACGCGTTCCTTCAGGACCCAGCTCGTCGCCTGGATCGCGCCGCCCTCGATCTGATTGACGACGCCGTCCGGATTGATGGTCTCGCCGACATCGATCGCAAGCGTCAGCCTTTTCACCCGGATCTCATCAGTGCCTTCGATCTCGGCGATCGCTGCGCAATAGGCGCCCGTGTTCTTGTAGCGCGCAAAGCCAACGCCATGGCCGGTGCCGGATCGTCTCTGCGGCTTCCATGCTGCGCGTCGCGCCGCGGCGCGGATGACGTCCTTCGCGCGCTCGTCGCGCAGATGCCGCAGGCGGAACGCGATCGGGTCTTCGCCGCGCAAGGCGGCGATCTCGTCGAGCAGGGATTCGATGGCAAACACATTGCCTTGCGCACCCAGGGTCCGCAGCGCCGAGGTGCGCACCGGCATGGTCAGCAGCCGATGGCTCGTGATCGTCCAGGCCGGGAGGTCATAGAGCGGAACGGAATTGCGATCGCCACCACCGCCATTGGCCGCCGGCGGATTGGTCGAGATCATGCGCGGGTAGGGGTTCGCGATCTCGGTCGCGCCGAGCAGCGCCGGCTGTGCCGCGCGCCCGGGTCGGGCGGCATGGCCATTGCTCCAGATCGCGTGGCGCCAGCCGATGATCTCGTTGTCCTCATCGAGATCGGCCTCGATCTCGATGGCCATGGCCGCGCCAAATGGCGCGTGGGACATCTCGTCGTGGCGCGACCACTGCACCCGCACCTGACGGCCACTGGCGGCTTTCGCCAGCAGCACCGCGTCGAGCGCGACGTCGTCGGCCGCATTGTGTCCGTAGCAGCCGGCGCCCTCCACGTGCTCGACGACGATATTTTCGGCCGGCAGCTTGAGCACGATCGCAAGATCGGTGCGCAGCAGATAGACGCCCTGGCTGTGCGTCCAGACGTGGATGCGATCGCCGTCCCATTGTGCGATCGCGCAGGATGGCGCGATCGAGGCATGTGCGATGTAGGGACGGGTATATTGCCGGCGGAGAGTGCGGGCGTGCTGGCGCGTCGCCGCTGTCGTCCTGGTGTCGATGATGGTGGTCTGGGCCGGCTGGCACCTCAGAAAGCCCGCCAGATCATCTTCGTCGGGCAGCGGTTCGCCACCCGACCATGTCGCGCGCTTGCGCAATGCGTTCAACGCAGCCTCGGCCGCCGCCTCGCTGTCGGAAACCACGCCGGCAAAGCCGCCGTCGCGAGCGATCGCGACCAGTCCGGGAATTGCGCGCGCAGCGTCTTCGTCGAGCGCGACCAATCTGGCGCCGGAGATGTCTGGCCGCAGCACGCGTCCGTGCAGCAGGCCCGGCAGCGCGGCGTCATGGATGAAACGCGGCCGGGCGAACACCTTGTCGGGAATATCGATGCGCTCGACCGAATGCCCGGCGACGGCGCGCTTCACCGCGCTCTTCGCAATGGCGCCCGCGGTGGCGTCGTGGTCGAGCGAGACGTCACCGGCCAGTTCCCAATAGCTGGTCCTGACATTGCCGGGCCCGGAGATCATACCGTCGTTGACCTCGAGCCGCGCCGCATCGACGCCGAGGCGTTCCGATGCCGCGACGAGGAAGCGCTGGCGCACCTCGGCGCAGACGTGGCGCAGCGCGCGCCCGGATTGCTGGATCGACAGGCTGCCCGAGGTCACGCCCTCGTTCGGGCTGGTCGCCGTCGAGGCACGGATCATCTCGATCCGGGACATATCGACTTCGAGTTCGTCCGCGGCGATCTGCGCCAGCGCGGTGACGATGCCCTGGCCGATCTCGACCTTGCCGGGCGAGATCGCCACGCGGCCTTCGCCGGTGAACCTCACCCACGACGACAGCCTTGGATTGGCCGTCAGGCTGATCGGCAGTTTCGGGGCAGGGGGCGGCGTCATCATGAGGTTGCCATCTGCGAAGCCGCGCGCAGCACGGCGCGCACCATGCGATTATGCGATCCGCAGCGGCACAGATTGCGATCGAGCGCCGCTCTCACCTCCGCCTCCGTCGGCGACGGATTGTGCATCAGCAGCGCCGCCGCGCTGATCAGGATTCCCGAGACGCAATAGCCGCATTGCATCGCCTGCTCGGAGATGAAGGCGCGTTGCAGCGGATGCGGCTGTTCCGCCGTGCCGAGGCCTTCGACTGTGACGACGTCCTTGCCTGCGACCGACCACATCGGCATGTCGCAGGACGCGATCGCGCGATCGTCGACCATGACATGGCAGGCGCCGCACTCGCCGGCGCCGCAGCCGAAATGTGGCCCGGTGACGCCGAGCCGGCCGCGCAGCACGTCCAGCAGCGCCTGATCCGGATCGGCATCGACGGCCGTTGCGGTGCCGTTGAGCTGGAATTCAATGGTAGGCATCGTCGCTCTGCGGCCTCAGGATTTGTTGAACTTCTTGACGACGTCGGCCCATTTGGCGATGTCGCCGCGCAGGAATTTGTCGAACTGCTCCGGCGTCATCGACATGGGCACGGCACCTTGCTCGGTCCAGAGCTTTACGATGTCGGGGCGCTTCACCAATGCGTTCACGGCGGCGTTGAGTTTATCGATGACCGGCCTTGGGGTGCCGGAAGGCGCCATCAGGCCGAGCCAGATCGTCGCCTCATAGCCGGGCACGCCTGCCTCAGTCGCGGTCGGCACGTTCGGCAGCACCGCTGAGCGTTGCTTGCCTGTGGTCGCGAGCGCGCGGACCTGGTTCTCGGCGACGTTCGGTGCCATCGCCGGCACGGCGTCGATCATCATCTGCACCTGTCCACCGATTACGCCGCTGCGCGCTTCGCCGCTGTTGCGATAGGGAACGTGAACAAGGTCGATGCCGGCCATGGCTTTGAACAGCTCGCCGGCCATGTGGTAGGGCGTGCCCTGGCCGGAGGATGCGTAGTTCAGCTTGCCCGGTTGCGCCCTGGCGAGTGCGATGAACTCTTGCAACGATTTCGCCGCGACCTGCGGGTTCACCACGATGACGAGATCGGAATAGTTCACAGGCGCGATCGGCGCGAGGTCGCGCATCAGTTCGTATTTGCGCTGCGCAGGTGTCAGCAGCGATTCATTCGCGGTCTGGGTGTTGGACATCATGAGCAGCGTGTAGCCGTCGGCCGGCGATTTCGCCGCCTCGACCGTCCCGATGACGCCGCCCGCGCCGGTGCGGTTTTCGACCACAAAGGGTTGCCCAAAGCTCTCCTGGAGTGCGTTGCCGATCAGCCGGGCCGCGACGTCCGCCGGTCCGCCGGCGCCGAAGGGCACCACGATCCGGACGGCATGAGCGGGATAATCCTGTGCGAACGAGGGGGCGGCGGAAAATACCGCAAGCAGGCCGACCGCGAACGCCTGCGCGAATCTTCGGGCTGTCATGCCCACCTCCCTGATATCGTTCTTGTTGGACGGCACTTTAGCGGCTGGACGCGCGGACTGTCGACGCCTCACAAGGTCGATCGTGCCGGGAATATCGGGCCGTTTTCGGTGTGACTGACCCGCATTTCGGGCGCCCGGCAGGAACCCGCCCTATGCGCGGTCTGAGCAATTCGCATGGGCGTTGCCGGATAAAGGCGCTCGGCGGGCCGGTATTTTGGTGTTACGAATCTGGCCATGAACCAGCACGCCAAAATCGAAATCCGCCACTCCACCTGTCCGCATGATTGCCCCTCGGCCTGCGCGCTCGATATCGAGGTGATCGAGGGCCGGAGCATCGGTCGCGTCCGCGGTTCGAAGAAGCAGACCTACACGGCCGGCGTCGTCTGCGCCAAGGTCGCCCGTTACGCCGAGCGCATCCATCATTCCGAGCGGCTGATGTACCCGATGCGCCGCACCGGGCCGAAGGGCTCCGGGCAATTCGCGCGGATCTCCTGGGACGAGGCGCTGGACGAGATCGGACATCGCTTCAATGCCGCCGAGCGCAAGTTCGGTGCCGAATCGGTCTGGCCCTATTATTACGCCGGCACGATGGGGCTGGTGATGCGCGACGGCCTCAATCGCCTGACGCATGTGAAGAAATATTCGCGCTTCTATCAGACCATCTGCGCCAATGTCGCGCGGATCGGATATGCGATCGGCACCGGCAAAATCGCCGGCGTCGATCCGCGCGAGATGGCGGTCTCCGACTTCGTGGTGATCTGGGGCACCAATCCCGTCAACACCCAGGTCAACGTGATGACGCACGCGGCGCGGGCGCGCAAGGAGCGCGGCGCGAAAATCGCGGCGGTCGACATCTACGACAACGACACCATGAAGCAGGCTGACATCAAGATCATCCTGCGCCCCGGCACCGACGGCGCGTTCGCCTGCGGCGTCATGCATGTCCTGTTCCGCGACGGCTATGCCGACCGCGCTTATATGGACAAGTACACCGATTGCCCTGATGAGCTCGAAGCACACCTGAAGACGCGCACGCCGGAATGGGCTTCTGCCATTTGTGGTGTTCCGGTCTCCGAGATCGAGGCCTTCGCCAAGCTGGTTGGCGAGACCAAGCGGACCTTCGTCCGCCTCGGCTACGGTTTCACCCGTTCCCGCAACGGTGCTGCGCAGATGCACGCGGCGCTGTGCATTCCCGCGGTGACCGGCGCCTGGCAATATGAAGGTGGCGGCGCCTTCTTCAACAATTACGCGCTGTGGCACTTCGACGAATCCCTCATCGAGGGCCACGACGCAATCGACAAGACCGTACGCGTCCTCGACCAGTCGCAGATCGGCCGCATCCTCACCGGAGACACTGAGGCCCTGCGCGGCAAGGGACCGGTCAAGGCGATGCTGATCCAGAACACCAATCCGATGACGGTGGCGCCGGAGCAGGCGCTGGTGCGGCAGGGCTTTGCGCGTGAGGATCTGTTCGTCGCGGTGCACGAGCAGTTCATGACCGAGACGGCGCAGATGGCGGACATCGTGCTGCCGGCGACCATGTTCATGGAGCACGACGACCTCTATTACGGCGGCGGCCATCAGCACATCTCGGTCGGCCCCAAGCTGATCGACCCGCCCGGCGAATGCCGCTCCAACCACCAGGTGCTGCAGGCGCTGGCGCCGCGGCTCGGCGCCAAGCATCCGGGTTTCGAGCTGACGCCGCGCGAATTGATCGACGCGACGCTGAAGCTGAGCGGCCACGGCGACATCGCTGGTCTCGAAGCCGATCTCTGGCGCGACCTGCAACCGGACTTCCGCACCTCGCATTTTCTCGACGGCTTTGCCCATGCCGATCGAAGATTCCATTTCAAGGCCGACTGGGCCCACCCGCCGTTCGGGCTGATGATGGGCGATTTCGACAAGATGCCGGCGCTGCCGGACCATTGGGCGGTGATCGAGCAGGCCGACCAGGCGCATCCGTTCCGGCTTGCGACCAGCCCCTCGCGCAGCTTCCTCAACACCACCTTCAACGAGACGCCGTCCTCGCAGGCGCGCGAGGGCAAGGCGAGGGTGATGATCCATCCCCTGGACGCGGCCGCGCTCGACATCGCCGACGGCGATGCGGTGACGCTCGGCAACACCCGCGGCGAGACCACGCTGATGGCCACGCTGTTCGAGGGCGTGCGGCGTGGCGTGCTGATCGCGGAGTCCGTTCATCCGAACAAGGACCATATCGGCGGCCGCGGCATCAACATGTTGACCGGCGCGGACACGATCGCGCCAATCGGCGGCGCCGCGTTCCACGACAACAAGGTCTGGATCAGGAAGGCGGCTGCTGCCTGAGGCACGCTTCCCTGGTTCGATCGCGCTGCAAAATCGTGTCGGGGCGCTAAGGCGGCACATCATCGTAGATTGCATCATAGATTGCGCTTGCGCCTGTAGTGCAGTCTGCCGCAAATGTCGGGCAAGCGGGAGCAAGGAAGCGAGCGTGCCATGACCGACACCACAAGCGTCATCACCGAGAAGCGCGGGCAGGCGTTCTGGATCACCATCAACCGGCCGGGGAAACGCAACGCACTGAACGGCGACGTGATTGCCGGCATCGCCAAAGGCTATCGGAACGCGCATGACGACAAGGATGTCCGCCTCATCGTGCTGACGGGCGCGGGCGACAAGGCGTTCTGCGCCGGCGCCGAGTTGCAGAACTCCGGCGCGGCGTTCGCGATGAATCATTCCAAGCCGAATGTCGACTATGCCGATCTGTTGCGGTTGTCCCAGAACGCGACCAAGCCGGCGGTTGCGCGGGTCGGTGGCGTCTGCATGGAAGTGTGATCTCAACAAGCGGTCTGGATGGAATCCATTTCTCCGAAAAAAACAATGCGGATCTCGGCAACGCCCTAGCTAACAAGGTTTTAGAGATCTTTTCGCGCACAGCAGAGTAAACGTCCGCAGGTGCATCTTTGCGCAGCGCCCCGAGGGCGCGAACTACTCGTGAGGGATAGTCTCACCCGGATAATTGTCGATTGGTTCGGAAGCTGGCAGGCGGCTCGGCCGGGTAACGGGCTGGGTTGGAGCCCTGCGAGGAAGGCGGCCCTGGGCCGCTGAGCGATCCGCTGGGCCGTAACAAAAATGAAGCCCGAGCAGGCCTCGAAAGTTCGAATGGCGTGCGATATTGTTGACGCGGGTTTAGCTCGCGAGCCAACCGTAATAACGGATACGGTGGAAGCTTTGCGGCAAGACATGCATCAGGAAGCCGGATGAATTCGTGGGGTATCGAGCGTCATCAGCTTGTATCGCTCGGGACCTTCGATGAGGTAGTCCTTCCACTGGAAGGTGACGGCGCTGTCGTCGAGCGCGACCAGGCGCCGGTTGGAGATGGCATGCGGTGGGTGTAGCGCAGCGAGATAGCGCAACACTTCCTCGGGGCCACCGAACGGCCGTTTGCTGTAGACGACCCATTCGCTGCACTACTTGTACAATTGAGAAAGCCTCGGCTCTCGAGACTCACAAGGGAGCGTGAGGGGAGCGAACCCCGATAGATTAGGTCCTCGTGGATAGGTGCAAGAGCCAGCAGGACTGTCTCCCGAGGATCAGGCCCCGGATAGGACCGCGATTGCGCGATCCAGTTGAGGATCACCTAAACCCATGGAGGCCGGGTCAGCTTGGACCTCGATCGTGGGTGCGACGCCGACGCTTTCCAGCCGCTCACCGTCAACTCGCACGTCCTCGACCGCGAGCAACAGCAAGCCGCCGCCGATGAGGAATGCCGTCGCAGCGAGGACAGCTCCCTCGGTCCGGCTACCGATGACCTCTCCAAGCTGATATTTCTTGAAGCCATAGGCAAGGACCTCCTGGCCGCTGCGGGTGCCACCGTTGACAAGCATGGCGACGGGCTTGCGCCACTTCACGTTCCGGAGTTCGCTGGCGCCATGGTCGGCGCGCCCGTGTTGAACAAATCAAGATACCCGGGGATCGCGCCGCCCCCGCCGTCGCGCAAGTCCCAGATCAGCGCGTCGGCGCCGTTCAAGGGACTTTGCGATAGAAGATGCTCGAGCGTCCGCTGATGCACGGAGCCAGCGTAGCACCAGACATGAACATAGCCGATGCTTCGGCCGTTGGCCCGTATTATGCGGGCACTGGCTTTCAAGCCATCCAAGAACATGTTGGGCTCAATATCGACCGGAGTAACCGATATTTGCATAAACGCGCCGGTACGACGCAGCCCCAGCACAACCTCCTTGCCGACCTTGCCACGGAATGACTGGACCGGCTGAAACTGTGCACCATCGGCGAAGACGATCACATCGCCAGCGAGCAGGCCGGCTTGTTGGGCCGGCGTGCCTTCGATAACGCCGGTAATCACGCTGTGGCCCTGCATGTCGAGACGCGAGAGGACGCCAATGCCGGGATAGGAGATACGGCCACCCGGAAAAGCGCGTTCCAGTCCGCGTCGCCTTAGCGCACCAGCAAAGATATCGGAAAGCTGGTAGTACTCTGGTTCGTGCGGTGTGTAGTAGCGGGTGTGCGAAGCATGCAGCTCGGAGAGCATGCTATTGATGACGCTGGCCAGCGCCGCTTCGGAACTCGCCCGTGTGGCGTCCGGCAAGTAATGGTCCCGGGCCGCCGACCAATCGAGCCCGTGTAGGTGCGGATCGTAGAACCGGTCTCGCACGGTCCGCCATATCTCCTCGAACGTGGCGATGCGTGCGGACACGGCCTGGGATGTGGCCGAATCCGCTGCTTCTCGCTGCTCGGCCCACAAAACCGTTGGGGCCAGGGCTGATGCCGCAGCCATTGATGTCAGCCGCAAAAATTGGCGGCGCGACGGTGCTGAAGTTGATGAGCTTCTTCATCGTACAACCCTGCGATGGAGCTCGTCGCTGCTCACCAGGTTGGAACGTGATGGTGAATAAGCTCTGGGCCGACAGTCACGGTGTTTGCCCGGTCGGATGTATAGCCTGCCGGTTTCGAGACTGCATCCGATCGCTCGGACTGGTTGACAGTGAGAAGGCGGCTGCTTCGCCGGAACATGGAAGGAACAACTGAAACGCTGACCGCGTTTTTCAAATTGTTCCCCCTCAAGGAGGTTTGCACCATGAACAGGCCGATATGTGCATTGGCTGGTTTGGCCCTTGCCCTTGCCGCGACGCCAGCAACAGCTCAGGATTTTGCCCGCGCGCGGGTAGGCACCCTTACCTGCTCCAAGTCCCGAGTGTAGGTTTCGTCGTCGGGTCGCAAGCACAACTAAACTGCATCTATGCTTCCATGCGGCATGGGCCGCGCCAGGCCTATGTCGGCACCGTGGACACGCTTGGCCTTGATATCGGGGCCATGTCGGGCGGCCGCATGAGCTGGGTCGTCTATGCCCCCGCTGGAGGGCGTCCCGGCATGCTGGCCGGCGACTACTCAGGCGCCGCCGCGGGGGTGACTGTCGGTGCTGCCGGCCCGGGAACCAATACGTTGGCCCGCGGACCGGATCAGGCGGTTGTCTTGCAACCGCTCGCCGTTCAGGGGCAGTCCGGTGCCAACCTTGCCCTCGGCATCTCGCACATGACGCTCCAGCCGGCAGCTCGATAGCGCGTCCGTCGCTGCGTGATTGAGACCTTTTGCTTGCCAGGCTAAAAAGGAGTGGCCCGTGTCGCGGTTTGCGTCGCGAACGGGCCGTCCGGCTTTGGAGATGGCCGCTCCTTTTTCATGCCGACGAGAATGGAGCGCGCGCGTGGTCGCCGGAAATCGACACGCAGCCGTACGAGCTGCTCCAAATGTGCCACGTCCTCGACAGCGAGAATGGTCCCGATGCGGACGTCGACCTTGTCGAGGTCAGAGGTGAAGATGAGGGGTTTGATGGGACGCTGGCTTCATGTTCCACTCTTTGCTGAGGCTCGGTCGATCGCGTCGAACTCGGTCTCGCTCAAGCGCCAACTCAGTGCATCGAGATTGGCCCTGGCGTGATGAGGCTTGGTCGCGCCGGGGATGGGAATCACGTGACTGTCGCGCGCCAACAGCCAGTTCAGGGCGACCTGGCTGAGGCTGGCGTCGTGCGCGCGGGCAATATCGGCAAGACACGTCCGCAGCGCTCTCGTGCCCATGCTGTCCGATGGCTCCGTGAGGCGGCCGGACGCAAGGGGAAAATACGCGACCAGTGCCACATCGAGCTCACGGCAGGCTTCGAGCACGCCATTTGTTTCCGCTGCTCGTCGGAGTAGGCTGTAGTTGACCTGATTGGCGGCGAGCGGAACGCCTGCCCTTGCGAGGTGATCGGCGATGCCGCGCATCTGGTCCGCATTGAAATTTGCCACGCCGACCGCGCGTGCCTTGCCGGACTTCACCGCTTCGACGAGACCTTCGGCGAACACTCCCACGTCGATCAAGGGCAGCGGATAATGAACATAGTAGAGATCGATTGTCTTGAGGCCCAGCCGCGCGAGCGAACCGTCAAGCGCGCTCATCAGACGGCGCGGAGAGGTTCGGCCCGGAAAGGGAAGGAATTTCGATGCTATCACCGCGCGGGTGGGATCGGCGCGCAAGCAGTCACCCACGACGCGCTCCGAGAAATAGATCTCAGCCGTGTCGATCATGCACGGGCCGGCATCATGAATGGTCCTGTATGTTTCCAACACGGCTCCACGATCGGCACGCCGCCACTTGTTCGTGCCGATGCCCAAGGGCAGCACATGGATGCCGGTTCGACCCAGGGGCCGCGTATCATGATCTGCGGGCATCGCTGGACCTCTTCAAAGCGAAAGCGCCGTTTGCGGTCGGTGTGATGACGCTGGCGTTTCAAGATTACGCCATAGATCGACTGTTGGTCCACATGCGGCGCTGGTACGACAGGAAGATCATCGCCAACCACTTCGTCGAGTGGCAGGGCGCGGGCGTGAAGTCGGTCAAGAACGGCTTCGCTCGTGCTGTGGAGGTGGCGAAGCTCGACCTATCGGACGGCAACGTCACGCCCCATACGCTGCGCCACACGGCGGCCACCTTGCTTATGCAGCTGGGCACTGACCCGTGGGAGGCAGCGGGCTTCCTCGGAATGTCGGTGAAGGTTCTGATCGACACCTACGGTCACCACCACCCTGACTACATGAAGGAAGCAGCTGGCGCGATTACCAAGAAGCGGGAGACGGCCAAGCGGGTCGTCGGCGCCCGTGAGACGGCTAAACCAGCTATCGGTACTCGCAGCATTCGAACAATCTAAGCCACGAAACTATAAATCTGCCGGGCGAACGGCCGCTCTGCGCGCTGTCCCATTAGCGTTACCGAGGCACCTTCCGCATCAGCATCAAATCAGGCGAACGTAGCCGGCGGCATGCTCCTCGTCATATGCAGTGAGCGTCGGACCGGCAGGCGCGAGATCAGCGACTTGCGGATTGAGTTGCGGCTCTTTCATAAGTGCCCTCGCTTTTTTGCGAAACGCGTCAGAAAGGACAGCCATTCCCAATGGCGCACGGAACTCCCTTGAATGTATGCCAGCAACCGCTGGCTGATCGTCATATTCAACATAAGTAGGAGACGGCTATCGGTGCTACGCGACGTTTGTGAAGAGAGGACCTCTGCTGCGTCAGTCCTTCCGCGCGGCAACTACATCGATACTACAATTTGCACTTACTCTCTTCTTTTACCCGCCGCGCGCCCGCCGCCCGCACGCACATTTGTCCGTTCGTACAATGAGGACTTAACGTTGAGCCGACACACAGTTGGAATGTCCGAGGCCGATGAATTGAAAGACATGACGAGGTTGTTAGCGAGCTTATGGGAAGCCGCGCAACGCCTTCCTGAGGGATCAGAGCGGCAGGATGCGTTCAGAGAGATCGGCAGCTTCCAGAGGCGGGTAGCGGCATTAATTGCACGCGCTCTTTAGGCTCTCCGCGATGTCGTATAACGCTCCAAGTGGAGCAGGCTGCGGATGCCTCACCGCTGGTTCCCCGCGGTGACGGCTCCCGGCGGAATTTCTAACGGGCTTCTTGCAGCGCTGCCGGCGACGGACCTCGATTTTCTGAGGCCCGAGCTAGCGATGGTCGCGCTCGATCAGGACGCGGTCCTTTCGCGCGCGGGTGAGCCGATAGAGTATGTCTTCTTCCCTCATGGCGGGGCCATCTCGTTGATGATCGACATGGCGGACGGACAGACGGTTGCCACAGCCGCAGTCGGACGCGAGGGGGCAGTAGGCATGCTCTCGGTGCTCGGGCCGTCACCGTCGGCCGCTACCGCAGTCGTCCATGCGGCGGGCACCGCCGCGCGGATCTCTGCGTCGCGATTTCACGCCGCTTTCAACCGCAGTCCGGCGATCCGGAACTTGGTCCAGGATCACGTCAGGGCGATGCTGATACAGTTCCAGCTCGGCTCCGCCTGCAATGCGCTGCACCCGGTCGAAGCCCGCATGGCTCGCTGGCTACTCCATCTCCACGACCGCATCGACCACGACATACTCCCGCTCACCCAGCAGGCGCTTTCGGAAATACTCGGTGTACGACGAACGACGGTGACGCTCTCGATGCGCAATCTGCGCGCGCGTGGGGCGATCAGGTCTGATCAACGAGGCCGAATCGAGGTCGACCGATGGCGGCTCGCGGCTGCAGCGTGCGAATGCCACAATACCATGCGTCTCGAAGTCGAGGAGATCTTGTCGATCAATAAGCCCGATCTCGCGCGGTGGCGCGTCACAGGAGTTGAATCCGGCGATGCTATATGAGGGCGTTTCGGCCCGACCGCTTGCTGACGTAAGAGAGAGAGTTAGCAGTCAGCCAATGTCGGCTGCGTCGTTAAATTCGGGAGTCCCGGCGCGTAACTCGACAGTCTGCTTTAACTCTAAGAAGAGACATCGTCAGCCGGGCCTTCCGGCCGGTTCACGCTGACTGGTCTACCGCTAGGTCGGAGGCGAGAGCCCCTTTGAATTGAGCCACTGGTCGGTATGGGCAACCGTCTCGAGCTGTCGAGCTCTGCGAAGCAACTGGTCCCGCCGAACCCCAGGCGGGGTGCCGCGGGCTTCTTACGTAGCCGTTCTGCCTGAGCAGACGGGCTCTGATCGGTACGGTATATTTGATGAGAAAAATTTGCTGCACCGCGCTGTTCCATATTTCGTTATAGAAAGGCGGGAGCACACGGGCGCTCATCGCCGCTAAAAGCCACGAGCCGGGCGGTGATGTTCAAAAGTTGACGCTCATTGGTGGCTTCTGTCTGTCCATTAGTAGACAGACGGTGGCGCAACTCGGCAGTCCGCCCTACCCTCAAGAACAGACGTCGCGAGCCGGGCCTGCCGGCATCCGAAAACCTTGTATGGGGCCTATTGGTGTCAAGTAGAGAGTGTCGGTGCTGTTGAGTCATTTTGTCACGTCACCAGATTGCATTTGCGGCATGGACAGCCCCTTGCTCGGCTGCGCTGAGCGGTCAAGCCCCAAAGCCGCTTGCGGCGCGCCGAAGGCGCGGGGCTTGACGGCGAATGCGCAGTCCGAGCCATCATAAAATTGTCGCCGCGACGTACAAAGGTCATTCGGCGCTGTTCGAGACACTGTGGATTGCGATTGTGGGGGCCTCTCCTTTCA
>NZ_VSTH01000075.1 GCF_008123965.1 Bradyrhizobium hipponense | reverse complement strand
GGAATTCTTCACGGAGGACTCAAGACCCGAGCACTGGAAGGCGGGTGTCGCGCATGAACGCGGAATCGGAGTGGATCGTCGCCGAGGTTCCGGAACTGAGGATTATCGACGATGAACTCTGGCAGGCGGTAAAAGCGCGTCAGAGCGAAATTGCCGACAAGTATGTCAATGTCACCGAGGCTATACGGGAGGCGCAATCGAACCGACTGAACGGCTTGCGCCGGCCGAAGGCGCTGTTTTCCGGGTTGATCCATTGCGGCGTTTGCGGTGGTCCCTGCTCACTGCGCGGCCAGGATCGTTATGCCTGTTCGGCCCGTGTTACCAAGGGCTCCTGCGCGAACACCCGCACGATCACACGGAGTGACCTTGAGCAGCGCGTACTTGCCGGGCTCAAGGATCGGATGATGGCGCCGGAGATGGCCGCCGAGGCGATGCGCGCTTTCGCCGAGGAAACGAACCGGCTCAACCGCGAACGCCGCGCCAGCGGCGAAGGCCACCGCTCGGAGTTGGCGAAGATCCACCGCACCTTGAAGCAAATGCTGAGTGCGATTGAAGAAGGCGGACACACCCGCGGCATGACCGAACGTATGCGCGAATTGGAGGCCCGCGAGGACGTGCTCAAGGGACTTCTAGCCCAGGAACCAACGGATATTCCGGACATCCATCCGAACGTATCGGGTATCTATCGGAAGAAGGTCGAGCGGCTGACGGAAGCACTCAACACCCCCGAGGATCGCAATGAGGCGGCGGAAGCGATCCGGGCGCTGGTTGAGAAGATTACGCTGCGCCCTGGTCCGAACCGCGGCGAAATCGACGCCACCCTACACGGCGAATTGGGCACGATTCTCGGATGGATCGAAGCACAAGCCGTTGGAAAGGCTCGGAAACGCGAAACTCCCGCAGCTTTCGCTGCGGGAGTGTCGGTATCGGTGGTTGCGGGGACTCGCAACCACCGATACCAACATTCGCTGATCGTGGCGGTTTGAAGAGAGACAGTCCCTTGCGTCCCGAACGCAGTGAGCTTGTTCTAAGTTATTGATATTTCTTGATGTGACAGTCGCTTCCGTCCCGTTTTGTTCACGGTCGTTTCACCCAAATCGTTGCGATTTCGTTGCGGCGCTCTGGGGAAGAACAGCATTTGCTCCCGGCATCATCGCCGGCGAAACCACACCAGCGCCATCGGCCCGAAGGAAATCCTTCCGATGATCCGCTCGGCACCCCCACTCGCGGGCGAAACGGCGGCGGACCCGGCCGCGCCGCCAGGACAAACGCGTCAACCGGCGTTTCACAACGTAGGCTCAAGGTGCAACGAGGTAATGTTTGGCCCACTCGCCTTTAGGGATGGCACCGCCGAGCGAGTATTTGAACCGTTCGATGTTGAGGCCATCGGCTGAGGTCTGGCACGAATAGGCAAGGTGATACCAGGCATTGCCGCTTCGGACAGCCGCTCCTGAGGCATCCACAACGGCGCCTGAACTTCGAGGATCGCCGTAGGCGTATGCAACGAGTTCGTCTGGTTGGAAGCCGCGGTGCTCGCGTCCGATAAGACCCATGGCGCGTCTGTTGCAGCGTTGTTCGACGCGGACCCCGAGGGGTCAAATTTGCAAGCCGATTGACACGCGAGAGCCGATCGAGCTGGAAGGAGTTTTTGGAAGCGCTGAAGGCCCGCGGCCTGCACGGGGTGGAGTTCGTCGTCTCCGACGATCATCCCGGCTTGAAGAAGGCGATCCCGGAGGTTCTCTCAGGCGTGTTCTGGCAGCGCTGTTATGTCCACTTCCTGCGCAATGCGCTCGACTACGTGCCGCGCAAGGTCGATGACGACTGCCTGCTCGAGCTGCGCTGGATGTACGACCGGCGCGACCTTGCGGAGGTGCGGCGCGATCTCGCCGCCTGGCTCGGCAAATGGGGCGGCAAATACCCCAAGCTCACCGGCTGGGTGGAAGAGAACATCGAGGAGACGCTGACCTACTTCCGCCTGCCGCTGGCGCACCGCAAGCACATGAAGTCGCACCAACATGCTGGAGCGCCTGAATGAGGAGATCAGACGGCGTACCTATGTGGTGCGAATCTTCCCCAACGCCGACAGCTGTTTGCGACTGGTTCGAGCCCTGACGGTCGAGCGTCATGAGGCCTGGCTCGAAGACCATCGCTATCTGAACATGGATCTATTGAAGGAGCACAAGAAGGAGGCGCTACGCCAAGCGGCCTGACGATGCTCAGGCCCACCGAGGGGATGCACGCCACCCCTCTCCGCCGCCGTCGCTCGCCAGCGCTACGCTCTGGGCAAGCGAGCGACGGCGGCTCCGAGGGGATGGCTCGGCCGGACCCTATGATCGATTTTGCTGAACTTGACGCACAGAACTCACCAAACCAGATTGAACTCGAACTCAGTGGCTGAAAGGGGGCGGACCACTCCACTACATCTGCTCCGGACCACTCACGGGGGCCGATCACTCAGCGTCGTCACCTAAGCGAGCCAGCGTTTGCGCCGCTTGTAGTGCTTCCCATCGCGGAATGATTTGCGCTTGTCCCCGGCGACGCCAAGATAGAACTCCTTGACATCCTCATTTGCGGCGAGCGCCCTCGCCTCGCCATCCATCACCACGCGGCCATTTTCTAGGATATATCCATAGTTGGCGTATTTGAGTGCCATATTGGTGTTCTGCTCGGCGAGAAGAAACGAGACACCTTCCTTGACGTTCAAATCCTTCACGATCTCGAAGATCTCTTCGACGATCTGCGGCGCGAGGCCCATCGAAGGCTCGTCGAGCAGGATCATCTTCGGGCGCGACATCAGCGCACGGCCGATCACGCACATCTGCTGTTCGCCGCCCGACGTATAGCCGGCGGTCGAATTCCGCCGCTCCCCGAGACGGGGAAAATAGGCATATACTCGTTCCAGATCCTGTGCGATCGCGGCCTTGCCGTCCGTGCGCGTAAAGGCGCCGGTCAGGAGATTCTCTTCGACCGTGAGGTGAGCGAAGCAACGCCGTCCCTCCATCACCTGAATGCAGCCGCGCCGCACCACATCGTTGGCCGACAGCGACTGCACTTCGACCCCGTCGAACAGGATCGAGCCCTTGGTGACCTCGCCGCGCTCCGCATGCAGCAGATTGGAAACCGCCTTCAGCGTCGTTGTCTTGCCCGCACCATTGGCGCCGAGAAGCGCGACAATCCCGCCCCGCGGCACATCCAGCGACACCCCCTTCAACACGAGGATAACGTGATCATAGACAACCTCGATATTGTTGACCGACAGAAACAGCCCTGCTGCTTCTGTCGCGACGGCGGCCTTAGGGATTGACACGCGGCTCCCTCCAGATGGTTGCGGCTCTCGGGATATCCGGGAGGAGGCGAACGCTCCTCCCGGATCGCCGAGATGAGTTCAGCTCTCCTTCGAGCAGTCGCGCGGCTTGACGTTCTTCTCCGCGGCATACTTCCCGGAAACTTCCTCGACGAGCGGTTCGGTCTCGGATTGGTTGGCCGTGTACCAGTCAGAGATGACTTTCCAGCCCTTGCCGTCCCACTGCTGTACGCGCCCGTCCCGCGCGCCCTCGTGGTCGGAGCAGGAAATCCTGATCGGCTTCAACATACCCTCGAAGCCGAGCTCCTTGATACGTGCATCCGAGAGGTTGAGGTTCTCCAGACCCCAGCGGACCTGCTCGCCCGTGAGCGGCTTCTTGCCGAACTTTTCCTGCGCCTTGCGGATCGCCTCGACCCCGAGCATGGCGTTCACCATCCCGCGGTTGTAGAGGACCTCGCCGACCTTGCCGGGCTCCGACGCCCCCTTGTCCCTTGCATAGACGTACTTCTCGATGTCGGCATGCACAGGGAACTTGCCTGCGCCATGCTGAAGCATCAGCGACTTATAGCCGACGGCTTGATCGCCTGCAGGTGTTACATCCGGCTCCGCGCCCGACCACCAAACACCGATCATCTTGTCGCGCGGATAGGCAACCGCCGCCGCTTCCTTGACTGCCGTGCCGTTCATGACGCCCCAGCCCCAGACCAAGACATAGTCCGGCCGATTCTGGCGGATCGCAAGCCATTGCGACTTCTGTTCGACACCGGGGTGCGTGACCGGGATCGGCGTGAACTCAAAGCCGTACTTCTTTGCCAGCACCTGCAGCATCGGGATCGGCTCCTTGCCGTAGGGGCTGTCGTGATAGAGCAGCGAAATCTTCTTGCCTTTCAGCTTGTCGAAGCCCCCGATCTCCTTGGCGACGTGCTGAATCGCGATATCGGCCGCAGACCAGTACGTGCCGAGCAGCGGAAAATTGTACGCGAACACGGCTCCATTCTTGGAATCGGCGCGGCCATAGCCCATCGTGATAATCGGGATCTTGTCAGTCGTGGTCTTTTCAGTGAGGGCGAATGTAATGCCAGTCGACAGCGGATTGATGAAGGCCGCGCCGGTCGGGCCCTTGCCTTTGAGACGCTCGTAACACTCAACGCCCTTGTCGGTGGCGTAGCCGGTCTCGCATTCCTCCACCAGAAGCTTGACGCCGTTGATGCCGCCGTCGCGCTCATTGATCAGGTTGTAGTAGTCAGCCACGCCGTTTGCATACGGCACGCCGTTCACCGCGTACGCGCCCGTCCGGTAGGACAGTATCGGAATGAACTGTTCGTTCTGCGCCGCAGCCGGAGCGGCAAGCGCTGCGCTCGATAACATGGCTGCCGCCAGTATCAGTTTGTTGCGTACCATATTGGTGTCCTCCTCATTCAGCCCGGTTTCTTGCCGTACCGGGTCTTGTCTTCGCGGGGCTTTCTTGCTCCTGTTGCCAACGACCGCCGCTCCGCGTTGCGATCTCCGGCTTCCTTCGCGCTGACCGCTCCTTCAGTAGGGAAACGGCCAAAGTCTGAGCTTCTCCTTGCCAATCGATATGAGCCGGGCAAACCCATGTGGCTCCTTGATGAGAAGATAGCAGATCAACGATCCAAAGATGATGAATTCCAGATGAGTAATCGTCTCTGTCGACAGCGGCACACCGAGCTGGGTTGGAATCAGGTTCAGCATGATCGGCAGAATGAGGATAAAGGCCGCACCGACGAACGAACCCATGATCGATCCCAACCCGCCGATGATCACCATGAACAGAAGCTGCAGCGAACGGTCGATCGAGAACGCGAGCGGCTCCCATGAGCCCAGATAGACGAACGCCCAGAGTGCGCCCGCCACGCCGATGATAAATGAAGAGACCGCAAAAGCCGTGAGCTTTGCGTAGAGTGGCCGGATGCCGATCAGCTCGGCGGCGATGTCCATGTCGCGGATTGCCATCCATTGCCTGCCGAGATTGCCGCGAACGAGGTTCTTCGCCAGGACCGCGAACACGGTTATGAAGATCAGGCACAGCAGATAGCGCTCGATAGGCGTGTTTACGGCCAGACCGAAGAAATCCAATCTCGGCGCATTGACCGACCCTGACGGCGCGTAATTGGTGAACCACGGCACCCGCAGGAATACCCAGTCGAAGAAGAACTGTGCCGCGAGCGTTGCGACCGCGAGATAAAGGCCCTTGATCCGCAGACTGGGAATACCGAAGAGGATGCCGGCAATCGCTGCCATGAGCCCGCCGAGCAAAATGGATGGCAGCACAGGCAATGGCGGGATCGAAATCGCGAAACCAAACCAGGCGAGCGGAATATGAACGCCGGTTCCCAACTTGTAAGCAGAATAGGCGCCGATGGCCATGAACGCGCCACTGCCGAGCGAGATCTGGCCGCAATAGCCGACGAGAATGTTTACGCCGATCGCGGCGAGCGCGAGGATCAGGAAGGGCAACAGAATGGCCCACAGAAGATACTCGCTGTTGAATGGCCAAATGTGGAAAGTCGCCAGCAGCGGCACCCCAACGAAGGCGATCCCAAGCAAGATACCGAGCGCAATTCGGTCCTGGCGGATCGGGAAGATCGCCATATCCTCTGCGTAGGTCGTCTTGAATTGGCCAGCCTCACGATAAAGCACAACAAATTCCTCGTCTCAGATACGTTCGATGATCCGCTCGCCGAACAGCCCCTGCGGCCGCACGAGCAGCACCACCAACGCCAGCACATAGGCGAACCAATATTCGATACCGCCACCAATATACGACCCCAGGAACACCTCTGCGATCTTCTCGCCCGCACCGACAATGAACCCGCCGACGATGGCCCCCGGAATTGAGGTAAGGCCCCCAATGATCAGAACCGGCAAGGCCTTCAGCGCGAGAAACGTGATGGAGAACTGTACGCCCAGTTTGGTACCCCATACGGTCGCCGCAACCAGCGCAACGAGACCGGCGGCAAGCCAGACCACGAACCAGATCCAGCTGATTGGAATCCCGACCGACTGCGCGGCCAAGTGGTCGTCTGCAACCGCCCTGAGTGCGCGACCGGTCTTGGTACGCTCGAAGAAGATCGCGAGGCCCGCGACCAGAATGCCGGCGATAAAGCCGCCCCAGACATCCAGCTTGTTGAGCAGAATTCCACCGGGAAAGAGATCTTCAAACAGGAACCAGGCGTCCATCGGAAACAGCCGCAAAGGGTAAGCATCGGAACCGAAGATCATCTGCGCCGCACCCTCGAGGATGAATGTCACGCCGATGGTAGACATGAACAGCGTAAGGGCATCCTGGTTGACAAGAGGTCCGATCACGAACCGCTCGATCAACCAGGCCGTTATCGCCATGATCACGGCAGCGAAGCCAATGCCGAGGATGATCGCAACCCAAAGCGGCAAACCCCAGGCCACCAGCAGGTCGAGCGAGCGAACCAGCGCAAGCCCGGCGAGCAACACCATTGCGCCTTGCGCAAAATTAAAGACACCGGATGCTTTGAAGATCAACACGAAGCCGAGCGCGACCAGCGAGTACAGCACGCCGGACATCAATCCACCGATCAGCACTTCGAGAAATTGACCCAACCCGATCACGCAATGCTCCTTAGTGCGCGACGCCGAGATAGGCGTCGATGACGGCCTGATTCTCCTTGACCTCATCCGGCGTGCCGTCGGCGATCTTCACGCCATGATCGAGCACCGCCACGCGATGGGAGAGATCCATCACCACAGCCATGTCGTGCTCGATCAGCGCAATCGTCGTGCCGTAATGATTGTTCACGTCGATGATGAACCGCGACATGTCCTCCTTCTCTTCGAGGTTCATGCCTGCCATCGGCTCGTCGAGGAGAAGAAGATCGGGCTCCATTGCAAGGGCGCGGCCAAGTTCGACGCGTTTCTGCAGACCATATGGCAAACGCGCAACTGGCACCTTCCGGATCGCCTCAATCTCCAGAAAATCGATGATCTCCTCGACCCGGTGCCGATGCTCGATCTCCTCCGCCAGCGCAGGGCCGTAACGCAGCATCTGCCACAGAAGACCGCGGCGCATCTTCAATGTCCGGCCAGCCATAATATTGTCGAGTGCGCTCATTCCCTTGAACAGTGCGACGTTTTGAAAGGTGCGGGCGATGCCGCCACGGGACGCCTCGAACGGCTGCATCTGGGCGCGGGTCCGTCCCTTAAAGGTGATCGCGCCGTGATTGGGATGATAGAAGCCGTTGATGACGTTGAGCATCGAAGTTTTTCCGGCGCCGTTCGGTCCGATGATGGCGCGAATTTCGCCTTTCCTGATGTCGAACGAAACATCCCTCAGCGCTTTCACGCCGCCAAACGCCAGCGATACGCCCTCGACCTGAAGCAAGATTTCGTTCGTATCCGGCGCCCTCATGCGGCCTTCCCCAAAGGTTCTGTCGCACCAATTGTTTGCAGGTCGCGTATCTTTACCCGAGCCGCGATCACGCCCTTGCGGCCATCCTCAAAGGTGACCTCGGTGGAAATGTCCGCTTCATGCGAAC
This sequence comes from Bradyrhizobium hipponense, assembly GCF_008123965.1. GTDB lineage: Bacteria > Pseudomonadota > Alphaproteobacteria > Rhizobiales > Xanthobacteraceae > Bradyrhizobium > Bradyrhizobium hipponense. The sequence continues at coordinate 7,742 of NZ_VSTH01000075.1, read as the reverse complement.
CGTCGTAGATCGCCGTGACCAGTGGCGCATAGCGCTCGGCGATGAACCCGCGGCGAACTTTCTGGGTGCGGGTCAGTTCGCCATCGTCTGCGTCGAGTTCCTTATGCAGAATGAGAAAGCGGCGAATCTGCGCGCCCGCCAGCACCTTTCCCTCCGCGAGAGAGCGGTTCACCTCGGCAACATCTTTCGCCACCATGTCGTAGACCAGCGGATGCCCCGCCAGCTCCTGATAGGAACCGTATGCGATGTTATTGCGTTCGGCCCAGTTCGCCACAGCGACCGGGTCGATATTAAGAAAGGCGCAAACGAAATCCCTGGAGTCGCCGTAAACGACCGCCTCCTTGATGTTGGGAAAAAACTTCAACTTGTTCTCAAGATACTTCGGCGCAAACATCGTGCCGTCAGCCAGCCGGCCAACATCCTTCGCGCGATCGATGATCTTCAGGTGCCCGGTCTTCTCGTCGAAGAAACCGGCGTCGCCGGTCTTGACGTAGCCGTCGGACGTCATGGCCTCCGCGGTCTTCGCCTGATCCTTGAAGTATCCAACGAACATGCCCGGTGAGCGGAACTGCACCTCGCCTGTTTCTGCAATGCGGATGTCGACGTTCGGTGCAGCCGGGCCGACCGTATCGGAGTAGATCTCACCGTCAGGCTGGCATGTAACGTAAAGGAACGCTTCGGTCTGACCGTAGAGTTGCTTCAGGTTCAATCCGATCGAGCGGTAGAACGCGAACAGATCCGGACCGATGGCCTCACCTGCAGTATAGGCGACGCGTACGCGAGACAGGCCAAGAACGTTCTTGAGCGGCTCGTAGACGATCAAGCGCCCGAGTGCATAGAGCAATCGGCCAGACAACGGCACCGGCTTTCCGGTCAAAATCGACTCGCCATACCGCCGCGCAATGCCAAGAAAGTAGCCGAACATGCGCCGCTTGATTGCTGCCGCGTCCTCTATGCGGATCATTACCCGCGTCAGCATGGCCTCGAAACCACGCGGCGGGGCGAAATAGAAGGTTGGTCCGATCTCGCGCCGATCCTGCTCGATCGTCGCACCGCTCTCGGGACACGCCATGCAGAATCCGGCGATAATGCCCTGTGCATAGTTGAGGTAATGATCACCGACCCAGGCCAGCGGCAGGTAGGCCAGCGCCACGTCCTTGTCGGTGAGGTTGTCGAACCTGACGGTATCAGTCGCAGCGTCGATGCAGCCTCGCGCCGACAGCATGACGCCCTTCGACGCGCCGGTTGTTCCCGAGGTGTAGAGGATGATCGAGATGTCAGAACCTTCACCCTGCCGGATGAACTCATCGATCTGCCTGCCGAGCGCCGCGCTGGCCGCAAGCGCAGCGCGGCCATCTTCGATGACATCGTGGATTGCTATCAATCGGTCGTGGTCGTAGTCATCGAGGCCACGCGGCTCGTCATAGACGACCTTACGGAGATGCGGCAATCGGTCGGATACAGAAAAGACCTTGTCGACCTGCTCCTGATCTTGCGCTGCAACAAATTTCGCATCGGCGTGGGCGAGGACGTAAGCAAGCTCATCAGCCACCGCATCCGAATAGACCGGAACCGGAATCGCGCGCAGCGCTTGCGCTGCCATTAGCGTCCAATAGAGCTTCGGCCGGTTGGAACCAACGATGGCGATCGTGTCTCCTGGCTGCAATCCAAGTCGATGCAAGCCTGCAGCGTAAGCGCGCACGATCCCTGCAACCTGAGCCCAGGTCCACGTCTGCCAGATGCCGAGATCCTTGTGCCGAAACGCAGGACGGCTGCTAAACTGCGCGGCATTTCGCGCCAGCAGCTTGGGGAACGTGTCAAACGATCCGCCAACGGCCATGTCGGTCTCTATCCAAAACCGGCACGTTGGTTCGCGCCTGCTTATTGTGACGCTGCGCCATTCGGGATGCAGCCATACGGATTCCGCATGTGTCCTTACATTACAACGGACCGAAAGTCCTACAAGTTCCGGCTTGACCGACCTGAACCCGTTGGTGGGTATCAGTTAGTAAAAATGAAAAAGCGGGCGACTGATGGTGGCGTAGCTCGCGCTACTTGCAGTAGCAGGCCTTCGAGGATGCAGACCGTAATTCACCGATTCAGCAGGTAACGTGAAAAAGGCCGATCTTCTTCGCGCGCGAGTTGTTGAACGTATGGATCGCCTCAGGGGTCGGCTGCAACAGGACCGTGCAACCCTTTTTTCGCAAAATACGCCTCAGCCTCCGGCGATAGATGCATATTGCCAAACTGGCCCGAACCTAGAACTAGCTGCTCACATCCCTTCTCAAAGACGAACTTCGCTTCGTCCTTCGAGAGGACTTGCGAGGTGCCGTAGTACTTCTTCGAAAGCTTCTTCTTCCGCCTTGCCACTTCGCCGGACAGACGAATGATCACGTCGTGTTCATAGGTCTTTCCTTCAATCGTGATGGTACCGAATGCACTGCTTTCGATCTCCATGGCCCGACCTCCTCATGATCCCGGCACGAGGCCCCGACTCCGCGTCGGCAGACGAGCCTGGCATCGATATGAGGGCAGCCCGCGTCGCTCGCCGCCTCGCGGGCCTCCTGTTTCCGAACCTTGGACCCTGGCGGTGCCGTTAGCCGGCAATTCGCTGCTGCTGTCTACCCAACGGTCTGGAACGCGTCAGCCGCGCGCAGCACGGTGCCGTCCTCCCAGTGGCGTCCGACCAGCATCATGCCAACAGGGAGCCCTGCCGACATGCCTGCCGGAACGGAGGCGGCAGGATGGCCAGTGACGTCGAACGGGCAAGTGTTGGAGATCATCTCGAGTGCCCGCGCAACGTAGTCCTCGCGGCTCGCGTCCGGCGGTGGGAGTAGCGTGGCCTTCAAAGGTAGCGTCGGCATAAGCAGGAGATCGACGCCTTTGAGTTGCTCATCGTAGGCGGCGCGTAGCACGCGCGCGAGGTTCTGGGCCTTGGCGTAGTAGCGGCCCTGGTAATTGTCCTGCATGTACTGACCGAGCAGGACGACAAGCTTGACGGTCTCCGAAAGATCGTTAGCGCGCACCCGCCGGCTCCGGCCGTAGAAGTCCAGCAGCGAAGTCGTGTAGTGCCCTTTCCAGTTGGTTCCCATGCTGTTGCCCGCGACCATCAGCGCCGTGGCGCCCTCGACGGCGATAGCGTTCCAGATATGGATGCCGTCGCGGTGGAGGGGAATCGATACCTCGCTTACAGTCCCTCCCGCCCGCGTCAAGCGCTGTGCCGCCTCGCGCACCATGGCGTCGACATCGGGCTCGGAATTGGGCCAGCCAAACCCTTCCTTGACGATCCCGATCCGCAGGCCGCGGGCGTCTCCGGTGAGCTGCTTGGTATACGCTTCCGTACGCAGTCCCGCCGGTTGGCGCGGGTCGAGGCCATCAGCTCCGGCGAGCACCTCGAGAAGCCGGGCGGCATCGCCGGCGGTACGAGCAATGGGCCCAGTATGATCAAGCGTCAATTCAATCGGGAAGACACCGGTGTATGGCACAAGCCCGTGGGTGGGCTTGTGACCAACCGCTCCGCAGAAAGAGCTGGGAATTCGGATCGACCCTCCCTGGTCGCCTCCGATGGCCATGTCGCACTCGCCGGCGACGACGAGCGCCGCGCTGCCGCTGGAGGAACCGCCGGCAGATCGCTTCGGATCGTGCGGATTGAGCACGGGCCCAGTGTCGGAGGTATGGCTACCGCCCGAGAAGCAAAGATGCTCGCACACGGCCTTGCCGATGATCTCTCCACCAGCATCGAGGATGCGGGTCACAATGGTTGCGTCCACGTCAGGGACGTAGCCCTCCAGCACGTTGGAACCGTTCATCATCGGGATGCCGGCAACGCACACATTGTCTTTGATGGCGATTTTCTTGGCCGCGAGGGGCCCCGAAGTTGCGCCTTTGATCGAGCACCTCCAGTACCAAGCGTTGAGCCGATTGTCCGAGGGACCTGGTCGGAACCCCGCGTCCCGCGGGTACTTCACCGCCAATGTCGGCTCCGCGAACTGGTCCAAGCGACGGTACGACGCGAGCACGCCGTCCATGAGGTTGCGGAACGACGTCAGATCGTCGCGGCTGAGAGCCAAGTTGTAGGATTTGGCGATACGCTCCAATTCAGGCAGCGGTGGCTTGCGCAGAATCCGCGGCGCCGTCGCCGTCGAGGGTGGCAGTTGCGTACCCGCCTCGGCGGCCGCACGAACGGGCGTTCGCGCGGCGGCGACAACGGTTGCTGCTGCGCCGGCATGAAGGAAGCGACGACGCGAATAGTCTGGCGAGGCTCTCATAGCACATCCTCCCTCGACCAATGGGTTGACTTCTCAAATCCACCGCTCGCCCTAAAGCGTCGGGGACCGTCTGGTGGTCGGTGGCCGCGACGGTCACCAAGCGGAGGCCGCCGACGCTGCGGCCGGCGTGCCAAGCTGCAACATCACAATGAGTCGTTGCATCCGGACAGGACTGAGGCGCAGCAGCCGCGTGAGGTCGGGACGTGAGGCCTGGCCGAGCGGATCGCGACAGCAATTAAGGCGTGTACTGGATGCTGCCGGCATCCTCGCGCGGACTGCGGAGCGACGCGCCGTCCAGAGGCAGATTATCGCGCAGCCACCGGCGACCTTCAAGAGCTTGCATCTCTCACCGTCCGCACTCGGCAGCCACGTCGCGGCGCACTTCCACCTTCGAACATAGGTTGCTCGGCGCCGGTGGCGCCGACAATCGCAACGGAACCGGACGCGCGAGCCGCAGTTGCAAGACAAGGTCGGCGGCGTAGCGCGCGCCTCTTCGCGATTTCACTGCACCCGGTATTTGCTCATGTAGTGTTTGCGCAGGATGTTGCGGGTCTGCTCCGCAAGGCGCCTGTTAACACTCACCTGCGGCTTGTCGCGGCGCTCCGGCGGCTTCGGCCGATGCGGATGAGGGCGCTGTTTGGTCGAATGTTGCCTTCGGGTCAAAGGCGGCAGACCTTTGCTCATGCGACGAACTCGACCGGCCTGCCGATGGCAAGACCGAGTTCGCGGTCCGCCCGCCCCTGATTGACGACAAGTTCGGCAAGCCCGCTGGAGTTCTCATACCAGAAAGCCGCGCCTGGCGGCAGATCGCTGAAAGTCCTCGCGCGGTCCAGAACCCGACCTGCCGCGGTCAGCCTCGCGCCGGGTGGCAGCATCGCCGCCCGATCTCGCAGAGGTCATCCGGCCAGTCTGCCCGGCGATCTGCACCATCGTGACGTGGCTGGCCGGGGGGCGGATCACCGCGCGCCAGCATGGCTGCCACTGGGGCGAACAGGTCGCGCCCGCGAAAGCTGGCCGAGAGATGCTTCGGCTTCCAGTCGATGTCCCAGCTGCGCGTCTCTCGGGCTCTGCACTGGGTCAGCTCGAACAAGCCGTTGCCGGGACCGATATACCAGAGCGGCCGTCGGCCTCGAGGAAAATCGATGGCCGCGTCCCGCCGACGCCGGGATCAACTACGCAGAGAAAGACGGTTCGTACCGGAAACCATGCGGCATAGGCCGCCAACAGATACGCCGATGCCTTAGGATTGCCGACTGGAGCATCGGCGAAGAGATCTATAGTGGGTGTGCCCGGCGCCATCTGGTGCAGCACCGCCTTCATCTGACCCGTATACGGGCCGGGCAACCCAAAATCCGTGAACAGCGCAATCATGGTGTCAGCTTGTCCTAGTGCGCGTGTCCACTTCGCTCGAAAAAGCTATACTAACCCATCCGAGCCGTGCGATGGACCGCGGTCCCAGCAGCACGCCAAATCCGCTTGCCCTCCCTCAATCGGCTCGCCCACTGTGATCGGAGGCTTGGCGCAATGTCGATCTCGCGTCTGCTCATCATCTTCGGCTTGTCGCTCGTTGCGCTTGGGCTGCTATGGCCAGTGATCAACAAGATTGGCTTGGGCCGGTTGCCCGGCGACATTGTCATCGAGCGCGACAACTTCCGCGTTTATATCCCGCTCGCAACATCGCTGCTGGTCAGCGTGATCCTTTCCCTGATCCTTTGGCTCGCTAACCGTTAGCCGTCGGCGCCTCTTGCTCAGGGTGGACGGCGGTCGGGAGTGTTCGCGGCCCGCCTGTCGGCAGCATCATCGTCTGCGCCGTGAGCAGCCACGGCATCCACATCAATCGTGTGGCCTGCACCCAAAACGTGAAAGGGTTAGCTGCCTCGAACAAGGACCCGATCGCTTCGAAGGACGGTGTTGCCCGCAGGTTGATCGACATCTGCTCGCAATCGGCGATTGCCGGTGAATGATGTCGATGTCGAGGCCGGGCAAACGGGCGCTTGCTCCTGTGGCATCGATCTCGCTCTCTCGACTGTATGTCCGCTCAGACATCGGCCCTCACCATCCCCGTGCACCGCTTCCATCCCGCTGGTAATTATCGCTCATCATTCCCGGTAATGAAAGCTCGCAGACTTGCTGCCGCGACCATGGCCGCTTCCCGCGGGCCGCCGTGATGTTCCGCGCCATTAACGCGGCCGGCGACGTGGTCCAGGTGTTCGAGACCCGCGAGGAAGCTGAAGCGCGGATGGCAGCGAAATCGGCCGCCTGTGGCGGCTTGCAATCACCTTCCGGCGGCCTACCATGGATTTGCGTAGCTCACCCTGCAGGAGCGCAGCCATGGAACTCACCGTGGTGCCCATCGTCAAGCCGGACGACGCCAACTTCATCTTCGGCCAGTCGCATTTCATCAAGACCGTGGAAGACCTCCACGAGGCGCTGGTGGGCGCGGTTCCGCGCATCCGCTTCGGGCTGGCCTTCTGCGAGGCCTCCGGTAAGCGGCTGGTGCGCTGGTCGGGTAATGACGAAGCCTCACTCACCCTCGCACGCAACAACGCATTGGCCATCGGCGCCGGCCACACTTTCCTGATCTTCCTGGGCGACGGGTTCTTTCCCGTCAACGTGCTGGCTGCGGTGCGCGCGGTGCCGGAAGTCTGCCGCATCTATTGCGCGACGGCCAACCCGACACAGGTAATCGTCGCGCAAACGGAGCTGGGCCGCGGCGTGCTCGGCGTTGTGGATGGCGCCTCGCCGTTGGGTGTCGAAACCGACGCCGACATTGCGTGGCGGAAAGACCTGCTGCGAAAGATCGGCTACAAGCTGTAGTGGCTGGATGAAGCCGAAGTCGACAGGCCTGCACGGACAACATCGCCGAGCCCAATGCCATTAACTCGATCGCCAGACGCCCGGCTCGTTCACGTATACTGAGGCCGTGAACTGCGCGTATTATCAAGTGAACCAGGCGAGCTATGAAGGCTTCGGCGAAGCCTTGCAGTGTGGGTCGGAGCAGGGTTGGTGGACCATCCGTCCATCGGGCGACCCCTCTTGACCAGCCGAGCGCTGTGCCATGGTCGCAACGCGGGCGCTGTTCAAGGGCGACCACGAGTTGAGCCCAATGCTCTGCCTTGGGTTTTGGACGCTATCTACCCGAAAACGGACTCGTTGTGCTCCCTTTGAGTTTTGTCGAGTTTGTGCCGACTCGGACATGGGCTGGTTGTTCCTTTGGTCCCCTCCCAACTCTTTCGGCCCGATTCACCGATAAGATGCGAGGCTCGTTGATTGTCCTGGTGAGTTTCTGGCTTCCAGGGCTGGACCGGCGTACGGCACGGTCACCTTTGCCGGCTTGTGACAACTAGCCGGCTTCATATAACGTTTGGCTCATTGAAGGATTCCAGATGACGGTCACTTTGGGTTCGCGTACCGAGCGGTTCCAAGTGGGCAAAGTGTCAATCGGCTTGCAAATTTGACCCCCGTATTGCCGCA
>NZ_VSTH01000074.1 GCF_008123965.1 Bradyrhizobium hipponense | reverse complement strand
CTTTCGCGGTAGGGACGCGAGTTACCTCGCGCCCCCCGCACAGATCCGTACGGGCCCAATTCGGGCATACGGCTCCCACCTTGGGTGTCTAACGGCGAAGCGACTCGCTGGCCACGGATGAAGGATTCGCGGTTTCGGGAGCCAGTCGTCGGCCAACCGCTTGATCCGCTCCCAGGTCGTCCAGTCTTTCTGGCTCCGCTGCCGTAGCGTGCGCCGCCAGAGATTGGTGACGTGGAATAGGAACGCGGTCAGTGTCGAACTGTTTGTCGGCACCGCGTGGTAGTTGAAGTAGCCGGTGACGACCTGCTGCAACCATCTTCCCTGCTGGGGAATCGGCTGATGCATGCTCCGTCGCAGTTCCTGTTTGATGGCTTGCAACTTTGCCTGCATGCGATCCCGCCGGGACTTCCGCTTGATTTGGAATTTGCCCCGACGAGTTTTGCCGCAGATAAAGGTGAAGCCCAGGAAGGTGAAGGTCTCCGGTTTGCCGAGCCCGCGCCGCTTGCGGTTTTCCACCGCGAAACGTCCAAACTCGATCAGCCGGGTCTTCTCCGAATGAAGCGACAGTGCAAACTCCTGTAACCGCTTACGCATCTCGTCGAGGAAGCGACGGGCGTCGGTCTCGTGCTCAAAGCCAACAATGAGGTCGTCGGCGTAGCGCACGATGATCATATTGCCCGCAGCCTCACGCCGTCGCCAGCGCTCGGCCCAGAGGTCGAAAGCGTAGTGCAAGTAGAGATTGGCCAGAAGCGGTGAGATCACCGATCCCTGCCCGGTCCCCTTGTCACTGACCGTCACGATCCCGTCTTCCAGGACGCCTGCCTTGAGCCATTTCTGGATCAGGCGGATGATGCGTCGGTCGCCGACGCGATGTTCCACAAACTTGATGAGCCACTCCTGGCTCACTGTGTCGAAGAACGAGCGGATGTCGGCGTCCAGTATCCAGTTCACCTTTGTGCTGGTGATCCCGACTATGAGCGCATCCATCGCATCGTGCGTGCTGCGTCCGGGTCGGAACCCATACGAGAACCCGAGGAAATCTTCCTCGTAGATCGCGCTCAGCACCGCAGCCGTGGCCCTCTGGACGATCTTGTCCTCAAGGGCGGCGACCGCGATCGGGCGTTGCCGACCATCCGGCTTGGGTATGTAAACCCGCCGCGACGGTAGTGCCCGATACGCTCCCCGATGGACGCGAGCATGCAGGTCCTCAAGATTGCGCTCAAGGTGCTGCTCGTAGTCCCGACATGTCAGCCCGTCCACTCCAGCTGCAGCATTCTCCTTGAGTTCAGAGAATGCCTCTGCGAGGTGATCAATACTGACGTGATGGAAGAGCGCGGTGAACTTCTCCTTCTTCCTTTGCCTTGCAGCTTGCCGTATGCGCGCCAGCGCCTGTGACACGGTTCCCCGGTACTGTGCCCGGCCCGTGCTTTGCTGACTCACATTCCCCTCGGCCCCCGCCCTTGGCTCCACCAACTCCGCAGCCGGTTGCCCGGCTTTGTTCGTCGGCTTCACAGCTACTATGGCGGGGTCAGACTTCTCATGATCGTACATCGTCGGCTACGGCTCCTCGCCTTCCCGACGCGGACCAGTGCAGCACGCATGCTGGCGCTGGCCGACCATGAGATCTCCCGGTTCCCGAGCAAAGAGCGTGCGCACATGCCAGTGTCTAAGACCACGCCGGGCCGTCTGGGCGCTCGCGTTATCGCGCCCATCCGTGTTGCCTTCCGTCACCGGAACGACGTCGGCACCCAGGATGAGGGTACTTTCGCGGCTCAATGGCTGGCCTATGCGCTCCCCTGTCAACGCTTCGCCAATACCCTCACGGGTATCTGCGCATGACTCGGGGTCGATGCGGTTCGCTACTCCTTCATCGTGATGGACTTGCACCATCTACTCCTTGCCGGTCTCCCGGCGCACTCCGGTCTAC
>NZ_VSTH01000073.1 GCF_008123965.1 Bradyrhizobium hipponense | reverse complement strand
CCCTCCCCCTCCAGGGGAGGGTGTGAAGGAAGACATCCATGACCAAGCCCAAAGTTCTCATTTCCGACGCGCTCTCTCCCGCCGCCGTGCAGATCTTCAAAGACCGCGGTATCGAGGTCGACTTCCAGCCCAATCTCGGCAAGGACAAGGACAAGCTCGCCGAGATCATCGGCAATTACGACGGCCTCGCGATCCGCTCCGCGACCAAGGCCACGGCCAAGATCCTGGAGAAGGCGACCAATCTCAAGGTGATCGGCCGCGCCGGCATCGGTGTCGACAACGTCGAAATTCCCGCGGCGACCGCCAAGGGCATCATCGTGATGAACACGCCGTTCGGCAATTCGATCACGACCGCCGAGCACGCCATCACGCTGATGCTGGCGCTGGCGCGCGAGATTCCGCAGGCCGACACCTCGACCCAAGCCGGCAAGTGGGAGAAGAACCGCTTCATGGGCGTCGAGATCACTGGCAAGGTGCTCGGCGTCGTCGGCTGCGGCAACATCGGCTCGATCGTCGCCGACCGCGCGCTCGGCCTGCGCATGAAGGTGATCGCCTTCGATCCGTTCCTGTCGCCGGAGCGCGCCAAGGACATCGGCGTCGAGAAGGTCGAGCTCGACGAGCTCTTGAAGCGCGCCGATTTCATCACGCTCCACACCCCGCTCACCGACAAGACCAGGAACATCATCGATGCGGCCGCGATCGCCAAGATGAAGAAGGGCGTGCGCCTGATCAATTGCGCCCGCGGCGGTCTGGTCGACGAGCAGGCGGTGGTCGATGCGCTGAACGCCAAGCACATTGCGGGCGCAGCCTTCGACGTCTTCGTCGAGGAGCCCGCGACCTCGAGCGTGCTGTTCGGCCATCCCAACGTGATCTGCACGCCGCATCTCGGCGCCGCCACCACCGAGGCGCAGGAGAACGTCGCGCTCCAGGTCGCCGAGCAGATGTCGGACTATCTGCTCACCGGCGCGATCTCGAACGCCGTCAACTTCCCCTCGATCACCGCGGAAGAGGCGCCGAAGCTGAAGCCGTTCATCGCACTTGCCGAGAAGCTCGGCTCGTTCGCCGGCCAGCTCACCGAGAGCGGCATCCTCAAGGTGCAGATTACCTACGAGGGCCACGTCGCCGAGATGAAGATCAAGGCGATCACCTCCGCCGTGCTGTCGGGCCTGCTGCGACCGATGCTGGGCGAGGTCAACGTGGTGTCCGCGCCGGTCGTCGCCAAGGAACGCGGCATGGTGGTGGACGAGATCGTGCGCGCTGCGCAGAGCGACTATGAGAGCCTGATCACCGTCACGGTGGCGACGGAGCGTCAGGAGCGCTCAGTCTCCGGCACCGTGTACCATGACGGCAAGCCGCGATTGGTTGACGTCAAGGGCATCCGCGTCGACGCCGAGTTCGGCAAGTCAATGATCTACGTCACCAACGAGGACAAGCCCGGCTTCATCGGCAGGTTCGCGAGTCTCCTCGGCGATGCCAAGCTCAACATCGCGACTTTCCATCTCGGCCGCGTCGCGCCCGGCAGCGATGCCATCGCGCTGGTCGAGGTCGACGGTGCGGTGCCGGCCGATGTGCTCGCCAAGGTGCAAGCCCTGCCGCAGGTCAAGCAGGTCAAGGCGCTGACGTTCTGAGGCGCCGATATATTCCGACCCGCGGAACAACGCCGCCTCCATCTCCGGAGGCGGCGTTTTTATTTCTCCCGCGGCCGCCCAACTTTGTGTACCAATGGCGCGAGGACGCTCCGTTCAAAATCGTTTCGAAAAAGGGAGAAAACAATGCGTGAAGCCGTCATCGTTTCCTATGCGCGCACGGGGCTGGCGAAGTCCGGCCGCGGCGGGTTCAACATCACGGCGCCGATGAGTCTTGCGGCGCACGCCATCCACCACGCGGTCGACCGCGCCGGCGTCGAGAAGGACTATGTCGAGGACAGCTATCTCGGCAACTGCGCCCATGGCGCGCCGAACATCGGCCGCCAGGCCGCGCTGCTCGCGGGTCTGCCGAAGACCACCGCCGGCGTGTCGGTGAACCGCTTCTGCTCCTCGGGCCTGCAGACCATCGCCATGGCCGCGAACTCGATCCGCTCCGACGGCGCCGATTGCATCGTCGCCGGCGGCGTCGAGAGCATCTCGATTCCGGGCGGCCCTCTGCCCAAGGAAGCGGTCGATCCGGAGCTGTTGAAAGTCGCGCCCGACATCTTCATGGCGATGATCGACACCGCCGATATCGTCGCGGAGCGCTACAAGGTCAGCCGCGAATATCAGGACGAGTTCTCGCTGGAATCGCAGCGCCGCATGGCCGCGGCCCAGCAGGCGGGCAAGTTCAAGAACGAGATCGTCCCGATGAAGACCAAGATGAAAGTGGTCGACAAGGCGACCAAGGCGGAGTCGATCGTCGACTACGTCGTCGATCGCGACGAGTGCAACCGGCCCGAGACCACGATGGAAGGCCTCGCCAAGCTCGAGCCGGTGAAAGGCCCCGGCAAGTCCGTCACCGCCGGCAATGCCAGCCAGCTCTCCGACGGCGCCGCGGCCGTGGTGCTGATGGAAGCCAAGGATGCCGAGAAGCGCGGCCTCAAGCCGCTCGGCCGGTTCGTCGCCTGGGCCACCGCCGGCTGCGAGCCGGACGAGATGGGCATCGGCCCGGTGTTTGCGATCCCGAAGCTGTTGAAGCGCACCGGCCTGAAGATCGACGACATCGATCTGTGGGAGCTCAACGAGGCCTTCGCCAGCCAGTGCCTGTATTGCCGCGACAAGCTCGGCATCGATCCCGAGAAGTACAACGTCAACGGCGGCTCGATCGCGATCGGCCATCCCTTCGGCATGACCGGCGCACGTCTCACCGGCCACATCCTCCTGGAAGGCGCGCGCCGCAAGGCCAAGTGGGGCGTGGTCACCATGTGTATCGGCGGCGGCCAGGGCGGCGCCGGCCTGTTCGAGATCTATAGCTGAGTAGCGCAGTGTGAATGCGAAAGGGCACGGCTCGCGCCGTGCCCTTTCGTCATTGCGAGCGTAGCGAAGCAATCCAGAATCTTTCCGCGGCGGCAGCCTGGATTGCTTCGCTGCGCTCGCAACGACGCGGGCGAAAGCCTTGTCTATCCCGCAGCTCGTATTTTTAAGCCTTCACGCCCGTTCCAGCGCCGGTGCGAACACCACTTCGATCAGCGTGCCGGTGTTGGCCGCGCTCTTGATGTTGAAGCGGGCGCGGTTGGCTTCGACCAGCGCCTTGGTCAGCGACAGGCTGAGCGCCGAACTGTCAGAGGCATCGCCGGGCGGCGGGGTGCGGAACGGCTCCATCGCGGCCGCGACTTCGCGCTCGGAGAGGCCGTGGCCGGTGTCGCGGATGCGCAAGCACACCTCGCCGCGGTCATTGAGGGCGGTCGAGACAATGACCTGGCCGCCGGCGGTGGCGAGCCTGATCGAGTTGGAGATCAGGTTCATGGCGACCTGCCGCATCGCGCGCGCGTCCACGCTGACCTGCGGCAGCGCATGAGCGAGCGAGGTGCGGATGATGATGCGCTCGCGGTTGGCCTGCGGCTGCATCACCACGACGCAGGCTTCGACGAGATCGTTGAGGTTGAGGTTGGCGAAGTTGAGGTCGAGCTTGCCGGTCTCGATCCGCGACAGCTCGAGCAGGTCGTCGATGATGGTGATCACGCGCTCGCCGGAGGCGCGGATGTCCTTCATGTATTCGCCGTAGCGCTCGTTGCCGAGGCTGCCGAAGCGCTCGGAGATCATCACCTCGGCAAAACCGATGATGGCGTTGAGCGGCGTGCGGATCTCGTGGCTGATCCGCGCCAGCATGTCGGCCTTGGCGTTGGCCGCGCCGTCGACGAGATGGCGGGCCCGCGTCAGCTCGCTCTCGCCCTGCTTGCTCTGCGACAGGTCGCGGAACACCGCGAAGAAGTTGGGGCCGTCGGGCCGGGTGCGGCCCATGATCATCGCCAGCGGAATGACGCCGCCGTTCTTCTCGCGTCCCAGCACCTCGCGGCCATGATCGAGCAGGCTCGATATGTCCTGGTTCTTCAGGCTGTCGAGATAGTCGATGACGATCTGCTGGCTCTCGGGCGCAAACAGCGTCAGCAGGTTCTTCTGCAGCAAGGCTTCGCCGTCATGGCCGAACAGCGCCTCGGCGCTGCGGTTGCAGGCGTGGATGTTGCCTTCGGCATCGAACATGACGATGCCTTCGGCCGTGGTGTCGAGGATCGCGGCGAGATCTTCTGCCTCGGCCTCGCCGGGCTCGAGCTCCGGCTCGGGATCGACGGGGGTCGTCGCAAGCGGCTCGGCGATGGCGGGCTCGGCGACGATTGGCGCAGCCTGCGGCAGCGCGCAGATCAGCGCATGTGCGCTCGCGCCGTCCCAGTCGATCGTGTGCAGATGCGCCTCGGTGGTCGCGAGCGGCGCTTCGCCGTTCGCCACCGCCGCGCTGATCGTCACCGGTGTGCCTGCTTGCGACGTGCTGCTGGCCGCGGAGACGCCGGGTTCGACGTAGAGCGCATCGAGCCCGCCGGCATCCTCCAGCGCGCTCAAATCGGCATAGCCCATGCGGGCGAGGAAGGCGGGGTTGGCGTAGAGCAGGCGGTCGAGCCGGTAGATCAGGATGCCCGTCGGCAACAGGTCGAGCAGCGCGCGGTCGCGCGTGCTGTGGCCGCGTGCGGGCGGGGTGGGTTCGCTCAGCCATTCGGCCGGCCGTTGCGGCGCTTCCGGCTCCGGCATCGACGGTTCGGACGCAATCGCCGTTGCCAGCGGCTCGATCGTTTCCGTTGTGACCGTCTCTCGCTCGCGTTCGAGGCGCTCGGACAATTGCCGCGCGAGCTCGTTGAACGCACTGTTCTCGACTGGCGTCAGCGTCGGCGATCTCGTATCGCCGGGCGCTCGGAACGGCACGACATTGGGAGGCGTTTCCACGGATGTTTCCAGACCGGTTGGGTGTGAATTCGCTTCGGTGACGGGTTCGGGCAGTTCAGCTTCAGGCTCAGGTGCGGGCGGCTCGCTCGGTGGAGGCGGCGCCTCCCGCTCCGGATCTGGCTCGATCACATCCGCGGACAGGCTCTGTGGCACCTCCGGCTTGGTGAGCCGCTCAAAGCGCCGCAGCGCATCGAGCCGGTTGAGGCAATCGAGATCGCGGCAGACGCCAAAGCCCTTGAAGCCTGCAAAGTTGCGCATCCCGTCATAGACGGGAAGTCCTGCGAGCTCGACCGGCAGGTGCTCGCCGCCATCGGCCGGCCAGTTCACGGTGATGCCGGCCCAGGTGTCGTGGCTGGCCAGCGCCGCTGCCACGCGCCCCTCCGGATCGAGCGCGAATTCCTCGGCGATCTCGCGCCAGGGGCGGCCGAAGCCGGCCGCCGTACGCGTGCCGATCAAGCCGATGAACTCGCCCGAGAGAAGCACAAAGCGGCCCTCCGCATCCATCTGCCACAGGAAGCGCAGCGGATGCTGACGCGGCGCGGACGGCTCCGCATGGCCCGACGGCGGCTCGACCATGCCAGCTGTATTCGGCGCAGCTTGGGGCGGCACGATGGCTTCGGCTAAGTTTTCAACCGGAGTTTTGGGCGCGGCATCGATCGTGTCTTCGATCGTTTCTTGGACAGGCTCTTGAACAGTCTTTTGGACGGCTTGTTGGATCGGCGCGAGGTCCGGCGCAGCGTCGCTTGCGGGCGCCGCGGGTGCTTCAGCGATCGTCTCGGTCGGCGCCGGCGCGTCGGCCGGCTCGGCGAACGCATCGAACAGCGCGATACCGAACGGCATTTCGTTTGGCGGCGCGGGCTGTTCATCGTCCGGCGGCGCAGGTGAAGCGGCGGGCATTGCGACGTCTTGCGATGGCGCGGCCTGCACGCTCTCATCTGCCGCCTCAGCCGCAGCCTCGCGCGCGGCCTGCACAGCAGGGGCGGGCTCGATCAGCGCGACGAGACCGGTATCGGCGCCTACGCCGACCCGTTGCAGCACCATCTGGCCGATGCCGATCGGGATCAGGGCGCGGCCTTGAGCAAGCGCATCGCGGCGCGCCTGTTCGAGGCCGGCCTCGACGAGATCGCGAAAGCCGAGCAGCGGGCGGGCAGCTTCGCTTGCGCCGGCGAACAGGCCGTCGGGCGCGAACGCCGCCATCGGCACCGCCGCGCCCTCGACCAGCCGGTGCAGGCGCTCGACCAGCGGCATGGTTCGGCCGGCCGGATCCATCGCGGTGACCAGCACGCCGTGGTGGCCGTCGGCAAATTCGAGCCGCGCGCAGGCGCAGGTCATCAGGCCGCCGAGCCGGGCGCCAAAGCCGCGCAGCCGTTCGAGCCGAACGGTGCCGCTCGCCGCCAGCTGACGCGCGAGGCGGACAATCTGGCGGCGATGCACGTCCGCCGGTCCGAAGGGCTTTTGCGCCAGCGCTGCGGCATGAGCCGCGCCAAAGAACTTTGCGCCGACCGGATTGGCCCAGAGCACGCGCGTGCCGTCGATCGACCAGAGCCAGGCGGGCAGCGCCGAGGTCGCGTGCACGGCCAGCCGCGGATCGCCCACGCCTCGCACCTGGAAATCCGAACTAGTCATCCAACCGGCTTCAAGTCTCGCTGCATCACCTGGGCGGCCGCCGGGAATGACAGCCTTAAGAAAGGGTTAGTATCGCCCGCGGGCACGGGCAGGTCCACGGCCCCGGTCTAGAAGCAAAGGCCTAAAGCCGCGATAACCTTAATGCTGCCGAACCCGCAAGCGGCACCCCGGTCGCATCCGCAGGATTCGCGGGGGCAAGCACCAGAGCTGGATGATTTTGGCTTGAACCGGTTGGGCCGCGGACGGTCACCTCTCCCGCTTGCGGGAGAGGTCGACGCGCTCGAAGAGCGCGGCGGGTGAGGGCTCTCTCCCCACCGGGATTGTCCCGCTGCGGACGCACCCTCTCCCCAGCCCTCTCCCGCAAGCGGAACAGGGAGCGGACCGCCATCATGGGTTCACATGTTGCACACCCTCAACCTCGGGTTCCCCTCCCTAGGAACTTCATCCTGTCCGAGATTAAATTTTCGCAGACGCCCTTCGATCACATTGCGGTGCACAATGTTGACATATTAGGCAGAGATGGTGGCGTCGCTGGGCGAGCCATCTTGTTTGTTTCGTGTTTCCAGTCTCCGTACCCGCCAAACTATGGCCCCGATCGGCCCGGCGGGCGCGCCAGAAGGCTCACTCCGTTTTTCATTATCGTGAGGGACAACCATGACAGGTGCGACTGATCCGTTTTCTGCCTCGATCATTCCGTTCGAGGTCCCCGAGCAGATGCGTGCGTTCGCCGAAAAGGGCGTTTCGCAGGCCCGCGAGAGCTACGCCAAGTTCAAGGACGCTGCCGAAACCCACAACGGCACCGTCGAGGCCGTATTCACCACCGCCAGCAAGGGCGCGAGCGAGTACACCGCCAAGCTGGTGGAGTTCATGAAGGCCAACACCACGGCCCAGCTGGACTTCGCCCAGGAGCTGTTCAGCCTCAAGTCGCCGTCCGAAGCGCTGGAGCTGTGGACCGGCCACACCCGCAAGCAGCTCGAGACCCTCCAGGCCCAGGCCAAGGAGCTCGTCGAGATCGGCCAGCGGGTTGCCAATGCGACCGCCGAGCCGATCAAGGCCTCTGCCTCGAAGTTCTACCCGCCCGCGGCTTAAGCGAAGCGGCGTTGAATTGATTAAGAAACCCGGGCCGTGAGGCCCGGGTTTTGCTTTGGAAATAACGCTGCTCGAAGGGTCGATTTGGGGGTCCAGCGGCCTTGCCAAAAACGGCCGTTGCACCTAGTTTCCGCCCCGTCCAGCCCCCTTGGTTCTCGGCCCGTTCAAGCCGCTTCCCGAGGCGGCTCGCAAGGATGCAGTTGTAGCTCAGTTGGTTAGAGCGCCTGTCTGTGGAACAGGAGGTCGGTGGTTCGAGCCCACCCAACTGTACCAACAAATCATTAACTTAACTCATTGGTCGCCTGGGCCGACGATCGCTAGCTACCGCATAGCTACCACGGTAATGGCAAACGAGTTAGGGTTCTAAAACAGCATTCGCAATGTTCTAAAATCAGTCATTTGCAATGAAGGGCGGAGTTCGATTCCCTTCGGAGCGACACTCGCGGGGTGCTGAGCTTTTTCAGGCATCCGGATCGGTTGGCGTGGCCCTCTGTGGGTGTCGCGACCGCCGGTCGAATTCTTCCGGGCACCGCAGGCTCTTTGATGCCGCGGCTAACTCCTGCACGCTGTAGAGTGCAAATCGGACGGACCGAAGCGCTGTTGGCAAGCCTGCCGCTCCCGCGCTCACTTGGCCCGTCAGCAACGTTCGGTCTACAGGCCTCACTTAAACTACGAATCTGAGGGTCGGACGTTCGAATCATTCCGGGTGCGCCAAATTTCCACCGTTCTGAATAAATCCACGAACTAGTTGCCGTGCGGGCCCAGGTCTTTCAACAGTGAAGCCGCAAGGCCTTCTTCAGCAATCGACAGACAATGGCGCTGCATCGCAGCCATCAACGCGTCGTCCCACATCGCGCGGACAGCCTTTCCTGTTAGGGGCTGTCCCATAACTGATACGCCTTCGGCGGCGACCTCATAGTCGCTTGCATTAAAGCGCCACGATTGCGCGCCGTGCTCGCGCATCACGTGGTTGCCGATTCTTACGCCTGGCCAATCGAAATCGCCGTGATAGCAAAGCTGCGCTCGTGCTTTGGCCAGTTGCGATAATAGGCATCGCTGCGCGGCAGCGGGCATGCCGTCCGTGCAGACGAGCGGTGCGCAGCCGGCGCCCCAGTGATCCGCAGCGATGGCGACAAGATTAGGATTTTCGCAAACGTAAACCTTGCGACCGGACACGTCCCAGGACAACGGAGCGCGCAAAAGCGAACGAAGCGAAGCATAGGTCGGCTCTCCTAGTGACCAACCGTGGTGCTCGGCGCTACGTATGGGCAGGTTTAGAAATAACACCGGACGTGCCAACTCGTTAACAAGCACTCCTGCTTTCGCCCAGACGTCGCGGTGGCTTTCCACACCGGCCTGCTCCAGGTCGTTATCTTCATCCTTCTCATCCACAGTAATGCCAGCACCACAGCCATCGGACCGCGTCGTCGACTGACGCCAGATCGTTAAGACCAACGTGGCCGCCGGTTGGCCGCTGTCAAGCCCATGGGGATCGCCCAGCGCATCGGCGGCCAATTGCGAACGCGTTATGCCGATCGCGGGCAGACGCTCCAATGTGGCTTCGACGCGGCGGCAGATCTGGAGTGCCGCAGTTGGGCTCTGCCGCGCGAGCCGCTTGAGCAATCCCATGCCCGCGGACGTTCTGAGCAATTCGATCAATGAGTTGTGCGTGCAGCTCTCCAGCACATCGGACCACATCGTTTGTATTGCCAAACGCCTCGTGGCGAGATGCGCGATCGGGCCATCGAGTTGCTCGAGTGCATCACGCAGCGAAACGGCGACGCCGGCATTTCTGAACGCGGTGTCGATGAAGCCAACATCAACCTGTAGGGAATTCACGTAGCGGCTCGGGCGACCCAGCAAGGACGCCAGTGCAGCGTGTTCATCCACGGAGAGTTGGCCGATGCGGAAGCCTTCGATCGCGGTATCCAGCGGTGCCCGCTCGAACCGCTGGCGCAGGCGCTTGCGCAGCGAGGCAAAGCGATCGCCGCCGAGCAGGCGTTGCAGCCGTGGATCGATCGCCGAACTCATGTCGACGCAAATCTGCGATCGGGGTCGCTTTCGCGCGTCTTGGCACGGCCATCCCAGGTCCAGCGCGAAACGAACACCGCGTCGATCCCTTCGCGCCGTTGCAATTGACAGATGGCGACGCAGGGCAACTCGGCATAACAGGCCCATTCGCGCTCGCTCGTAATCACGAAGTCAAGGTCGAACTCGCGGATCAGCCCCATACAGTGGGCGCGCGCGGCGTCATCAATGCCGGCGAATGCTTCATCAAGCAGCATGAGCCGTGGTGCCAGCTTGTAGCTGCCCTGGCTGTAGAAACTGGCGATCGCGGCGAACAGCGGCACCGTAAGGCCGAGCGCACGTTCGCCGCTGGAGGCCGGGCCCGAAAGCTTGCGCCAGTGCCCGTCTTGCCAGCGCTCGACGCGAAAGCGGTGCCAGCGGCGATAGTCCAGCGCGCGCGTCAGTTGGTCGATCAGGGCGCCTCCCGACTCGGTCCCGGCGCCTGAAACGGTGCGTTCCCGCTCCAAGGCAATGCGTTGCTGCAGCATGGCGCCCACCACGCGCCGATCTTCGGCCGACCACAGATCTGCGCTGGTATTGAGCAAGCGTTTTCGCGCCGCATCGAGGCCGACCGGAGCGCCTTCTTCTTCGCCCAACGGCTGCCATAACAGTCGGTAGCGGACACCGGTTGATGTCGGACGGCTATACAGTTCCTTGTTGATGGCGTCGCGCCGGTTCTCCGCCGCCTGCAGCAGTCGCTGCACCTCGGATGCGATTTCGGCCTGTAGATGGTTCTCCAGCACGGTTCGTTCTTGCGCCGTGAGCAACTCGCTGCGCTGGGCGATCTCCTCGACCAGCCGCGCGGCGAGACGATCCGGGCGTTCGGGCCTGTTCTGGTAAATGATGTGGGCGATCAATCCCCAGTCGTTGTGCTCGGACTGCGCGCGGTGACCGAGCGCGCCGAGAGTCGTTTGCAGCTCCGTCAATTCCTGGCTGATTTCCTTTTGCACGCGCGTCCAGGTCTCTTCCTTGTCGTCCAGCGAAGACAGCGCCTGTTCGGCGCGGCGCGCGAGGGTGAGGGCAGGATCGATCGTCCAGACAGCGATCATATCGGGCACTTCAAGCTGCGGAAGCGCCGCGGCGAGGAGGCCGGTGCTCGCGAACTGCTGGAACTTCGAAATGGCTTCGGCGCGCGCGTCGCTGCATCGTTCGAACTGCGAGTTCGCATTGTTGGCTTGTTCCTGCGCGACCGCGCGCGCCTGACCGGATTTGTTCAGACTTTCGCGTGCCCGACCAAGGCCCGTCTCGCTGGCATCGACGGCATCACGGGCTTTGACCAGTTGCTGCCGCAATTCCTCGACCTTTGCGCCGATCGTCTCGCGCAGCACCTCGAACCTAGTGGACGCCTCTTCGGCCTCGATCCGGGCCACCGCGCAGCGTTCTTCCTGCGCCGTCAGATCGTCATGTGCCTCGCTTTCGCGCAGACGTTCCTTTTTAAGGTTGGGCAAGGCCAGGCGCGCCTCCTGGATCGTCTGCGTCAGGTCGATCTGGGCATTCTGATAGCTGCTGAGGGCCGTCTCGATGCCCGTAAGGTCGGCCGGCGATGCAGGCAGGCGCAGGTCGGTGGCGTCGGCAACGCGCCGCTGCCGCGCCGCCTGCAAATCCAGCTCACTCGCATCGCGCTGCACGGTGGCTTCGGCCCACCGCTGGCGGGCGGTATCCGCTTCGCGTGCAGCGGCAGCCGCCGCCAGATGGGATTTGCGCAGGGGTTCGTCCGACGGAGCCATCCGCCATTCTTCAGCTGCCTGATCCTGATCCTTGCCGAGTTGATCGGCTCCCTCTTGCACGGCTGCAAGTGCATCAGCCAGCTGCATCAGCCGAGCGGAAATCTCGGACAACCGCCGCGCGCGGGCGGCGGCGCGGGCCGCATAGCCAATATAAACGGCTTCCGGTTTGCTCCAGGAACCGGCGAGCGCACCGAGCCTGAAGCGGCCGTCTGCTGCGATCCAGGTTTCGCAATCGACGGGATCATCGTCGGCACAGACGATGCCGGACAACAGTTGCTCGACGACGGTTGCGGGGACCATGCTGTCGGGCGGCACGTCGGCCTGCAACCAGTTGGCGAGCGACGACGATTGGGATGGACGCGCCATCATCTGCGTATCGAACAGCGGAACATCGCCATCGCCGGACTGTAAACGGCCATCGGGCGAGAGCCAGGCATCGAGCAGGCCAGTGGCTTCGAGTGCAGCTTCGAGGCCGGCTCGTTGCGAAATGGTGAGCGCCGCGCGAAAATCCACCAATTGCCAGAGCGGGGCGCCGTCGCGGCTGTTCCGAACATTGTCCGCGCGAGTATGAGGCTGCGGTGGCATGGTATCGACGCCACCTTCGAGGCGAAGGCGTTCGTCGTCGAGCGCCGTGCGCTCGGCCTCCAGGGCTTGCTGCTGGCCCTCCAGCGACACGCGCTTGGCCGCCAAACGCTCGCTGGCCTGCTGTTGCGCGACCTGCAAGCGCTGCCGCGCCGGATTGTCGCCGTCCATTGCGATGACCCATTCGGCCAGGACTGCAAGCGCGTCGAATCCGTCATCCGGGCCGATCCGCAACTGCTTCAAACCGCCAAAGCAGTTCTGCCAGGACTGAACCAAGGCCTGCCCTTCGCGCTCCACATCGGTATCGGCGTGCTCGCGCCGTTCCGCTGCGGCTTCGGCAGCTTCCCGCGCTTCATCGTGCCTCGTCTGGCGGTGCGCATGCAGGGCTTCAGCGGCAGCCACCTCCGCATCGCGCCGGCGTAGCGTCGCGATCTGGTCGCGCCGGTCGGAGACCAGAGCGCGAAGCCCGGAGCGAGCGCTTTCGAAAGCGGCCGGCGTCAACTCGCCAAGGGTAGCAGTGTCCAGCGCGGCGAACGGATGCTCCGCATGGAGGCTCGCAACCCCCGCGGCCTCGGCATCGGGGATACATTTCCGGCGCAGGTTGGCGATCTGACGTTCGGCCGCCGCCACGCGCAGCGTGGCCTGTTCCTTTTCCTCGATACTACGGTCCAATCGTCGCCGCGCCCCGGCGACCGCATCGGCTGCGATTCCGAATGCCCGCTTGCGGGCGGCTGCATCGCTCTCCGCGGTTTCGAGGCGGTTCGCATCTTCCATCCCGGCGCCCGATTGCAGGGTTTCAAGCCGGGTTCGTTCGCGTTTGAGTGCGACTTCGGCCGCGTCTCGGGCGAGATGCGCATTTGCTTCATCGGTCTGGGCCGTCTCAAGTCGCCCCTGCGCTTCGCCGCGTGAACGGCTCGCATTGTCGAATTCCGTCTGCGCCTGACGCAGCGTGCGTGCCTGTCGCCGGCTCTGCGTTCCCGCATAGATACGATAGCGCTGATCGAAGCGACCCACGGCCTTTGCCAGCGCCCGATAGTCCTCAAGCTGACGGCGATCGTCTTCCAGCTGGCCGAGCGCTTCGGCGACATCGCCGAGCAATTCCGGCGCTAGCGGCGGCAGGGCCTCGGTGAGCGCGTTGGACAGCGCCGCTTCATCGGGCTTCTTCGACAGTTGCGGCTGGCGCAGCTGGATCAGCGTATCCATCAGCGCGTCGTAGCGCCTGGCGCCCAGGTGGAATAGGCGTTCATCGACCGCGCGGCGATAGCTGGCAGCGGTGTCGAACATCTGGCCACGGCCAGCGAGTGCATCGCGCAGCCGCTCACGCGTCAGGACCACCCGTTGCTCGCTCATCAGCCAGAGGTCATGATTGATGCGCGGCGCGTTGTCCGCATCGTCTAGGATGAAGAACCAGCTATCAACCTGTGGCCGCGCCGCGACGGCGGAGAGCCCTGCGCCGAGCGTGAGGTAGTGCAGCGTGCCATCGTCGCCGCGACGGCCGAACTCGAGCCAGGCATAGCCGGTTCGTCGGTCGTAGCTGTTCATCAGCAAGTTCCAGGACATCTTCTTGCCGCTGTCGCCGTCCGGCTCGACGCGGGAAGACTTGAGTTGCGCATCGAGCAGAAACGGAAGCGTCAGTGACAGCACCTTCGATTTGCCGGTGCCGTTATTACCACGTAGCAACAGGTGTCCGTCGCGGAACCAGAATTCTTCGCTGTCGTAGTGGAACATCTCCACCAGCCCGAGCCGCAGCGGTTGCCAGCGGAGCTGTGACGGGACCGGAAGCGCCGGGCGCTCCATTAAGGCAGTAAACGAAGCCGGACGATCGTTCATGCGAAACCGAGTTGGCCAGCGGCCGCTGCCGGCATGCGTTCCGTATCACGGAGGTTACGAATCTCTGCCTCGCCGAGTCCGAAACGGGCGATCGCCGGCAGCGGATGGATCCTGTCGGCGTTTCTCACGACGAGCTGCAGCTTCTCCAATCGTTCAATCGCGATCAGTGCAAGTTCGCGCTCGGCACCGGCTTCCCGCGCCGACCTGCGCCAGTATCGGCCATATCGGCCCTTGGCGTCGCGCAAGAAGGCTATTACGTCCTGGTCCGAGTAGCCGGCTGATGGGAATGCTGCAGCGGCATCATCCATTTTTTGCCGCCGAATCCCACTGGCGAGGAATTCCGCAACCAGCAGCGTGGCGTGAGCATCGGTGCCTTCTGCGGGCATGGCCACATCGGTCAGCACCCCGGCCTCATCCACCAGCGCCAGCCCCTCAGCGCGGTGCTCCGCAACGAGACCTGCGGCGTCGCACAGACGGGCGGACATCACGCCGCGCTGGTTGACGAAATAAGCGCGGGCTTCCGCGTCCAACGTGTCGATATAGATCACCGGGTCATCGAGAAGGCGCCGCGCGAGTTGGTGGCGGAGCGCGGTCCGGCGCCCGTCATCGCTGTCCGACACATGCTCGCTGACCAAGGCCTGCAGGCGGGCTTCAAGCGAGGCAGGAGCGTCGTCCGGTCGCCATGTGGATGGACCACGCACGGCCGCCAGCATGCCGGCGAGCGTACGACGCTGCACGTCGTAGAGCGCGTCGGCCTGCTCGCCTCCGCCGTGGACAAAGGCATCTTCGTCGCCGACCACGCGCTGCAGAACGCCGATCTCCAGCAGCGTCCGGCAGACTGCGACCAATTCGCGCCGCTCGTGATGGGTGCCCAGCGTGAACGCAAAGCCGAGCGCGGCCAGCGCCGGCTCGGCGGCGAATTGCAACAGCCGCTCGCCGAGCAGGCGCAGCGTGATCTGCGGCTCGGCGCGTTCGAGCACGGCACAGGCCAGGCAAAGCAGTACATAACGGCGTCGGTCGTAACCGGGCAGGCCGCGCATGCTGGCGGAGAGGTCCGCCGGCCGCTTGTAGAGCCGTGCCCCCTCCTGCTCGATCTGCAGCGGCCAGCCGGTTTCACGCGCGAACCAGCCACGCAAGGCGTCGGCCTGACGACGGACCGCTGCAAAGTCGTTATGGGCCGGGGTCATCAGCGGTATCATCAATAGCGCGCGCACCGCGCTCCGAAACTCCTCGCGCTGGTGCTGTCGTTGTTGCTGGCCGATCCTACGACTATCCCCGGCGAGATCGGTCATCGGATATCCTGCGTCGATGTGATCGTAATCAGGTGATCGCGTCCGGAAAAAACGCCATGTGGCGTGTGGATCTCGGTCCGGCTCTCGGCTGCGAGGGGTGTCAGGCTGATATGCAGTAATCCGTCGCTGGTCTGCCGCGCCACGGCGGCGTCCGGCCCGGCCTGTTCCGTCAGCGCTTCGCCGAGCAGCCCGAGAAAAAGGCCAAAGGCATGCTGATCGAGTTCGCCGAGATCGGAAAGCCGCGTGGCCTGACCGGTCGCGAGCCGTCTGCGCGCGGTTTCGACCTGCAGCGACTCTTCGGCGAGTTCGAGTGCCAGCCGTGCGCGAGCCTCTGTGCGGTCGCGGATGCGGGCCATCGGGCCGCGCGGCGCAGCCTCGCCATATTCGCGCAGGCGGGGATGAATCTGGAGCGGTGGCGCATCGGCCCAGCGCGTGCTGGCCGGCAGATCCGCATCCGCGTCGGTATTCAGCGCGAAATGCCGTGCCGGATTGAGCGCGAATGCAGCGCGCCCCAGCCGGTGCGCGTCGCCATCGCTCTGGCAGGCCGCAAACCAGCCAGCGAGGACGCGAAAATCCGCGGAGCGATCGCTGCGACCGCTGCGGCGCTCGTTGATCGCGGCGATCGCGCCGAGCAATTGCGGGATTGCCGATCTTGCTCTTGCCCTGAGCAACTCGGCTTGCGAAGGCTCATGGCCGCTCCGGAAGAACCAGCCGTGCAGGCCTGTCCAGCGTTCGCGCCAGGCATTTCGGTAAAAGGCCTGTGCCTCGGCGCGATCCGTTGCATCACCGGGAGCGGAATCGCGTGCCTCGCGTACAGCGACCTGTTGCAGCAACGCGTCGATATGTGGCTCCAGAGCAAGGATGTGGCCTGCTATAGTGTCGGAGCGTCGCACCAGATCGCCAATAAAGCGCTCCAGATAGTCGATCAACTGGCGCTTGTAAGTCGCCACGGCCGTCGCTTCCGCCTGCTGCAGCGCAATGCTGCGGGCAACGCCGGCCATGAAGGCTTGTGCATTGTCAGCCAGACTTTCGAACACGCGCACCAGATCACGTAGCGTTTCGTGAACCTTCGCGACATCGGCCTCGCTTGCGTCAGCCAATGTCCGAAGCGCCTGCAGCCGGTTCGCGATGTCTTCAAGCGCCACCGTTTGCAGCTCGGCACGCCGTTGCAGCGTCGCAACGAACAACGCCAGCGATGTTTCGACAGCCTCGCCGCCGTGCGAGAGACGATACAGGAAACGGGCACGGTAGAAATCGCCGAGACTCGAAACCCGCGCGGTGTCAGGATGCGATTCCAGATTGCCCCAGGTGGTCAGTTGGGCAAGCGCAGCGTTGACGTCCTCGATCCGAGGCGACATGCCGGACCAACGAGCCTCGCCCAGGACTTCGTCAGGCCTCAATTGCAAACGGTACTGCCGTTTGGCTGCGGCAAAGACGTCCATGATGCAGCGATAAACGTCAGACTTCTCGGCACTCACATGCCTGAAAAGTTCGGCTGAATCGCTTACAGCGCGCATGGGGCTTCTTGCCTAAGGGTCTTCCGCTGAAATTGCCGGTCCGCGCGACAGCGTAATACATTTACCAATGGGTGACAGCAAAATCGGGTTCCATCCACTGGCGTACGCAGCAAGGCATCTCATGCACCTCTGATGGGCGGGCCGAAATTATAATGTGATTTCAACTGCATATGAGTTCGCAGTTTTATTCCGAATGGCACGCCATTCGTCTCGTTCATGCTGATTGAGGCTACTGAAAACCGAATGTCGTTAGGTTTTGTTGAGCTTGTCGAGAGCGGTCATCTCTTCTGAGGAGAGAACAATTTTGGCTCCGCCGACGTTCGTTTTCAATTGCTCTATTGATGTGGCGCCCGGAATGACCCGAATGGTAGGAGACTTCGCCAGCAGCCATGCAAGGGCGACCGCAGCTGGTGCGACCGAATGAGCGGCCGCTAGGTCCCAGAGCGGATCGAGAGCCCGGCTTATTTCAGCCAGGCGTCCCGATTCGAAGCGAGGGTCCTTCGCGCGATAATCGGTTGACGAGCGTTTCGTTTTCACATCGGGAATGCGCCCGAGTATCCCACGCCCGAGAGGTGAGTAGCAGACAAATTCGATGCTTTGGTCGTTCAGATACGTGAGGAGCCCTTTTTCCGGCTCACGCTGGATCAGAGAATACTCGTTTTGAACGAAAGATATCCGGTGTACCGCGGACGCTCGCTGCACCGTATCTGTGTCGGTAGCAGACAGGCCAAGGCCAAGCACTTTCCCTTCTTTCACGAGATCCGACATCGTGCCAACGACCTCTTCGGCCGCAACGTTTGGATCGGGTCGATGCTGATACAGGACGTCAATGTAATCACGGCGTAATCGGCGCAGCGACCCTTCTACGGCTGAACGAATAGATTGCGGCCTAGAGTCCAATCCTGCGATCTTGCCGGCTTCGAATTGGTATCCGAATTTAGTGGCGACTTCGACTCGGGCGCGATGGGAGCCGAGCGCATCGGCTAGCAGCTCTTCGTTGACGAAGGGACCGTAAAGCTCGGCCGTATCGAAATGCGTGACGCCCATATCGAGAGCTTGCCGGATGATCTCGACGGCAACATCACCTGCGATATGGCCGTAGATCCCGGTCAACGCCATGCATCCCAAACCGACACGCTTGGGACTGCAAGATGCCTCGTTCATTGAGGCCTAACAGCCGTCAGTCGAGATCGAACGATCTCAACAACGCGCTGCACCAGTTCTTTCCCATTGGCAGAGGTCAGGATTAGAGCGTTTGGCTCGATCTGGCTGACAAGCCGTTCGATCGCCGTCGCCGCAGCCATGCGAAACTCGCCGTCCAAATCCCGTCCCGCACCGACCTCGATATTACTGTCCAGCGCCGTTCTGATCAGGACATCGTAATCGGGGGTATGCGCCGTCGCGATCGTCATCAGTTCTTTCGACCGTCTGCTGTCGAGTGTTCGACCGGATACCTGCAAGGCGGCTTGCAGGTATCCCAACGCATCGATGACCGGTCGGTCGACCAGAATAAGATCACTCTGAAGCGAAGCCTCGGCTTCGCAACGCAGGCATTCCGCCATAATCCAGAGCGTGCTTTCATAGGTGTGCTTCTTCAAGATCGGGAAGCCGAGATCTTTTGCCCTGCGCGCGAAATCGCCGATGCTGTGAATTCTCAAGCCTTCACCCTCGAGCTCCTGCTTAAGACGCTCAAGGAACGTGGTCTTTCCGGACGAATGCGTGCCGGTAATGGCGATCTTCACCAGAGGCGAAATCACAGCAGTGATCCCTGTTTCGGATCCAGAATGTTCGCTTCCACGATGCCTCTGCGCCGTTCGTCGGTGGTCAGCGGCGACAATAAATGGATCATGAGGAGGGCGGTGAGTGTGGCGTCGTAAAGCGCCGAATGGTGCTTCGCGCCGGTACGATGAGCGGCTTCGTCGGCTAGTCGGAATTCAGTGCCGAGATTAGCGAGCCCGTAAGACGCCAATCCCGGCTTCAGCATCTTCGTGAGCTTTAACGTGTCGATCGCGGAACTAGGTTTCCAATCGGGGATCGACCTGGACAAAATATCAACCTCGATCTTTACGTTGTGACCGACGATCGGCGTGTCCTCGATCAATGTTATGATATCGTCGGCGATGTCCGCGATGTCCGGAGACCCCACGACGTCGTCGTCCGTCAGCCCATGAATGCGCGTGGCGGCCGGTTTGATCCCATGCTTTGGTCGAACGAACCAATGACGCTTATTTTCGGTCAGAACCAATCGATCGACCTGCAGCATCGCCAGCTCGACGATTTCGGGCGGAGAGCCGCCGCTGCCTTCGACGTCGATGACCCAGAACCGCTCGGTATCTATTCCCATCCGACTTCAGCCCGTCCGTGCCGCCCATGAAGGTGCGGGTGCGATCGATCGTGGACCTGATAATTAAGCGTGTGTTGGATAAAGTAGCGCTGCTGCTCAGTGCTCCCGCTCAGCTCGATTCGACGGTCGTCGATCGATATGTGGTCTGTCTTGAGTTGCGCAAGCGCCGCCAGTTCTTGCACCCGCGCAACGTCGGGTTTTAAGTGAGTCCGGGTGCAGCGATCGACCTGCGGCCGCGGACAGATGTCACAAATCTCGCGCACTCCGAAACGGCCGTTGTAATCGGCGATGCCGTGGGCGTAGGCCACGCCGCACGACGTCTTCCGGAAGAGCGGCTTGCCCGCGAACGCGTTCGTCACGCGTCCTTCGATCTCCGCCGGCAAGATCTTGCGTCTTGCGATCTCCGGATAGAGGTCCGTTACGCCGGCCTCGCGGAGATGCTTGCGGATTTCCTCGCGATGAAAGAGACCGGTGAATACCGTCGCATCGGCATACTCGGACAAGACCAACGCGCGGTCGATATGGTTGTCCGAGTCATTCAGCCCGGCGATCAGCGGCCTCCAGTATAGAATGGCTTTGGTTCTTGATGCATTGTCGTGAAGGACGCGCAGCGAATTTTTTGCATGCGCGCTGTCCACCGGCTCCACTCGCGCGTCCTCGATGCCAGACCAAGTGACGAGGATGGTCACGCGAAGGTTCTTCAGCCGCTCCAACCGTTCCACGTCGTCAGGCTCGATCTTCCATCGGGTAATGACGAGCACGGAATTCTTGAGCCCCCTGTCATCAAGCAGCTCCAGCGTTGCAACGAGATGTTCCTTCACGCCTGGCAGGAAGGGATCGGTCGCCCGGTTGAAGATCTGGATCGGTGTCGCATCGGGCCGGAAGGCCCAGTGGTTGACCAGGAGGTCAACCGCCTCGCGATCGCTGACGACCAGATGCGGCTGCTTCATGTCGAAGTTCTGGAAAAGGTGGCGGACGCAGTAGCCGCAGTCGAGCGGGCAGCCGACGACATGGTTGAGGCTGAGGCCGGATTTCCGGTATTCGATCACGTTCCGAAGCGAGTCGGGAAGGTCGGCTGGGGCTGCTCGAAGGACTGGCATGGTTCGACGAATCCAGCAAAATATACTATCGGGAAATGCGGGGGAGCGGCTTTTAACGGAGAGGTTGTGACTCCGCAAGGCCTTTTTTCCGAGCTTTTCCGGCCTGAAAGCCGGTGCACAGACATCTGATTGAGCCAATGAAAAAGCTGAATCCTCAGCTCCTGAAGGCGGGCGACATCATCCTGACGTCAGGCCCGAACAAGGTGAGCAAAGCCGTCCGGCGCATGACCAAGAGCGAGATCTCGCACGCGATGGTCTACGTCCAGCACGCCTCGGTCATCGACGCAACGGCGCATGGCGTCCATTCCAGCAATCTGCAACGCCTCTTCTTGGAAGACGACGCCGTCGTTGTCGCCTTGCGACATCGAACGCCGTTGAGGGCAGAAGTCATCCGGCAGGTCACCGATTTCGCTAGAGCTGCCACCGGCACCGAATACTCCAAGAAGCCGTCGTCGCGCGCACGATGCGGCGTACCGGAAGCCGTAAGCAATTTTGTTCGCGGCTCGCCGCCCAGGCCTATGCTTTCGCCGGGATTAGCCTGGTTTCGGATCCTGACTACTGCAGCCCCGAGGACCTTCGAACGAGCGGATACCTCGTCGAGATTCCCGACGTGGAGCTGCCCGCTTCTGATCCGGAGGTAGCCTTCTGGAAAACCAGAGCGAATACCCTGACGGCGATGTCTGAGGCGACGAATGCGGTTCTTAGAGCCGCCCGCCGGCGGTCGAACAGCATTCAAAGCCTCAACGACATCATCGGTTATTTGCTGGCCCATCCCAATGAGGATCGTCACCTCCGTCGGGCCTACGAAAAATCGGGATATTTGACGGTTTGGCAGCTCGAACTCACTAAAAGCGGCTGGCAATATGATCTGGACCTGATGCAGGCGGCGATCGAGCGCGACCCCGCCGGCGCGGCCTCGATGGAGGAGTACTGCCGGGAACTGCTCGCGGATTTGGAGGGCGGCCGCCGGTTCGAGATCAACTACTCGGGCTATCTGGAGCTCGCGAACCGCACGGGACTGAGCACGTTCCGAGTGTCGGCCGAGCTGTATGCGCGGCTGATGACTTTGCACCGGATGCGGGTCGAGACGGCCCGGGCCTGGCTGGCGGAAAGTGCCGGAAACACCTAGCTCGCTCGCGGTCCGGTCGGCTGAAATCGGAATAATTTGGCCAGTTCGCAGGGGTGTCCGAAATTTGTATACATATTTCGGACATGTCACTTTTGTGTTATGTCCGAAAAAATTATACATTTTTCGGACATGACCGACGACTCACCTGATCTCAAGACCGCAATCCTGGAGCGCATCCGGGCGGATGCGCCACGCAAGGTCTGGACGCCGACCGATTTCGTCGACCTCGCTTCGCGAGACGCCGTCGACAAGACGTTGCAGCGGCTGACCAACGCCGAAAACCTCAGGCGGATTGACCGCGGGCTCTACGACCAGCTCGGTTTCAACAAGCTGACCCAGAAGCCCAACCCGCCCGATCCGCGATCCGTCATCGACGCCGTCGGGCGGCGCGACCAGAACCGGATGCTCGTCGACGGCATGACCGCCGCGAACGACCTGGGCCTGACCGACGCTGTGCCAGCGAAAATCGTGGTCCATACCGACGCGCGCAAACAGCCGATCAAGCTCGGCAACGTCACCATTACTTTCCGTCCAACCGCTGCCAGCAAGCTCTTTTGGGCCGGACGGCCGGCCATGCGCATCATCCAGGCACTTCACTGGTTGCGTGATCTCCTGGCCCGTGAAGGCGAGAGTGACCGGGTTAAACGAAAGCTTGCCAAGCTCTTCGACGACCCGTCGGCAGGGCCGCCGCTTAAAGCCGATATCAACGCCGGCATGACCGCGCTTCCGACCTGGATGTGGGCGTTCCTCAAGCCGCTGATCGAAGGCGACATCAATGTCCAAGATCGGCACGTCGATGCTGACTATGCTGCTGATGATGATCATACTGGTTCGGATCATGATGATCATCATCCCGCTGCCGGCGTTCGGTCAAAGGGCAACCTGGACCTAACCAAAAAGCAGCAATCAGCCAAGCGGGGCAGGGCGAGGAAAACATGAATCGGTCTTTCGATGAGGTCCTCGCAGCCGGAACGGACACGATGTTGAGCGCCTTCGATACGACGGCGCTGCGCCTCGGCACGGTGTCCCAAAATATCGAAAAGGATTTCTGGGTGTGCTGGACGCTTGACTCCTTATTCCATGGCCTGAAGGAGGGAGGACCCCGCCTGCTATTCAAGGGCGGGACATCGTTGTCCAAAGGCTTTGGCCTGATCAATCGCTTTTCCGAAGACATCGACGTGACGGTTTTTCGGGACGACATCGGCGAGCCGGCGACCATCGAAGAGCTCAATGCTCTTAGCAACAACAAGCGCCGCGCGCGGCTCGATGCGATCAAAGCGGTCTGCCAGGCCTATATCAACGGTCCACTACGCAACCAACTGACACAGATTCTTAAGGATCGGCTAAAGGCCGCCGGTCTTGATGCAGGCGCGGCACGGGTGGAAGTAGACGACACAGATGCCGACAAGCAGACGCTTCTGATCTGGTATCCGACGGCGACGCCGCAATCGGATTATGTCCGCGCCGCGATCAAGATCGAGTCGGGCGCCAAATCCGCCCTTGATCCGAACAGCGAAGTGCCGATTAAGCCCTATGTTGATGACGATCTGCCGGCGCTCGACCTGACTGTTCCAGACGTACGAACTGTCGACCCCGAACGAACCTTCTGGGACAAGGTTGTCATTCTGCACGGCTTACGGCGTTGGTTCGACAAGCGCGGCGAGCTGCGCGGCGGCGGCCAGCGCGTGTCCCGCCACTATTATGACCTGCATAAGCTCCTTCAGACGCAGGCCGGAGCCTCCGCAATCGATGACCCGGAGCTCGGAGCCGACTGCGTCGCGCACGCACGGATGTTCTTCAACCGTCCAGATTTCGATCTCGCGAGCGCCGCGCCTGGCTCCTTTGCTCTTGCTCCACATGACGAGATGATCGAGCAGCTGCGTGTCGACTACAGAGCCATGACTGGCATGATCTTCGGCGACCCTCCGAGGTTCGAGGCCGTGCTCGAGAGCGTCACCGCGCTCGAGGCGCGCCTGAACAAACGCGCTGGTGAAGGCAGGGCAGCGCGATGAAACGATCAGAAGATCATGTTGGCGCAAAGCCGCAGGTGGATGCGGAGCCGTCAAGGCGAAAGTGGTGATGAGGAGGAACGTTATCGTCCAGGGCGGGCTGGCATTCGCCACCCGCCGCGCGGCCGCCGCACGCGATGGCGAGAACGGTCTGCAGATCATGACGGCAACGCAATTGGCGGCGCGGCTGGCAGGCGGCTTCCTGCATCAAGTGATAGGCGAGGAGCTTGAATTTGTTGTTGCCCGCGCCCTTGATGCGGGCGGCTTCGAGGACATCGAGACCGTTCGGCATCTTCCCGGGATGACGCGCGCCGTCGCGCGAATGTTGAGAGCGGCATGGAACGCGGACACCCGTCTTGCTCACGCGCCGGACGGTAACGCGCGAATCCGCGATCTTGCCCTGCTTGAGAACCGCGTCCGCGAATTTCTAGCCGGCGGCGCGCGCCTGCCGATGGATCTCCGTGACGAGGCGCGCGCGCGAATGCAATGGGCCCCCGCGGTGTTGGGCCCGGTCTCCATCATGGGGGTACACTTCATCGAGCCGGTCTGGCGACCGATCATCCATGATCTCTGCGCCATGGCGCCGGTTGTCTGGACCGCGCCGCCCGGCGCAGATACGGCCTGGTTTGCCGGGGAGGTCAGAACGGCGACCGCCGTGGCGGCGACGCCCGTCCAGGTCACGTGCGCCGATCCCCAACACGAGGTGCTCGAGGCTTTTCGCTGGGCGCGCGCCTTGATTGCCTCGGGACAAGCCGAGCCCCGGGACATCGCGGTCTGTGGCGTCAGCACCGACGAATGGGACGAGTACATCGTCGCGCTGGTGCAAGAAACCGAACTGCCGGTGAGTTTTCTGCACGGCCGGCCGTGTCTTGGCACCCCGGATGGACAGCGTTGCGCAGCGCTCGCGGATGTACTGCTCCACGGCCTCAGCCAGGCCCGCGTGCGGCGTCTGTTTGCTCTGGCAGCAGGCCAGCGAACAGCGCTCGACTCTTTGCCGCGCGACTGGCTGCGCCTGCCGCGCAGTGCCTCGCTGAGCTCGGCCGCGGAATGGGTTCGGGCCCTCGACCAACTGACCTTTCTAGATACCGATCCGCGCCCAATTGTGATGCCCCTGCTGACCTTGCTGGAACGAGGAACCATCGCGGCTGAAGAAGCGGCCGACGCGTTCCTGCGTGGCCATGCGCACCGCCTCTGGGAGCGGGCGATGCGAAGCGCTCCAGCGGCCGCTCTTGAGCTTTCGCTGCGTAAAATCCGAGTCGAGGATGAGCGAGATGCCTGCGACTCCGTGGCCTGGGCGCCAGCGTGAGCTAGCTGCGTCGCGACGCCCTTGGGTTCGTCTGCTTGGACTGACGGAGCGCGGATGGCCGCGCTCGTCAGGCGAAGACCCCCTGCTGCCGGACGATATTGGACCGCCGGATCCCCTCGACGCCGATCCGCCCGCTGAAGCGGACCGGCGGGCATTCGGCATCATTGCCGCTTGCGCGACACAGGGCATTGTTCTTTCCCGCAGCCGTCGCAACGCGCAGGGCAGTCGGGCAGGCCCGAGCCCGCTCCTCGCTCCGGGCGGCAATGCGCTCGCCCTCGCGCGCACGCGAATCACAGACCAAGCGGCGAGCGAATCGGACCGGCTTACAGCGCGCCCGCAAGAGATAGCCAAGCACCTTGCGACAGGCTCTGCCTTGCGATGCTGGCAGAGCTGGCACAGACCGGATTTGATGGCCCATGACGGGCTCCTGGTCGCGGATCACGCCGTCATCGCCGAAAGCCTCGCAGAGATCCAGTCGCCGACTTCTCTGGCGCGGCTGCTGCGCGATCCGCTGGGCTTTGTCTGGAAATACGCCCTCGGATGGCGTGCGCCGGACGACCGGGAGCGTCCACTGATCCTTCCACCCGATGAGTTCGGCCGGCTGGTCCATGAGCTTTTGCGCCGCGCCGTTGACGCGCTCGAGCCGGTGCCCGGTTTCACCGTGGCCGGTGCGGAGGAGTTCGAGGGCGCGTTGGAGGCGGCGGTGCGACACGTGATTGCAGCCTGGCCGCTGGAACGGCCGGTGCCGCCCGAGGTGCTCTGGGTCAACACCGTGCGCCAGGCATCCGCCATGGCGCTGGCTGGCCTGACGAACGAGAAATTCACCGAGAGCGGCACGCGCAGCTGGACTGAGGTGCCTTTCGGTGAGCACACCAATCCGCCAGAGCCTAAAAATCCGGATTGGCCGTGGGACCCTGCGTTGCGCGTCGATGTGCCCGGTACTGCGGTCGCCATTCGCGGAAAAATCGATCGCGTCGACCTGCGCGCCGGTGGCGTCGCTGTGCGTGTCACCGATTATAAGACTGGCGAGCGGCCGGAGAATGCCGCTGAGAGAGTCATCGCCGGCGGCGCCGAATTGCAACGTGTCCTGTACGCGTTGGCATGCCGCCAACTTCTGCCGGACACGCCAGCGATCCGAACCCGGCTCATCTATCTGAAAGACGAACCCGCGATCTTCTTGCTGCCGGATCTCGATGACGCAATTGCGCAAACCGCTGCCTTCGTTAACGCGGCCTGCGGTGCCTTGACACGAGGCCATGCTGTTCCGGGGCCGGCCGCCGACGACCGTCTCAACGATTTTCGGCTCGCGCTTCCTGCATCGCCTGCCTACTTCCGCAGAAAGCAGGCTGCGTTCATCGCCGCCGCCGGCGATCTGGCCCGATTTTGGGAGTTGCCATGAACGCGCTCGCCGACAGCGCCGACCGGCGGCGCGCCCTCACTGTCCTTGATCAAACCTTGCTTGTCGAGGCTGCGGCAGGCACCGGCAAGACCTCGCTGCTAGCCGGCCGTGTGACCATGCTCCTCGTCAGCGGTGTCGCGCCACGCAACATCGCCGCCATCACGTTCACCGAGCTCGCGGCCGGAGAATTGCGCGTGCGCGTGGAGCGGTTCGTGAACGAGCTGCTGAATGGAAACGTCCCCGATGACCTGACGCTCGCCGTAGATAAAACCCTGACCGCGCCACAGAGAGCCGCGCTCATAGCGGCGCGGGCGCGACTGGACGAACTGACGGCAACCACCATCCATGGCTTCTGCCACAAGCTGCTCCGCAGCTACGCGATTGAGGCGGGCGTCGATCCTGGCGCCGAGGTTCTCGATGCGGTCCAGACCGAGTTCGCCTTCACGACCGTATTCGAGCGTTGGCTGCGGCGCCGTCTCGGAGAGAACGCCGATCCGACCGATCCGGTCGTTGTTATGGCGCGCCGAGATCCGAGGGAAGCGGTCGATACCCTGAAAAAGCTCGGCAAATTCCGGCGCGACTTTCGTACCGCAAAGCCCCTGCCCCGCGATCTCGCCGAACACGCCGATCTGGAATTTGTCGAGAGCGTGCGGGAATTTCGCCGCTGGATCGACGGCACACGGGCTCCTGACCGGGCGCTCGAAGACCTTGCCGATCTCGAGAGGCTCGCTGCCTTCTTCGCGGGCGCCTTCGATCCTACTCCGTCATTCGAGCGGCTCTGGGAGCTTGCCCATCCGCCTCGCGTCAATGCAATGGCCTGGCGCTCTAACGACCTGCGCCCGTATCGGCGCTTGGGGGCCTGGAAGTACGTTGCCGGCAAGGACGAAGGCGCGCGCCTCGCAGAGGAGGCCGCGTCTCGCTATGGCCGGTGCGCGGCGGAGTTTCGTGTTCTTCTCGGCGGCATCGCAACAGCGCTGGTCGCGACCTTCTCCGGAGCGCTCGATGAGCTGCTTCAAGACTTCGAGGCGTTCAAGCGCAACGCTGCCGTCCTTGACTTTGACGATCTGCTGCTCGCCACGCGCGCGCTTTTGCGCGGTCACGAAACCGTGCGGCAGGCGGCGTCAAACCGCTACACGCGGATCCTCGTCGACGAATTCCAGGACACCGATCCGGTGCAGGCCGAGATTCTGTTTCTGACCGCCAGCGCTCCCGGCGCGGCTCTAGCCTGGCAGGAGCGGGGACTGATTCCGGGCAACCTGTTTGTGGTCGGCGATCCGAAGCAGGCGATCTACAGATTTCGAGGCGCTGATGTCGCAACCTATATGGAGGCGCGCAATGCCGTCGAGCGCCAGTTTCCGGGCAATATCTTGCGGATCACGACGAGCTTCCGATCACGTGGCGAGATCCTAGACCACGTCAATCGCTGTTTCCGCGATCCATTGGGCAGACAGGCCCCGGGTTATGTCCCCCTCGTGTCCTCGCTTGGTCCAGCAGAGCACGGTCTGCCTTGCGTCATGAAAGCCACGATCCGTATCGGCGAGAAAAGCCGTGCGGCGTTCATACGCGACGAGGATGCGCGCACCGTTGCCGACATCTGCGCTCAGCTCATCGGAAATGTCCGCGTGCGACGATCCGGCGGAGAAACCTCCTTGATCGTGCCCGGCGACATCGCCTTGCTCGCGCCGGTCGGCACCGAGCTTTGGCGTTACGAACGGGCGCTCGAGGAGCGTGGCCTGCCGCTCGTCTCGCAGGCCGGCCGCAACCTCTTCCGCCGCCAGGAAGCGCAGGATTTCGTCGCGCTGATCCGCGCGCTCGCGGACCCAGGTGATACGCTGGCACTCGGCGCTCTGTTGCGCGGGCCGCTCGTCGGTCTCACCAATCACGAATTGATCGATATCACGCGGGCTCTCGCGCCGGACGGGACAAAAGATGACCCGTCGGCGCAGAGGTTGACGTTGCAGACACTGCCAGAGCAGATCAACCATCCGCTTGCGCGGGAGACGCTGATCGTACTCCGAGATTTGCGGCGGCGTGTGCGGCGAACGACGCCGTTTCTGCTGCTGAGCGAGGCGATCGATCGGCTGCGCGTGCGGGCCACGCTTGCCGCGCGGGGCAGCGACCAGGCAGCACGGGCTCTGGCCAATCTCGACCTTCTGATGGAGCGCGCACGCCGCTATGGCGTGCGCGGCCTCAAGCAATTGGCGCAGGACATTGACGCCGACTGGGAGGGCGGTCCTCTTGGACCCGAGCCCTACGACGAAGCGCGGCTGGATGCGGACCGCGAAGCAATCGAAATCATCACGGTCCACAGTGCCAAGGGCCTCGAATGGCCGATCGTCATTCCGATCAACATGGGATCTGAACTCAGACGGCGCGAGCCGTTTATCCACCGCCGTCACGACGACACGCTGCACTGGGTGCTGGGCGATGTCGTTCCGCCAGCGATCGCGGATGCCATCAGCATCGACGACCAAGACAGCGCAGAGGAGCACGAGCGGCTTCTGTACGTCGCCTGCACGCGGGCGATCGAAATGCTGATCCTGCCGACATTGTCAGTGCCGCGCGCCAATAGCTGGGCGCACCTTCTCGATCTGGGGCAGGATGATATCCCGGAATGGGATGCCGCGCGCTTCTCTCGGCGTCCTCTGGCGCGGGTCGCGGCAGAAGAAAACCATCAGAGCGAAGAGGTATTTGCCGCTGAGCAAGCCGCGATCGCGGATGCGTCCCGGCCGATCCGGTGGGTTCGGCCAAGCGACGGCGACGCCGATCGCCTAGTCGAGATTGCACGGATCGACGAGGCCGCTGACGCTGACCCCGCGGGTCTCGTGACGGTCATGGGCAGCGCAATCCGGGGCGCGGTGCTGCACAAGCTGATCGAAGAGGTATTGACGGGAGAGATCGAGGAGGCGGCAGCTGTTCTGGAAGCCCGAGCCGACGTCCTCCTCGCGCAACTGGGCCCGCCAGAAGCGGGAGCGCTGCCCGCTCCCGCGGAGATGGCCATGACCGTCTTGCGAGCCCTAAATCTGCCGGGCGTCGCCGAACACCGTGCCACGCTAGTACCGGAGATGGCGCTCTACAGCTCCCGCGACGCCGGCGGCATCCTGATGGCTGGTCGCGCAGACGCCGTTGCCGTCGCAGTCGGCCGGGCCGTTGTCGCCTTTGACTGGAAGAGCGACGTGGCGCCGACTGCCGCCGACCGGCAGACCTATGCCGGCCAGCTGCTGCAGTATCTGGAAGCGGTCGGCGCACTGCGCGGTGCTGTCGTCTACCTGACACTCGGGGAACTGGACTGGATTGAACGATAAGGCGTTCGGGCAGTCTCGGACGCTGGCGCGACGAGATCGATGTAAGGGACTCATCCGACCGACACCACCGGACGACGACGCCATACCACGTCATGGGTATCCCGCGAAGCCCTGTCTTGTCGGAGGGCCTCAATTGCCCACGCGCTTTCGCGACGTAAGAGCGGACGCTACTTTGCAGAGCTCCAATGTCTTCAAGGCCATCGTTCCAGGAGACAGTGCAGCTCGCCGTTGGCTCAGAAGTCGCCAGACACGTCGATGACGATGACCGCCAGGCGATAGCGCATGGCGGTTGGGGTCAGCTCGATGAGCATTCGCTCCATCTCGGCGGCTGATTGCGGCCGCTGCATTTCGTTCGGAGGCGCTGGAATCATCCGGGGTCTCTTGTCGCCGAACCAGAACACGCCGAACACACCGAAACCCTTGGCGTCCGGATCATGCGCGTAGAAACGCTCGAGCTGGCCTTCAATCGCTGTCCAGACTTTGGAATGGTAGTCCCGCTTCCATTCGCACATCACCTTGCCGCCGGGAATGACGACCGACATGTCTGCACGCTTGTCGCCTGCCATATGGGCCTCCGGTTCAACGGCGATGCCCAAAGGCTGCAAGGTCGGACGTATCACGTCGATAAGCGCGTCCCGGCAGGCTTCCTCCGGACGCGGCTCTTCAGGCCGATTATATGAATCGACGTTCCAGAAATATTTGAAGATATCTGTGTTCGTCCGCTGAATGCGATGCCGCGCGTCTCGAAGCTGCGCAACCAGGAGAGCGTGAAGATCCGCTACGGTCGCGGGCGGTCCGTTGTCCAACGCTGCCACGGTTTGCGGCCAATCGGGACGCTCGAAAGAGGCCTCCCGTCGCCGCTGTTTCTGGCTTTCGTAGGCGTGCAAGATATGGGGCCGATACGACGCGAGATCCGCATTATTTTTCAAGCGCTCCAGCGCTTCACCTGCGAAATCTGCCGTCGACGAGGAAATCGCATTGATAAGCCCGCGTACCCACCCCGCCGCATCCCACGCGTTTCGGTCGCCATCCCACACGCCCGAAGGATGTGGGGCATCCGGAAAGAGCGTGCCGGTCAACGTCGCCAAGAATTCCATTTCCTGCAGGGAACGCACGGGCGCTGGCGCGGACGCCTCTTGGTCAAGGGACGTACCCTGGTCGCGGAGATCGAATACGAACGATGGATGCGACATCGCCCGCTGTTTGACCTCGCTTTCGAATTCTTTAGGCGCGAGCGCAAATGCTGCGACCAACCACAGGTCCCGTTGTGGCCCGGCAAGCGCGTGGCCTGCGAGCTGCGTGCGGCAGAGGGCAAGTAGCGCATCATGTGCCGCCGGAAGCTTGTGCGCCGAGCGCAGCATCTTAGCGAGGTCGAATGTGTAGGCGTTAGGATGCGAGCCTAGAAGATCGAGCACGGTGTCCCTGCGATAAGCCGCAAACGCTTCATCGCCGAGCAGTTCGTGTAAAGCTTCGGCGTGTTGCCCGCCTTTCCCGAGGTGAAGCTTAGCGAGTTTGACGTAAGCATCTTGCACAAATTTAGGGCGGCGCAAGGTGAGTTCGTTGCGCCAGGGCTGCATCACCCATTGCTCGGTCCCGTCGCGCTCCTCAGAGACCGGGTTGGCAACGTCGAAAATGAGCATCCCGGCGAGAAAATCATCGCTGAGGCCTGAAAAATCTTGCCCGGCAGCTAACCGCTCGCTTAATCCCGCGGACAAAACATACCACCAATCGCTGTGCATCCGCTTGGCGGCCGAAGCCAAGACAGCCGTGGTGGTCGGCACATCATCCCGAGATAACGTGGCTTTGAAGCCTTCGAGCGCGGCTTCGAGGCGCTCGTCCCCTATCCAGGCCACAAGCCGCGCGCGCGGCGCTGCTGCCCGGTCCGCTTCATCATAAAATGCGAAGTAGAACCGCATCAGATGCAGCATCCAGCCGACGTGAAGACCGGTGCGAATTTGTTCAACCTCCCGGTCGAATTGCTGGCACTGCTGGTCGCGGCTCTCATCGACATCTACGTCAGGTTCGGACGTGCGGCCCGCAAAATAATTGGACGGCAACAGCGAGACGGTGGCCTGCGCGCGAAGGCTAGCCAGGGTTGTGTCGACGTCTGCAAGCGCATAAAGCGCTGCGAAGGCTTCGCTCGCATAAGGCTCGTCGGCCTGGTAACAGAGACTGAATGAGAGATGATAAGGGAAGCCGCGCCGCTCGCTGCCAATCGAGCTCGTCAGCAGCTCTTCCTGCAAAAGGGCAAGCCAGGCAACCGCGCTAAGTTCATGAAGCAGTGTTTCGCGAAAGCGCTGCCAAGGAAGCCACTGGTCTTTGTCCACTGGGAGGTTGCGGAGGAAGTGCCGCGCAAGAGGCAAGAGCTTTTCTGGCGCTTCGCGCATTGCAGCGCGCAAATCCCGGGCCCGGGTTTCGTTCGTGCCTCCCTTGAACGCGGCTCGCTTGCGCAGCCATGCGATGGTCCGCTCAGGGTCAAGGACCGGAAGCCCCCGCCATGCCCGAACGAGAAGGCGCGCGTAGAACGAGCCTACTTCCCATGCGTGTCGATCCCCGCGTTTCCTGTCATCGAGCGGCACTACGCCATCGAGTATTGCGGGAAGGTCGTCGGTGGGAATGAGGTCAGCGAGCTGCCAGAATAGCCCGGCGCCGCCCTTGTCCCCGCCGCGGGCCGTATCATTGAGCAACGCCACCACCTCCGCCGCGCCATAAGGCCGGCCATAGAGCGCGCGGATGACTTCCGAACGCAGCCGTAGTCCGTCGGTGGTCGTCCCAAGGTT
The DNA here is from genome assembly GCF_008123965.1 of Bradyrhizobium hipponense. Taxonomy (GTDB): domain Bacteria; phylum Pseudomonadota; class Alphaproteobacteria; order Rhizobiales; family Xanthobacteraceae; genus Bradyrhizobium; species Bradyrhizobium hipponense. Next base: position 15,828 of record NZ_VSTH01000073.1, on the reverse strand, counting down.
GCCGAACGCCTGTCGGACAGCCGTCGCGCCATCTGCGCCATAGCGGAGCAACGCCGCTAGCGCGTGCGCGCGCTCTGCGAAGGGCGAGGCCTCGCGCACAAGGACCGCTGCAAGGTCCGGCACCATTTCCGGGACAAGGCCACCCAGCATTAATGCGTCGACCACGACTGAGCGAACGCCAAAACCGGAAGCCGGATTGTTGAGGATCGCCCGGAATTCTTGCGTCATATCCGGACGCGACAGTCCGCCGATGGCTCGCGCCTCCCAGCCACCCGACCGAAACCACGGATTTTGCGCTGATAAGCGGTCGAGGGCCCGCACGAGGTTGGCGCAGGCGTATGGTGATAACGCCGCCGCATCGCCATAGCTCAGCACTCCATAAGGGTCGGCTTCTATGAGTTCTTCCGCACGCTCTGGCAGATGCACCGTAAGCCAAGCATGCAGGCCACGCAGCTCGGCCGCGGGGTGCCCATCGGCACCAATCAGGGCCTGGACGCGACCAAAGGGCAGACCGGCGCGGACCCGCGCTGCCAAAAATTCCGCTGCAAGATACTCTGCCATCGTGCGATGTGAGTAATCGACGGTCTCCGCCTCGGGCCCGGCATCGAAGATGCGCCGCCCTAACACCGCCAGCACCTTTTCTTTTGGTATAAACTTAAGCGAGCGATAACCCGGAATATCCGGCGTGCCTTCCTGCGCCTTCAGGCTGATGGCCGTAATGTCGCTGATGAGCCGCGCGGCGCAAAGCGCGCCCGCGGCCGGCCTGAGTTCCGCGGCGGCGAATGCGCCGCTGCCCGCGCGGGCCCGTTCATCGTCAAACTCCTGAAGCAGCAAACTTGCCGAGGTATCAAACAGCCTACTGCGCGTTTCCGGCCAGTCGCCGGCCTGAACCGCCCGCCATAGCATGCGCAGGTTCTGTGGGTTCTCGAAAAAGTCATCGAGCCCACGCCGTGCCGCTTCATCCAGAAACGCTTCCGAGAGGGAAGGTTGTGCCTCCATTGCGGCAAGCACCGCGAGCTGTTCGGTTCGGTCGAGATTTTGCAGCAGCAGCACAGCGGTTTCCCCGTGCTGATCGAAAAATGGCTGCAGTCCCGCAAGGTCGCTGTCGCCCAACCAATCCGCGACCCGGCACGATACCCGTAGCTTGGGCGGGTTCACCTCAAAGAGCTTGGCCACCAGGGCATCGATAATGCCCCGGTCGAAGCGGCCGGCGCGTTGCTCATCAAGGCCGTCAATGAAGAGGGGCTGACCCGCAAGCGTGGACGCGGGCAGGCTGAGAAAGGCCCGTGCTTTGATGAATCTCGCACCGTCCGCCTTGGCTGCGTGGGTGAAAACATGTGTCTTGCCTGCGCCGGGGTCGCCGAGCAGCACGAGACATGGCGTATCCCCGAAGTCTGAAAAGGGGCGTGGTCCTTTATCCTGTGAGCGGCCTGGCTTGGTGTTGATCTGGCGAACCGTGCGAGTCATGGCGGTATGTTACAGGGCATACCGTCACCTCGTCACGTGCCAACTAAACCAAAAACCTGCCAACAGCCATGGACCATCCGCCTCCGCCAACGGAGAGCGAACCCATGGCACTCGCCGAGCGAAACGGCCATCGATCCGATCGCCGGAGACGCCTTGAGCGGAGTCCGCCGAGGAGCGCATCTATTGGGTCTGCTGCCAGGCCGACTTTCCAGAGACGTGCTCACTGCAAGCGGCGGGGATTGATCGTTAGTACTTTTCCTCAATGGCCTTGCTGAGGCGATGCATCTCGACCTTCAAGTACATTTCGTCGTCCAGCGTGATGATGCGTGCGTGCGCGACCGAAATCCGGATTGGGAACAAACGGAAGAATGATTCTTGTACGCTTTCGCGGCGATTGAATGCGGCCGCGAAAACTCGCTTCCAGTTGTCGCTGCGTTCGATGATTTTGATGTAATCGGTGAAATCCGCATAGGCGATCAGCGGCTCAATCTGCGCCACCCCGCTCCTTTGCCGCCTGTTTCGCGTTCTTCCTACTATCAAGCATGCCGGGTGGTGTTTGGTGCTTGGTCCAGGCCACGCCGAATTCGGCCGTCATCAAGCGGTCAATGAACGCCCGTCGTTCAAAGCGCAGCAATCGGTCGTGGGCACGATTGGTGCGAACAAGACCTGTTTCTTCATCGCCGGCGGGTTCGGAATATTCCTGCGCATCAAGTCCGGCGATGGTGGTGGTTTCGTCGAACGCCTCAGCGGTGAATTCGGTTAGATCCGGATTGAAGCCGCGCGCGACATAGAACTCCGAACGCGCGACTGCATTGTCAAAGATAGCGGGTGGAAACGAGGGTATGTTTCGCCAATCGCCAAGCGAGAGGCGCAGCGTATCCGATAGCGCCGCGTCGAACGGCGCGAAGTTTCTCAAGCCATGCCCAATCGCCTGGATTTCTGCGAAGGCCCGGGCGGATTGCGCAATATTATCGTGCAAGAGCCACGGCGTATGCATCGACTGCACGGCCGCCGTGAAGCCGTTGCTCGCCGTTGCGGCATCCGCAAGGTGAGAAGCGACGGATCCCGCTCCGAGCGCGGCTTTGGCGAGCCGGTCCATCTCGTCATGAGCGGGCAAGCGGAAACGGTCGGTATACCCGGCATAGGCGCCTTTCATAGCCAGAATATCGCCGCGCATGGATGCAAGGTTGCCCACCGCGCCAAAATTGCGCAGATCGTCAAGCGGGCTCGCGAGCAGCTTGAGATGGTCGGCGGCGCCGGCAGCGAGAGCGCCTATTCCGGCGATGTCGAGATTAAGCGCTCCTGTAGGCCGTGCGGTGTCTATGATGTTAATGCCTTTGGCTGCATCCAGCAGCTTCTGGTCAATGGCTCCCAACCCGGCAATCTTGCGGCTTATGCGGTCGATTTCCGAAAACCGGTCCTGCATGCTGATCGCATCGAGAATGCTCCGATGCTGCCCTAGCGGATTTGCAACTCTCGCCGCCCGCTGCATGGCGGCGTTATCGGCCAGCATGCGTTTCATGTAGTCATCGACGCTCATTGCCTACATCCACAAAGTTACGTCCCTGGAGCCAAACTATATGATTCATCGCGGGGAGCCGGCTCCGACCGGCCAGACGGGATTCCCGCCCAGACATTGTACATGGACGCGCCAATAGCGGCTATTGGAGTCCCTGACTCGCGGGAGGGCGGATCGCTTGGAAAATCATTGAAAAATCAGTAGGATGGCGTCGCCAGCCTCTGATGCTGACAGCCTGCCTGTGTAGGCTATGATGTTGGCGAACATATGTGCCACCCGGCGTGGCATTGGAGAGTGGCTTTGTGGATTGAATCAATCAAGGTTGAGGGCGGACTCCTTCATGGATTCGATCAACGCTTTTCTCGCAAGCTTAACGTCCTGATCGGCGCGCGCGGCACCGGCAAAAGCTCCGTCATCGAGCTTATTCGCTTTTGCCTCGGGGCGCGATCGTACACGGCCGGGAGTGAGCAGCACTCCACCGAGCATGCTCTGGGCGTGCTTGGCGATGGCAAGGTGACCATCGTGCTGTCCGACGGGAAGCAACGGTTCGAGGTTTCGCGCACCGCTCAGGATACAGAAGTCGAAGATGGTGACAGGTTCGAGCCGCCATTTGTGTTCTCACAGGCCGAGATCGAGAGCATCGGCCTTCAATCGCAGTCGCGCCTGCGCCTTGTGGACGGCTTCCTGCCTGCCCGTCCTGCCACGCCAGCAAGCGCGACGAGCTCGCGGATCCGGTCTTTGACGGGGGAGATCAGGACGCTGTTGGCTGAGATCGACAATATCGACGAACGGACGGCCGAATTGCCGAAACTCCAGTCTACGCTGGCAACGCTGAAAGCGCAGGCCAAGGCGCAGACAAGCGTCCACAAGGAGATCGAGGGGTTCCGGAAGTCATTGAACGAACTCACCCCGCCGCTGGCTTCCGCGCGTGTGCGCGCCGAGTCAATCGAACGTGTCGTCGACTCGTTCACAGAATGGCTGGAGGAAGTGGATGCGGCCGTTGACCGCCATCCCTTGTTTGAGCCGTGGCCAACGCAGGTCGGCACGGCTGATGAGCTGGCTGACCTAAGGAAGCGCGAACGCACGGCGTATGGACGCATTCGGACGGGGATTGAAGAGCTGAACGCGATCGCGGAAGAGCTGCGCAAGAAACTGGCTGCGGCGCAGAGCCAAAAGACGGGCTTTGAGAACCGCGCACGTGATGTCCGGCAGAAGATCGAAGAAAAGCAAAAGGGTGCGAGCGCCATCGATAAGCAGATCGGCGACATCACCCAGCGCGTTTCCGTGCTGACGTCGCTGGTCGAGCTGCGGACGCAGCGCACGGCGCGTATTACAAGCCTGGAGGAGCAGCGAGAAAAGCTGCTCGCACAAAACGATGCCGCGAGGCAGGAGCGCACCAAGGACCGCGAAAAAATTGCCAAGCAACTGAATGTTGATCTCGGGCCGGCGGTGCGCTTGACTGTCCAGCCGTATTCGCAGCGCCTGGCATATGTCAGCGCACTGAACGCCGCGCTTCGGGGCAGTGGGCTGCGCTATGCGGAACTGGCTGATCGCATTGCCGAGACGTATAGCCCGGTCGAGATCGCGCACCTGGCCGAGGCGCGAGACACCGACACGATTGCCAAGGATCTCGAGATTACGGACGAAAGAGCCGCACGCCTTTGTGACGCGCTGCGCGGCGATGCAGGTGGCGCTCTCTTCACGACGATCGTCGAAGACGACATTCGGATCGCGTTGATGGACGGAGCCGACTACAAGGAAATCGACTTCCTCTCGATGGGGCAGCGCTGCACGGTAGTTCTGCCGGTCATCCTGCGCCATCTCGAGCGGATGATCGTCCTTGATCAGCCTGAGGATCATCTCGACAACAGCTTCGTCGTCGATACGCTGGTCAAGGGTATCGCTACGCGCAGCGCACGCGCGCAAACAATCGTTGCGACCCACAATCCCAACATCCCCGTTCTTGGCAGCGCCGATATGGTAATCCACCTGGAGTCAGACGGCAGTCGCTGCTTCGCGCGGTCATCCGGTTCGACGAACAAGCCCGCCATCGTCGGAGCGATCACGACGATCATGGAAGGCGGGCGCGAAGCTTTCGCGCGGCGCGCCGAATTCTACGCAAAGAACCTGCCACATGCCGCAACGAAATCCTGACGCCTTACTGCGCAAGCTACGCTCCGAATCCGCGACGGAGCGCTTGGAGGCTGCGCGTTTTTTTGCGGCGCATGCGACGGCGGCCGAAGAACAGGCGTTGCGCGAAGCAGCCGCACGGGAAACCGTTACCTGGATTAAGAGCGCCCTGCGGCGCGCGGTCGCCCGGGTGTCGCCAACCGCCCAGCCGGCGGGTTCACTCGCCTCGGTCGACACGGACGAATTGCCAAAAGGATTCGCGGCGCAGATCTTTGCCGAAGCGCTGGAAACGACCACTGCGCAGCTCCTGCATGAGGTGGAGCCGATATTGGGAAGCCTTCGGCTTTCCGCCGAAGGCGAGGTCGCGAATTTCGCGCAATCGAACACGAAGCAGAACCTCGACCGGCTTGATGAGTTTCTGAGCGCGCTTGGCCGTTTGCGGCGGGCGGCCAGCGCGCCGAAGATCGATGAATTCGCGCTCGACGTGGCCGTCGGCCGGTGCATTGATGAACTGGCACGGCCTCAAGGCTTGCGGCTGTTGCGCGCCGGGCCGACGCCATGCGTTGTGGACGGAGACAGCAGTCTGGTCTCGCTGTCCATTAGCAATGGCTTGCGAAACGCGGTGGAAGCAACGGTTGCAGCGAATGCGCCGCTCGAGGACGTGCCGATCACCGTCTCATGGGGTGCAACGGACATCGATTACTGGTTTTCGATCGTGGATCAGGGCATCGGCTTCAAGGGTGTGATTCAGAAAGCCTTCGACATCGGCTCGACGACCAAGGAAGGCCATCTCGGCATGGGTCTGGCTATCGTCCAGCAGTCCATGGAGTCCTTGGGTGGCCGGGTGACCCTGGTTCCCAATGAACGCGGCGTCCGCTTTGAGCTTCGTTGGCCAAAGAAGGCGGGCTGACCATGCGCGTGCTGCTCGTCGAGGATAACATTACCTTCTCCAAAGATATCGTGCGCGAGCTCACGAAGATCGCGGACTGCGAGACCGTGTGGGCAAGGAGCCGGGATGCGGCTCTAGCACGGCTCGAGGACGGTCTGTTTGATCTCGTCATCCTCGACCGCAGGATTCCTCCGACCGATGACGGTTTGGACGACGCGCAAGAACACGGCTGGACCGTTTTCCAGGAAGTGCGTAGCCGCATGCCGGGAACCTCGGTTTTCTTCCTGACCGGGACCGTCGACCCGGACTTTCCGGCCCAAGTGCTCAACGAATTTAGCCGGGTCGAGGACGTTCATGGGACCGGTGCGACCGAGCAGATGTATCAGGTTTTCTGGAAGAAGCGGCTTCCCGACTGCCTTGCACGGGTTCGGGCGTTCGCGGCCGCCCGCGCCGAGTTGGATCGGATCGCGGTTCAGCAGGACGCAGGCGAACGGGCTTTACAAGCCACCGAAGCGCAGGTCTTGCGAATCTTCAGTCGCCGCAACAATGGCGCAACCGCACGCATCAAGGAGTTGTCGGGCGGCTTGTCGGACTCACGCGTCCTGAAAGTCGTGGTGAGCCGGGCGGACGGCCTTTTCGTGACGTCGGCGGTCGCCAAGGTATCGACCCTTGCGATGATCGATGATGAGGGCCATCGCTACCGTACGGACATCACCCGCTTAACCGCAGGCGGATATCCGACCCTGGCCACGACGGTGAACGTCGGCGCGGCGAACCGCGGTGGCCTGTTCTACGCGATGGTCGGCGACACCGTCGAAAGTCTCTTCGACCGGATCGTCGCCGATGGAACAGACGTACGCGATATTCCTGCTGCCGTCCGAGCTATCGAAAGGCCTTGGTATCAAGGGAGCAACGTCGCCAACGTTCCTGTCTCGCGGATTCGCAGGCAGATCGTCGCCGATACGGACTTGCCCGGTATCCAGGCGGAGCTTGGCGAGATCGACATTCACGCAGTTGAGGCCACGCAGATACCGGCCGCGCGCTGCTGCCAGCACGGCGATCTTCACTGTGCGAACATCGTCTTTGATCAACGCGGGGTCGCGATGTTGATCGATTTCGGTGACGCGGGCCATTCCTTTGCGTCTGTCGACCCGGTGACATTGGAGCTGAGCACGATCTTTCATTTGCAGGCGGCGCGGTTGCCGCCGGGGTGGCCGTCGGAGGCCCTGCTCGGCCAGTGGGGAACGCTTGATGCATATGTTGCGGGCTGTGCGTTTCCTGATTTCATTCGCGCCTGCCGTCAGTGGGCCTTGGCGGTCGCTGGATCGCCCCAGGAGGTGTCGGCCGTCGCTTATGCATATGCCCTGCGTCAGCTCAAGTATGGCGATACGAATAAAGTATTAGCGCGAGCATTGATTCGCCACTGCATTGCGCAAATAACGGGCGGTGCAGCCGCTGCCTGACGCGTGCAGCGTCATGCAATCGGATCAGTTGCCGGGCTTTGTTGTGCTCACGTCGTCGCCGTCTCCGCCAGAGGCCTGCGTCAAAAGCCATTGGACGAGATCAATTGCTTCCGCAGGATATTCAATGCCGTGAAAGACACGGAGATCGTCGGCGAATTCGTCCAGCAGCTCCTTTTCCGTGTTTCCCCATCGACGCCCGCGTTCGAATCGCCCAGCAAAATCGCGGACACGTTCGCGAAAAGCGAGGAAAGCTGCCGACGCTGCAGTATAAGATTCGTTTGCGATCGCACGGTTCCGTGCCGCTTCGAAATCAATCTCATGCGTGCTGTGGGGTTGGCTGTTAACGATAGAAGTGCGGCGGTCTCCGGTACTAAGATAGGGATCACGGATCGATTGATCCTTCTGCATGAGGGCAGAACTAATTCCTGCGCAGTCCGCGCACACGGTAACCTGTGAGATGTCCCGCACGAAGATATCGTTCCGGAAGTCTGGAAACAGCCTTTGCCGATTTGCGATCGTCAGATCATTCCGCTCCAGGGTGCACTCATACAGCGACCGAACGCCCCCCGACCATCTTCCGCTCTTGCTCTTGCGCATGAGCTGGCGCTTGCCCCGCGCGCAGATCGGGCAGGCCCAATCGGACGGGATAGCGAGCCAGCGTTTCGACGAGACAGGATCAACATAGGCTGCATACTCGTCGTCGGTGGGCGCAATGACCGGGCGGCGCACCTGATCAACCGGGGCAAGCGTCGCGGAATCACGCCGTGTCGAGCGCGCCAGAAATTCGTCACGAAGAGTCCAGATCATCTGCGCTCGTTCGGTGTTCTTTGTATCCTGTTCGAACGACCTCATGAGAAGAGAGTAGGCGTCAAAGGCACCATTCATAATCCTGGTGCTCGCCATGCCCTGATGGTCGCGTGCCAACCGTCCATGGACGAGATGGCCAAGAAGTTCGTCGAGGAGGGATAGGCGTGCCTGGAAAGTTTCGCGTTCCGCTTGCCATGCGGCATAAGCTTTTTCGTAGTCGATTTCGTGATCCTTGCCGCCAGCCGAGCTGATAAATGTTCCGATTTCCTGCGCGGTGAAACTGAAGCGTGAATCGATTTCGTCACGAAACCGCGTTTTGACCTTACCATCTGCCGCGTTGCATTCCGAGCAGATGAGGCAAACGTCGAAACGCGATGTCAATTCACGGACATAGTCGAGAATGATGATCGACGACTTGGGGCGTGTCTCAAGCCAATCTTTGCCAAACAGCTCCCGTATGCGAGGCCAAATGCAGTCACGCATGTGGTCGTGGTGCAGCTCCAGTTTGGCGAGCAGCATCCCTCGCTTTGAGAGCCGGAAGATATCGTTTTTATGGCGGCGACACGCCGGGCAGATCCAATACTGAGGGCACAGCGCCCAGTTTTCATTTAGATCAAGACCCTTCGCTCCAAGGCGTTGCGCTGCGCGGTTGGTCTGCTCGCTCCATCTCCCATCCCAATGACTGAAGTGGAGCTGCATTTCCTCATCCGACAAGCGCGAAGGTCGCCAGAACAGAAGGCTGGCAAACCACGCTTTGGCATCCGGGTCATAACCGGAGAAGGGGATGTCGTCGTCCGCATCGAATACCTTGTCCATGGACGTCTTTCCCGCCAAAACTGGTGCATATTAGGGTCCGGACTCAATTGAGCCAATATGCGACAAGAGCGGCGAGATGAATAGCGGCCAAGAAGTTCCGTGCGAGCTTGTCATATCGTGTGGCGATGCGGCGGAAGTCCTTGAGCCGGCAAAAGCAGCGTTCGATGACATTTCGGCCTTTGTAGGCGCGTTTGTTGAAGCGGTGGATGACGATACGGTTGGATTTATTGGGAATGACGGGCTTGGCGCCGTGACTAGCGATTTCGGCGCGAAGGTTGTCACCGTCGTACCCTTTGTCTGCGAGAAGCGCGCTCATGGGTGGCGCGAGCGCCAGAACATCGGGCGCGGCAGCGATGTCGGCATCCTGACCTGGGGTCAGATGCAGGACGACCGGTCGGCAGAGCGGATCGCTCAGCGCATGGATTTTTGTCGTACGGCCTCCCCGCGAGCGGCCGATTGCCTGATTGTGCTCCCCCCTTTTCCGCCGGAGGCACACCGATGAGCTTTGATCGAAGTCGAGTCGAGCGACAGCACGACGGCATCTTTGCCAGGTTTGGCCAGTGCTTGAAAGATTGCGTACCATCGTTCGCGCTTGGCCCAGCGATTGAAGCGATTGTAGATCGTCGTGTAAGGACCATATTCGCGCGGACAATCACGCCATCGCGCACCCGATTGCAGCATGTGAACGATACCGCTGATGATGCGCCGATCGTCGTTCCGATCCGGCCCCGTCAGTCCCGTCGGCAGATGAGGTTCGATACGAGCCCATTGCCTGTCATTCAGCCAAAACAAACCCGCACGCATTCTCTCGCCTCCGAATCAAGAACACGCAGGCAAGAGAATCACGTGGCGCTAATTAGGTACAGACCCTAGTGCGGGTCGCTTCGTGTCTTGTGGCCCGCGTGGGATCGAAGCATGCGCGCTGATCAATCTCAGCGTCGATCGCTTCGTGCGAAGAGAGGTAAAGCGGCGTCGTTTCGCCCGTATCCTCGTGTATAAAGGTGGCGAAGTGTACGCGCGTCGCTTGGCGATCAAGACGACAACCGACGGAAACACCGGATGTGACTATTGTCATAAGCTTGCATTCAATCTCGCTCTCGCCGGCATCGGGCCGGCGGCCGGGAGGTCGAAACCTGCTCGAAACAGGCAGACGCGCTTCAAGCCTTTGCTCTGGACATAGCGCGGGTATCCCGGCCGAATGGCCAGAGTTGATCTCGCCTGACAGGGCGAGAACCGCAGCAGGTTTGGAAATGGCTGTTCGAGTCGGGCTTCGACACCCGCAGCAACTCATGCCCCATTCCTCGAATTCGCGCAATATGGTGCGTAATGCACTAATTCGACCCAAACGCGAGTAGAGAAATTGTATCGTACGAAACAAAACGGCGGCTCGATTTGGCCCGTTTGCAACGTGCCGCGCTGTCTCGTGAGGGCGATGCGTTTTGCCGCACGTACGCCCGCCGCTGCGAAGCCTAACCGCCTTCAGAAGTTATTCCGCTGCCCACCAAAACAACGACTTCCGGTTGTTCGGTAAGTTTGGACAGTCCAAAAAAATATCGGCTAGCGCTTTTTCGGCGTCCTCGTCGCTCAAGTTCGGCGTGTTCGGTGATTTTGGACCAGGATTCCAAGTTTGCGGCTCGTGCGTTTTCGGGGCGCGCTTGTGCCGTGTGTCCCCTGTGCACGACAGGACCGATTCGTTCAGTCGCCTAGCTCGTGATCGCGGAAAGACCACGCCGATGTATCAAATAATCCCCCTGGGCTTTCGTTCAGCGCGTCGATAAATTGATCGATTCCCTGCAAAAGGTCCTCGCCGAGATCGGCTTTCAATCGACGAAGCCGAGCGGCTGCCATTCCAACACGATCTCTATGATCTATGATTGAGGTCAAGATCGTAGAAAATATGCTGAGGCGCCGTATGGCATCGATATCGTTTCCTCCCACGGCGAGTTGGCGCAAGAAATGGGATATTTTGACATTGCCGCGAAGAAAGCTGCGATAATAGGAGGTGGTTCCGCAATATCGGTCATTTCCATAGAAGTTTACGCTTTCGGCAGCGATCCATAGGCGGGTGTTTCGCGATCTACGTTCGCTGCGCGTCGCTTCATCAAGGTGCTGCCTAATTCTTTGGTCCAAAGGAGTCGTCGCCATTTTTGAGTATTGGCGGTCTATTATTTCATCAATACGAGTCCACTGATCGACCGTCCGCGCGCCCCACTGGATGTCCACTCGACGCAAGCTCTCGCTGGTCCTGATCTGAATAGGCTCAAATTCAAGCTCAACGGAGTCCCGCATCATCGAACTAACATCCATGTTGAAGAGTATCGTTCCTTGAGGAAGAGCTTGCGCCTTGTCGCCCAGCGACGTGATCACGTCTGCGACTGTCGCATTAGCTTTGGATTCTCGAACGAGTCCTTCGGCGGAACTTACCAATTGGCAATCAACTGTCCAAAAAGTCTCTTCTTTAACAAGATCATTGAAGGCTCTGTTGACGCGTTTGCCATCCTGCTCCGTGATGTAAACTGGAAGTGCCTTCATATGTGCGCGAAGTTCGCTAGGTAACAGAGCATCTGTACTGTCGCCAAAACCAAATGGCACAAGCATGATGGCGTTATTGGCGGCCCACGTGAGGGAATATTTCTCTTCGGTCACAAGTCGGTTAAGTTCGTTTTTAACGTGGCCCACATAAAGTTCATAAAGAGTGGAAACCAGAGCGTCGCGCTCCGGAGTTGTTTCGAGAGTAGAACGAGCAACGTTGGTCTTCGGCGCTGTAGGCCCTCGCGCATTGGCCACCGCAATCAAGGATCGTGACGCCAGTCCGGGACTTGCAAATACCACCGCAATGCCTTCAACGCATGTGCAAGGGGCAGGTAGAGTTTGCGTCCGGCCGTTGACGTGCGCGATAGTCCAATCACGATAAGCGGGGGACCATCGAACAGCATACGCAAACTCGACGCCATCGAGATTGCGAGAGATGACTTTGTATTGCGGCTGATCACCTGTAACAGATAATCCTGATTGCTGGAGATGGTCTGCGACGGCGTCGGCAGCAGACGCGAATCCGACATCAACAGGTGCTTCGTCGTCGATTTGTACAGTAACTTTGCAGCGTGGGATAACGATCCATTGCCGCATGATGTCAACTACGGAACCGAGTCTGGCAGTTGATCGCACCTTCAACCGAACCCGAGTGCCGTGTGGAGCGAGGCTGCTAGCTTCGGTATCTCGGGCCTTATCCAGCAGCCGAACGAGGTACCTGCCATGCACCGAGCGTAACGAGATTTTGCGCGCCTTGTCTTCCTGTCGAGAACAAGTAGTTATTTCGACTTCGTCGGAAACCATGAATGTTGAAAGAACGCCGATACCAAAGCGGCTAATTGCAGAAAAAGTTGGGTGTGCTTCCTTGAATTTTTGATCTTGGTAACGCGACGATCCGACCTTGAGCAAATGTTGCTCAATAATATCCTGGGTCATTCCCGTACCGTTGTCGGTAACGGTCAATATTCTTTCCTCGCTTTGCCATCGCACGACTAGCCGGCCAGGGATGGCGCCCCCGCTTTCGGCTTCACGCAAACGAACAGCGTCGATTCCGTTCTGCGAGAGCTCACGTAGAACCACGCCGGTGTCGTTATACAGAGTGTGACCGATCAGAAGATCTAGGATCTTGTGTTGATCAAGATCAAACGAATACGTCTTCTTGAGAAATCCCTCTGTTTCGATGTGGTCATCTGCGATCTTTCTCCAGATGAACGAATGCTTGGACGCTCGCTCCTTCTTCGACGTCTCGGCCCAATCGTATGATTTCCGGATTTCTTTAGCGACATATGCAAGAAAGGACGTCAGACCGAAGAAGCCGTTCTCTTCTGTAAAGGTCGCGTGAACCTCAATTGTGTCTTTAGGAGCTTTGGGATCGGGGATGCGTTCATCATTCAATCCCATTTGCGGCATGACACGTCGCACTGCGTTTTGCTTTGCCCATTCGCGCTGACTTATTGGGTCGGTCGGATTTATTACCCTAAACAGAACTGACGGGGTTCTATCTCGGCGCATATGCAGTAGGTCTGCTGACCGCAGAATAATGGCGCAGTATTGAATATTTGCCGTTTCGGCATCCGATGAGCCATAAGGCTGAACAACCTTGTATTTTGTGGGATTGTCCAAGTCGTCTAAGTGATGGCTTTCGGCAATGAGCGCCAAATCTCTTCGCAGCGTTGGATCGAGATTTGCAAGAACGCGCTGCACTTCTCCAATGGCAGCTTTGGAAACGCCGAACGTTGGATCAATTGTTCCTTCAATCCATTGTCGAATGCGGTGCGCATGATTGTGACGAACAAATTCTTGATAAAGAAAGACGTCACGCTCCTCACTTCCCAGCTCATTCACGCGCGCCTTGTATTCAGCGGCGCGCTGACCGCTAAAAAGGACCTCATTGCAGAACACGTCAAACCCGGATTGATCGCGTAACTTAAATTCATCCCGAGTGACCAGCATCCCCATGTCGTGAAAATAGATCGACAGCGTGATCAGAAACCAGTCCGCGTCCGACATAAATTTCTTTGTCTGATCGTCGACAAGCCAGTCAGCTAATTTCAGCACTTCATCGATGTGAGAAATGTCGTGCTTGGAGTATTCGGAAAAGAAACCGTGCTTTCCAATTTGAGATAATAGGTCGGCGGCTGTTCGCTTGATTTCTTGCAAATTCACACCGAACCCTTCGAACGCCGTCGCCTTGAGCGCTCGAACTTCGGGATAGAGTTCAAGATTGACGTCCGTCATTTTATTTCCCCCTCCACGCAGGATGTAATTTTGCGCGTCTGCTAGACCTTTGGTTGAAACTGAAAACCCTGTCAATCGTGTCAACCTGGATTTGAACTGGTCTGGCTGGAGGATTTCAGGGGCGCGCTTGGGCCGTAGGGGGTGGGTACCACGGAAGGACCCGCCGCCTAGCAGGCGCTTTTCGCCTGCCGTTCCGCGATCCGCTTGCCAAGCTCGGTGACGCCCCAAGACGGGAGGCCGCCAGTGGCGCAAACATGCTGGCACTGCACGAGCCGGTGCCGGAATAGTTCATACAATTCAGGATCAGCGCGCTCGCTCGCGCTCATGAACCAACCATTCGGATAAATCGCGAGCGCCCGCAGAACGTGGCGCTGCTTAATGGTCATTGATTTGGCGTGAGCGTCATGCAGGGACCACGCGCTGAGGGCTGATCTGGTCGGCTAAAAGATCTCGCGGAATGGTTTGTCGCGAGGTCACAATGTCGAAGGATAGTCGTAAGGATAGCGATAAGGATAGGCATACGCCTATCCTCGAACACGGCGCCGACACGCTGCGGCGTGTCGAAATCATCACCGGGACGGGCCGGCGTCGGCGCTGGTCGACCGATGCGAAGGCGGCGATTGTCGCGGAGAGTTTCGCGCCGGGTGCAAGCGTGTCCGCGGTGGCACGACGACACGACATCAGCCCAAGCCTGTTGTTTCTGTGGCGTCGTCAGACCACGCGGGTGAAGCTCGCGGAGCGCCGGGACGGAGATGTGCCACCTGGCTTTGTGCCGGTCGCGATCACTGGCTGCGGCGGCGAATTGTCGTCGCGCGAAGAGCAGGCAGCAATTGAGATCCAGGTCGGCGCGGTTCGCATCCGTGTCAGGGGGACGGTCGACCGGCGGGCGCTGTGCGAGGTGCTTGCGGCAGTCGAGACGGTTGGCCGATGATTGGGCTCCGACCTGGGTTGTCGATCTGGATCGCGACGCAGCCGATCGATTTCCGTCGGGGGATGGACTCACTGGCGATGCTGGTGAGCGAGGCGTTTGGGGCCAATCCGTACGACGGCGGACTTTATGTCTTCCGGTCCAAGCGCCGAGATCGCGTGAAGATCCTGACCTGGGACGGAAGCGGCCTTGTCCTTTACTACAAAAGAATCGAGGGGCAGTTCACCTGGCCGCCGATCAAGGAAGGCGTCATGCCGCTATCTCATGCTCAACTCTCGGTGCTGCTCGATGGCTCAGACTGGAAGCGTGTGCCGATGCGGGTTGTGGATCAGCCAGCGCGAGCTGGTTGATCCGTATCAAGAGTAGCTCGTCACTCATGCGGAGTTGTTGTAAAATCACTCTGCATGAGTGATTTGCCTTCCGATCCAGCATTGCTCCGACACACCGTGATGGCGCTGTCGTCAAGGCTTGCGGCGTTGTCGGCGGAATGCAGCACGCTTTCGGCCGAGCGTGATGCGGCGATCGCCCAACGCGACGCTGCGGTTCAGGAGAACGACAAGCTCCTGATGATCCTGTCCCAGTTCAAGCGCACGATCTTCGGTCCCCGCTCCGAGACACTGGATCCCGGACAGCTGCCTCTCTTCACCATCACGGCACAGGCGGCTCGTGCCGCGGCCAACGACGACGTAACCGGAGGCAGGCTGCCTGATGGAGCGGAGGGCCGTGGAAAGCGACCGGCGCGACGCAACCGGGGGAAGCTTCCGGAGCATTTGCCGCGCATCGATGTCGTAATCGATATCGAGAGCTACATCTGCCCTTGCTGCGGCGAGCGGCTGCACAAGATCGGGGAGACCGTCAAGGAAGCGTTCGACGTCATTCCGATGCAGTACCGGGTCAAGCGCATTGTGCGTCCGCGGTATGGCTGCCGGGGATGCCGCCAGGGTGTGCTGCAGGCACCCGCGCCGGCCCAGGCGATCGATGGCGGGATGGTGACGGAAGCCTTGCTGGCCCACATCGCGGTGATGAAATACGGCTACCA
>NZ_VSTH01000072.1 GCF_008123965.1 Bradyrhizobium hipponense | reverse complement strand
CCCGGCGCACTCCGGTCTACTCCCCGCTCCGGACACTTCGCTGTAGCGCGCAAACTGGAGCAATGGCCCAGAAACGGACTTCACTCAGTCATCGACCGGCACGGCGGAGTGAACCCGGGCTCCTCCTTGGCGGTCCTGATAATTGATCTAGCGCCTTTATTCGTACCTATCTCGCCGCGACAGGTTCTGCGCTCAGTCCGTCTTTCGGCTTCGCACGTGCGAGGAACAGGAACATCGCAATGCCGGTCCGCGTTGAGAGGACCACCAGAATGCGTCGATGGAGGCCGCCCATGAACAAAGCTATGCTGAACAGAACAACCGCATGCGCCGCCCTGGTGCTCGCCCTGGCCATTGTTCCTGCTACGGCTCAGCAGGCCGGGCGAACGCAGGTCGGCACGCTCACCTGCAACATATCGCCGGGCGTTGGCATGATTGTCGCGGGACAGCGGCAACTAAGCTGCATCTATGCATCGGCGAGAGGCAGGGCGCGCGAGGCTTATGAAGGCACCGTCAGCACGCTTGGGCTCGACATCGGCGCCACGTCCGGCGGCCAGCTGACTTGGGCCGTTTTTGCACCGACCACACTGCGCCGGGCGGCATTGGCGGGAACCTATGCGGGGGCGACCGCAGGTGGTACGGTCGGCGCCGGAGTGGGTGCCAACCTCCTGATCGGCGGCTCGGACCGCACGGTCGCTTTGCAGCCGGTGTCCGTGCAGGGTCAGACGGGCGTGAACATTACAGCGGGCGTGTCCAGCATGGAGTTGCGGCCAGGCACTGCGCCTGCGCGTCGCAAGGCCCAGCGATGACATCAGCGCCGGCGGACCTCCGTTGATGCAGATCAAGGGTTGGTCGACCCCGTGGGGGCCATATACGCGTAGGGGCTGGGCACGGATATGATGGCGCAGCGGACAGTTGTGGTCGTGATCGACGACGATGCGAGCCTTCTGAAGAGCGTGGCGCGGCTGCCCTCATTTGAGGACTTTATCACGAGCCGTGGCGCAGCGCGCCGTTAAATGGCACGAGCTGCGGAGCATAGTGCCGGCCCGGAAGCCGCTGGTCATACTGCGCGACGCGGCAGAATACATTACCAAGCTGCCGCACGCAGAGCACGATGCAGAAGAATGGCAAGCCGTGATGCAAGCGCTGCTTGCTGGTTGCGGAACATGATGGGCCAACGATGCTTGCCCGGCTCGGCGTCATGAAAGCATTGAACCGGGGCCACGTTCGGGAGTTTAACCATCTCGCAAGGAACCCTACTGGGGACGCCGCAAGCTGGCGCGAGATCGATGAAAACGGTCTGGATTTATGTTGATACAAAGAAGCAGGTCGGCGACCGTGACCATCTCAAGGTGTTTGCAAACTCGGATCTTGCCGATGAGTGGTTCGTGGTGAACGATCCCGAAGGCGTCGTCTTTGAGTACGAGGTCATAGGCGTTGCCGAGGACGAAACCGGGTCGGGACGTCAACCGCATCGCTAGGACAGAGGCCGACCACCACATGAAATGCCCGGCGTGCGGGCAATGGTTCGACATGCACGACTTCGGCCAGGTCGCCGAGCACATTCACGACGACAGCGAGATTGAAGTATCGCAAGCTTCGGGACCGCCGCCGCGAGATGGGTCGGTGCAGTAGCCAGTAAGATCGGTCGTGGGACCAAGACTGCCACACGCGGGCAGCGCAGTCGGAGGCCAGGTGCCCAAGCGCGCCTGTGGGGCGGTAAGCTTGCTAGAACCTTGGCGCTATCGGGCTTGCCGACGAACGGCGGGGTCACCCGTTGGCTGTTCCGACCGACCATAGCAATGTCGGTTTTGCTGCGCACTACGGACCTAAGCCGGACATCGCGCCATGTCCGAAATGGGGTCATTCGCATCGAATTGGCCACGCTTCTGCAACGTCCGGTCTTCACCTCGACAACCGACGTGCGAGACGCTATCGCGATCTTCGCCTTCGGGCCAATAACGGACTCCGATACCGCAGCAAATGGCATTATCAATCGCCTCGTCAGCACGCAGCAAAAAGGGCTCGGGCATGGTTAGGCCAAGTGCCTTCGCTCTCCGGGCCTCATCGAAGCTGGTGACAGTGAGGTCACCGGTTCTGAGCAAATCCCTTGCCAGTGGAATTGGCCAACTGCGGGCGCTAGATGGCCGCCTCGGTCTGCGCGTCGAAAACATGAAGCCTGGAAGGCCGCATGGCAACGCGCAGCTTGTCGGCCACCCTCACCCTCGCGGTCGGCTCGACGCTCGCCACCATGATACTCTCGCCGACCTTCATATCGAGCAGGATTTCCGAGCCGAGTTGCTCGACCACCTCAATCACAGCATCGAAGCACGGGTGGTCGAGATCAGCGCTACCCGCCACGGTGAGGTCCTCCGGCCGCACACCGAGTATGACCTCGCGCCCGATATGGCCGCGCAGGCGCTGCGCGATCTCGTCCGGTAGCTTGATGCGCAAGCCGGAGTTCTCGGCGATCAGCGATCCGCCCGCCTCGGTCACCGTAACGGCGGCGAAATTCATGGCCGGGGAGCCGATGAAGCCGGCGACGAACTTGTTGGCGGGCTGATTATACAGCTCGAGCGGCTCCCCCACCTGCTGCACCACGCCGTCCTTCATGACGACGACCCGGTCACCCAGCGTCATAGCCTCGACTTGATCGTGGGTAACGTAGATGGCGGTGGTGCCGAGACGCAGATGCAGCTTCTTGAGCTCAACACGCATCTGCACCCGCAGCTTGGCATCGAGGTTCGACAGCGGCTCATCGAACAGGAACACGCGGGGGTGGCGCACGATGGCACGGCCCAAAGCCACCCGCTGGCGCTGGCCGCCGGAGAGCTGCCGCGGCTTGCGCTTTAGCAATTCGCCGATGCCGAGGATGTCGGCCGCCTCGCGCACGCGCTTCTCAATCTCAGGCCTTTCGAATTTGCGCATCTTCAGGCCGAATGCCATGTTGTCGTATACGCTCATATGCGGGTAGAGCGCGTAGTTCTGGAACACCATGGCTATGTCGCGGTCCATAGGCGCAAGTGTGTTGATCACGTTGCCGTCGATTGAGATATCGCCGGAGCTGATCGCTTCCAGCCCGGCGATCATCCTGAGCGTCGTGGTCTTGCCGCAGCCGGACGGTCCGACGAACACCACGAACTCCTTGTCGCGGATCTGCAGATTGACGTCTTTGACAGCGTGTACGCTCTCGTAGAACTTGTTGATCCCCTTGAGGACGACCTGTCCCATTCGCTCACCTGCCTCCCAACCACCTGGTCGCTCTGCATGCGCGCTTTTCAATCCCATGATCCGGGGCGCTGTCAGCCCTTCACCGATCCGGTCAATCCCGCGACGTAGTGCTCGACGAAAAACGAATAGGCGATAGCAACCGGTATCGATCCAAGCAGGGCCCCGGCCATCAGCGGTCCCCAGTAGAATACATCGCCGCGGATCAGCTCCGATGTGACGCCGACCGGCACAGTCTTCTGCTCAGGCGAGGACAGGAAGACTAGCGCATAGATGAACTCGTTCCACGACAGCGTAAAAGCGAAGATGCCGGCCGAGAGGATGCCCGGGATCGCCACCGGGATGACGATGTAGAGCATAGCCTGCCAGCGCGAGGCGCCGTCAATGCGCGCGCATTCCTCGAGCTCCCTCGGTACAGCCTTGAAGTAGCCCATCATGAGCCAGGTGCAGAACGGAATAAGAAAGGTCGGATAGGTCAGAATCAGTGCCCAGGGCGTATCACCCAGCCGATAGTTGCGGATCATCTCGGCCAGCGGAATGAACAGCAGCGTCTGGGGCACCAGATAGGTGATGAAGATGCCGGTACCCAAGCTGCCGGCAAATGGAAAGTTCAGCCGCGACAGAGCATAGCCGGCGAACACGCCGCACACGAGCGAGATAGCGGTTGACGCGAGCGCGATGAACGTCGTGTTCCACAGCCACGATGCGAACAGCGTCTCCTCGAACAGGTACCTGACATGGTCCCAGGTCGGTTTCCAGGTCCAGAACGGATTGTAGTTGATCGAATTCCAGGGCCGGTAAAGCTCGCCGTCCGGCCGCACCGAAGTGATCACCATCCAGTAAAACGGGAACAGCAGGAAAAGCAGGAACAGCGCCATGGGGACGTAAAAGAACACCCACTTTCGCCAGATTGCACCTTCGATCATGGCTCAGCGGACCTCCACGCGGCGGATGTAGAGAAGTTGGATGATGACGACCAGAAACAAGACTGGAAACATTGCGAGCGCGATGGCGGCGCCCTCGCTCAACAGGCCGGTGCCGATGGCGATCTGATAGGCGTAGGTGGCGAACAGGTGCGTTGCGTTGGCTGGTCCGCCGCCCGTCATCACATAGACGATCTGGAAGTCGGCGAACGTCTGAATCACCGAGAACAGCACCACGACCATGGTCACGGGCAGCAGCAGCGGCCAGGTGATGTGCCAGAATCGCTGCCACGGCTTGGCGCCGTCGATGGCGGCGGCCTCGTTGAGTTCGGGACTGATGGTCTGCAGGCCGGCGAGCAGGCTGATGGCGAAGAACGGCACCCCGCGCCAGATGTTGACGATGATAATCGAGATCATGGCGAGGTCGGGATCGCCCAGCCAGTTGATCCGACCGGTGATCAAGCCGAAATGGTAGAGGAGCCAATTGAGGACGCTGAACGTCGGGTCGAACATCCACTTCCAGGCGAAAGTCGAGAGCACGGTCGGGATAATGAAAGGCAGCAGGATGAAAGCACGGGTAAAAGCCTTGCCGTGGAAATTACGGTTGAGCAGCATGGCCAGCCACAGCCCGAGCGCCAGCTTGAAGACGGTGGTCACGCCCGTATAGACGAAGGTATTGTAAACGGAGGTGCGAAAGATCCCGTCATTGAAGATCTTGTAGAAGTTAGCGAGGCCGACGAAGTCGCCGGGCATACCGACGCGCGAGTTGGTGACCGACAGCAATATCCCTCGAATGAAGGGATAGGCAATGAACATGCCGAGCAGCACGATGGTCGGCACAAGCAGCACGAACGCCAGCCAGCGCTCGTCCTCTAGCAACCGCTGTCGCCGCGGAGGGGGGGCCTCGCGGAGCGTGGTGGCGGAAACCGCGCTTATCGCCATGTTCGATCCTCGTCGGTCGGAAGATTCCCTTGCTCCCCACCAAAGATGGGGAGAGGGACGGCTTAACCTCAGACGTAGACCTTCGTGAGCTCAGCCTCTGCCCACTTCACGGCATCCTCGGCGGGCATGCCTTGGACGGCCTTTGCGTACATATCAATGATGATGTACTTGGTTACAACCTCGGCTGCCTTGCGCGTAGAGGGCCCTTGGTAGCCAGCGAAGCGCCCTGTGCGCGCCGCTTGCTTGTAAGGCAGCATGATCGGGTCGTCGCCCCACAGCTTGTGCTTTTCCCAATCCGTGGTCGGACCCACCGAGAAGCCCTTCTGGGAGACGAACCACTTGTCGTAGACGTCCCTGGAGTGAATCCAGCCAAGGAATTTCTTCGCCGCATCCTGGTTCTTCGAATAACCCATCAGGAGGTTCGAGAACGGGACGTGATAGCTGAACTGCCCGCCGGGACCCTTGGGCAGCGCGGCGTGCAGGATGTCGTCCTTCAGTTGCCCGCCTGCCTCCGTCTTGTAGGTATCCGGCTTGCGCAGAGACTCGATGTAGATCGAGGCGCCATTGAGCGTGGCGCTGCACGTCCCGGACAGAAAAGCGCGGTTGTTGTTGGAATCGTCCCAGGCGAGCCCGCCTTCATCGTGGGCGTCCTTCCAGAAGGCCACCATGAACTTCACCGACTCGACCGTTGCTGGGCTGTTTAGCACAACCGTCTTGCCGTCTGCTTCGACCTCCTTGCCGCCCCAGGACCACAGGTAGGGGTAAGTGAAGGCGGGCGCATCGCCGAAGGTGTGCCCCAGCGTTTGGCCGATGGGCCGTCCCTTTGCCTTCAGCTTCTTGCCGGCCTCACGATACTCTTCCCACGTCTGGGGAAATTTTCCATCCGTGTAGCCGATCTCGGCAAACCAGGACTTTCGGTATGCGATCTGCAGGCCGACGATGCACCACGGCACTGCAATCCATTTCTTGCCGTCATTGGCGACAGCGCGGGATGTTTCGTAGAAGCCGCCCTGGCCCTTGCCGAGTTCCTCAGCGATGTCGCTGACGTCTATGACACTCTCGCCGTAAAGCTGCCCCCAATTGTTGAGGACGCAGACGATGTCGGGGCCTGACCCCGACTGGATCGCCGAGGTGACGCGGGCCTGGATGTCGTTGGCGTTGATGGTCTCGATATTGAGCTTTATGCCGAGCGCCTTCTCGCCCTCCTTGGCGATTTCGTTGCGCAGAAGCTGATCTGACGCCGGAACGAAGTCGGTCCAGCGCAGCCAGTGTACCGTCGTGCCCTGTGCAAAAGCGGGCGCGCGGCCGGTGGCCAGGATGCCGGCCATGCCGCCCGCGAGCGCGGTACCGCTCTTGAGGACGTGACGTCGGGTTACTGTCGTCATGCATTCCTCCCTCGGTGTGTCTGAGCTGATGCCCCTTGGCCAGTCTTACGCCGGCTTGGAGTCCCTTTTCAGTCTATCGCGCCTCCGTGGTTCAACGCATGCGCACGCGACAACGTGCGCAATACGTTGGCTCGATGATCATTTGTTGGTGTTCCACTTGCAGCGGCGTGGTGGCGAGTTCGCCGCGAAACAGGGCGAATTCTTTGCAGAGCAACGGCGCGACTACATCGCTCCCAGTCGTAACGGCGATACCACGGGCGGCCTGGATCGCGTCGGCGCTGCTGCCAGCGCATGAACCCTACCGTCATAACGGTCCCTCCCGCGCAGCGACGGTATTGCCGTGGCCAAGCGGGTTTTCCCCGTCTTATATGAAATTCGGTACCGGAAGCTGGCGCGACGTCATTGTCGCCCGTCGCAGCAGGAAATCAAGTGCTAGCTTGAGGCGGCGGCTATGGGTCTCACTTCGGCTCTCTTTGCGGGTTCGCTGCCAATTGACGAGTCTCCTTTGGGGCAATCGCGCCAGGTCGGCGGCGGGTCCGAAGGGCGGCTTCGCTACCCTTCATTCCTTCTGGGGATCTGGTCCTTCGCCAAGAGCAAGCCGGCGGCAAAGAGCCTGCTGGCGCACCTGTCGCAGCCGAAGGCAATCGAAAAGATGGCGGCCGAGAGCGGAGGCCACGACCTTCCGGCCTTCGACAACCTGACGACGCTCAAGACCTCGGCCGACGAACGACGCCGAATGGTACGCTCTACCCGCAGCCGGCACCCAAGATCGCAGTGCAGATCTATTCCCAGGGCCTCATGACCCAGATGAGATGCAGGGCGAGCCGCTGGAGGAGAGCTCGCCTCGGCTGAGGGCGAGGTTGAAGGCTACTTGCGCACGTGAAGTCCCAACACCAGCGGGCCCCTATCGCGGGTGGTACGACCTGCGCCGAAAAATGACGGGGGCGATAGGCGCGCATCCCTAGACTGGGTCACGTCGTTGCCCAACGAGCAGACGTTTGTCGGCCTCGCTTGCAGAACCCCTCGGTGCAGATAGCGCTTCGATCCAATCGGGCGGTTATCGGTGGCCACGGTCGAGGGTCCTGCCGACGCATGCCATGTCTCACATGGGTCAAAAGCGGCCGATCACGACCAAGCAGCGCGACGCCGCTGTAAAATTCTAAGCGGACGCTCACGAGGACACGCGCCCCCTACGCCATCCGCAACACCGGCGGCTGCGACGGCCGGATCAGCGCGAACGCGACCTGCACGATGCCGCCCGCCAAACCCAGCGCCACGCCGATCCGCCACGCCATGGTGTAGGAGCCGAGCGAGTCGTAGATCAACCCGCCGCCGTAGGCGCCGAGGAAGCTGCCGACCTGGTGGCTCATGAAGGCGAGGCCCTGGATCATCGCCTGCCAGCGCAGCCCGAACATCTCGGCGACGGCGCCCGCCACCAGCGGGCCGACGCCCATCCACAGAAAACCCATGATCGCGCCGAACAGCAAGGTCGAGAACGGGCTCGCCGGCAGCATGAAGTACCAGGCCAATGCGAGCGAGCGGATGACGGCGGCGCGGCACGCCTTCCGCCGTCTGCGATTCCCGTTGATTTTGGTTACACAGACCTGTGTACTTAGGCTATGGTTAGCAGGCGTTGTCAAGCCAACAGCACGCCAAAAGGATTTATCCCGTCGCATGGCTCCCCTGCCCTCCCCACAGACGATGAAGGAGCGGATCCTCGAGACCGCCGACAAGCTGTTCTACCTTCAAGGCATTCGCGCTATCGGCGTCGATACCATCGCGGCCGGGATCGGCATCTCCAAGCGCACGCTCTACAACCACTTCCCATCCAAGGACGCGCTGATCGCGGCCTATCTGGAGCGCCGCTTCGTAGCTCCGCGCACCTCCGACAAGCCGCCGGCCGAGCAGATCCTCGCCACCTTCGATTCGCTGGAGCGTCGGTTTGCCGCCAAGGATTTTCGCGGCTGCCCATTCGTGAATGCAGTCGCAGAGCTCGGGCCTGCAGACCGCTCCGTGAAGAAGATAGCGATCGCGTTCAAGGAGAGCCGCCGCATCTGGTTTCGCGACCGCCTGAACGAGCTCGGCGTCGCGGAAGCGGAGGCGCTGGCAACGCAGCTCGTGCTGCTGGTCGACGGCTCCATCGCCCAGGACCTCGTCCGCGACGATCCCGCGATGGCGCGTGCGGCGAAGGAAGCGGCGAAGGTGCTGCTGCGGAGTGCGGGGGTGGATGCGGTGGCGAAGCCGGCGGTGAAGCGAGGCAAGCGCGCGCCGCATTAGTTGTCGTCCCGGCCTAGTGGGCAATTGCGCACGGGGGCCGGACCCATACCCACGAAAAGCAGTTTGGCGAAGATTCGTGGTTACCTGCTCGCACCACAACCCCGTCCTGGGGTTATGGGTCCCGGCCTTCGCCGGGACGACAGTTGAGGATGTAGCGACAGCAGTCGTCCCACTGCCCGACCATAAGAAAATGCCCCTGTTTTGCCCGACGAGTCAAACGGCGTTGCCGCCTGCGTATGCCTACCGTAAGCCATTGATCCGGCTAACTAGCCTCGGCTACTGTGCATGGGGTTGTTTTCGCGCTTTTGTGCCCGGCCTGCCTCACGCCGCCTGCGACACCACGCGATTGCGGCCGTCGTGCTTGGCGCGGTAGAGCGCGGTGTCGGCGCGCTTGAGCACGTCGGCCACCGCCTCGCCCTTCTGCTCGAGCGTGGTCAGGCCGATCGAGATCGTGACCTCGATGCGCTTGGTGCCCTTGTGGACGGCAAACGGCTCGACCGCGATCGAGCGGCGCAGGCGCTCGGCGACCATGCCGGCGACGTGGAGATCGGTCTCGGGCATCACGATGACGAATTCCTCGCCGCCGTAGCGGCAGGCCAGATCAATGCCGCGGATCGATTTGCGCACCCGCACGGCGAATTCGCGCAGCACGTCGTCGCCGGCGTCGTGGCCATAGTTGTCATTGATCGACTTGAAGAAGTCGATGTCCAGAATCATCAGCGCGAGCGGCTTGCCGCGCGTCGAGGCCTGCTCGGCCAGCGTCGCCAGATGGCTTTCCATGTAACGGCGGTTGTGCAGGCCGGTCAGCGCGTCGGTGATCGCCGCCTCGATCGAGTTCTGCACGTTGTCGCGCAAATGATCGGTGTAACGACGGCGGCGGATCTGGGTGCGCACGCGCGCGAGCAGCTCGGTCTTGTCGATGGGGCGCAGCAGATAATCGTTGACGCCGATCTCAAGGCCGCGAAGCAGCCGCGTGGAGTTCTCAGCTTCCGCGATCGCCAGGATCGGCACGTGCCGCGTGCGCTCGAGCGAGCGCGCCTGGCTGCATAGCCTGAGGCCATCGAAATTGTTGAGATCGAGCGAGACGATCAGGAGGTCGTAATTGCCCTCGGCGGCGTGGAACAGCGCCTCCGTGGGATTGGGCTCGACATCGACCGTGTGCTCGGCGGCGAGCAGCGTCGCCAGCCGCTCATAGGAGGATTGGCGGTCGTCGACCAGAAGGATGCGGCCGCCCTTGCCGGTGTCGGCCACCGCGGTGCGCTCCGGCGCCTGCATGCCGATCTCGAGCGAGGTGATGGCACGCATGCGCAGCTCGTCCGTCATCATCTTCAGCCGCGTCAGCGAGCGCACCCGCGCGATCAGCACGACGTCGGAGACGGGTTTGGTCAGGAAATCGTCGGCGCCTGCCTCGAGCCCGCGGTTGCGATCGGCGGGGCTGTCGAGCGCCGTCACCATCACGACGGGAATGTGGTGGGTCGCCGGATCGGTCTTGAGGCGGCGGCAGACCTCGAAACCGTCGATGTCCGGCATCATGACGTCGAGCAGAATGATATCGCATTCGGCGCGGCTGCAGATGGCCAGCGCCTCGGTGCCGTTCGAGGCGGTCATCACATCGAAATATTCGGCGGACAGACGGGCCTCTAACAGCTTGACGTTGGCAGGAACATCATCGACGACGAGGATACGCGCGGACACTTTGAACTCACTTCCTATCCGATGAAACGCCGGACCGTCTCGATGAACTTGCCGACCGAGATCGGCTTGGACAAATAGGCCTCGCAGCCGCCTTCGCGGATGCGCTCTTCGTCGCCCTTCATCGCGAACGCCGTGACCGCGACGACGGGAATGGCGCGCAGCTCCGGATCGTCCTTGATCCAGCGCGTCACCTCGAGCCCCGAGACCTGCGGCAGTTGAATATCCATCAGCACGAGGTCGGGGCGCATCTTGCGAACGAGGTCGAGCGCCTCGTAGCCGTTGCTGGTGCCCGAAGTCTGGTAGCCGTGCGCCTCCAACAGGTCGCGGAACAGCTTCATGTTGAGCTCGTTGTCTTCCACGATCAGGACGGTCTTAGCCATTCCGTCCTCCCGATTGGCCAGCAGAGCGATACATATGACGCCTCAGGCACCACTCGCCGGCGCTTCGAAAACTGGATTCAAACTAGCCTCAGATTCGCTCTAGTTTCGTTAAACCCGAGTGCCGACTTTCTGCGATGTGGTTTCCAGTTGCTTGTCTGGGGTCGCGAGACTTAGGCACGAGACTCGGGCATGATGATTCCAAAGTAGACACTGAAAGTTAACGGAAAGGCAAACCGCGCCCTTGAAAAAGCCTGTTCACAACCCCCGCGAAGTCGCTGAAATCGTTGCGATTCAGGCTCTGTCCTTCGTCGCGGGCGATCCCGAGCGGCTGGGCCTGTTTCTGGCCGAGACAGGTGTCGGCCCGGAGACGCTGCGGAATGCCGCCTCGGACCCCAATTTCCTCCTCAGCGTGCTCGATTTCGTGCTGCGTGATGACGCCACCGTGAAGGCCTTTGCGAGCACGTCCGAACTGCATCCGACCAACGTTGCCGCAGCGCGGCAGGTGCTGGGCGACGCGCTCGGCGACCGCACCTGGGAGCGTGACGTGCCGTGAGCGCACCCGAGTCGGCCGGTCCACGCTGCTTCTGCCGGGATTGTCTGGCCGATCAGGGCGTCGCCGTGCAGGGCTTGGCCGCGCGGCGCTGTTCGGCCTGCGGTTCCCCCCGGCTCGTCCACCATCGGGCGCTGTCGACGCTGACCCTCGCCCATATCGATTGCGACGCCTTCTATGCGACGGTCGAGAAGCGCGACAACCCCGAGATCGCCGACAAGCCCGTCATCATCGGCGGGGGCAAGCGCGGTGTGGTGTCGGCGGCCTGCTACATCGCGCGCACCTATGGCGTGCGCTCGGCGATGCCGATGTACAAGGCGCTGGAAGCCTGTCCGCACGCGGTCGTGATCCCGCCCGACATGGCGAAATACGTCCGCGTCGGCCGCCAGGTACGCCAGGCCATGCAGGCGTTGACGCCGCTGGTCGAGCCGCTCTCGATCGACGAGGCTTTTCTCGATCTCTCCGGAACCGAACGGGTCCACGGCATGATCCCGGCAAAAGTGCTGGCGCGCTTTGCCCGCAACATCGAGCGCGACATCGGCATCAATGTCTCGGTCGGCCTGTCCTGCAACAAGTTCCTGGCCAAGATCGCCTCCGATCTGGACAAGCCGCGCGGCTTTGCCGCGCTCGACCAGGAGGAAGCACGCGCGATGCTGGCGGAGAAGCCGGTCGGCTTTATTTTTGGCGTAGGCCCCGCGACGCAGGAGCGCCTGGTGCAGCGCGGCTTCCGCATCATCGCCGACCTCCAGAAGGCCGACGAGATCGAGCTGATGCGGCAGTTTCCGAGCGACGGCCGCAGGCTGTGGCGGCTCGCACGCGGCATCGACGACCGATGCGTCGAGCCCGATCGCGGCGCCAAGACGATCTCGAGCGAAACCACCTTCGAGACCGACATCCGCGATTTCGCGACGCTGGAGCGGATCTTGTGGCGTCTGTGCGAGAAGACGTCGTCGCGGCTGAAGAGCAGCGAGCTCGCCGGCTCGACCGTCACGCTGAAGCTGAAGACCGCCGACTTCCGCCAGCGCACGCGATCGCAGTCGATCGCCGGGCCGACGCAGCTTGCCGCAAAGATCTTTTCGATCTGCCGCGAGATGCTGGCGAAAGAGATCGACGGCACCGCCTTCCGCCTGATGGGCGCTGGCGTTAGCGCGCTGCGCGAAGGCTCGCCCGCCGACGACACCGACATGCTCGACCGCCGCGCCGCCCACGCCGAGCGGGCGGTAGATAGCTTGCGCAAGAAGTTCGGCGGCGGCGTGGTGATCCGCGGGATTGCGTATGAAGGGCCGGAGAAGGCGCAGGAGTGAGGGTTTACGGATCGTGCGCGATCCATTGCGCGCACGGCGTTCGCAAGGCCTCAATCCGCCACGGCCACCGCCTCGATCTCGATCAACCATTCCGGCGCGGCGAGCGCGGAGACGCCGACGAGAGTAGAGGCGGGCGGCTCCATGCCTTCGAAGAAGACTGAGCGGGCCTTGCCGATGATCGGGCGCAGCTCAGGCTTGTAGCCAACGACGAAGGTCGTGATCTTGACGATGTTGGCGTAGCTGGCGCCGGCCGCTTTCAGCGCGTGGCCGAGATTCTGCATCACCTGCGTCGTCTGCGCGGCGAGATCGCCTTCGCCGACGATCCGCCCCTCCTCGTCCACTGACACCTGCCCGGAGATGTAGATGGTGCGCGCGCCCGTGGCAGTGACGACGTGGGAATAGGCCGGATTGTGATGCAGGCCGCTGGGACGGAGATGGTCGAGCTTGGGCATTGTGCTTGCCTCCCGAAGGTTTGTGGTTGGGGGAGCGTAGCGTGAGACGTCGCTGAGAGCCAGATGCGAGGAGCACCACCAAGCTCCGTCATCCTCTCACGGACAATGTCACGGGCATGGCCGGCGGTCTCCTGCACCCGGCCGGAGACGGCGCAGATCATGCGCCGCTGACGCTGCATCTTGGCCTCCTCGCCAGCCGACGAGCGACGGCCACGACGTCCATGACGGCGCCTTTTCGGCGCTCGGCGTGCACCATTTCTAGATTGCCGAGCTTCACGCGAC
The DNA here is from genome assembly GCF_008123965.1 of Bradyrhizobium hipponense. GTDB lineage: Bacteria > Pseudomonadota > Alphaproteobacteria > Rhizobiales > Xanthobacteraceae > Bradyrhizobium > Bradyrhizobium hipponense. The sequence continues at coordinate 12,205 of NZ_VSTH01000072.1, read as the reverse complement.
CCTCAGCGACAGCTCGGTTCCGCCATTGAGCGGCAACGTCATCGATCGAAGCCGTATTTGAGCGCGCGGATAAAGGCGAGTCAGGCCCTCGGCCCTGCATAGACGTGCTGGCGCGGCGTCACGCCGCTAGGCCTCGAACAGAGCCTTGACGTCATCCTCGGTGAGTGTCGCGGCGATTTGGCCCTCGCGATCGAACAGACCGCCTCTCCGGCAAAGGCGGCGGGGCGAGCCCGCGCGCCTGAAGCAGCCCGGCAAGACGGCGAATATTGTCGGCTCCGCGGAATACGAAATGCTCGTTTTCCAATCCAAGCAGCGGCACCAATTCGGCGCGCGACAGCTTGATTTTTCCCGACCCGCCAAAGCCGCTCAGTTTCAAACTGTGGAGCGCTAAAACCAGCGGAAGGAAGCGATTAGTCGCCAGCGCCAAATGCCGACCGTCCGGGAGCGGGAGCAGGAAGGACTTGCCAGCATCGGCCCGCTCCCGGACGGCATCCGGAGTGAAATCGGGCCTCGCCACCAACGCAGCAATCAGGGGCGCCAGATCTTGGCGCTTGCCGTCGATGTCGATACCGAGCGCCAATTCAAACCAATCGATACCGCTCGATTCAAATTCCGCGTCAAAATCGCCAGACGTCTGCGCCAGCCGAAACGGAAATGCGTCCTCGACAATGATCTCAAAGCCTTCGGCCTGCAATCCCGCAACATGCAAGCTGAGGAACTCAAACCAATCGTCAGGCTCGGCCAATGCCAGATCCGCATCGTGGCGATAGTCCAGATAGGGAAAGCTGGACTTTGCTGCGACGAAACCGAGATCGGTCAGCCGCTTGCGGGCCTGCCGTTCCGCCGGCTGGCGGCGCGTGATCTCATAAACCTGTCCGGCATGAAACGCTTCCAGACGAACTCCCCGCTTGGTCGGTTCGATCTCGATCGGGCCGCAGCGGAAATGGAGTTGCGCGACGCCGATGGGATCGCTGTTCTGCTCGCGCCTGCGGTAGTAGAACGCACTTGCACTTTCCTTGCCTGGCATCAAGCGCAGAATGGGAACCGGCGGCGCGTGACCTTCGTTGGCTGCGCCGGCCTGGACGGCAGAAGATCATGATGCTGCACGGGCAGCCTTCGACCGAGCTGGCGCGAAACCTCGTCGAGTTCGGCTCGCGGAATTGCCGGCGCGGAGAGCAACTGAGCCGCGAGCCGCGGCGGCATGTCCAGCGCAACCGCCCGATCGTCCCGGCAGCCTCATCGACATAGACTGGAGGCTCGGCGTTGAGTGCGATGACGCCCGGCACGATCAGATGCGGCGCCACCGTTCGCAGCCCGATCTGGCGCCATTCGATGCGGCCCTCACGCTTTTCACCCCAGCGCAACGGCGCGCGCTTGTAGTCGAGCCAAAAAGGCGCGGCCGGTGGCGAGAATCTTGGTCAACAGGTCAGCGGACTGCGGTGGCGCTCGGAAAGAATATCCGCCTCCGTGCGCCCTCAGTTGCGATACGATATCGATATCGGAATCGCGATAGTATTTCGGCGCCCGGTCAGCGGAGAAATCGGCGACGTTGGGCTGCGTGTAGCTGTCCGAGTAGTTGCCGTTCTTCAGTGTCCGCACCGAGAGCAGGCTGATCGCCAGAACGGGCATCGCGATGCGCTCGTCGGAGGGATGCAGACGATAGAGCAGGCGCTGATTCACGTCGGCGGGGTAGTCGTCGCTCCGAACCGCCTTGCCGAGCTTGTCGAGCCATTCGTTGATTTCGTAGGGCAGAACACCAGGCGGCCGTCCCGGCACGGTGGGCCGCGGCGGAGGCGCCTCGGATGGGGTTTCGCTGATCGCTTCGAGCAGCGTCGCCACCACGTGCTTTGCAGTTGCGCGCCATCGGGCAGCTGCATTTGCCTTTGATATCGACGAGCTGCGCGTCCTTGAACTTCAATTGGATCTCGACGAAGTAGTCGTCGATCTCGCTGCCCTCGACGTCCGCCTCGATGTGGGTCAGATCGTCGCTGATCTCTATTCCCGAAACACGTCCCTGGGCTTAATAAGCGTGGCCCTTCTCGAACGCCGAACGGCTGAAACGGCCATAGAGATCCTTGCGTTTCAGGACGTTGGCAAGCGCGCGAACCGATTCCAGCATGGACAGACCACTGTTCCAGACAACCCCTGTCTACTCCAGACGTACTCCCCTCAGCGGACGGGACAAAGCCGCGATTGCGCGCTATCCAGCATGAAAAATGACGCGACAGGAACTCGATTCGAGGACGCGGTCGACCGCACCATTGCCGCCTTCGCTGCGCTCGGCAGCTAGCGCGTTGCAAGCCGCACCCAACGTGCTATCGCTCCGGCGATGACACCCAAGGCCTTCGAAACGCGTTGCCTGCGCCTGCCCGCCGTCACCAAAGTGGTGCAGTGGGAGGGCACGTCCGTGTTCAAGGTCGGCGGCAAGATGTTCGCGCTCGGCGGCGGCTTTGCCGCGCGCTCGGGCGGCTACATGTTCAAGACCTCGAACATGGCCTATGCGATGCTGATCGAGCACGGCGTCGCGCGGCCGGCGCCTTATCTGGCGCGGGCCAAATGGGTGCAGCTCATCGGCAACAGCGCCCTGCCCGATGCGGAGCTCACCGCCTATCTGGCGCAGGCGCATGCGTTGATCGTGGCAAGGCTCCCGCGGAACACCCGCAAGCTGCTGGGGCTCGACTGAGCGCAGGCGTCAGCGTGCCGGCGTCAAGCTGTCCCGCGTCGCAAAGTCGTAGCCAAGGCGGAAAGTACGTCCGCCAGCCGGTCTGCGATCTCTGGTGACGGGAGCGGAACCCTGAGGCTTTGCGAGCCGTTGGTCGGGTCGCGTTCGATCCAGGGATGATTTGGTGAGCTGGAATCCACGATGGCACCGAAGAATTCCGCGCCCATCTGGACCAGCGTCTGCCATGGATCGGAGGCTGCATCGCGAGCTGCCGACGCGTCTTCTGCAGCGGCTTGCGACACCAAAGTCTCGCTTGCGGGAGCGCCCGGGGCCTTGAGGCCGCCGCTGCCATCGACCGGCCCCGCCTCCTCCGCGGTCGTGACCACCTCGCCGCTTCCCATGCCCCCGGTGACACTCTCGACATCTTTCATGAAGCGGGTCAGCCGCGACCCGCCCAGCGAGACCTCGTTGCTGCCGCCGTCGAGAATGCCTTCCGCCAGCGAGCGCTTGAAGGCCAGGACCGACAGCATGCCTTCCTCGATGGTCCCCTTTGCGACGAAATTGACGATCTGGACCGGACGTGTCTGGCCGAGGCGATGGATGCGTGCGATGCGCTGCTCGAGAACGGCGGGATTCCATGGCAGGTCCATATTCACCAGCGTCGAGGCGTGCTGGAGATTGAGACCCGTGCTGCCGGCATCTGTCGACAGGAACACACGGCAAGTCGGATCGTCCCGGAAGCGCTGGACCAGCTCCGGCCGCTTCTCGGACGGTATGCCGCCGTGGAAACTGACATAGCCGATGCCGCGCGCATCGAGGCGACGGATCACGATATCGTGGGTCCGCGTCCACTGTGAAAACACCACCGCCTTGGCGTCCGGCGCGGCAAGCAGCTGATCGAGCAGCGCGGCGAGTTCGTCCGATTTGAGGCCGTGATCGCTCTCCTGATCCAGCAGATAGGTGCTGTTGCAAGACATCCGCATGTTCTGGAGCGCGCAGGCCAGCCGGCGCTGATCCTTGTCGGAGAGAAATTTCGTCTTGCGCCAGCGTTGCACGATCCTGGCCACGTTGTCGGCGTTCTCACTATGCAAGTCCATCTGCGGGCCGGTCATCGGAATCAGCACGTTCTGGTCGGTTCGCTCCGGCAGTTGCCGCAACACCTCGGACTTGCGCCGACGGATCATGATCGGAGCGAGAGTCTCGCCGATCCTGCCCAAATCTCGATAGCCGGTGACACGGCCGGTCTCATCCTTGACTTGATGTTCGTTCAGGAGTTTCCAGGTCGGCCCCAAGCGATGCTGATCGACGAACTGGACGATTGAGATCAATTCTTCGAGCTTGTTCTCCAGCGGTGTTCCCGTGAGCACGATCGCATATGGGCTGTCGATGCGCTTCAGCGCCCGCGCCGCAATCGTATTCCAGTTCTTGACCCGTTGAGCCTCATCGACGATGACCAGTTCCGGCGACCAGGCGCCGATCAGGTCGAGATCGGGCTGGAGCTTCTCGTAGTTTGTGATCTTGCAGAAATCGTCCAGCAAATAGTCGTTCTGTCGTTGCGCGCGGCCACCGCCGATGACGCGGGCCCCACGCTTGTCCTTTCGCCCGGAGAACCGTGCCATCTCGCTTTGCCACTGGTACTTGAGCGAGGTCGGACAAATCACCAAAACCCTCGATACGCCGAAATGACGGGCCAGGATTTCCGTCGCGGCAATGGCCTGGATCGTCTTGCCCAACCCCATGTCGTCGCCGATCAGCGCGCGGCCGGCGCGAACCGCAAACAGTGCCCCCTCAGCCTGATAGGGATAGAGCGCCGTTGTCAGCAGTCGATGCAGCTTGGGATCTGCCGCGCCGCGCGGGAACAGCCGAGCGAGTTTCTCGGCCCGGCTGTCGGCATCCCGTCGTCCCGCCACGAAATCGAGCGCATCGTCGTAGGCGCGCAGCTCATGTCCGCTCTTCGACACCAAGCCGACGAAACCGTCGAGATCACCCAGACGATCTTCGGCCAGGATGCCGTCGCGCTCCAGATCGAACAGGCGGACGGCTGCCTCCCTCACATTCGCCGGGCAATCGGTTCCGGCGCGGAAATGGATGCTGCGTCGTCCCTGGTTGCGCAGATAGAGTTCGGAAAACGGCGGCTGGTAGCCTCGCGCGAACGCCGCTTTGGCGCCGCGCTTCTTTTCCAATTGGGCAAGTGTAAATTCGAGGTGCTTGCAGGTGCCGAGCTCGTTGGTCGCATAGTCCGGGCACGAGCAGAAATTGCCGCCGGGCCCGATGCCGCGCACCACCACGCGATAACTCGACTTTGATGCCGGATTGGTGACCCTGAACTCCGAGAAGAACGGTTCGACGCCCAGATTCTCCAGCAGGAATGATTGCTCACGGCCGAATTGGCGGCGCAACCCACGTTGCCACTCGATCGGCGACAGATCTGTCGGCGCCGACATACGCGACAGCTTGGCCGGTTTGCGTGCAGCGACGCGTGCTGTTGAAGATGTCATTTCGGGCTTCCGTTCTTCCAATAGTGGGAGTTACGCCAGATAGTAGCCTCGGCGCACACGTGGCATAACCGGTTTCGGATCGAAATCCACCGGTAGCTTAGGAGCCCGATTGACAGAGACACATACCTGACTAAAGTCAGGCATCATGTTGGATCCTGTTGCCCGCGTCCGCCGCTTCAACCGTGCCGTCACCTCTGCCGTGGGCGCGCTCGATACTTCGTTCCTCGGGCGCGGCCGCCCGCTTGGCGCGGCGCGCGTGCTCAACGCGATCGGGCATGGGCGCTCGGACGTGGCGGAAATTCGCGACTATCTCGGCCTCGATTCCGGGCTGACGAGCCGGCTGTTGCGCAGCCTCGAGGACGAGGGTCTGGTCGAGACCACGGTGCATGAGAACGACGCGCGCCGGCGCGTCGTTCGTCTGACGCGCGCGGGCCGGCGCGAGTTCGCGGCCTACGAAGCGCTGTCGAATACGCAGGCCGATGGCTTTCTCGACCGCCATGCGCAACGCGAGGCGCTGCTGGCGGCGATGGACTTGGTCGCCTCCGCACTGACGCTCGACCGGATCGCACTGAACGAGATGGACCCGCGCAGCGACGAGGCGCGCTATTGCCTCGGCGAGTACTATGCCGAGCTCGGCCGCCGCTTCAAACAGGGATTCGACGTCTCGCTGTCGCGCGACCCCGATGCCAAGGACATGCGCCGGCCGCGCGGAACGTTCGTCGTCGCGATCTCGGACACATTGCCGATCGGCTGCGTCGGGCTGAAAGGAACCGATCACGGCTACGCCGAGATCAAGCGGCTGTGGGTCGCACCCGCCGCGCGCGGATTGCGGCTTGGCCGGCGACTGATGGACGCCGCCGAGAACGCGGCACGCGAGCTCGGCATCGCGCTGCTGCGGCTTGACACCAACAGCGCGCTGGCGGAAGCCGGCCAGCTCTACCGCCGAAGCGGCTGGAGCGAGATCCCGCGCTTCAACGACGACCCCTACCCGGACCTGTTCTTCGAAAAACGGCTGTGAGCGGGGGCGTCGATTTTCCTGCTGCCGCGTTATGGTCGGAGCCGCAGGAGCATCGCCGTGTCCCGATCAGATCTCGCCGATTTCTATCGCAACTACATCGCCTGCCTGAACCGGCAGGACTGGGCGAGGCTCGGACAGTTCGTTCATGAGGACGTCGCCCACAACGCGCGACCGTTCGGACTATCCGGCTATCGCGCGATGCTGGAGCAGGATTTTCGTGATATTCCGGACCTGCATTTCAACATCGAGCTGCTGATCTGCGATCCGCCCATCGTCGCCACCCGGCTGGCGTTCGACTGCACGCCGGCTGGTCAATTCCTGGGGCTCGGCGTCAACGGCAGGCGCGTGTCCTTCCACGAGAACGTCTTCTACGAGTTCCGCGACGGAAAGATCCGGCAGGTGTGGTCCATGATCGACAAGGCCGCGATCGAGGCGCAGCTCTAGCGCGGCGCCTCGGCGAAACCGCTCACGCCGTGACTGGCGCGGCCTCCTCTCGCGGCTTGGCGAATGGGCGGAACGTCATCGCCATCAGGAACGCGCCGAGGCCCATCGCCCACGAGCCGATATAAAGCCAGGCGTAGCTCGAGAACGCGTCGTAGATCAGGCCGCCGGCGAGCGGGCCGGTCGCCATGCCGAGGCTGCCGGCCATCGCAGTGCCGCCGATCACCGTACCCATCATCCGAAGCGGAAAGTTTTCGCGCGCCAGCACCGCGTAGAGCGGCATGGTGCCGGCATAGATGAAGCCGAAGATCGCCCCGACCGCGTAGAACGTGGCGAGCTGATTGGCGAAGACGTAGGCGAGCGCGCCGAAGGCTTGCAGCAGCAGGCCGGAGACCAGCACCCGCTTGGCGCCGAAGCGATCGCCCATCAGACCGAAGGCGATGCGGCCGCCCATGCCGGCAAACCCCTCGATGCTGTAGATCGTCACCGCCGCGATCAGCGGAATGCCGCAGCTCACCGCATAACTCACGGTGTGGATGATCGGACCGGAATGGGTGGCGCAGCAGAAGAAGTTGGTGGCGAGCAGGATGAGGAATTGCGGCGAGCGCAGCGCCTCGCCCATCGACATCTCGGCCTGCCGCGCGCCCGCGCCCATTGGCGCGGCCGGCGCCTGCGCGAGCGCCGGCGGGCGTCGCACCAGCAGCGAGACCGGGATCATGATGGCGCCGACCACCAGCGCCACGATCTGCATCGAGGTGCGCCAGTCATGACCCGAGACGAGCCAGGCCGCGAACGGCGCCATCGTCATCGGCGCCATGCCCATGCCGGCCGACACCAGCGACACCGCAAGGCTGCGATGGGTGTCGAACCAGCCGGTGACGGTCGCCATCATCGGCGCGAAGATCGCGGCGCAGGAGGCGCCGACCAGCAGGCCGAAGACGAATTGAAACGCGATCAGCGAGGTCGCATGGCTCGCGGCGAACAGGCTTAGGGACAGCACCGTCGATCCCGTCAGCACCACCGGCAGCGGCCCGAACCTGTCCGTCAGCGTGCCCCAGGCCATGCTGGTGAAGGCCATCGCCAGAAAGCCGATGGTCATCGCGCTGGAAATGCCGGTCACCGACCATCCGGTTTCCTTTGCGATCGGCTGCAGGAACACCGGCAGCGAAAACATGCCGCCGATCGCGACACAGCCGAGCAGGCCGCCAGCGGCGACGATCACCCAGCGATAGTTGGAAGGGGTCATTTTGAGTCTCCCTCAGATCTGTCTGGGTGGAAGACGAACGGGAACCGCGGAGGCAGACATCGGCATCGACGAGGACACAAGATTTTTTTGGCATCCTCATGCAAAAAGCGCGAAAACAACCCCATGCACAGTAGCCGGCCGCTGTCGGCGCAATGACTTAGCAGCGGCCCGAAAGGCTACGCAGCGATTTGACATGTCGGGCAAAACACCAGCAGATTGGCATCATCCGGCCGAACTCGTAGCCGTCGCTTGGCTCCCGCCGTCTCCTTACCGGACCGGCTTGCGCCGCGGCGCCACCCGGTAACAGTCAGCCGGATCGCTGATGCCAAGTTGCTGCACGGCAGGACAACGGCGCAGCCTAAACCCTTCGCGGCATGCGAAGGGAGGCTATCCTATCCGGGCTTCAGGTCAACGGGCTACCGAGCCGAGCCGATGCATCGCGATAGGAAACACAAATGCTGCCGGTGTCCAATCTTCGCGGGACCGATACAAACGACGTGCGATGAGGAGTTGAAAAGATCTCGACCATGCGAATGAGTCCGAGGCGATCAAGCCGTCGGATCGTTCCCGGCGCCCCGATCGAGGGAGCCGACTGCGCAAAGCAATCACGAAAAACGACATCCGTGTAATTCGGCAGAGGATATAGACGATGACTGCCGATCACCGTCGGCCGCTCCACAACCCACTCGGCTGTCGACCCAAGTGGCAGAAGGTCAACGACGGATGCTTCAACCATCCGTGAATACGAGAGCCTGTATGACGATCCGCCCTATTCTCCGCGAGACTGGCCCTCCCGATTGCGGCAAAGTCTATGACTGAGCTCGATGCGCCTCCATCGCGAGGTGTCCACCACTACGCTGCGAATTCGGAGAAGGCACCAATGCCAAAAATCGACGTCGCCGCAGTACCGCTCCGCAAAGGCTCAGGCTATCCCGCGCCATTCGACTTACCTTGTGGCGATCGGACCCGGCAACGGCTCGGCGATGCCGGCGGCTTGTCGGATTTCGGCATCAACCTGATGCAGCTGCCGCCAGGTAACTGGTCGAGCCAGCGGCACTGGCACTCGCACGAGGACGAGTTCATCTACATTCTCCAAGGCGAGCTCACGCTCGTCGAGGACCACGGCGAAACGGTGCTGCGCGCCGGCGACTGCGCGGCCTTCCCGAAGGGAAGCGGCAACGGCCATCACATGATCAACCGATCGAGCGCAACGGCGATCTACCTCGAAGTCGGCTCGCGCTCGCCGAACGACCTCATCACTTGCTCCGACATCGACATGATGAGCCCGGCTTCCGACGGCCGCTTCCTGCACAAGGACGGCACGCCGTACCCGGATCAGTGAGCGACGGCGACCCCGATGACCATCCGCCCCATCATCCGCTATCCCGACCGCCGTCTGGCGATCCCGGCACGGCCCGTCACCGCATTCGACGATGCGCTGAGGGATCTTGCTGCAGATCTGCTCGAGACCATGCGTGACGCGCCCGGCATCGGCATCACCGCGCCGCATATTGGCATCCCCTTGCGCGTCGTGGTGCTTGAGCTCGACGCCAAGGACGGCCCGCGCACCTACGTCAATCCGGTCCTCGAATGGGCCTCGCCCGAAATGCTCATGCACCGCGAAGGCAGCGTCTCGATGCCCGGCCTCAACGACGAGGTCCAGCGCCACGCCCGCGTGCGGATCAGCTATCAGGACGTCGACGGCAACATGCAAACCGAGGAATCGGAGGCCCTGCGCGCCGTCTGCCACCAGCACGAGATCGATCAGCTGGACGGCATGTTCTGGATCCAACGGCTGTCGCGCCTGAAGCGGGAGCGGCTCGTGAAGAAGTTCGAGAAGATGACGCGACCTCCACTAGCGCTACCTGATGAGAGATAATGGATCACGCCGACGGCCTGCGCTTTCGCGCAGCCGCGGGCAAATCCACCCTACGCACTACTGAGCCGGGCTTGGCCGCAGACCTCCGCGTGACGAAAGCAGCGCAGCTCGTGTCGTTGATCGTGCCGACCGCGTCCATCCAGGCATGGACAGCCTTCTCATCAAAAGGGGGTGACGAGGTTCCAGAAGCAATCCGCTTTTTCGCATCGCGTTGCTCGAAACCTCTCCACCCCCGCTCAGATCATGCTGCTTTACGGGGTACAGGCGTGTTGAGCAGCTGCTGCTCCCACAGGAACGCGATGCCGCTACCGCCGGCATGCTGCTTGAGAACTTCTGTCAGCTCTCCGGCGTGCTCCGTCCTGGCCCAGTCACGTTGCCACTCCGAGGCCACCGCCAACCAAGTCATCATGTTCGCGCCCGCGCGGATCATGCGCTGGATCGCGACCTCGTGGGCCTCAACCGAAGTGCCGCCAGAAGCATCCGTGACCACCGTCACATCCCAGCCCTCGCCCAGCGCCTGGATCGTCGGCATCGCGACACAGATCTCGGTCCACAGGCCGGCGATGATCAGCTGCTTGCGGCCCGTCGCCTTGACCGCATTGACGACCTTCCGATCCTCCCAGGTGTTGATGAAGGTCCGGTCGATCACCTCCTGGCCGGGGAACACGTCAGTGATGTGCGGGAAGATCAGTCCGCCTCGCGCCGCGATCACGCTGGTCAGGATGGTGGGAACGCCGAAGGCCTTGGCGGACTTCGCCAAGGCGGTCGTGTTGTTCACCACGGCCTGCGGATCGTGGCTGTTCAGATTGGCGAGCTGGTAAGGCTGGTGGTCGATCAGAACGAGTACCGACTCTTCGGGACGAAGAAGCGAAGCAAGGCCGTTACGAAAGGTCATTGTTACATCCTTTGCTGCCGTTGTGAGCGGCATTGGTTTTGCGGGAAACATGCGCCAGGGCGACGTTGCCTGGAACCAGTATTGCCGTTCCTATTCGACATGCGGTAGCAGCCTTCCGTGGCAAGCTGTGTCGCAGAAAGGGGAACGCTAGATGGACATCGAAGAGTTGCAGACCTTCGTAGAAGTGGCTGATGCTGGGGGAGTTTCGCCTGCTGCGCTCCGGCTCGGCGTCTCCAAGTCAATCGTCAGTCGGCGGCTCTTCCGGCTTGAGGCGGAACTCGGCGTTCAGCTGCTTGCACGGACCACCCGGGGCGCCGCTCTCACGGAAGCAGGAGCCACGTTCCGAGATTATGCAGCTAGGGTGTGCGCCGAGATCGACGTGGCCAGGGAAACGATCCTACCCGCCGGTGACCTTCGCGGCCGGTTGCGCGTGGCCGTGCCGCTTTCTTTCGGCCAGACTCACTTCGCTCCCATCCTCGCGGAAATGGCGCGCCGCCACCCCCAGCTCCAAATCCACACGTGTTACAGTGATCGCTTCGTCGATCTCATCACAGAGGGTTATGATTGTGCGATACGGGTTGGCTATCTTCAGGACTCCAACTTGATCGCAAGACGCGTCGGACCAATCCATGGGAAGTTCGTCGCGAGCCCGGACTACATCAAGGCGAATGGGTCGCCCGAGACGCCGGAGGAACTCGTCGCTCATGAGGCTCTCATGCAGGGCACCGAAAGCTGGCAACTCATGTATGGCGACAAGATCATCACGGTTCGTCCGCAGGGGCGCTTCAAGGCCGACAACGGCCCTGCTCTAGTCGCCGCCGCGGCAGCAGGACTCGGGATCGCTTACCTGCCCGATTGCCTCACCCACGAGTATGTGGCCTCCGGGGCGCTTGTGCCGGTCATGACACGTTATCCCCCACCGCCGGCGGGTGCATATGTGATCCGCCCGCCCGGTCAGCATCCCGCACGGAAGATACGGGTCCTCACCGAATTGCTGATTGAGTATTGCGAACCAGCTCCGCACCCGGCGTGAGCTCCCCCGCTGGGTGATCCATCCACCGTGACAGTTCGGATCACGAAAGGGACGACGGACGGCCGATTCTGGATCAAGCGGGTGTCGCGCCTGAAGCGGGAGCGGCTGGTGAAGCGGTTCGAGAAGATGACGCGGGGTTCGTAAGGCGGGCTAGCGACGTCTCCGCCGAAGCTCAAAGACTCTCATGGTGAGGAGCGCCACCGGGTCCGCGCAAAGCGCGCCCCGATGACACGATCCGCGCGTCTCCGGACGATGCTTCGCATCGCCGCGCGAACCATGCAGGCCCCTCTCTCCGCCCCCAGGCGATCGCGAATGGAGTGTTCGTTGGGGGCACGGTTGTTTCTAAAGCGTCATGGCCGGGCTTGTCCCGGCCATCCACGCCTTACCGAACGGCATGAAGAACGTGGATGCCCGGGACAAGCCCGGGCATGACGGCTTCTTGTGAACGTCGAAATACAAAAGCCCGCGTCTCGCCCGGAACCAATCCTTCGATACACCGCCCTTGGCGGGCCTCTCAGATCCTATGGGTGGCG
>NZ_VSTH01000071.1 GCF_008123965.1 Bradyrhizobium hipponense | reverse complement strand
GTCGAAGCGGTGAGCAAAAAATATTCTTCGGATGAGATTGCGCAGTCATTTGGTACGTCCGCTGAATTGGTCGAATACAGAATCAAGCGGCTCGGTCTTTGGCGTGAACACATCGGCAAGCAAATTAAGTTGTCTTCCGACTAGCCGGATCTGCTGCTGACTCGTAGCTTCAGCGTGTTTTTAAACTTCTATGATTACCATCGAACGTTCTACGCTGACGTGATATTTGAGAACGGTGACGATCATATCGTCCAGCTTTTTGACCTCCTCAGTTAAGCGCTTTGTGGCTCTCAGAGCCGGCACCGCAAATTTGAACAGGTCGGTAAGTGGAGTTTCTGCCTGACAGCGGGCACGCTGGTGCCTGCGAATCAGGAGCGACGATGAGCAGACGAGCACGCCGAAACCACACACCGGCCTTCAAGGCGAAGGTGGCGCTTGCCGCCGTCAAGGGCGACCGGACGATAGCTCAGCTTGCCGAGCAGTTCGACGTCCACCCCAATCAGATTACGGCGTGGAAGGCGCAGCTGGAGGGTGGCGCTTCCGGAGTTTTTGGACCTGGCGGCGCTGCGCCGGCCACGCCTGCGATCGATGTGAAGTCGCTGCATGCCAAGATCGGGGAGCTGACGCTGGAGAACGATTCCTAAGAAACGGCGTCTTCCGGTGTCGGCTCAATAGGCCGGAGAACAAATCCGAAAGATTTGGCGCGTCGATGTAGATTGTCGATCACCCGTGACCGATAACGCGTCTCGTAGAACGACGCGCCAGGATCAACGTACTCCATTCCGTGACGCACGGCGTTGTAGAACAGCACGGCGATCTTGCGTGCCGTGGCGGTCACCGCCTTGGCCTTGCCGATGCGCGCCGAAAGCCGCCGGTAGAATGCGCCCAACGCGGTATCGGTGCGTCCAACAGTTACGGCGGAAAGGCGCAGGAGCGCCGCTGCCCGACTGCCGCAACGGCGTGTTCGAGAGGACAGAACCTTCCCGCCGGAGATCTTGTTGTTCGGCGCCAAGCCTAGCCATGAGGTGAAGTGTTTTGCACTCCCCCAGGCGGAGAGGTCGTCGCCGCACTCGGCGATCAGCTTCAGCGAGAGGTAGGAACCGAGACCGTCGATCTGGGTGATGTCTTTTCCGAGCAACGCGAACAGCGCCTCGCGGACGTCGAAAGCTAGAGCGTTCGCCTGATCGGATCGATTCCGACGCCGCGAGGCCCGCGGCGCTGATCCATGGCCATGACCGCGATGGACGATCAGTGCCTTCAACACGGCTTCGATCCGGGCGTCGCAGGCCGATACCTTTTCGTGATAAGCGTCGTAGAGGGCGAGTGCCTGCTCCAGCGCGAACAGGTGCTCGGCGCGGTAGCTCCCGGTGAGCGCCTTTTCGATGGTCTCCGCACTGGCGTGACACCGATAATCACGCAAGCATGCCAGTACCTTGGGGTCATGTTCGCCAGCGAGGATCGCGCGGATGATCCGCAGACCAGTCGCGCCAGCGATGTCGGCGACGACGTGGTGGAGTTGGAGATTCATCTCTATCAACGCCTTCTGCATGTGCTGGATATGAGAGGCCGCGTACTCGAGCAGACGCTCGCGCTGACGTACGTATGCTCGCAGCTCGGCAATCTGGTCTTTGGGCCGGAAACTGGCACGCAGCAGACCGTAAGAATGAAGCCGCTGTAGCCACTGCGCATCGCTGACGTCGGTCTTGCGTCCAGGCACGTGCTTGGCATCGCGGGCATTGACGAGTAATACAATAAAGCCACGGGCATCGAGGAGCTCGAAGATCGGAATCCAATAAACGCTGGTCGATTCCATGACGACCGTCTCGACGCCGCACTCTGCGAACCAATCCACCAACTGATGTAGGTCGGTCGTGAAGGTACCGAAGCTGCGCACTGGTTCGGACGTTCGATCAGCCCTTACGGCGGCCATGTGCATGGTCGCCCCGACGTCGATGGCCGCCGCGTTCGGGTAGACCATCGGCATCTTGTGGTAGATCTTGGGTTTCGATCTCTTCTGCTTCATCTCGAATCCTCCTGTTGACGACGGCAGAAGGGCTGGGCTGCGCTATTGGTCAGATTCCTAAACGGGATCGCCGGATGGCGTCACCACTCTCAAGTGCGCAACAACCCATGGACCAGGTTTTTTAACGGGGTCACTTGCCACCAAAATCGTATCGGCCGCTCCCTTCCGGTCCGCAATCTAGCGCAGGCCCGTTTCTATCCCACAGGGGGAGCGCAGCGCCGCGCATAGTTTTTTAGAAGGAGCGCTCACCAAGGCGGGATTGCTGAGCGCAAAGCGATGATCGACCGTGAGCACGAGCTGTCGATCACCAGGCAAGCGGAGGCTTTGAACATCAGCCGCGGCAGCGTGTACTACCTGCCGCGGCCGGTGCCGGACGCCGATCTCGCGATCATGCGGCGTCTCGACCGGCTGCATCTGGAGTTTCCCTTCGCCGGCTCGCGAATGCTGAGAGGCTTGCTGGCTGCCGAGGGGTGCAAGATCGGCCGCCGGCATGTGAAGACGCTGATGCGGCGGATGGGGATAGAGGCGCTCTATCGCCGTCCGCGCACCACCAGACCCGGGCCCGGCCACAAGATCCATCCATACCTGCTGCGCGGCATGGAGATCAGGCGACCGAACCAGGTCTGGGCGATGGACATCACCTACATCCCGATGGCGAGTGGCTTCGTCTATCTCGCCGTAGTGCTGGACTGGGCAACACGTCGTGTTTTGTCGTGGCGGCTGTCGATCACCATGGAAGCAGCCTTCTGCGTCGAGACGCTGGAGGATGCCTTGGCTCGTCACGGCAAGCCGGACATCTTCAACACGGACCAGGGCTCGCAGTTCACCGGACAGGCTTTTACCGGCGTGCTCGCCGACAACGGCATCGCGATCAGCATGGACGGCAAGGGCGCATGGCGGGACAACGTGTTTGTTGAACGGCTCTGGCGCAGCATCAAATATGAAGAGGTGTACCTGCGGGCCTATGACAGCGTCAGCGAGGCGCGCAGCTCGATCGGCCGATATCTCGACTTCTATAACAGCAGGCGTCCCCATTCGAGTCTTGACGGCGGCACGCCGGATCAAGCCTACTTCACCCCGCTGCCACTCCGCATAGCAGCCTAACCCCGGCAGAGGCTCTACCTATCGACGCGGAAACTCTGTTCAGACAACCGGGACCAGCTCTCTCGATCAAACGCGGATCATCGGACTTCATCATTTGTTGCCTTGTCGGTTGTGCCGGGGACCTCTCAAGGAAGAATCGGATCTTCACCGAACGGACGGTTGATAATCGATAGCGCATCGGGCGCGGTGAATACGCGGTTGCGGGCATAGCCGGTACGCTCCACCAGAATCTTGCGCTCGACGAGTTGGTCCACTGCCTGAGAGGCCGCCTGCACCGTGATGTCCAGAAGTTTAGCCAAGCGCTTTACGGTTAGAACTGGATAATGTGGTAACACATCGAGTGCGCGAAGGCTGGCGGAGCCCTGCCGGAATTTTCGACGTTCGCGCCACATAGCGCCAAGTGTGGCCAAGGCCTCGCGCGTCCTGAGCAGCTCGTCGGTTGTGCCGACCACTGCATCTGCCATGAACCCAACCGCTTCATGCCATTCCAGGCGTTGCTGCGCCGCCTTGAGGGAATCGTAATAGGCAGTCTTATGGGCCTCGATGTAGGGAGAGAGATATATCGGCATCATTCCCTCCGCCGCCATCATCAGCGGCAGCAGCAGACGTCCAACGCGGCCGTTGCCGTCGCGGAATGGGTGGACCGCCTCGAAATGCGCGTGCGCTACCGACATTCGAACGATGAAGCTCTGGTACATCGCCTGCATCCCCTCGCAGCGCATGTATTTCATGGTCTCTTCGAGGCAGGGCGCGATATCGGCGGGAGGCGTTGGATTGTAGGTCGAATACGCGATGTCGCCTCTGCCGCCGATCCACACCACCCGCTCTCGGAAATCGCCGGGTTTGTCCTTATAATCAGCATCGCCACGCATGACGGCGCGATGCAAATCCTGAACCAAGGCGGTCGTGAATAGCTCCAGCTTTTCTTTACGCGCGCGCGGCAGAAAATCATCGAGCGCGAGCGCGTAGTCGCGCACTTGCACCGCGGCTTCGCCCTGCGGGGAGTCTTCGCTTTCCTCAACTGACAGCAGTTCGTCGAGTGTACTATTCGTCCCTTCGATCGACGAACTGCTCACAGCCTCGCGCCGGGGCAATATACGGCTGATAAGGTAGGGGTCCTTGAGTTCCGCCGCGAGTGTCTCAATTCTGACAAGGGCCGCGTCCGCCGCCTTCAGCCGTGCGAGAGCCGGCCCCAGCGCAATCCCCTCCTCGGGCGGCGGCAGCGGAACGACCCCATAATGGGAATCGAACGGCGGCGGGAGCCTTTTCAGTCGCTCCCGGACAGCATGGCTGAGTTGGTCGCGTTTCATGGAAAACCTTGGCTACGGAGGCCCGAAATACATCCATATTAAAGGTTGTTTATGAAAACTTCAATAAAGGATCCGGAGTCAGCCCTGATTGCAGGGAATTCGACGACTTTCACCTTTCTGGCCTTGGGAACGCACCTTGAAGCGTCGCCCCGTCGGAAGCCCAAGGTCGCCTTGGGCGG
Organism: Bradyrhizobium hipponense; assembly: GCF_008123965.1. Lineage (GTDB taxonomy): Bacteria > Pseudomonadota > Alphaproteobacteria > Rhizobiales > Xanthobacteraceae > Bradyrhizobium > Bradyrhizobium hipponense. Next base: position 1,013 of record NZ_VSTH01000071.1, on the reverse strand, counting down.
CAGATGTTCTTTATTTTCTCCTTAACCGGAAAACGGAGAAACAAACGCGGTTTTTGGTTGCAGCCTCCCCAATTGTGGTGGGTTCCCCTTACAACCGTGTCCTTGAACTTACCTTTTGCGGATTGCGCCACTCGTCGAATTTCCGTCTGAAGGACATCTCTCATGTCTGCCGCAACCGCTTACGTCCTCCATGTTCCGGAGGGCCGGCGTGACATTATTCTGAGTTACGCTGAAGAAAATCGGCATGACGTCACGCGGTATGTCGCCGAACCCGTGCCTAGCTTTTCCTACGGTAGCAAAGCGTTGGTCGTGCTGGCGTGCTTTCGCGACGGCGCAATCACACACATCGCACACGGCCGAAAGGGTATTATGTCAGCGGGGACCGGCTTAGCCCGTCTCAACATGACCGAGTTGCAGAGATTGGAACGACCCCTTCCATTTGAAGAACTTGTCGACCTCGTTCCCGCAAAATTCAGAGCACCACTTCGTCGCATCCTCGGCGACGGCGGATTGCTACCGCCCAAGACGTTCGCGGCCGTGGTGGACGCATTAACGGCAAGCGATCCCGGGCTGGCGACGAGGCTGGCGCGATTTTCGGAGAACCGCGCCCGGGCCATCCGCGATCTGACATCGAAAGAAAGAGAAAATCTCGCCGTCCAAAAGGAATCCCTAGGACTTGCACTTGCGATCGCAGGGGTGCCGCGGGCTGAAATGCTCTCCTGGTCGCCGACGCCTGGAAGACCGGCTTCCTTCCTCGAAGGGCTTGCCGGGCGCACGCGTCCGCGAAGATGTGATGATCATCAAAGATTTCACATCCTTGCCCGGGTTCAACGCCATCCGCGATGCCTCCAACGTCGCGGCCATGGTCTTCAAGAATCGAAGCGATCGCCGTCAGGCACTCACGGTGATCATGGCGAACCGGACGCCCCTGGAAGAACAGACCGGCGCTGACCTGATCTACTACAACGAGACTTATGGCGCCTTCGTGCTGGTGCAATACAAGGCGATGGAAC
>NZ_VSTH01000070.1 GCF_008123965.1 Bradyrhizobium hipponense | reverse complement strand
GGGAGCTCATACCGGTTACCATCTAGCGATATGCCAGTATTCGTGGCGACTAGGTGGAAATCGAGCATTTCACCGCGCCACAATGTAAACAAACCTATCTGCCCCTGAACTATACAGGCAGCATTGCAGGATCTATTAAGCGCCCAGATTTAACGACGAGCTCGACTTCGCCGAGTGCCGCGATGTTGGATATGGGGTCAGCGTCGAGAACGACGAGATCGGCCACTCTTTCCGCAGCAATGCTTCCCACCTGATCATCGATACCTAATAGCATGGCGGCATTCCGGGTAATGGCTTCGATGCACTGCATCGGGGGCATTCCCCATTCCTGCATCGTCCTGCATTCATCGAGCAAGTTGCCTAGACTATCCGAACCAAAAGCAACCGTCACGCCTGCCTCAAGGGCATGTCGAAAGCCTACTTTGTGTTGTTCCACAATCTTGACGCTGTGACGCATGATGTCTTGACCTCGGCCCCAGTCATTTCGCAATTCCTTATAGCCACTAAGGGTAGGTACCAGACCCACGCCTCTTTTAGCCATTTTCCTTGCGGTAGAAGCGCTGAGGAATACGCCGTGTTCGATGGTGTCAGCTCCAGCCTCGACCGCGTTCGCGATCGCTTCGTCGCAGAGCGCGTGTGCCATGCATCTGCGGCTGTGGTGGTGTGCAAGATCGAAAGCGGCTCTCATCGTTGCAACATCCATATTGACCGTGCTCAATGGCTTAGCTTCGGCGTGACCCCATTCGATGCTAGCCATACACTTGATGAAGTCAGCGCCGCGCTTAATCATCGCTCCGGCGGCTTTCTTCGCCTCAAGAGGTGTGTCCACCTCGACAAAGATCTCGTGCGCGTAGCCCGCTGTTTCGGTAAGACCTTGAGCGGCGGCGAGAATGCGAGGCGTGACGATATCGGACCTTGTAATCGCAGACTTGAGCGACAGGGACAATCCTCTAGGGGCGCCTGCGTCGCGAACTGTTGTTATGCCCTCTCGTAAGTTGACCAGTGCGTTTTGGATGCCGCGCGTGACCATTAGCGCATCATCGACAGCCGCCCGATCCGTGCGCGAGCCCCGAAGCCGTTTTGTTGTTAGGTGGTCGTGAGCATTGATGAATCCCGGCAAAAGATACTTCCCGGCCAGGTCTATAACTTTCGCTTCGGCCCGATCGGCTAGCTCACCTGCAGAGCCGACAGCAATTATGCGATCGGCCTCCACAACGACCTCGGCATTCGCAATTGGCCTGCCTCCACGGCCATCGATTAATGTTGCGCCACTCAATACCAAACGCATTCTGATCCTCACCGTCCACAGACGGGACAGCTTCCCTACACCCTAGGCGCGACGTGCTGTGATGATTTCGGCCTCGTAGGGCATTTCAACAAGCGCATTGCTGTCGCGGTGCTGTTCGAAGAGCGTGTCGAGAGCCGCAAAGATCACATCCTCCCCCACGTGTCTGATCGCCTTCTGCACGATTGTGAATGACCGCGCACGATGCTGAAAGGTCTCGCGGTCGATCAGCCCAGTAAACACGAAAGTGTCTCGCCTCACGTCCGTCAGGTCAGCTTCGGCTCCTAACTCGACCGCAATATCAATCTCTGAGTAGCCGCCCTCAGGTCTAGAATGCCGATGCCGCCGGTAACCGGGAAGTGCGGCCTCGATGACCGAGAGAAAGCTATCCGCAAAGGCATTGCCCTTGTCGTAAGGCTGATACTGAACGATCGCGAACACGCCCGCAGGCGCCAGGACACGCTGCGCCTCCCGATAGAACGCCGAACGATTGAAGCGATGCACTGCGCTAGCAGCTGTCACCAATTGAGCAGAACCGTCTGCGGCTAGGAGATGTTCCGCGACCCCATCCGCGTAGTGCACAATCACGTCGGTTGCCGTTTGAGTTTCAGCATGCCGCCGCATATCTTCATTCGGCTCAACCGCGACGATTTGGAAGCTCGAGCCGAAAACCGCGGCAAGACTGCGCGTGAACAGCCCGGTCCCGGCGCCGACCTCGATGATGTGACCACCCTTGCAATCACGGAGCATGAACCTCAGTTGTTCTGCAATGCGCCGTGGGTACTCCGGACGAAACCGATAAAAATGGCCGAGACCATCAAAATCGTCCCAGGGCCTGTCAATCTGGCTCGACGCAGGTTGACTCGTTGCCGTGACTCGCATGGACATGTTATTCTCTCCAAGACGCTAGGCGTCGGTCAATCGGTACTTGTTGTACTCTGCAGCGATGATTGTGAGGGCCTTCTCGAGGATTGAATCGTCCGATGGGTTGCCGAGGCCGAACCGAATCGCTCGGGGCGGCTTCGCCTCGCCGATCACGAAGCCATCGCTTGTCGAAACAAGCACACCAGCTTGTTCAAGCCGCGTAGCTAGATCGGTACTCGTAACGTTCGGCGGCGCGGGCATCCAGACATGGAGACCCCCGTCCCCGAGCCGGTGATTGATCTTTGTCAGATGTTGGCGGACTAAAGTATGCCGCTCGCCCGTTGCACTGCGAACAGCGTCGAGAATCGTTCCGATCGATCCAGTCTCAATCAATTCTGTGGCGAGTGCAGCGCTGAGCGGCGCCGTCATCCAGAAGGTCGCCCGCACTCCCGGCCAAAAGAGGGCCGCCGCCGCCTCCTTTGATGGGGCAACGACATAGGCCACCTTCATTCCCGGCGCGACACTCTTGGCTAAGCCGAGCAGATACCAAGAAAGTTCTGGCGCAAGGGCAGAAAGCGGCGGTGGCGCATTTCTGGGAATAAGGCTGTAGATGTCATCCTCGATGATAGAGACGCCGAACTCTCTGGCAATCGCGACGACTTCCTTGCGTCGTTCCACGGACATGGTGACGGTGGTCGGGTTTTGAAGTGTGGCGAGAGGGTAAAGCGCTTTCGGACGATGCGTCTGGCACACCGTTCGAAATGCGTCCGGGATCATGCCGTCGTCATCCATTCGGACCGGCGCCAGCCTTACACCGTAACGAGCTGCAAAACCTTTGATCGGCGGATAGGTTAGCTCGTCAACCGCCAGCGTCCCGCCTGCGCCGACGAGGCCGGGAATGAGCATGTTCAGAGTACTTTGGGTGCTGCTTGTCAGAACAACACGCGCTTCGTCGGGTCGGTAACCCAGGCGCGAGGCGCAGAATTCAGCGCCGGCTCGCCGGTCGGGTTCGGTTCCGCACCAACGATGATGTCCGATAATTTCGCTGAGAGCCCCCTTTTCCAGAATGTTGCTCGTTGCGGTGCTGAGGACCGGATCAAAGACATGTGCTACTGGCGGCGGCGGATTTAACCTAAGTGCGATCGGCTTTTTAAGACGTTCGTCAAACTGGGTCTGAAGTGAGGCTTTCACGGCAGGTGCTGCTGCAAACGCATTATTCATTGGGGACCTCCTAGACGATTCGCTTCCATAAAAGTGATGGCCATTAGAGCCAACGACACCGCAATCGCTACGGCCGTGGCGATCGGAACGCCTAGGCCTCGGATTGCCGGGACCTTCACGAAATCGGATACGTGGAGGACCGCAAGGACTGAAAAAAGGAGGGCCAACGCCGTTTCGAACGTCCCCCCGGACATTAGCGGTCGGAGCAACAACATCACGGCAAGTAATGGAGTATCATACGAAACTGGAATCCCGATAAAACGAGCGTCAGCCGTTAGGCCGACGTTCTCGAAATAGCTCAGCCTGATCGCACCCGACAAAACCAGGAGCAGACTGGCGAAAAACGACAGCGCCGAACCTCGACCAACAAGCATAATGATGGCGGCCGGGAACAAGATGCCATGAATGAAGTCGGCAAAGCCATCGAAGCTCTTGCCGAATTCCGCTACACCTGGACGGCGAAGATGGCTGGTCTTGCGGGCAACATGCCCGTCCCAATGATCCAGAAACCAAGTCCAGAGCATCGCCGCAACGCCGAGCTCTATCTTGCCGTTTAAGGCCAGGAACAGCCCGATGACTGCAAACAGATAGGCGACAGCCGTGATGGCATTTGCATAATCATGCAGATACCCGAGCATCACGTTGCTCCTTCTGCTCTTAGCGAGTGGGCAGTTGTAACGCGAAGCGCACGGCCCATCGGCAATGCGGAAATCTCTCCGCCAGCGCAGATCTTGGTACCGTCGGGAATCAGCAAGTATCCTGTAATCCGCATTTCAAGACCTTCTGGTGAGGTTCAGGCCGCTGCTTGCCTGGTCTTCAGGCTGTTCAATGTCTCGACGACGCGTCTCAGTCCCGACTCCATCAGGTCTGGCGGAGCACCGAAGGAGAGACGCAGGCCGTTCACGTCGCCAAACGTTGTGCCGGCGACGCATGCCACATCGGCTTCGTCTAGAAGCAATCGTGCAATATCGTCGGCGGATCGTACGCAACTGTTAGCCGGCAGACCAGCGACAAATCTGCTGAGATCCAGATAGAAGAAGAATGAGCCGTTTGCGCCCGGCGTGGCCACGTCGTGCAGACCAGACAGAATGAGAAGACCAGCGTTGCGAGCCAGGGACAGGCGCTGATGCATCGCCCGTTCAAAGCTACCGTCACCGAATTGAAGGTGACGCAGGATCGCGTGTTGCGCGATCACATTCGGATTGGATGTCGTGTGGCTTTGCAGTTTCTTGACCGCGGAAACGATCTCCGGAGGGGCTAAGAAATAGCCTAGACGCCAACCGGTGATCGCCAATTCCTTGGAGAAGGCGTTGACTAGGATCGTCCGTGAACGCACGCCGGGATGCGCCATGACGATCGACTGATGGCGCGCGCCGGTGAATACGAAGCTGGAGTAGCATTCGTCCGAAACGATCCAGAGCTGGTAGTTGATTGCGAGATCACCGATGGCCTGGAGAGTTGTTCGATCATAGACTGCGCCGGTCGGATTGTTCGGCGAGTTGATGATAATGGCCTTGGTGCGAGGCGTGACGGCGGCGCGGATTGCAGTGATCTCTGGGACATATGTCGGAGGACGAGCCTCAACGAACACGGGCTTTGCACCGGCCAGAAGAACCTGAGCCGGGAATGTCGGCCAACAGGGGCGAATGATGATGACTTCGTCAGCTGGATCGAACACGGCCAGGGCAGCGTCGAGCAGTCCTTGCTTTGCACCCGCAGTGATAACGATCTCATCCGTATTCCAGTCGATTCCTGTGTCCGCCGACATTTTTTCGGCGATAGCCTTGCGAAGCGACGTTAGCCCAATGGAATCGGTATAGCGGTTCGTCCCGGCGTTGATGGCAGCAATCGCTCCTTCGCGCACAGATGTTGGTGGCTCGATGATGACTTCGCCGGCGGCCAGGTCAATTAACCGACGGCCTGCTGCGGCAGCCATCTCGGCGGCCTCACGGGCAGCGGCAGTGCCCGAATCTGGAACTAAATTTACCCGTTGCGCCAACATGCCAGTCAGCTCCGGAGCTGATTGTGGAGCTTGTGAGGGTGCTCGGAACCGTTTGGCCGCCGCTAAGCTATCTGCTTCTCTCTTATCCGTCTGGGCGAACTCGTCGAATGCCGAAGCAGATCTGAGTGAGCACTGTTGTAAGCGGCCAGGCAGCGCATCGGCCAGGTTCCTTAGTGAGCACAGATCCTGGTTGATGCTGCGTGCCGAATTCCGAAGGTGTGACTTGCTCACGTTCATAGAGAATGATTGCCATGTGTCGGTTCTTTCGATCAACTGTTAACGTCGGTAGTTGACCGGAGTGCCAATTTTGTAAGTCCCTATTGGATTGATGCAGGGCTTGTTTGCTAACGATCGACGTGATCGTCCTGGCATCACATCTAGGCGTTCTCCCGAGGATGCACGCATCGTCGAGCGCTAATCGGGTGAGCGTGTTTCACCTGTGAACTCTGAGAGATCCGCATCGCTGGCGCGGCCAAGTTCTCACCGAAGATGCACCGAGCAAAGGGCATCCCGCGTTACATCGTGTCGTTCGTGATCTATGTCAACTGATGTCGCCGTTGGCACATAAGGTTCTGTCGGATCTCTGACGCATGTCGCGAGTGCTTCGATACGCTTAACACGTCGCAATCGATCGCCTACCTTCTTAAGCCCATGGTTCGACGTGGAATCTTCGCGAGCGACATGATTGGTATGACGCTTGCTATGTCTCAGCTTAGGTCCTCGTAGCTTCTGTCGGATTCGGGTAACCATACTTTCGCTCGCGGTCCCTTGAGAACAACCTGTGTCCGAGCAATTCGGCCGGCATGCTCTTCGGTCTCGTGCCGGCAGACCGGCCGTAGCCATCCAACGGTGACTCTGAATGAAGAGGTCGTCATGAATATCCCCGTAACATGGCAGCTCTTTGATGGCTGCGCGGTCGGCTACGATGAGTATAGACCTGGGTATCCTCAGGGCGTCTTTGGCATTCTCTCACGCTATCATGTGGCACCTGGGCCGATCCGCTCAGCTGTAGATGTTGGCGCTGGAACGGGCATCTTCAGTCGGCAGCTCATACAAGCGGTGCCAAGCATCGAGAAGTTGACCTGCATTGACGCGAACTCAGATATGGCAGCTATCGCCAAAGAGCGTTCGGCCAGCTTTGGTGGACTCGACGTGCAGGTGGGGGTTGCCGAGAAACTTCCACTGCCGGATCGTTCATGCGACCTTGTAGCAGCAGCAACATCTGCCAACTGGTTCGATAGGCCACTGTTCTACCAAGAGTCTGCCCGGGTGCTGAAGCCTTCTGGAACGTTGCTGCTGCTGCAGAACAACCACCGGTACTGGGAGAGCGCATTCCTAGATAATTTCTACAGCTTTCAAGAGCGCCATATCCCTGAATATCGTCGTGGGCAGTATTCGGATTCCTTGGGAGGCTACGGGAAAGCTGATTTTGAGACGGAACTCCGTTCGCATTCGGATCTAATAGCGGTAGAGCGACATAACGTAGAATGGCGTCAGACGGTTAGCGCCAATCAGTTTCGGGGCTACTGTTATTCCATGTCGCATATAAAAAAGGCGATCGACCGGTCTGGCGCTGCCGTGATCGCGCGGGAGATCGATGCGCTTCTGGAGCGTCACCAAGACTCGTCAGGCGATGTGGCGGTTGAATGGCTTACCGACATAGTCTTGTGTAGAGCTAGGCCTTAGAGGAGCCGACTGAGCGCCAAGTTCCGTCTAGAAACTCTCTGCGCAGCCTTCGAAGATGTTCGATGCGTTGCCCAGCGGCTTGGCCGCGTCATGAGCGGGAATTATGTTATCGGCGACAATACAGAGCGACATCTCGGCTTGTCGGCCGGTTTTCGCGATCGGCGCGGCGCTTATTAGAAATTGGGCCGCAACAGGAGCTCACGCATGAAAGCTAGCGCCGTCGTCACCTACCATCCGCCGCATCCAGGCTCTTTCTGCGTCCGCAATCTGACATTGAGCTGAACGTGTCGTAGCTGAATAATTTTGCCTGGAGACGGAAACCCTAATCTTGGAGAAATGCGGCATGAGTAACTCGGCCATGATTGATAATGTCATTCCGCCTGCGGACGTCGTCAAACGCGCAGCGCGCATCGGCGCCGAAATCCGAAATATCAAGCTGTCGGGCGATTTGCCGGACCAGACGATCGCTGCGATCAATAGCGTGCTGCTCGAGCGGAAAGTCATCTTCTTCCGCGACCAAGATCATCTCGACGACACGCAGCAGGAGCGCTTTGCTCTTCGTTTGGGAAAGCTTGTGCCGCATCCGACGCTCGGTGCCACCAACGGAACGGGATCTATTCTCGAGCTTGATTCTGCCCGCGGCGGTGGCCGGGCCGACATCTGGCACACCGATATGACCTTCGTCGATGCCTACCCCAAGATTTCGGTGCTGCGAGGAGTTGTGATCCCACCATTTGGCGGCGATACGGTTTGGTCAAACACCGCGGCCGCTTATCTCGACCTGCCGCCGCCGCTGCAGCGGCTTGCCAACGAGCTCTGGGCCGTTCACAGCAACGCCTACGACTATGCCGTAAAGACCCGCGCCAGCGAGGCCGACAAGAAGTATCATGACGAGGTCTTCACGCGAACGATCTATGAAACCGAGCATCCCGTTGTGCGTGTTCACCCCGAGACAGGCGAGCGCACGCTGGTGCTAGGCGATTCGGTGCTGCGTTTTGTTGATATCCCGAAATACGATGGCCAGAGGCTGTTCGATCTCTTCCAGTCGCATATCGTGGCGCCCGAAAACACCATGCGCTGGAACTGGAAGGAGGGCGATGTCGCGATCTGGGACAACCGCGCTACGCAACATTATCCCGTCAATGATTACGGCGAGCAGCATCGTGTCGTTCGTCGCGCGACCATTGATGGCGACGTGCCTGTCAGCGTCGATGGCCGACACAGCGTGATGCGCATCAAGGCAACCAGGCAGCCGCCCACGAGAGTCGCCTAGCTGGCGCGCCTCAACGGCGCGTTCCCAACCGGCGACTGATCGGCGGCTTTGACTGCAACTGTGATGACAGCGATACCAATTTGGAGCGGATTGCGTCAGGAGCGGTGTGGTCACATGTAGATGCAGTCGCCATATGCGACGTGCTCTTCGGCTGCGGGAAGTGATCGGAGCCTGATTCTATCCACGTTGGCGAGGTTCCAGAACAAGGCCACTAGGGGCATTTTACGAGTGCGTCAAACTGCAGAGTCCGCAGCGGGGACGATGCATGTTGCTGGACCGTCACGACGCCGTCAATCCGCTCCGTTGAGCGTTGCTCTGCTTAGTCTGGAGGTGAGATGCATCTGATCAAGACATTTTCGTCCCAGCGCTGGTCGATGCTTAAAAGGCTCGCGGTCGCGCCCTTCATGTCGACAACGGCGATGTCGGCAGAGAGCTTGCCGAAGCTCCCGAGCGGGTCGGCGGCTGCGATCTTCGCCGACAAGACCTATTGGGGTGCCGTACGCGGGCTTTATGCTGTGACGCCGGAGGTGGCCAATCTTGAGAACGGGTATTGGGGCATCATGGCCGAGCCGGTGCGGCGTGAGTTCATCCGTCAAACCGATATGGTCAACTACGAGAATACCTGCTACGTCCGGCAGCGCTCGGCAGCGGATTTCGAAGGCGTGCGCACCAACGTGGCGGCAGCCGTGGGTGCTGCGGTCGAAGAGATCGCGCTCACGCGTGGTGCGACCGAGGCGCTGCAGCTTCTTATCGGCGGCTACAACAGGTTGAAGCCCGGTGACGCCGTGCTTTACGCCGATCTCGACTACGATTCGATGCAATATGCGATGAACGCGCTCAAGGCGCGCCGCGGCGTCGACGTCGTCAAGTTCAACGTGCCGGAGCCTGCGACCCGGCAGGGCGTGCTGGACGCCTACGCCCGCGCATTCGAGGTAACGCCGAAGGCGCGAGTCCTACTGCTCACCCATGTTAGCAATCGGACGGGCCTCGTCATGCCAGTCGCCGAAATTGTCCGCATGGCAAAGGCCAGGAGCATCGATACCATCGTCGACGCGGCCCATTCGTGGGGGCAGCTTGATTTCAAGGTAAGTGAGCTTGCGGCCGATTTCGTCGGCTTCAACCTGCACAAGTGGATCGGCGCGCCGCTCGGGGTCGGCTTCCTCTACATCAGGAAGGAGCGCCTCGCCGACATCGACCGCGACATGGGCGATGAGGACTTCCCGGAGACCGAGATCCGCTCGCGGGTACACACCGGCACGCTCAATTTCGCCGCTGTGCTGACGGTCCCTGCGGCGGTTGCGCTGCACCAGCAGATCGGCGCAGTCGCGAAGCAGGCGCGGCTGCGCTATCTGCGCGACTATTGGGTGCGCCGTGTCCGGGCGTTCAAGGACGTCGAGATCCTAACGCCGGACGAGGTCGGCCTCTACGGCGCCATTACGTCCTTCCGTGTTGCCGGCAAGACGAGCAAGGCCGACAATGAGGCCATAGTGGCGGAGCTCAGGGATAGCTACAAGGTGCTCACCGTGCGCCGGGCGGGTGTAGCCAAGGGGCAATGCATCCGCGTGACGCCGGCGCTCTATACCCAGGAGGCGGATCTCGACCGTCTAGTCGATGCACTCGCGGTCGTGACCGGCACGAAGGCGGGCTGAGGCGCGTCGGTCCTTGAATAGGGCTGCCGCGTCATGGCCGGGAGGAGCTTGGTGAGGCTGAAACGACCGGGCCATTGTCCACGCCGAGTTGAAGCAACTCCAACAGCGGCTCGCCGGCACCAGCAGGGCTCGAGACGGAATATCATCTCGCCCGCGCACTCGTCGTGTGTGCTCCGCGCGAGAAATCCCAACGCGTATAAAAACGGAACCGCAGCTTGATGATCATGAGTATACGTATGAACCCAGAGCCTCTTGGTCGGGCACCTTGAGACATGTTCTTGTGACCGCCGAGAGGGCGGTCTTACGTTCGATGAAGTTGACTTAATGGTTTCCGTACGCGCCAATATTCGCCATCGTACCTTTCCACCGGCAACTACAATCTTTTGGCCCGTTCGTCGCGGTCTATCCTTCGAAACTCACGCTCGCGGCGCTCGAATTGGGTTAGCTCGTCATTCGCAGCTCGCATGAACTCAGCGTGCGACGTGCGGGCACTTTGAGTGTGGGTGGCCATGCTCGTCTCCTGACAATTTGGTCAAAAACGTAAGCTTGAAACGCCGGCGAGTGACCCCAAAACTTACATCATCTGAGCACGCAGCGAAAATCGCAATGAATTGGGTGAAACCACCGTAAATAAAACGCACCACAAACACCGAACCGAAGCACAACAAATCAACAACTTAGCGGCTCTGACGTCGTAACCTGGGCAGCGGCCCGGCGCTTGATGAGGCCCCAGATGTGTCCGAACGGACCAAACACCGATGCACGCGCCGGCCGGCCTGGGCGGATTGGATCGAATTGCGGATCGTGGCCGGCGGCTGTCGCCACGCACATCGCCACATCCAGGTCCGCCGCGGTGAGCGGCACGATCGCGCTCACCGCGCCAGCGGTTCTTGGAAAAAAAGGCGCACCGCGCCGAGGGTCTCGCTCGCGCTTGGGACTCCCCGCCGCGCCCCTTCAAAGCCCGGGGGACCAAGCTCTGTCGGCGGCGGCCTGTCACGATTGACTCGAAGATCCTGTTCACGGTGCCGTCGTTGATCCCAAGTCCCGGAAAGCTTCTATCGCGGTCAATGAGAACAGCCAGTTCGGTCAAGCCTATGGTGCGCCCGACCACGTCAACGATGTCAACGAGTTGGCTCCATGAGGCTTGGTTAGGAACTCGGTAGCCGAGAGAACAGGCAAGTGACCGACCAGCCCGTGAAATTGTTTAATGCGGAGGCGTTGCACTCTGGAAACTTACTCACCGAAGAGGGGGCTGGGCACGCGGAGCCGCTGCTCCAGGACAGCGTATCGCCGCCACCTGATGCGGACGCACGGACGGAACATCTAGATGCTCTCCTTGCTGGTCAGGCCCGATGATGGCGTTGGACGGAACGTGCCCATGCGAGCTTACGCTTCACTACACGGGGCAGGAGGCAGACGGCTCGGGCTGCTGCTGTCGAACCAAGTCATTCGTCGCTTTCTCCTGAAGGTCTACCTCGCTGTCAGCCGTTCCCGGCAGATCGAGAAGCCAGCGCCGATTCCCTCGTTAAACGAGATCCCCGTCTGCGCGCATTGTGGCGGCACCACGCGGGACATCGACGTTGGTCGGCGAACCTGCCAGCGGGACATTCGTTGTGATACGTCATGACCAGCGCGCGCACCGTCTATCCCTTCTGTGATCACCCTTCTCGGCTACAATTCCGATGTTGCCGTCTCCGCGCTCGTCAGCGCAAAGTCGTTCGGCGGCACATTCAGCGGTTCTGCGCAGCAAATCGCTCGCTGAATCGGACCTTTACCCGATCAATGATCAATGGTTCATTCACATCCGACGAATGACTCGCCGATGCGCGGCGACGGCAGGCGAGCCTTCCGCAACCGCACTGGCTGCCCTACCCCATAGCGCCCACCATTTCGCAGCTTCGTTCAATCCGTGCTTTTATGAGGTCGGACGCACGACAGAGCACGCGTCTCGCGCCGCGACCGCTTGCCCATTGGATGCTTTCAACGATTAAGGGCAGGACCTACTGGATTCTTGGCATTCTGTTTTGATCTATCGGCAGATTGAAGCGCTCGGGTCGAAAGGCGCCAAGCACATCACATGATTCTTCCCTTGCAATTTCCGTGGAGAGAAGTAGCGCGATATATGGGGCAAGCGTGACGCCTGCGTGCGTAACCGCAATGAATATCTGCTCTTGACCAGGTAGTCGCCCGACAATCGGGTAGCCATCTTTGGGAACGGGGCGGGTCCCTCTTTGCGGGGCAACGGAGTCCCCAAAGGAGGGTTCTTTGAGCTCGTCCCTTACTAACGAGACATTCTCTCCGGCAGCCGTGATACCAGGGTCCCCGACGCCCATGGGATCGTCGGCATTGCCGACGATGAGAGAGGAAGGCCCGTTTGCCCGGAAATGAATATGATTAGCAAAGACAACGTGCTCGATCGGAGGGCCGAAATACTGTATTCGCGTAAGTACGTCGGGTGACTCATGAACCAATGGCGCGCACGCGAGATCTTCAAGCAGAGCGTTGATTCCGATGCCGCTGGCCAGCACCACTGCGTCGACAAGATAGCAAGTACGATTAGTCCAGACCACGGCGCCTTGGTTGAGAGGCTCTATCCTTGTGCATTTTTCAGCGACGCAGTGGGCGAGCCCGGTAGCGACGGCAGCGTCGATCATGCGCCTTGTGAAGTGAACAGAATCGAGCCATCCCTCTTGAGGAACCCGTACAATAACTTCGGGAGGCCCAACGATGCTCAGATTGGGCTCAAGCTTCAATGCATCATTTCGTGAAAGGTACTCAACGCGCCTTCCTAGTCCCTCGGCCACGCCGGCGGCCTGAAGCAGTTTCTTAGCTTGCGTGGATTCGGTTGACCAACGCAAGGTTCCCTTTGCTCTAATGGTGTCTGCCAGACCAATTCGGCGTGCAAGTGCCACGTGGTAGCCAAGGGCTTCGGACCTGAACTGCATATAGTCCGACGTCCCCCCAGCGAAGAAATTTAAGCAGGCGAAACTTGATCCGGTTGCCCCAGAGCCGGGGGCGGCGCCTTCAAACAACAGTACCGTCATTTCCTTCGCGGCGAAATGAAGTGCGAGCGACGCGCCCATAATCCCGGCTCCGATAACCGCGACCAACATCAATTCCTCCCTCAGCCAGCCGGACACTTGTCGCAGGAGAAGCTATTGGCAACGAGGGTCTTCGCCACGGTCGTGATCGCTCGCTCTATTTTGTCGAGAGGCATTGGACGGCCAATGCACAATCGGACCGCTTCCGGAGCTTCCTCGGTTGAGACAGAGAGATTCCCACTCTGCAAAATTATGACGCCTGCCGAGTCGTCGGCAGCCACGTAAACCCTCCTGGTCCAGTATGATAGTTGGGGCAGCCAGGTGTGGATGGCTTGGGGATGCACTTGATGGCTGATCCTCTCAAGGGTCTGTGCCGCTATCTCCGGCAAAGGGTGGTCCCACGTGAATGGTTTCTAGGATTCTTGCCGAAGCATCATTGATCCAATGTTCCGACAACCGCTATTCTTCTGCTCGCGGCTGGCCGGAGATTTCAACGATCGGCGACGGGATGGCACTCGCCAAGGAGTGAGCTCGGAAACGACTGTTACCGACCGCGATGCGTTAGCGACACGCTGACGGAGCTCGCGTGCCAAGATGGGCGCGTTGTCGAAGTCAATGAGCACAGGCAGTTCAGTCGATTTTGCGATGCGCTCGGCCACGTCAGCGAGTTGGCTCCATGAAGCTTCGTTGGCGTTGCGAGCGCCAAGAGAGCAGGCAAGTGACCGGTCCGACGCGCAGAGGCCTTTGAAGCCTGCGCGCTTGGCGGTCGCACCGAGGTGCGCATCCTGCGCTTCCATGAGGACGGAGAGGTCATGGCTGGAGCAAACCTGAGCGCGATGCATTTCTGCAGGCGACACATCAGTGCGTTGATCAGGGCCGCTGGCGAGAGCAAATTGTGGTTGATGTTCCATGCCGAACACCTGCAGGTAACGCTTGATTGATCCGACGTTTGTCAACTGTTCAGTGACATGCGTCTTTGATCCAGATCAACTACTAACGTTGATAGTGGGCGCAAGTTGTTGCGTTCCGGTATCGCGATCGCAGAATCGAGCATCAATTCTCGATACGGAAGTTCTGCGATGGGAATCAGCTAACTTTCAGCGCCTCGTCGCCGCATCTTGTTGAAGTGGCACCAGTTTCGATATCAACACCCTGTTGATGTCAGTTATTCTTAGTCACGTAATTCGCTTAAAAGGCGCGCTCAACCGTAAGCGCTTAGCCGCAACCCTATTGATGCTGGCTTGACGCTTTTGCGGAATCGCCATGGCACGAGGCTGTCGATTTTGCTTTTGGGGATAGGCCACAATGATCACCTTGAGTGTTTCGGCGATGTAGGCGACCGTGTTGACTCCGTTGAGCTTACAGGTCGCCACGATGGATGCGAGCAAGGCTCAGTTTTCAGCTCCGACCTCATGACCGGCGATTCCGTCCGCTTTCTGGGTCGACTTGAGACAAACGCGGTTTAGCAGTTTGCAGAAAAACCATGAAGTGGAGAGGTTTCTTATTCTGGCCGGTCATTGTGGGGGCGGCACGGCGGATTTGGATATAATTTTCTTGTCCGGTGTTGGGTGTACGCTGACGCGCGGTGGCTAAGCGGCAAAGAGTTTAGGGATGCGAATCAAGGTTATAGGCGATCAGATTGAGCATGAAGTCGGCGGCGACGCAGCCGATGCCGCGATGTTTGGTCTTGCGCATGGTCCCGTGCTGCTTGCCCCAACCAAAGATGCACTCGACCATCGCTCGTCGCGATTGCGACATGCCGTACCCCGGATGCCGCGTGGTTCGTTCGTCGATGGCGCTGTTGCGGGTCTTGCCGGCTTTGGTGACGGCCTGGTTCTGCGTCACATGTGGTGTCACGTTGATGGCGCGAAGATTGGCGACATGATCGGCGGTATCGTAGGCCTTGTCCTCACCGACCGTGATGCGGCCACCGGCAGCTTTGCTCTTGGCTTTAAGCATGATCTCCGAGGCGCGACGCTCGGCGGTGCCGTTGGCGTGCGTGACCATGCCAGCCACCGCCAGCCCATGCCGGTTCTCCATGGTGGCGTGGCCCATATAGCAAAGCTTGGCCTCCCGCCCGGCTGCCTTGCGATACAGCCTGCTGTGCGGCGCTCCGTCGCGAGTGAATGAGGATCGCATCGGCTCCCGCGTCGGCATAAGCGTGAGCGCGCAAAATTGCCTCGTCCATTCCATGGCCGCCGATCAGCGCTTCGATCCGGGGCTACAAGGACGAAGTCTTCCGCAATTGCATCCTTCACTGCCCGCAGACGGCCGGAGAACTCGTCGATGTCGGCGAGGGGATGCTCATCGCCAATAAGCGAGTTCGTCTTCGGAAAACAGCTGTCCTCCAGCGCGACACCAGCAGCGCCAAGGTGATGAAGTTTGCGTGCCAGAAGACGCGCATTGTTGAAATTCCCGAAGCCGCCATCGCCGTCAACCAGGACAGGCAGTTGGGTTGAGTCCACGCGTCTCCGCCGAGTGAAGCCGTCGAAACACATGCTCGGTGATAAGGCTTGCGACCGCGCCGAACTGCATCGGCGTGGGACCAAATCGGTCATTCCAAACCGCAGCATCGCACGCAACCTTTGCGCTTTAGCAAACGCCTCTATCGAGAACGCCATCTTATTGTGAACGCCTTTAGCCGCCTGAAGGACTTTCGGCGCATCGCCACGCGATACGACAGGCTGGCGCGAAACTTCCTTGCCTTTGTTTGTCTCGCCGCCGCTCTGGTTATAGCCAGTGGTTTGACGGCCCGGCCGAATGACATGCTTTGGCGCATGAAAGCTCGCGCGCTTGTGGCCAGAAATGTGCGTCGGATCCGCGTGGAGCGCGGTATTTCGCAAGAGAAATTGGCTTACGAGGCCGGGGTTGACCGCTCCTACCTGGGTTGTCTTGAGCGGCAATCGAAAAACCCGACAATTGATCTTCTCAGCCGCATCGCCGAAACGCTGGACGTTCAGTTGTCCGAGTTCTTTGTTCGGCCTTCCAAACGTGCGGGCCAAACGTGCGGGGATTCCCAAGACTTTGCCTAAAGGTCGCAAGCCAGCGCGTCCACGTCGTGGGAAGGAATAACTATCATACGTCGGTGGGAGACTGTGGTTTGTTGAGTGCCACAAGCAAAGCGATCGCGCGGCTCCAGCGCGCGTCCCAAACGTTTTCCGAGCGGCAGGCAGGCTGCGTTACATCGCCGGGTATCGAACGCTCCGCCTTCCATCCGCTGGAGGTGCCGCAGCTCATTGAGGAAAGCTTCGATCAGATACTGGCAACCGCTGCCGCGATCAGCGACCCCTTCGAACAAGCGTTCTTCGTGATGGTGCAGCTTCCATACCTGCAGCCCTTCGACGACGTGAACAAGCGCGTGTCGCGCCTCGCCGCCAACATCCCGCTCATCAAGCGCAACCTAGCGCCGCTGTCGTTCGCCGATGTGCCCCGGCAGATCTATACGGAAGCCGTGCTCGGTGTTTACGAGTTGAAGAAAATCGACCTTCTCAAGGACGTCTTCATCTGGGCCTATGGGCGCTCGGCCGCTCGCTACGCCGCCGTTCGCCAATCCCTCGGCGAACCCGATCCCTTCCGACTTCGCTACCGCGAACAGTTTCGCGAGCTCATCGCCGAACTTGTCCGCGCGCGCGTGGGTTGGAGTGACGTCGCAGCAAGAATAGCAGCTTGGTCGGAGAAAGAGATCGTCCCCGACGACCGCGAGCATTTCGCCGAAATCGTCGAAGCCGAACTGATAGGCCTGCATGAAGGCAATTTCGCTCGCTATCGAATCCGTCCCTCGGAATTCGCCTGGCGACAAGTCTGGGAGGCCAGATGACCGATACCGCACCGTCAGCCAAACCGCCGGCCGCTGCGATCTACGCTCTCACCATAGACCGCTTTCGCGGCATCACCTCTCTCAAGTGGAAGCCGTCGCGCGGCGTGATGTCATTCTCGGTGGCGGCGACGTCGGCAAGACCGCGATCCTCGAAGCCATCGCGCTTCTCTTCAGCCCCGTCAATCCGACGACTCTCTCCGAACCCGACTATCACGACCGAGATATCGAAGCCGGGTTCTCCATCGAGGCTGTTCTGTGCCTGCCCGTCGGTGCCGGAATGAGCAGCTAGATGAAACCCTCTTGCCCTTGGGAATGGACCGGCGAAGATACAGCCGTTCCTGCCCTCGAACACGACGGCAAGGTCGCGGGCGAACCGGTCTACCGTGTTCGTGTTCGTGGCACCGAAGACCTCGAACTCGCCTATGAGATCGTCCAGCCTGACGGCTCTGCGGATAGCTTTCCCGTCGCGCTGCGACGCGCGATCGGCCTCGTCCGCTTGCCCCGACGGTCGGTCAAAATCCCCCGGGTGAGGTCACCTCAAACTCCCCCACCTGATTCCGCCTGGCTGGGCGGCTGATCGGCCGCAAAGCGCGCAGCAGGACGTTTATTTTCGCCCCCTTTAGGGAAGAGGGGACCGGGAGTTGAGCGTCTTGAAGCCGCATCTGCAAAGCGCCGTATTTACGTTAATTGAGCGCCAGACGAGCCAACGAGAGATCCAGCGGCTGACGGGGATCGACCGGCGAAGAAGCGCGCGACAGCATCGACTTGTCAGCTTCCACGCCGTGCGTGCCAAGCAGACGCTCGGCGATCGCATCGAGCGTCAGATCGTTCTCATTGCGCCGCAGTTCCGGGAGCCAATCCCTGTGCGGCCTCAGCACGGAACGCCGGTCCCGCCGGTTGGCAAAGGCGTCGTGCGGTGCGTCACCTCGAACGCGCTCACCCAACGAATCGCACTCGCGATCCCGACCCGGAAAATCCGAGCCGCCTTAGTTCCGCGAAAGACCGTCCTCAACAACAGCCTTGATCACCCGAATCCGAAGCGTCTGCATGCGCCATCCTTGCCGGCCTCCTCCCGGCCACAAGGATGAATCACGCTTCGCTCACTTTGAGACTCGCCTGCGATGCAATTCGAACCGAACCCGCTCTAGGCATGCGGTGGGGATGATGATTGTCGACATCCTTCTCGCGTTCTATCTGCTCGGCCGGTCGACCTTTTTCGCGGTGGCTGCTCTTCCGGAGTCTGGAGCCTGGCTACGGTTGAGCCGTTTCAATTGAACTTATAGGAGGCCTGTAAGAACGTACCCCAGCGCTCCATACTGTACTTCTCACTACCAAGCTCATCAACACTGATCGGGTCCGGGCCGCAGCCGGTACATGTCGTATCGCTGTGCTTTTTGGTCCACATTGCCCAATAGCGGCCACCGACGCCGACGCTGAAGTTGCTGGTAACGAGATAAGACAACACGCCCTCAAGCTGGACCCCCCCCGCCTCCATCCCCGCGTTGATCATCGAAGGTGGTCGTTTTGCGCAAGAGATGATTGTCACGACCCCTGAAACCGGTCCAAGGCAGGTAAGCGGCGTCGCCGCTTAAGCGCCAACGCTCGGTGAGCATGGTTTCGGCGCTTAGGCCGACACGAGGCGCATTCCACTGAGTATCCTGGCTGCCGACGACCCTGTCGTCACCCGGTGCCAAGCTTGGCATCATGGGGTTAGCGATCTGCACGTCTCCTAGCGAGTCCGACTTTTGGCCGTAATAGGTCCAACCGATAAATCCGCCGACCTTGTAGTTGGTGCCGCGCAGGAAGTCGTAACCCGCATCGGCCGTGTAGTACGTGAAGTTTCCGTTTGCCTGGCCTGATACTGAGTTGACGTAGGAGAGGTCAACGCCCCAATCTTCGTCATTCATGTTTCCTTTGTTGAAGCGCCCGAGGCCAATATTGCCCTTCAGGAATATTCCCCACGGGCTGTCAACACGGCCAAATAGTTCTCCCGAAAGTCCGTCTAGTCCGTGATAAGTGAGCCTCGATATGAGAATGCTTGGGTCTATGCCGTGGTCCCACTGGAATCTTCCCCGGCTGAGCCAGAGCCGCGATCCGCCTTCGACTGACCAACCGGCCGTGTACGCAATCGGCGGCACGCTGCTGGGTTCTTTTGCATACAGCGGCGCATCGAACCATTGCGAGGCGCGCGGGTCGGCGCCAAAGTGGTAGTTCAACCCGACCTTTCCAATGTGGTAGTTGCTCGATAGGCTGGTTGTGTTCGCCGGAAGAATGGCAAACGGCGGATCCTGCACGGTCGGAGGGGTCGCGACACTCGGGCCGCCGAAATGCAGATAATCATACTCAAATTTGACGGACCATGCAGGCGTAAGCGCTTGCTCGACGCCCAGCCCGATGACCTCACCGACGCGACCATAGTCGAAATGAGTTTTCTCCTGTGGCCACTGATCAAACTCGTTGTTATTGGCGACGTCGCCCCGATTGTTTTGCCAAGCTACGCCTCCCTTGAGGTAGGCCAGCGTGTGGCCTTGCGCGCCAAACGCATAACCTACGCGACCGGTCCCGCTGACAAAGACGTTTGGACTTGCCTTGCAGTTTGCGCTCACAATCCTGCCGGAGGCGGCGAGGCAGGTATTTGTGCCGTCGGAGGCAGCACCGCTGGCATCCAGTTCGACGCCAACGACCCAGCTGCTCATCTGCCAGTTGTAGCCGGTCTGACCACCTGCCAGAAACGAAGGGGTATCGACCACGCCCCCATAGATTGACGGACCGTAGGGATTGCTGAAGGAGGTCCGGCCGTACCCACCGCCGACGTGCCCGCCAATATATCCTCCGGACCAGCTCCACACCGCTGCCGGTAGCCTCACTGCAGGCTCCAAGTCCGCCGAATGGACTGCACCGCTTGGGAGGAGCGCAATTGTTGTGGCTGCCCAAAAAAGAACTCCAGATCGCATCAAAGACTCCTTTGCATTGTCCCGGTCCACAACCGAGCGCCTTAAGTTATCGCCGCACAGCAAACCCAGACGCTACCGGCAATGCGCGCCGAGTCCGCCTCGAAGATGACCACACCGCGATTGGTGATGACGCCGTGAACGAAGCAAGCCGCGAGCCGAGCCGAATTGCAGGGTCTTGGTCTTCGGGCACTTCGTACGAGGGGTAGCGTCAAGACTCCAGATCGCATCATGACTTCAGAACGACTACGCAGCACTGTTAGGATGACAGCTACTCACGCAATCACTGCCCACCGAAGGACCAACTGAACAATATCGGCGGACGTGCCGGCTCCGTGCACAAGCCGTTGTTGTCGCAAGGACCGCGACGGCTGTCGCACATCGATGTGCTCTGTAGGTCCAACAGGTGCGCTGGCTCTGACTCATCATATCTCTCCCAATCCGCGTTTCTTCTAGCGCAATGCCCAGCATCACCGTCTCTCGGAACGCAGGTCGACGCAACGAAAGCATCGAATGCGCTCTTGCGGCTAGGCGCCACCGCCCCGGTACTTTCGGATCATCGCTCACGTCCCCGCTTGGTCTCGAATTGGTCGCCCTGCTCCGGTGGCAAGCGCACCGACGTCACCGATGCGGTGCATAAACTGCTTGGCGCACCAAGCACCCCGAAGAGTGCGCAACAGCCTCAGGCGGCCTGCGGCTCAACACTTGTGATATTCGCAACGTTTGTTATCCATCGTGAAGCTTTGGAGCCATCGCCAACTACGTTCAGGATCGTGCGACCTCACGCTACGTGCGATTCAACCCAACGAGTCGGGCGTGACAATATGTCCGACCTCTTACATTCCATATCCGGCCTCTTACATCCCGAAACGCAAGCGGCGCGGACGAGAAACGTGGTTGTCACCAGGTGCCGACAACCTGAATGCTTTCCCATGAGCGGGGACGTTCAGTCGTTATGCCAAACAGCTTTGGCGTACGAAGTGTCTGGACGGACAACTGGTTCGGCCCGCCGGCGTAGAGCCGCCGGAAGCGGATCGGGCAGCCTGGTCAACTGATTATTGTCGACGTTCAGGCGCACCGGACTGCTTGCTTCTCGAGGGCGACGTTTTCTTCGAGGAGGATGCGTTGCGCCAGCTGATGATCTGCGAAGCGTCCGATGTGGCTGCCGTCGCTTGCTTCGGTGAATTGATGGAGGGGTCGGCGTTGTGTTATCGGATGGCGGCGTCATCTCAGGCTTTCGCATGAAGCAAACCGCGGCACACCTTGCCGCGGAAGGAGCGATGGGGACAATCGAAGCTCAGTCGTTCCAGATCACGCTCGTGTTACGGCGGTTGGCTTTCTTGAGAGTCTGGATGGCGGTCAGCGGGTCGTCGGTGAGAACGTAGCCGTAGCTCGAACCTGCGAGGTTAATCATCCAGTTCAAGTCTTCCCGATGATCAGCGGTATCCTCCCCATAGCCAAATTTGGACTTCCAGTACCAATCCGTCGGCATGACGCAGCACCGCCCAAGGTGCGAGAAATACTGATAGTTTTTTGTTTCTGGAACCGGTTGGTAATTGCCCATCACCTTGGGATAACCGGTTGTCCGCAACGCGGAATAGGCGTTCATGATGTTGTTTAGCGGGAAGCTGAGCCGATTGTCGTATTGCTTCACCACTAATTCGGTCCCCCACACGTAAGGCCTGTCGTAATAAGCGCGCCAGTTCTGGAGCGCTTGATCGGTCCCTCTACTAGTATCGATAAAGTTCGGGAGAAACCCTGGAATGAAGCGGAAAGATCCCGCCTCCGATTTCGTGTCAAAGATACCAAGCTCCTCAAAGTCCACCGGCGTGGCGGCTCTGATTTTGGAGACATTCATCTTGAAGTACACCCACTTGCTAGCCGGGGTGCCCCAAGCGTTCTTGTGTCTCTTCACGATATCCCACGCCGAACGGGCGGTGTCGACATCCCGAATGTCCAGAAGCAGAATGATAGCGATCTTGTTGTCTTTGATATATTGCAAGATGTCGCCCAGGCTCGGCAAGTTTTCTTTGGAGACCGAATTCACGTTGGCGCTAGCTGTCCGTAGTTTTAACTCTTCCGGCGGAAAATAGTATTCCGAGAGCAACGGATTGTAGCCCGTATCACTGTACGGGTCGTAGTTTTGCATGCCGCTGCCCCTGACTGCGCCGACGTTCGTGGTACGGCCCAGCTTGGTGTCGTGGAGCAAGATCACGTCGCCCCAATTGGTCGAGCGCAGATCAATTTCAACGCATTCGATGTTCTTGTCCGCGGCGGCCTTGATCGCGGCACGAGAGTTTTCGGGAATATCCCGGATCTCGGGAATGTGGATGTTGGTACCAACCAGCGTGCCATGCAGGCCTCGATGAGCGCACACCAGGGTTAGGTCGCGACGCGAGTGCAGCAGAACCTCGCCAATCTTGTCGGTGTTGTATTCGCCTGCGAGCGCCGCGCCTGTCACTAAGGTCAGCGCTAGAGCGGCCGTGCCCAGCGCTTTAGTTGTGATAGAATTGCATTTCTTCATTGCAGGTGTCTTTCGTCGACTGGCGTGTCTGGATCAAAGCGCTGCACATTGGAAGCGTGCGGCTTGGCAAGGAAGGAAGCAAATAGTCGGGGCGTGCGCGCGTCCCGCGATCGAGCCGAGTGTCTGGCCGAGATCAGTGAGCGCCTCCTTGCCGCGATAGAACGTTAGGTCGTCGTGCTGCCGTCCGGTCCGGTGGTTTCTTCGTGACCGAACGCTTGCAGCACCAGCGGCTTCAAGGTGCCGAGCGTTTCCGTCGGCGGTGCATCGTGCTGTTCGAACGGCTTGCGCGCCGCCGGGTAAACGACCGTGACGTTGAGGTTTTCAGTCATAGCTGTCTCCTTCGCGGCCCTTCGGGCGCCGAGCCGATGGCCCGCGGACAAAGAATCGTGCCGGGCATGCCGGGATTATGCCCGAACGCTTGAGTATGTCAAATTTTATGTTTCCTATTGCGAAACAGAAAATATCAATCACTGGGCAAGCGACGCGGGACAACCCATCCGGCCGCCTTGGGAACGGCTGCCAGATCGTGACGGGCCAGAAAGTACGAGGGGTATTTTGGACGGCGGCTGCTACTCGGCCCACTCGAACCAGACGCGCAGTTTGTTGAGCTGGTTGAACCCGACCGCACCGCGGTGCTGGAGCTGACCTACGACGATCCCTGGATGGATAACCTGCTCTTTTGCAAATTCGTGCACAGAATTCTCGTCGAAGGATCCCGCTCCGATGAAGTCCTCGAGCGCCTGCTTCGGAATCAGGAAATTTGCGGCCCAGTCATTCGCTTCCAGCTCTTCGCTTGGATTCGCATTTCCCGAGTTGCCATTGTCGATGAAGACGTACTTTCTGCTGTGAAGCAACAGGTGGGCGGCCTCGTGAAAGAAAGTGAACCAAAAATGATCATTTGAAAGGTGTCGCATCGTCTGCTGGATCAGTGCCTTCCTGGGGGAAAGCCAGCGCGAAATGCCGCTTAGCGCAAGTCGACTGACGGGACGTACTATGATGAAGGCGACGCCTGCCCGGCTGCAAAGCGTCGTCATCTCCGGTACGAACTTCTCGAGCGGCTTGTTCGTTAGGGTTCGGATCTTGCGGAGGGCGTCGAGAAAGGAGTTGCGGTCGTAGTCCTTGCAGTGGATCCGCTCGGCGTCTATCTCGCCCATGCGAAGCCAAACCAGAAGCGACTCTTTAGAACTCATGAAGGTCGGAGAATGTCGATAGGCGACCTCGGTCATTTCCTTAAAGCGGTCCTGACACGCCTCGACGCTTCCCACGCCGAAGAATTTAATGAATTGACGGACCTTGTCGGCCGAATTCTTCGTCTTCTCCAAGAAACCTCTTTCGAAAAGTTCTTCTAGAGGGAACTGAGAAACCCAAGATTCGAATGCCGCAAGGCGGTGACCGTCCTCTTCCCGCGCTAAATGCAGCCGATATGCAGCTTCCATCTGGATCCATACCGATGCGTCGAGCTCGAGGACGCGCTCCAATTGGAGTGCGGTGTCAGGCTCGAGGGCCGCTTTCCCAAGTACGATTTCGGTGATCAGCTTCGCTGAGCGACCACAACGCCGCGCCAGTTCACGAGCAGATATCCCGTGCTCGTCTAGATATTCTTGAATTAGCGCGCCTGGCGGCGCTGCGTAGTTCGGATCGTAACGGTTGCCTTGCATCATTCGTTGGATCCATGAATGGCGACGGTCAATTCGGGTCGAATGCCACGATCTCTATGGAGTGAACACGGTCCAGCGCGAGGCGCTGATCTCTCTGCGGGCGAGTGCCGATCGCTACGAAGCGGAGTCGTCGCGGCGGATCCACATCGACGGTGAACATCGTCGGCGATCCGTCGTGCTTGCACAGTCTTATTGGCGGCCGTTGAGGTACAAAGCCTAAGTGCTTGGCCGCTCTCAGCACGGCCATTCGCGTCGCGATCTTCGAAGCGAGATCGTCGCCGTACCGTTTCCGAAGCAGGCTATCGTCGTTGAAGACCCGGCGCAGCCTGGCTTCGCGAAAGCAGATATCCACAACCATCCCGTCCCGAATCGTTTCCTATCGCGTAACACTTTTCTGTAGCCGTTACAAGCGTTTGGCGGAAGTCTTCTCCCCGTGTGCTCATTTCCGAACTGTCGCTTCTCCTGCCATCAAGCGGCGCTCGAGCCGGAGAGCTTGCACGTCGAACCTCACATCCAACGGAATGCGGGACGTTGCAGATCGCGCATCACTTTCGATGACGCGTCTATCAACGACGCGGCACGCGGCCCTGGCCGACAATCGTCTAGTACCTAACCAATTGAATTGAAAACAAACTTTTTCTCATATTGCTGCCGATACCAACACAAATACCAACAGGATGATGCATGGTTAGCCGACAAAAATAAAAACAGCAGGCTTCCCGGCAGTGGGCAGCCACGATGAGGACGCTGCTAAACCGGGCGCAGTGTATCGGCTTTAGGGCTTCGGCCGCGTGTTATCGCGGCAACGTGTGGCGCAGTATCTTCCGCTGTGAGTAGAACGGCCCGACTGAGGGGGCTCCAGCAATGGAGCCCTTTCTCTTGGCCCCGACATTCGTCGGCACCTATCCCGAAATATTCGCGGCATTTTTGTGGGGCTTCGGTACTGACGTCGGGGCGGCCAAAGTCCGCGAACTTGGAGAGTCCCTTAAAAGCCTCAAGGTGCCGGCACCGAAGTAATGACAAAGGTCGAACAACAACTGCCGCGCTTTGGGCGACCTTCTCGTGGACTCGGAAGTCGACGGAAAAAATACTCGTCAATTCTCTCTTCAAACACTTCGGACTTCAACCACTTCGGAGTTGCAGAACTGTACCTCGATCCAATTATTGACTAGGCTTGCACGGGCCTCCCACATCAATCCCCTCGCGGTGCAAAAGATCGTAGAGATCCTAGCAGTCAGGCGTACAAATCAACTGTGGCTTGCAAGTGCTTTGGTAGGTTTGAGTGTATTGCTTGATCCGCTCGGTCCGCGAGGCGCGTTTTGCAGCCCCCGCGTGCGTCACACATGCAAGCGCCGCCATCGGAACCAATGTGAAACACAACTGCACCGCACTTCATCTCTCGCCCCCTATCGGTGTCTCACCCTAGCAGCTTCGGTTCTTGATCGAACCACTGTATTTGCATCCCGTTCAAATTGCGGCCCCGCAGGCCTGCATTACCGAGCGCGCTGACCTGAATCATCGCATCTATGCGCCCATAAGCAGGACTGTAGGATCACCATGAGCATCGCAAAATTTGTTGCTCAACCTTAACGGGACTGTAGCCGAGCGCAACGGACTGCAGTAGTTTTGTGGTTTGGCTGGGATAGACAGTTGAGGCGAGGCGAGCATGCCAATGGGCGATTGTCCTTCAATTCGTTCTTTCAAACGGTATTTTCTCATTCGACGGCGTCGGACGACACGGCTCGAACACATCGTCCATCACCTGGGGTTGGCGCTCGGCAGCCGGCCGGCAGCAAGCTTCGCCAAGCGGCTCATGCTGCCTGTCAGCAACGATACCTTGCTGCGGGTGGTCCGCCGGCGGACGGCGATGCCGACGGATCCATTGCTTGTTGTGGGTATCGATGACTGGGCGTTCCGGAGAAACCGTCGGTACGGGACCATCGTGTGCGATTTGGAGCGTCGGCGGATCGTTGCCTTGCTGCCCGACCGGGAAACGGCGACCGTTCAGGCGTGGCTGTCGAAGCACCCGGGCATCAACATTGTGTCGCGAGATCGCGGTGGTGGATATGGCGAGGCAGCAGCCAAGGCGCTCCCGAACGCCGTCCAGGTCGCCGACCGCTGGCATCTGATGGAAAACGCGAGCGCGGCCTTCCTTGATGCGGTGCGCCGCTCCATGAGCAAAATCCGAACCGCAATCGGGGCGACGACGATCGATCTTAAACTGCTGACCTGCGCGGAAAAGCTTCGCTATCAGGGCTATCTGCGGCGCCAGGACAGCCATGCCGCAATTGCGGCTCTTGTCAGCGATGGTGTGCCGCTCAAGGAGATCGTCCGCCGCACAGGACATAGTCGCAATCTGGTTCGCCAAATTAGTCGCGGCGGCGGTACGGATATGTTCCGCACCCGTCAAAGCACCCTGGATGGGGCACCTGCCGTTCCTGGACGCGCAATGGTCAGGCGGCTGTCGCAACGGTGCCGAACTCTGGCGCCGTTTAAGAGGGCAAGGCTTTAAGCGATCGCTGCGCGTGGTGGCGGAATGGGCGACGCGACGGCGGCGCGCCGAGACTATCAGCCGTCAACAATTGCAGAAGGTCCCCGCCGCCAGGACGATAGCGCAGTTGATGACGAGGAAGCGCGACCACCTAACCAAGGCCGAAACCCTGACGGTTGCCGCTATGGAACAAAGCGTTCCTCGGCTGGCCGCTACCCACGCTCTCGTTGGCCGCTTCCACTGGATGATCAGAAAGAGGGCCGCGATCGAGCTCGAACCTTGGATAGATGAATCCAAGCGCAGCCTCATTGGCTCGTTCGCGAATGGCATCGCCAGTGATAAGCGCGCGGTGCACGCAGCTATCACGCAACCATGGTCCAATGGCCAAGTGGAAGCGCAGATCACCAAGCTCAAGCTGGTCAAACGGCAGATGTACGGGCGCGCTAAGCTCGATCTCCTTCAGGCTAGGCTTATTGGCGCGCCATAAAAACAAAAGGGATCATCGAATACGCAGAGCCAAATTTGAACGCCGATTGACAGTTTTTGGAGTGCCCAGTTTTGTAATGAGTGGCGCACCAAACACGATACGAACGTGTGACTTCCACCTTTGGGAGGGCAATGGTCTAGGCCGCCAATCGCGGAATGACTGTTTCCACCAATCGCAAAAACCGGGTAATACGAGCCCCCACGACCATCATTTCTTGCGAGACCCCGATTTCGAGAACACCCGTTCCATTTCGCCGGAATCTGGTGTTGCGTGTCCCTAATTTGAACCTATCAGCAGATAGCATTGTACAGCTGATCCCTTCGACTGCCGATCTCGTCATGGGGGGCAAAGCTCACGGGCGTGAGGGGGTGTGCGAGCGCTGGGTCCACGACCCTTATTTCCAGTTCTTCACCGGCGAAGAGTTTTTCCAGCACGCTTTCCCGCACGAACGCTCGGACCTGAGCCATTGGCGCAAGCGGCTCGGCGACAAGCTGGAGCTGCTGCTGGCCGAGAGCCTGCGGGTGGCGCACGAAGCCGGCGCCTTACGCAGCCAGGACCTCAAGCGCGTCACGGTCGACACCACGG
The DNA here is from genome assembly GCF_008123965.1 of Bradyrhizobium hipponense. GTDB lineage: Bacteria > Pseudomonadota > Alphaproteobacteria > Rhizobiales > Xanthobacteraceae > Bradyrhizobium > Bradyrhizobium hipponense. The sequence goes on along the minus strand of NZ_VSTH01000070.1, from coordinate 13,401 downwards.
TGCAGCCGAAGGCCATCACCTTCCCGACCGACGCCAAGCTGCTTCATGCGGCCATCAAGGGCCTCAACCGCCTGGCGAGAAGGCACGGCGTCAGGCTGCGGCAATCCTATTCTCGCGTGGCCAAGGCCGCCGCGATGATGGCGGGCCGCTACGCCCATGCCAAACAGTTCGGGCGGCATCAGCGGCAGTTGCGTATCCTGCGCAGCCGGCTGGGCCGGATCATCCGCGACATCCGTCGCAAGATCGAGGGCCAGCCAGCCCTCGAGGAGGCATTCGCCCTTCCGCTTGGCCGAGCCAGCCAGATCCGCTCCCAGCAGCAGCGCCAGCGCGGCTGGAAGCTCTATTCCTTTCATGCCCCGGAGGTGGAGTGCATCGGCAAAGGCAAGGCCTCAGCCCCTTACGAGTTCGGCGTGAAGGCCTCCATCGTCACCAACAATCGCCGAGCTTCCGGCGGCCTGTTCGTACTGCATGCCAGCTCGCTGCCCGAAAATCCCTACGACGGTCACACCTTGCGGAACGTCATCGACCGCACCGAGACGATCACCGGATGTCCGATCGTGCGGGCCTATGTCGACAAGGGGTATCGCGGCCACGACGCTCAAAATCCTCGTCGCGTCTTCATCTCCGGCCAGAAGCGCGGCGTCTTCGGGATCATCAAGCGCGAGCTGCGCCGCCGCTCCGCCATCGAGCCCATCATCGGCCACATGAAGACCGAAGGTCACCTCGGTCGCTGCCATCTCAAAGGCCGTGCCGGAGACGCCGCCAACGTCATCCTCTCAGCCGTCGGCCACAACTTCCGCCGCATCCTCGCCTGGCTCAGAGAACTCTTGTGCCTGTTCCTGGTCCAACTATGGCGCGTGCTGGCCGGTCCAGCCCCGCTCAATTCGCCTTCTTAACGGACGACGGTGTAGTGCTGCTGACTTTGCGTGGGTGGAGGCCGAGACAGGCAGACGCCCGACGAGTGGCTCGACGTGACGTAATCGACTTGTATTTCGCAACATACGGCGCCAAAGCCGTGGCTGTAAAATCGCAAATTGCCTATTCGCGCGCTCTCGATTTCGAGCCTGTCAGTCACCAAAGCGCATGCGTCAAGGCTATTTCCCCACCATGCCGACAGAGTCGGCGCATTACATGCTCTCGGTCATGACGATCTCAAGGCGCTGCAAGATTATCTGTTCCACTATTGCGTCGGCAAGGCTGGCGGTTGCGGCCTTCCGGTCAAGCTGCACACCGGCTTTTTGGCTGGCCACGGCGTGATGCAACTCGGTCGTACTCGCAGCAATGCCGCAGACGTCTGCCGTCTGTTGCAGAAACCCGATTCGCCCTAATGCATATCGGTTATCCGTACGAGCACGAGTTTATCGCCCTGGCCAAACATTACCCTAAGGCCGCGATCGACATGTGCTGGGCATGGATTATCAATCCGGTGGCAGGCGTTCGCTTTCTGAAGGAGTTTCTGATGGCGGTTCCGTCCAGCAAGATCTTCACCTTCGGTGGCGACTATGTCGCTGTCGAGCCAATTTATGGGCCATGCGTTGGTAGCGCGCCGTGGAATTGCGCAAACACTCTCACAATTGGTCGCTGAAGGCTGGATCCCGCTTGAGGACACCGGTGGCCTGATTGACCGAATCATGCGCGGCAATGCACTTCAGTTCTTTCGGAAAGGACATGGAGGGGATGCGACACATTCGTGAACGGCGGACATTCGCAACCCGACCACGTGGGGCCATGCAGCTCGTACCCGCGCAAATGCCTGCTAATATCTCCAACGCTGCCCAAAGCGATCGATGAACCAACTCTCGACATCCTCACGCGCGCCGATCACGGACCCGAATTGAAAATAGTGTGAGAAATGATTGCGATCTACCCAAAAGCAGAAATCAGAAAAACTAGGGTCATGCTCCGCAGTGATGGTGATACCAAGTTCTTTCTCCCATCTATCGAACATGCTTTCAAATGCCGCCTTGGCCTCTCCTTTGCGCATCGTATTCTCCCGAATCGCGATACGCTAGCATAACTCAATATCAGCTTGGCCCGATCTCTTCCCGCTACCTTCGGCGAAACGGTCAACGGAATGGAATATCGCGACACAGGCGAGAAACGCCAGCCGTGCGGGCGTGCGATTTGCGTGAAAAATCGTCCCACGTTGTGTGGCCTGCACGAAGAAGTGGTGTGGATCTCGGGAGATGGGCGATCGGCCCGATATATCTGCTGAGGATAACGTCGAAGGAAGAGTTCGTGTATCATTATATTTCGCCGTGTACGGGGTCGTTTCCGCGCGAGTTTCGAACTTCAGCCAGAAAAGCCGTGCCGACGTCTACGGCTCGCTGCGCGCTTTCTGGGTCGACGTTCAGACCATGCACGACTTCGTTCATGACCTGTAGCGAGTCGATGAATTGCGCGGTACTGGCAGGCGCGAGGCCGCGACGCTGCAGCTCGCGCAACATCGCGGCCAGGGCGATCGGTCGAGTGGGAGCAAAGCCATTGTCGGCCATGAAATCGCGCAGCGCGCGCTCGATCTCGATCCGCAACTTGATAACGGACATGAGCGGAAACTCGCGAGCGAATTCCTCTACGGTTGGCAAATCTTGCTGAAGCTGCGGCGGCAGGGCTGGCGAGAGTTGATAGTGGGCTACGCCCATCGGCTTGCTGGTATCGCGCAGCGCATACTCGACGATGACCTCGTTGCGGCCCTTGCAAAGAATGATGCCGATCGTCGGCTGGTCATCCTTGTGCCGAAGCTGGTCGTCGACCGCCGAGAGGTAGAAGTTCATCTTTCCCGCGAATTCGGGTTTGAAGTCCTCGATCTTCAGCTCGATCACCACGAAGCAGCGCAGCCGTAAGTGATAGAAGAGAAGGTCGAGATAGTAGTCCTGGCCGCCGACCTCGAAATGGTATTGGCTGCCGACGAAGGCGAAGCCCTTGCCGAGTTCGAGGATGAGCGAGCGGAGGTGCTCGATCAGCCCGCGCTCCAAGTCACGCTCCAGCATCTCGGGGCCGAGCGAGAGAAAATCAAAAGTGTAGGGGTCTTTAAGGATCTGCTGGGCCAGTTCGGACTGATCCGCCGGCAGGGTCCGCGAAAAGTTTGTGAGCGCGCTGCCTTGACGGGTGAATAGGTTGCTGTCGATCTGATGGAGGAGGACGTTTCGACTCCATCCGTGTTCGATGGCCTGGCGAGCGTACCAGGCGCGTTCCTCAGGCGACTTGACGGCGTCCAGCAGTCGGACGTTATGGCCCCAGGGCAATAGTGCAACAACTTGTTGCACAAATTCGCCGTCCGGCCAGGCCTCCGCAAACGCCCGCATATACTTGAGATTTCGGGCGGACAGGCCTGTCATCTCGGGGAAAGCGCGGCCAAGGTCGCCGGCGAGGCGATCGATGACCTTGGCGCCCCAACCTTCCTGCTCCTGCCGGAAGAGAATGTCGCGGCCGACCGTCCAGTACAGCAGGATCAATTCGCGGTTCACCGATAGGCCGGCACGATGCCTCGCCTCGGCGATCTTCCTCTTGAGATCGCCAACGAATGCCGAGTAGCTCTGCGCGTCGATCTCGGTCGCCGATCCCGCGCCATTGCGCGGAGCCGTGGGCCTGGAGGGGCGCTTGGTCATGCCGCCGCCTTCAGGCGCTTCTTGATAAGCATGGAGCGCACGAACTTGTCCCACTTTGCCATACCGGCACGCTTCTCAGGCATGTAATGCCAGCGGTCGTAGTTCTTGGAGCTGACGTCTTGCAGCGCATGATTTTGCAGACGATCTCGAATTTCCTTTGACACACCGGCTTTGCCGGCCAGAGTCTTGAAGGTCCGCCGGAGGTCCCGGTTTGTTGCATAGGGGATCACGCCGCGGTCCCGTTGGCGCCAAACGAAGCTATAGAGCGTGCCGTGGCTCACGGGCTTGGATGGGTCCTTCGCTGAGGGAAAGAACCAGCCGTACTTATTTGGCTTGATCGACGCAATCAGCTCGGTGGCGAGCGACGGCATTGGAACGGCATGCGGCTGAAGGTTCTTGGTCTTGGACCAGTCGATGATCCTCTCCGGCGCATCCCATTGATCGACATGCAGGCGCGCGATTTCCTCGACGCGTTGACCGGTCAGCATGATCAGTTGCACAGCGCGAGGATAGGAGGGATGAACCGGCGTATCGGGGCATTCCAGCCAGCGATAGAGTTGCACGAACTCTTCCTCATTAAGCCAGCGCGTGCCCTGGACCTTGGGTTCGGTCGGAATTTCCGAGGCCGGATTGTATGGGATACGGAAGCGGCGCGGGGATGTATTCCGATAGTCGTTGTCCGATTTCATCCCCCAACCATAAGCCGCGTGGATGTAACATCGAACGTGATCCGCCATCGACCGGGCGCCACGCTCGTAGATGGGCCGGATAAGTTCGACGATTTCCTCAGACTCGATCTCGCGCGCGAGTCGGTTGCGCCCGAGCGTGTCGGCGATCTTGTTGAGGCCTTTCTCTGTCTCCGTCCAGGACGGCTTGCCGGCGGCCTTGAGCGACGCGACATAACCCTCGAACAGATCAGCGACGGTGCCGGGGCGGGTGTCTGTTGCGATCTTGATGCTCCGGCCCTTCTGGATCACATCGGCGTAGTCGCGCTTGAATATCTCGCGCGCCTGAGCCAAGGACGTCGACGGATAAGCGCCGAGCTTCTTTTTAGCGCGTTTACCGTCGCGCCATTGCTGCGCCATCCAATCAGCGGTCACGCGCTTCGGCATCGGCTTGAGGACGAGGACGAGTCGGCCGGTGCCGCGGCCTTCACCATCTGCGAGGTTTTCTTGTTTCTGGCTGAGTTCGACGCGCTTCAGCGCATGTCGGATCGCGGTGTCGGTCAGGCTTGGCATGGCGTTTCTTCTGTTCCGCAACTGGGATCGGTCGGGGAGAAACGGGGGGCGTTTGCTGGGAGCGGAAAGCCGTTCTCTATCCCTTTAACCGCTCCCAATTTGCCATGGCCGCCCCCAATGCGCAATGCGATAAAACATCTAATTCTATAAGTGTTTCAGAGGGATCGAGCGTGATCCAGCGTGCTCGAAGAAGGGGTAGTGGGGTGGTTGTGCACCAGGATCAGCGCGGTTGCGGATAATTCCAGCGCGCGCTTGATCACCTCGCGCGGATAGACCGGGGTGTGGTCGACGGTGCCGGTCTGCTGCACCTCGTCGGCGATCAGCTGGTTGCGCTTGTCGAGGAAGAGCAGCCGGAATTGCTCCTTGTCGGCAAATGCCATGCTGGTGCGGCAATAGTCGATCACCTCATTCCAGGACGACAGCGCGTTGCGGCTGTTCACCTCGCCCTTGGCGACGCGATGCGCCGCCGCCGCGATCAGCTTGAGTTGATTGATCGCGGGCTCGCCCACGCCCTCGACCTCACGCAGCCGCGCCACCGGCGCGTGCACGACTTCGGCGAACGAGCCGAAGGTCTTGATCAGCGCTTTTGCCAGCGGCTTGGTGTCGCGCCTGGGCAGCGCCGGAAATAGCGCCATCTCCAAGAGCTCGTAGTCGCTGAGCGCATCCGCCCCCGCGCTGTAGAAGCGCTCGCGCAGCCGCTCGCGATGGCCGAGATAGTGCGGCGCTTCTTCCGGCTTGCTCTTGTCGTGGTCGGTTTTGGCGGGCATCGGCCGCCAGCATCGCCGCGGGTCGGTTCTTTTGCAACCGTCAATTGCGACGGCAAATCTGCCTTATACTGATTTGGCTACGGCGGCAGCAGCCGGCGCCCCAAATGTTCACCCGACCTGCTTCTCGCCGTGCCGCTCCGACAGTGTGAAAATCTCGACGCCGGTGGCGGTGACGCCGACGGAGTGCTCGAACTGCGCCGACAGCGAGCGGTCGCGGGTCACCGCGGTCCAGCCGTCGGACAGGATCTTTACATGCGGCTTGCCGAGATTGATCATCGGCTCGATGGTGAAGAACATGCCGGGCTTGAGCTGCACGCCTTCGCCGGGCCGGCCGATATGGATGATGTTCGGCTCGTCGTGGAACATGCGGCCGAGGCCATGGCCGCAGAAGTCGCGCACCACGCTCATGCCCTGCGGCTCGACAAAACTCTGGATGGCGTGGCCGATGTCGCCGGTGGTGGCGCCGGGCTTCACCGCTGCGATGCCGCGCATCATGGCTTCATACGTTACCTCGATCAGCCGCTCGGCCTTGCGTGCGATCGGGCCGACTGCATACATCCGGCTGGAATCGCCATACCAGCCGTCGAGGATAAAGGTGACGTCGATGTTGACGATGTCGCCTTCCTTGAGCGGGCGGTCGCCGGGCATGCCGTGGCAGACCACGTGGTTGAGCGAGGTGCAGGTCGAGTAGCGATAGCCGCGATACATCAGCGTCGCCGGATAGGCGGCATGGCTGAAGGCGAACTCGCGGACGAATTCGTCGATGCGCTCGGTCGGCACGCCCGGCTTGACGATGTCGGTGAGCTCATCGAGGCACTTCGACACCAGCGCGCCCGCCTTGCGCATACCGGCAAAGGCACTTGGCCCATGCAGCTTGATCTGTCCGGTCTTGCGCAGGGAGGTATCGGAGGCTTCGACGTAGCTCATCATACGGTCTTTACGGGCTCGGGGCTGATCTCGATGTCGGCGGAAAGGCTTGATTTCGGGTCCTAATTTAATGATCGCGGGCCTTCATGCAAGCCAAAGCCTGCCATGCGCCCGAAAGCTGGCTCAATTCGGGACTTCTACGGTGGTTTCGACCGGCAGCGCGCCGCCGCGGATGCGGATTTCGCGGACGGGATAGGGAACCCGGATGCCCTCGCGCTTGAAAGCGTCCCACAACGCCAGCATCACGTCGCTCTTGACGTTGTCCATGCCGTCCGGATCGGCGATCCAGAAGGTCAGCGAGAACTTCATCCCGGCTTCCGCGAACTCGGTCAGGATGCTGTTCGGCGGCTTGCCCTTCTGCGCGCGGGGATGGGCGGCGGCGGTCTCGGCGGCGAGCTTGCAGACCAGCTTTGGGTCGGCGTCATAATTGGTGCCGAAGGCGATCTTCACCAGCGTGTTCTTGTCGGTATAGGTCCAGTTGACGACCTTCTGCGTCACCAGATCCTCGTTCGGCACCAGGAATTCGCGCCCGTCCCCGGCGGCGACGGAAATATAGCGCGTCTTCATCGCGCTGATGCGTCCGGTATTGTCGCCGATGGTAACGAGGTCGCCCGGCTTCACCGACTTGTCGGCGAGCAGGATGATGCCCGAGATGAAATTGGCGACGATCTTCTGCAGGCCGATACCGATGCCGACGCCGACCGCGCCGGAGAACACCGCGAGTGCCGACAGGTCGATGCCGACCGAGCCGAGCGCGATCACGATGGCGACCGCGAGCAGCCCGATGCGGATGATCTTGACCAGCAGCACCTGCACCGACGGCGTCAGGTCGGTGGTCGAGTTGATCCGGCTCTCGGCGAAATTGCTGGCGATGTTGGTCAGCCAGAGCGCGAACAGCAGGAGCGCGCCGGCCTTGATCACCAGGAGCGGCGTCAGCCGCAAGCCGCCGAGCACGATCGCATAGGAATCGAGCAAATCGACGGTCGCATCGAGCTGGCCGGTGATGGACAGCGCTGCAACGAACCATGCCGTGATCGACACCAGCTTGACGATGAAGGCGTTGCGCAGCACCGAGGTCAAGAGCCGGATCGCGAGCCAGGCGAACCCCAGCTTGGCGGCGACCGTCAGCAGATAGCTGCGGCTCGGCCACGTGGCGTGATACATCACGACGCGCGAGACGATCACGAGCAGGGTGAACACTGCCGTCGAGGCACTCGTGACCATCACGCGGACGAAATGCCGGAGCGGCAGCGGCCAGCGCATCGCCAGCGAGGTCATGTCGACGCGGTTGCGAACGCCGGCCTCGGCGGCATAGGCGATGCCGGCCGCGACCAGAATGAGACCGAATTGCAGGTAGAACCACGGCGAAGAGATTTCCGCCCCGACGCTCCGCGCGGTGGTCTGCACGAACTCCATGAAGTCTTTGAGGTCCATGTCCATCGTGAGGTCTCGTCGGGAAGCGGGTGGGAAGATTTGATTCGAGGGGCCGCAGAATCCCACAAAGCACGCGGCCGGGCCATCGATACACCGGCATGCGATCCGAGTTAAGACCGCAAAATACGCGCAGATTGCCGCGAGCGGGCGAAAATGAGTTGGCGCGGGAGTGTGCCGACGATAAGGATGCCTTTCCAGCGATTTGCACCCGGAAGGTGGATGGCCTCCCTCGACTCTGTCAGCCTCGCCATATTGCTCGGCGCCGTCCTGGTGTTGGCCGGTATCCTGTCAAGCCTGCTTGCGCTGCGCTTCGGCGCGCCCTTGCTGCTCGTCTTTCTCGTGATCGGCATGCTGGCCGGCGATTCCGGTCCAGGGCAGCTGCAGTTCGACGACGTCCGCACCACCTATCTGGTCGGCTCGGTGGCGCTGGCGCTGATCCTGTTCGACGGCGGCTTAAGGACACGCTTTGCCAGCATCCGCACCGTGCTCGCGCCCTCCGTGATGCTCGCGACCGCCGGCGTGCTCCTGACCGCGCTGATCACGGCGCCGTTCGCGAAATATGCGCTCGACCTCAACTGGACGGAGTCGCTGCTGATCGGCGCCGTGGTGGCCTCGACGGACGCGGCCGCAGTGTTCCTGCTGGTGCATACCCAGGGTCTTCGCCTGCGCCCGCGCGTCGGTGCGACCCTGGAGGCGGAATCCGGCACCAACGACCCCTTCGCGATCTTCCTCACCCTGATGCTGGTCGAATACATCTCGCTGGGGTCGAGCACGGCGGGGCACGTGCTGATGGAGTTCGTCCAGGAGGCGGTGCTGGGCGCCATCGTCGGCGTGATCGGCGGGCGACTGGTCGTCATTGCACTCAACCAGGTGGCGCTGCCGCAGGGCTTGCACGCGCCGTTCGTGGCCACGGGGGCGCTCGTCATCTTCGGCGGTTCGCAGATCATGCATGCCTCCGGTTTCCTCGCGGTCTATCTTGCCGGCATCGTCATCGGCAACCGGCCGACGCGCGCGCATAATTCGGTGGTTGCCTTCCTGGACGCGGCGACCTGGCTGGCGCAGATCGTGATGTTCGTCCTGCTTGGCCTGCTGGTCTCGCCGAGCCGGCTCGGCGCCAGCGTGCTGCCGGCGGTCGCGATCGCCTTTGTCCTGATGCTGGTCGCGCGGCCGATCGCGGTCTTCCTTTGCCTCGCGCCGTTCCGCTTCAACTGGCGCGAAAAGGTCTTCATCGCCTGGACCGGCCTGCGCGGCGCGGTCGCGATCTTCCTGGCGTCGATCCCGATGCTGGTCGGCCTGTCGAAGGCCTATCTCTATTTCGACGTCGCCTTCGTCGTGGTCATCATCTCGCTGCTGCTGCAAGGCTGGACGCTGGCGCCGGCGGCGCGCAAGCTGCACGTGGCGCTGCCGCGCGCCGAGCGCGGCCCGCGCCGGGTCGAGCTCGATTTGCCCGGCCAGCTCGAGCAGCAGCTCGTCGGCTATCCGGTGCGGCCCAAGAGCCTGTATTTCCGCCGCGGGCTGATCCCGTCCTGGTCCAAGCCGACGCTGGTGATCCGCAGCGAGAGCATCCTGACGCCCACGGAAGCCGACCCGATCGCGCCGGGCGACTACATCTATCTGCTGGCGCCGCCGGAAAAAGCGGAGTCGCTGGATCGCTTCTTCGTCGACATGCAGCCGAGCTCGGCGCCCGATCCGCATCTGCTCGGCGACTTCATGGTTTCCGGCGAGCACACCCTCGCCGAGCTTGCCGAGATCTACGGCGTGAACGTGAGTGACGACGAGGGCAAGCTGACGCTGGCCGACTATTTCGACGTCCATCTCGACCGTGCCCCGAAGGAGGGAGCGGAGCTTGCGCTTGACACGATCGTGCTCGTCGCACGCAGCATCTCCGGCGGCCGCGTCAACGTCGTCGGCCTGCGCCTGCCGGAAGACGAGGAGGCACCAGCGCCATTGACGCGCGCGCAGTCCCTGCGGCGCAAGCTGGCAGAGCTGTGGACGTCGGTGGCGGGGGTTTAATTCCCAATGTCATTCCGGGGCGCGCGTTAGCGCGAACCCGGAATCCATCTCACCTCAGAACGTGTGGCGAAATGGATTCCGGGTTCACCCTTCCGCCTTTGCTCTTAGCTTCGGCGGACAAGTCGGGCGCCCCGGAATGACGGTTTCGGGCGAGGAACCGCCACCGAATCGCCGCAACCGCCGTGGATTTGCGCGGCTTCGTGACCCCTACCCCCCGGAACGCTCCGCCACGCCGCTCGTTCTCAAGACATAGCGGTCAAACTATTCGACAGGAGCAATCCATGCGAAAACTCGTCTTGCCGGCCATCGTCGCAATCGGCCTCGGATCGGCGGCGCCGGCGATGGCCTATGATACAGGCGACCAGATATCGATGCAGGCCGCGCTCGATGTCGCCACCGATATCGGCGTCATGACTGTCTCGCACACCCAGTTCCTCGGCGATGAATGGCAGATCCAAGGCCGCGACCGCGCCGGCCGCTGGATGGAGGTCTACGTGGACGCCAACACCGGTGAGGTGCGTAACGTCAATCGCGGCTGGTAGTTGCGGTCACCCGTAACGGTGTCGGCGAGGTTCACACCCCCGCCAGCACCGCTGTGATCCAATGCGGCGCGATCGCCGCGCGCGGCACGATCCACGCGGCGCCGGACGCGCGCCATCGCCGTCTCGCGCGAGCATTTCATCCACGTCGAAAGCCGCCTGCATCTGGACGATGATGCGGCGCCGGCAGCGGAGGATTTGACGAGCATGTTCGCGGCGGTGAAGCCGAAGCGACGGAAGGCGCGGTGAGCCCCGGTGTGTCGTCCCGGCGAAGGCCGGGACCCATAACCACAGGAAGTAGTTTGGCGACGGCTAGCAGTTACTCTTTCTTTGCCGGTACCTGCACTGTGCTCTCTTGATAGATCACGCGGTATGGGTCCCGGCCTTCGCCGGGACGAGAGCGGTAGATGTTGCTTTGGCGCCCCCTCACGTCAACACCTTCACCCCGCCGAACGACACGACCCGCCCCTGTTTCAGCATCACGATCTGGGTCGCGAGCTGGCGCAGCTCGGCCACGTCGTGGCTGACATAGACCATCGGCACGTTGGCTTCGTCGCGCAGCCGCACCAGATAGGGCAGGATCTCCAGCTTGCGGCCCTCGTCGAGCGCGCCGAGCGGCTCGTCAAGCAGCAGCAGGCGCGGCCGCGACAGCAGCGCGCGTCCGAGCGCGACACGCTGGCGCTCGCCGCCGGAGAGTTTTCCGGGACGGCGATCCTGCAGGGCGCCGATATCGAGCAGGTCGACGATGCGCTTGTACTGCGCCGGATCGGCGGCGAGGCCGTTCATCCGCCGTCCATAGTCGAGATTCTGCGCGACATTGAGATGCGGAAACAGGCGAGCATCCTGGAACACATAACCGATGCGGCGGCGCCAGGTCGGGACGTGAATGCCGGCGGCGCTGTCATCGAGGACGTCGCCGTCGATGACGATGGTGCCGCGGTCGGGGCGTAACAGGCCCGCGATCATATTGACCAGCGAAGTCTTGCCGGCCCCGGACGCCCCGAACAACCCGGTCACGCGGCCTTCGCTGGTGAAGGACGCGGCGAGCGAGAATTCGCCAAGCTGCTTTTCGACATCGACGCGCAGCATGATCAGTTCCCGTGCAGGCGCGCGGTGGCGCGGCGTGCGAACCACTCTGCCGCAATCAGCGCGCCGAGCGCGAGCACGATCGAGACGATGACAAGACGGCCCGCTGCCGCGTCGCCGTCCGGCGTCTGGATCAGCGAATAGATCGCCGAGGAAATTGTCTGGGTCTCGCCGGGAATGTTCGAGACGAAAGTGATGGTGGCGCCGAACTCGCCGATCGCCTTGGCAAAGCCCAGCACCATGCCGGCGAGCACGCCGGGCAGCGCCAGCGGCAGTGTCACCGTGAAGAACACTTTGAATGGAGCTGCGCCCAGCGTCTCGGCTGCCTGCTCGAGCCGGCGGTCGATCGCCTCGATCGACAGCCGCATCGGGCGCACCAGCAGCGGAAACGACATCACGCCGCAGGCGAGTGCAGCTCCAGTCCAGCGGAAGGAGAAGACGATGCCGAGAGTGTCGGCCAGAAAACCGCCGACGAGGCCGCGCCGGCCGAAGGTGAGCAGCAGGAGATAGCCGGTGACGACCGGCGGCAGCACCAGCGGCAGATGCACCAGCGCATCGAGAATCGACTTGCCCCAGAAATCGCGCCGCGCCAGCAACCATGCCAGCGCAATGCCGAACGGCGTCGCCACCAGCGTTGCGATGACGGCGACCCTGAGCGAAAGCAGGATCGCGGTCCATTCGGCCGGAGAAATCTCGGTCATCACGCCGCAGGCATCGAGTTACAGAACCTCAAGTCGGAAACTCTCAAGTGGTGGGGCTGATCAGGAACTTGAAGCCGTATTTTTCGAAGATGGTCTTGGCGGCGGCCGAGCGCAGGAAGGCGAGATAATCGCCGGTCTCGCCCTTCGCGGTCACGGTCGCTGCGACGGGATAGATGATCGCGGGATGCGAGTCCGCCGGGAAGGTGCCGACAATCTTCACGCCGGGCTCGACCTTGGCGTCGGTGGAATAGACGATGCCGAGGTTGGCCTCGCCGCGGGTGACCAGCGTCAGCGCGGCGCGCACGCTTTCGGCCATCGCGAATTTCGGCTCGGCCGCTTGCCATGCGCCCAGCTTCTCCAGCGCCGCCTTGGCGTATTTGCCGACCGGCACGGACTTCACGTCGCCGGTCGTGATCCTGCCGTCGCCGGCGAGCTTGGCGAGGTCAAATCCCCGCGCGATGGTAACGTTGTCGATCGCTGAATCCTTCGGCGCGATCAGCACGATGCTGTTGCCGAGCAAATTGACCCGACTCGGCTCGTTGATGGTCTTTTTGCTGATGGCGTAGTCCATCCAGTCGGTATCGGCGGAGACGAACACGCCCGCCGGCGCGCCCTGCTCGATCTGCCTGGCCAGCACCGAGCTTGCGGCATAGCTGACGCTGAACTTGACGCCGGTCCTGGCGGTGTAGGCCGCGTCGATCTCGTCGAGGGCGTTCTTCATCGAGGCGGCGGCGAACACGGTGATGGTCTTGTCCTCGGCGGCGGCAGGCGCGACGGCCGAGAGCAGAACGATAAAGGCGGAGAACAATGTGGAAAGGCGGGACATCAGAAGCGCTCCATGCGCGCTCGGGCGCACGCAAGGGCGGCGCGCAAGACGGCGTTGGTTGAGTTAGGCTGCGACCGGCGGAAGCGCTGTTCCGGCAAGCCCGATGGACTTACGGTCCGTCAGGCGATCGCCGACGGCGACCATAACAGGCTGGCGGAACAGGTCAAAGGCGACCTTTCGCATGGTGCGCGAGCCATCCAATCCCCCGTCATCCCGGACAAGCGAACTGGTTCGATCTCTCCCTCGTCGTCCCGGCGAAGGC
>NZ_VSTH01000007.1:85266-117276 GCF_008123965.1 Bradyrhizobium hipponense | reverse complement strand
CTATCCTGCTCGAGAGCGGTGAGGGACCTGCTTGCGTCAAAACGAAAATGTTGCGACATCGGAGACCTCCATCGGTAGCCGTTGAACAGCGCCCATGGTGCCATGCTCTCGCCGCTCGCCCATAGCACCTTCACAACAGCGGACATGTGTTGGTCGGGGAGGGATGTCAGGTTGTACAAGCTAGAATCGTGATTTGATCGGTATCGCGCACGAGACGAGCAACCCTAGATACCCAAGCGAACTGTCCAACGACGCCATAAAAGCCGGCGAGATTGGGTGGGCGAAACAACCGGACCACCATGTCCTCTAGCTCCAACACCAGTATCGCCAAGAAAGCTCGCACAAAGGCCGAGGTGGATTTTGCCACTTGGCTAATGATGGCCAAGCTCGGTGGTTTCGATGACCTTCCGTCAAACGCACAGACCTTTCTGACTAATTATCGAGCCCGACTCGAGACGATGAGCGAGGCCGAGTCCACGGCCCTGGCCGTGCGCGAAGTCTACAACGCTTATTACAGCGAGATGGGAGGCGTGGGCGCGGCACCAGCGCCAAAGCCCCGCACCCCAACAACAGAGGGACAAGTCGTGCGGTTCCAGAGACGGCCTAAACCTCAGCCCGGTCTGTCGGCTGCACGCCATTCAACGAGGCCAATTATCCGAAAATCAATCACGGCACTGCTGATTTTCATGATCTCGGTGGTTCTGATCGTCGCATATAGATTTCTGACGCAGTAACAATAGCGACTGCGGCCGCGTCATCTTCTGCGGCTACGTCCGTATCAGGGCGACGCCAAGGATCATGAAAGTTGCGCCGGCAAGCCGGATCAGGCTCGCGGGGGGAACGGGAATGCCGAGCAGATCGAGGCGGTCAGATGAGGCAGGATTGATATCCGCTTGTCCCCCAATTGCGGGGCAAAGGCGGAGTCCAACGGACGACGCATCAGCTATGTGCATGTTTGGTGCTATGCCGGCTACACATCAACGCGCTCTTGAACACCTGCTGTCTCAAGGGGCGTCCGCTTCACAACTTCGCCGGAAAGGCGAATGACCACGTCGTGCTCATACGTCTTTCCGTCTATCGTAATCGCGCCAAATGTGGTGTTCTCAATCCTCATCGCGACTTTCATCAGACTCCCGCTCCAACACGCAGCGATGAGGCGCCTCGAAGCCGGCATCATTCAAGACCGCTCCAGTTACCGGATTGGGGCGGAAGGGAAGGTGGTGTTGGAGCGAATGTCGTCCATGCATGGCCCGCGGCGTGCTCAGGCACACCTATTCCTCTATTCAGGCGCGTGCCGCATCAGCGGTAACGGACCGCGAGTTAGCCCATCAGCAGCTTGCCAGTCACCTCCCGTCCCATCGTCGTGATCTGATCTTTAGTCAGGCCGGCCTTCATCAGATCGGTGACGAACAGTTGCAGCCCGTCGGCCGGGCTTGGATTGCCCGTCTGACCGAGATCGGTCGCCAGTATAAAGTTTTCTGCGCCAACTTCCTTCACTGCGGCGGCACTCTCCTCGACCTTCACTCGTCGCCAGTGCCGCATCCACTCCAAATGCGCCTCCGGTCCCATCAGTGGACCCATCGCGCACAGCTCGAGCTTCGCGCCCATCGACGCGGCCTTCTTCATTTGCTCGAAGCCCATGTTGACGACCTCGAACTGAGCATGGGTGACAACCATGCGATCCACGCCGGCGTCGCGGCCCGCCTCGATGACAGCGAGGGCCTCGCTTGGCGATAGATGCCCGGTCTGAACGACGAGCTTCTGCTCGGCGCAGATTTTGAGTACCTCCCGCACTGCCGGAAGAACCTTTCCGTTAGCGTCGAGCACCTTGATACCTTCCGGCGCGTCCTTGAAATGCTTGACATGGTTGTCGGCATCGAAGGTGGGGAACCACACGACGCGGCCGAAGCCACCCTGCATGCGCCACATCCAGTTAACGGCATCCGGATTTATTCCGCCGACCGGTGAATTAAGGACGATTCCGCCGAATACTTTGAGGCCGGCAACGTGCTTGCGCGCGAACCAAGCCCGGTCCGCAGTCGGCACGACGTGATTTTTGAGAACGAGCGACTCCAGCCCGCGATCCTTATAGAGGGTCGCGACCTCCTCATCGTCCAGCGACCGCCCGAAGACGTCGGGCGCCGCGTGAACATGCGTATCCATGAGACCGGCGATCGGGCTCACCGCCGGTGGCGGTGGTGGAAAGACGCGGATTTGCGCGAATACCTCGCGGGGGCCGACAACTGTCGCCAGCCCGGCACCGCCGACGATCGCAACCCCAGCTTTGAGTAGCGCGCGCCGTGTTGCATAGCCTTGCTGCGTATGGGCGTCATGGGTGCAGCCCATGTGGATCCCTCCGGGCACCCGCGGCCTTCCGCAGCTATCCGTGAATTTCCATCTAGGGAGATAGGACCAGCTCATTGTGATCCTCCGTTGCTTTCACCAAAGCGTTCCGCGCTGCTGGAGCAGCGCGAGCCTGCGAAATGTAAATGCTGGCGGCGTAGCTAAAGGAGCGGCGCCGGATTGCCAGTCAAAATGCCTGCCGACGGCACGGTCGCTGCCCGCTCCGCCGCGAAGATTTCGGCATGTCCCGCTTCAAAGGCAGCTGGCGAGATTGTACAATCTTTCCCGCCCGTTTGAAGGCGTCTCGTTGTCCTCAATGGGCCTGCGACGACCTAGCGCGTCATGGAAGATGGAGTTCCGCTTGAGGAACTTTGTTCATCTGCCCGCGGGAGCGGTCGTGACGGGTGGCCAGTGATTGCAATAGCCTGGCTAGGCGTGCGCCGGGTGCAGCGCTCTTGAGTTACCAATGCGAGCAGAAGACGTTGAGGCTTTGCGTAAAGACATGCTCGCGGTTATCGCCGCCAGCGCCTTTGCGCTGCGTGACACAATCGGCAAGAGTGCCTTTGACGAACGCGTCATGACGGCCATGGGCAAGGTGCCGCGGCATGAGTTTGTACCAATCGAATTTCAGCCGTACGCGTATGCCAATATTCCGCTTCCAATCGGCTTCGAAAAGACGATCTCGCAGCCATTTGTCGTCGCCTTAATGACCGATCTGCTCGACATCAAGGCCGACGACAGCGTTCTCGAAATCGGTACCGGTCTTGGCTATCAGGCCGCCATCCTCGCGCAGCTGGCCCGCAAGGTATACTCCGTTGAAATCATCGAAGAGCTTGGCCAGAAGGCGAAACAACGGCTCCGGCAGCAGGGCTGCAGCAATGTCGAACTCAAGATTGCAAATGGCTATCACGGTTGGTCAGAGCACGCTCCCTTTGACAAGGTGATCGTGACGGCCGCTCCCGATCTCATTCCTCCTCCGCTGATCCACCAATTGAAAGCGGGTGGGAAAATGGTGATACCGGCCGGCCTGCCCAATAGGCAGCAGCTCATGCTGGCGGAGAAGCTCGCCAACGGCAGAATGACGATGAAGGAGATTCTGATCGTCCGGTTCGCTCAACTGGAGGGGACTGGATCCGGCTTGTAATAAGCCGGTGGCGCATCCGCAGCGGAGCGTGGCCACAATGATCGAGAGCATCAGCGCGGTTACCCTCCCGACCCCCACGTGTCGCGCGCCGTCCACTTCTACCGCGGCCTTGGATTTGAGAGCGTTCACGGTGGTGAGGCGGTTGAATTCACGCGCTTTCTGGCGGGAAAAAGCGCTCTGCGTCGCGAGAGTAGAAAGAGACTGGTAATGCTCGGACCGGAGGCCAACCAGATGACCACCTCGAAAACGATCGCCGGCCTGATCGGTCCCACGCTTGTCGCAATCGCTGCCGGAATGCTGCTGAACATTGGCTCGTTCCCTGAGTTGGCTGAACAGGTTTCCCGCAACCCCGCGCTCATCTTCGTGTCCGGTGCCCTCTTGTTCGTCGCAGGACTTGCCATTGTGCGCGCTCACAATCGCTGGACGAAGGAATGGCCGGTGCTTGTGACCCTCCTTGGCTGGCTTGCCATCCTCAGCGGCCTTGAATGCTTTTCCCAACCGGCCTGGCCGCAATTGCCGGCGGAATTGCTCAGGCCACCGGTGCGATCATTCCAGGAGCCATCGTGCTTCTGGGGCTCGGCGCCTTCCTCTCGTTCAAGGCATATCGACGTGACTGAGCACGCGCTCCCTTTCCAGCGAGCGTTTTGATGACAGCTTCAGGTCAATCGCGCCGGTTTGCCGCTGAGCGGGCTACTTCCGGTCTGACCGGAAAAGCTGACGCCGTCAGGTCGGACCGGCGGGTCGCAAACCGGCCAGTTTCAGACCTGAGCGCTTGCAGCATCGTATGTGTACAGAACTGCGCCTATTCGATCACTCGTCGGTGCGGGCGAGCAGCGTGGCGAGCCCAATGGCGGTCTTGAGGTTTGATCACGAGCTGAAGCTTCGTAGAAAAACCCGCGGACCTATTTAGGTCGATAGGTAGACGTAACCGAAGATCGCCGACGCGATCACGCCGAAGGAGCCGATCGCGATCAGCACCTGCTTGAAAGTCGTTGAGCTGAGCGTCTTAGCTATGAGCACGGAGACAGTATCCCATACCGCGAATCGTATGGATCAGTGGATAGGCTTGGTGGTCGTCCACCTTGCGGCGCAGGCGTCCGACATAGACGTCAATTATATTCATCGATTGATCGGAATGAAGATCCCAGACGTGCTGCAGCAACATCGCCCGCGACACGATGCGGTCTTTGTTGCGCACCAGATATTCCAAAAGCTGGAATTCCTTGGGCAGAAGGAGAATCTCCCTGCCGCGCCGGCTGGCGGTCCGCGAGATCAGGTCGATTGTGAGATCGCCGACGCGCAGGAGCCTCTCCTTGGCGATGGTGTCGCTGCGCCGCCCGAGCGCTTCCAGTCGCGCCAACAACTCGCGGAAGGCGAAAGGCTTGACCAGATAGTCGTCGCCGCCGGCCCGCAAGCCACGGACCTTGTCGTCGACTTCTCCGAGCGCGCTGATCATCAGGAAGGGCGCGGCGACGCCGCCGTCGCGCAACCGGCGCATCACTGCAATGCCATCGATGTCGGGAAGCATGCGGTCGATCGTGATCACAGCATAGTCGTGTGCCGCACCGTAGCTCAGCGCTTCGTTGCCGCTGGAAGCCAAATCCACCTGGTATCCGACCGTCGTGAGCTGTTCCATGAGCTGACCGGCGGTTTCCGGGTCGTCCTCGACGACCAGAATGCGGCGGTGGCCACCCGTCATAGTCTTCCTGCGACGATCGCCACCAGCCTCTTCACTTCGCCAGTGGCGATCATCACAATGATGTACGTTCGCCAGCGTTTAGTAGCCGTAATCGTAGCAGACGTTGACCCACTGCAGTCCATATCGCGTCCACACTCTGCGCCAGCAATAGTCGTAGTTGTAGGCGGCGTAGACGAAGGGCGCGCCAAAGAAGGCGAAGCGGTGGAAGCGACGATGGAAGAAGCGGTGATGGAAGCCGGGGTGGAACGCGAAGCGTTGACCCGGCACGAATGCCGCACGCGCCGCAAAGGGCGTCCCCGCGAAACGAGCGCCGCCGAAATGCGGGCCGACCATGCCTCCGGTGCGCGGGCCTATGCCCGTGCCGCTGACGCGGGCGCCGCCGAAGCCGCCACCGCCGCCGATGGCTCGCCCGCCACCGAAGCCACCACCGCCGCCGATAGCGTGCCCGCCACCGCCACCGCCACCCGCTCTCTGGGCAAGGGCCGGTGATACAAGGGCAAGCGCGGAGGCGAGCGCACCCGCGATGAGGTAACTTGCGAGCCTGTTGCTCATCGAAGAATCCTCCGTTGTTGACGCGACAGCGAGAACGCCTGTCGCAGGAAGAACAACAATCAGGAGGCCGAAATTGTTCTGTAATTTCAAATAACTATCGTATCAGATTCTGACACCGAAGTTAGTGTTGCGATCGAGGAGCCTCTTCTGCTGACGGATTGTGTTAAAGAAGTCCGCGAATGACGATCCAGGATCGACAACCCGCTGGGCACACGGGTGGTTGATCCTGCCTAAGTGGGCTGGAGCGTGGAGCCGGTCGAGGCGCGGCCAATTGCAGAAAGGCAGCTCTCGCTCCCGGTGGGACGACCGCCTCCCAAAACGAGAAGGATCCGCCTGTTTCGGCACCCGGCTTTTGGCTCACGTGAAAGGCCGTAGTCTCGATGGCATCGGAATCTCGGTGCTACCAACATGGGCTGCGGCCGAACCGCTGCGCACGGGCGCGCTCAAGCGCATACTTCCCGGATGGGAGCTGCCAGCCAGTGACATCTACGCCGTTTATCCCGGTAACCGCCTGATGTCGATGAAAGTGCGCGCCTTCGTCAGCCATCTCGCCTGTTGTTTCGGGAAGCCGCCCTATTGGGATGCCGACATCTAGCATGCGACTGTCATCCGATTACGTCCGTCCGGGCTCTGGGTCAATCGCGTTGGTTTGGTACTCGGCTTCAGACTTCCGGTCTGCCCCTATGAACCGGCCTTTGGGTACACCGCGTCAACGGAAGCGATGGGCCAAAGCCGGACTTCTCAGCACGCTCGGCTGCGTCTTTAGACGACGATGTCAGCTCGTGTGCTCTCGACGATGGCCACGACCTCGGCCCGCTCGGTCGGCGGGACTGCGAACTTGTCGAGCGTCTGCGCCACGTCGTCCATGAACGCGTCCCACTCGCCCGGCGTGATGCGCAGGTGCCGGTGCGAACTCAGCATGTCCCTTGCCGGTGTATTTCTGCGGACCTCCGGCGGCCCAGCATAGCATCTCTGTAACCAGGTATTTGAAGCCTGCCGGTGGTACCTTGTGGTGCGCTTCGTCGACCAGGCGATTGGCGTTGAGCCGCTGGTCGGCCATTACGCGGTCGATGAGGTCGTCTACGACGGTCGCAATGCTGTAGACACCGCCTAGCCGCTCGTAAAGGTTGGGTGAATCTTGCGTGGCCATTGGCACCCCCTCCTTCCGCATTCAGCGAAAGTCGATAGTATGGCGCGGTTCTGCTTGTTCTTGGCCCCTCGTACGGTGACACACTTCGCCGAACGCCTCAAGGGCACCTTCGGCCTCTCTCGACGCCGACTTGCGGACAGCGAGGTCGCTTTTGTGCACACTCGGAATAGCTCGCACTGCGCACAACCAGTCCGCTTTACCCCGAGCAGCTAACATAAGGGCAGACTTTGCAGGAGGTCCGGGTCGGGCTTCAGACCGAATTTATGCAGGCCTTCGGTCGGGACGCGAGCGTCGTCTCCCCAACAGCGCATTCGAACTCCGTCGCTGGTTTCCATAGTTGAGTAGGTTGCGTTAGTGGCTGCTCTTTTTGGCAAGGCGCGCGTTGAACGAATGAAGATCGATCACGATTCTTTGGTGGGTTCCGCTGCCGATCTCTTCCATGCCGTCGCTTGCCGACACCTTGAAGCCAATTCGTTTTCCCTCGACGTTGACTACCTCGGCCGTCGCGCACACCTCGTGGCCTACAGGCGTAGGGGCGAAGTGTTGTACATCTACTGCAGTGCCGACCGCGCTTTCGCCAGCATCCAGAAACGGCTTGATGGCATTGAGCGCGGCGTTTTCCATGATCAGAATCATCACGGGCGTCGCAAGTACTTGCGGCAATATGGCGTCCTTGAATCGATTGGCAAGATGTTCGGGTTGCACACGCAATGTAAACGTTCCTCTGGCTCTCAACGGAATCTGGCGCATACATTCGTCCTCGATCTGAGGCGTCGTTCTCGGTCGGGCGGCCGCGCAACGAATGCGGTTGGATGTTCCCGACTTGATGAAACGCGCCTAATCCAGTTTCCGTTCGAAACGACGAGTCCCATCGGAGCGCCTGAGACTTTCGGCGGCTCAATACCGGCTTCCTCCCTCACAGAGAGAGAAGAAGACCGTGGGGGCGGTCTGCTATCAGTTCGGCACCCGCAGCGGCGCGAGACTTCAAGGGAGGAACATATTCCATTTAATCCCTATGGCTTTGGGACGTATTCCCGATGCGCACGCCCATTTTCTGGAACGAACGCCTGAAGCTGCGACGCAGTCAATATAATCGGCATATCTTAGTCCGCTTCACCCCCAAGAGCAGCAAAAAAGATCAGAGTTGGGCCCCGAGCACTTCTGTCAAGAGCGCCGCTGAGCGTTACCTCAACGTGCGCTGAAGGTGAGGCCGGCGCGCTCCTTCAGACGCTTGCGCAATGCCGGACCCATCAGCGCGCCCGGCGTCCAGGTGCCGCCCTCGCCCTGCACGTCGCGCACGAGGCAGAGAGCGCTCTCGGCGATCATCTTGCTGGTCGAGCCATAGCCCGGATCGCGGTCGCCCGTGACTACCGCCTCAACCCGTCCGCCATCCGGCAGCTCGCCCAAGAAGAGGATGTCGTAGAAGCCCTTCTCGCGCTCTTCCCGAGTCGGGCCTGCGCCGGGTTTGAGACCGCCGGTCCCGACCAAGGAAACCATCGTGGCGAACGTCTCCGTCGTCACGCGAGCGATTTCCCCAAATCCCGGCGCGACCATCATCTCGTCGTAAACGAAGTCCGTGCCGTAGGGATGACCCAACAGGAAATTCGTGCGGTGCACGTTCTTGGTGTTGATCGGCGCCATGGGGAACGGCACGAGCCACACGTTCATGCGCGGGTCGTATTCGGGGACGAGGCCCGACGGCTGAGACGGCCCGGTGAACCCCGGCGTCAACGCGAAGGGATCGGTCAGCAGCCGGATCAGGGCCGGGTCGCGCGCGACGGCGGCCAACGTCGCCTGGGCGCTCGCCGCGGTGCCGCCAGACATGCCGCCTTTCGCCTTGCGCAGGCGGGCTTTGACCCGCCGCGCTGGGCGTCCGAATTTCTCGCGCGCCTTCTCCTGCAACGTGAGCACACCGAGATCGAACGGGATGGAATCGAAGCCGCAGGAGAAGACGATCCGCGCGCCGGTCCGTTTCGCCTCTTCGTGATGGGCGTCGATCATGCGCCGCATCCAACCCGGTTCGCCGCACAGATCGACATAGCCAGTGCCCGTGGCCGCGCAGGCCGCCACAAGCTCGGGACCGTGGAGCTGATAAGGCCCGACCGTCGTGATAATCACGGCCGCACGCGCGCACATCGAACGCAGGCTGGCCGGCTCGGCGGCATCCGCCTTAACCAAAGGCAAATCGTCTGGTGCGCCGATGTCGGCACGCACCTTCTGGAGCCTGTCGGTCGAGCGTCCAGCGATCGCCCAGGACGGAGCATCGTCGCCGCGATAGGACGTCGCCAGATATTCGGCGATGAGACGGCCAGTGTAACCCGTCGCGCCATAGACGATGAGGTCGAAGTCCCGCTTCACGACGTTGGTCCTCCTCGAGAGCCGGGAGAGCTATCTTCAGATCCGTGTGCAATCGCAGGACACGGGACGCTCAGCACGAGCAGCAAGTGCCATTTGAGGGGCCCCGCTTCATTGAACCGTCCCATCGCGTTTGACGGAGGATACCACAGTTCCTGCCTTGGGGCGCGTAAGGTCCGGTTGGGGTCAATCGCGACTGTCGCGCGCTAGGCGAACCGCTTCCGCTCTGCCCCTGCGACCCGACAATCCAAGGGCCGGTCTTAACTTCGCATGCGGGCCAATCGCGTCATTCTGACTGTGCCCCAACGACTTCCGGTCTACCCCGATAAGCAGACAATCTGAGAGCCGAGGAGCCAGTGGCAAATTTGATCGCGGATGCCCGCCCCCTCGTGCGAAATAGGCTGTTTTCTTCTTTTCAAATTCATAATTCTTCGCTGCACTGTTTTTCTTACGCGGACACGCTGCACGAACGGCAAAAAGCGTGGACAGGCACTGAGTTGAACAAACATTTTAGGGAGGATCTCCCATGGCTTGGCTCTTCCTGCTCATTGCTGGCCTGTGCGAACCCGCCTGGGCGATCGGCCTCAAATACACGGAAGGATTCTCGCGCCTGTTACCCACGATCAGCACGGTCGCCGCCATGGTGGCCAGTATTGGATTCCTCGGCCTGGCCCTTAAGTCGCTGCCGGTCGGTACGGCCTATGCGGTGTGGACGGGCATTGGCACCATCGGCACTACAGCGCTCGGTATCTATCTTTTCAATGAGCCTGTGACGTTGCTTCGGCTTACCTGTATCGGCCTCATTCTCTCGGGCATCATCGGACTGAAAATCACCTCATAGTCCGTGCGGCGCAATGTGGATCTCGCGAAAGGGTCAGCGTTCAAAAATAGCTCTCCAATGTGCCATGCCGTCGGACGTCGAGCGTGGCACAGTGGAAGGCGCCGCCAAATGCGGCGTAGTGCAAGAACTCGCATGGAATTGGCTCGAATCCCCATTTCTCCATCGCGCGCATTGTTCCCGTATGATGCGGATCGACGATGACGCGCTTCTCGTCCACCATTAGGACGTTCATGTTGAGCCATTTCCCGCACAGGGAAGTGATCTTCAGCATGCGATCGGTGATAGGGTCGGGCTCTGGGGCTACAAGGATGTCCCATTTTTTTAAGATGGCCGGGAGACGGTCGACGTCTATGTATTCGGGATTGATCAGAATCTTGCCAGGCCCAAGCGGCAATATGGTGGTATCGATATGCATGGGATTGGGACAGCGGCTCTCGATCTCATGAATACGATAACCGTCCCCAAGATGGCGACGCAGCCATTCAATGCCGGATGCATTGGTTACGTTGCTGCGGGTCACGAACAGGTCGCGCCCGCAGCGAACGAAATCGGCGGCGTCGAAGACTGGTTCAAATTCAGTCAGGATGTATGAGATCGGCTCACCTTTTTTCGGGGGGCGAAACTGTGCATCGAACAGCTCGCTTGTCAGTTGCGGCCTGGGCGCAGCCGTCCAGCGCGCGCCGCGTCGAAAGTAGTCCTTCAGGATCGGACGATAGGAGTGCGTCTCGAAGTAGCGACACGGCCAAGCCATCGGCGTTTCGACGATCTCGTCGCCGATCACAAGCATGCTGTCGCGCGGACAGGAATTGCAGAACCCGCACGAAGACCATTCCGGCGTGCTGAAGTGTTTCTTGTGCTCGACGGGTTCCGGCCGCCTTACGACGACGCCAAACGACTGTAACAGCGCAATAAAGCCATCAAGCTCGCGCTGCGCCGGTTCGATCATGATCTTTGGATAGCGGAAGCCTGCGAGCAGCGACTGGGCCCGCCCAGTCATGCCTGGAATGTTGCAGGTGACAACCGGATGATCGGACGGGATGGCCGCACCGTCGAGCCTTCCGACGATCACTTCCTCCAGCGGATCCCACTCGTCGTGCGAGTTCACTGGACAAACCTGCCTCGCTGGGGCGGCGTCCGGGCCGATGGCGCGCGTGATCATGTCCATTGCATGAGGCCTCTGCGCTACAACAGTCGCGCGTCTTGGAGGTTCCGGCGGAAGTCGGGATCTCTGCCGGCGGGCGATGAGTTGCCGTAATCTATGACCGAAGACGGCCCGTATCCGTTAAATCAAAAAGACTTGGGCCGCTTGCCGACTCAACTGACGCGCTTGCGGCTGGCATTTACTGTCAAGGTGTCCAAGTCCGCGTTGGGTCACGAGCGACGGTAGTCAGACAGCCTTGCTTCCTCCGCTCTGCCCCGACAAGCGGTCGATTTCGGAAGGGCTCCGAACGTGTCCATTGGGCCAATTCCGGAAGTTAGTCGTTCGATAAATAATCAGAACGGCCGCCCTCATTAGCGCGGCCGCTCTCCGTCGACGACTGCGGAGGCGCTATTCGCTCATTCGGTTATTCCGCCCTACCGTCTGCAGCTTCTTAACTTCCTCCGCCGTCAGCTTCGGTCGGTCGCTCTTGAGTGTCAGCTTGTTGAGCTTGCCGGCGAACTTCAACGGCACCTGCTAATTCTTGTTGTTGACCGGGATACCGGTGTGGTGCCGACGTCAAAGGTTCGTCCCATTGCAGGGCTAGGGGAGACGTACGTCCATCTTCTCGCTTGCGACGACCTTTGCCATCGACCTTTAGCACGCTGATGCGGCCCCGGCCGATGCCGCTCGCGCTGTTGAATGCAAGTGTGGCCAAGCGCCGAAGCGTCCGCCCTGGGTGACCAGCCTGCCCTCGCTCCGCTCCTGCGGGATCTCTGCTTCGGCCGTATTCGTGTAAGCGCGGTGTCAGCAATGGCATCGACCCACGTCGGTCCGGTCCCCTGTCGCCGGCCGCCGAAACCAACAAATGCGACGCGGCCCGTGGGATTCGAAATAAACAGCCAACAGGGTGAGCGATTTAAAGCTCGCTTGGATCAAATGCCAATGGTGTAGGCCCTTTGATGGGTACCAAAAGCATCGGCGCTAAATTTGCAGCAAACGCAAGCCCTTGCACGACGCTCATTCAGCCTCCAGGCGCCCATTTAATCTCGATCAACTTTACACTTTTTAGTTTAATTTGTGTATTTAATCTGATATTTTAATGGCATTTATTTGATTCAGCGCATTGAGATTGGATCGGCTCCCGAGATTTTGACGCTCGTTTTGATTGCAAGGAACCAGATCGACAATCGATTTGCGCTCTGCGGTGTGAACCCTTTACTCGGAGAAAAATTATGGAGCAGAAAGGTTCTCATTCGACACGCATCCCAAAGTCAGGTTCAATCAGCTTCGGCCGTTCGAATGCAGATTGCATGATACGCAGCATCTCCGCATACGGTGCCGCTCTGGACATTGTTGGAGATGGAAAGATTCCCGACGAATTCGCGCTGACCGTCATTCCGGACGGTGACCTACGCCGCTGTGCAGTCGTCTGGCGTAAAGAAAAGCGTATCGCCGTCGCATTCTATTGACACGCCACCAACTCATGCGGAAGCAGGTGGAAGTTCTTAGGGCCATGGGCGCGCCGGCGACGAACAGGGGCTGGTGCACAGAAACCCGGCTTTATCATAACCAATCAACCCTGCTGCCGACCGCGCGTGTCACCAACCGCATGCGGTGGGGTGTTGTTTTTTGGAAGCTACCTGGTCAGGCCTGTCAGGAGGAAAGACTTATGGCCGAGAAGTGGATGCAGCAGCCCATCTGGGATCCGATTGCCCTTGCAGCGCAACTGCGTAACATCACGAAACAAACCCAAGTACTGATGCGGCACTTCACGTCCCATGAGCCTGACGCGATTGAGTTCGGCGTGGGCGAAAGGTCAATGCTTGGGTTTGATTTTTTCGAGCTCATGACGAGGATGATGACGGACCCGGCGGTGGTCGCACGCGCTCAGATCGACCTATTCTACAACATGGTAGATATCTGGCAGAAAACCGCGGTACGCATGCTCATGCTGCGTGCACGCGAGGCCGATACCCCAAATGATAAACGGTTCAAGCATCCGGAATGGAGCGAGAATGCTGTCTTCAGCTTTGTGAAAGACAGCTATCTTGTTGCGGCAGCGTCGGTTCTTTCTGCAATCCGCGAAGTCAGAGGCCTGGATGAGGCCTCTGCCCGCAAGGTCGACTTCTATACCCGCCAGCTGGTTGATGCCCTGTCCCCTTCCAATTTCGTCATTACCAATCCGGAGGTCCTCACCGCAACCTTGGCGTCGGGCGGACAGAACCTGCTGCGCGGTTTGGAGAACCTTCTTGCCGATCTGGAGCGCGGCAATGGCCGTCTTGCGATTACGATGACCGACATGAAGGCTTTCCGCCTCGGCGAAAACATCGCAACGACTCCCGGAAAAGTCATCTACCAAAACGAGCTCATGCAACTAATCCAATATACGCCGTCGACACGAGAGGTTCGCAGGCGGCCACTCCTCATCGTGCCACCGTGGATCAATAAGTTCTATGTTCTCGATCTGCAGCCGAAGAACTCTTTCATCAAATGGGCCGTCGATCAGGGACATACTGTCTTCGTCATCTCCTGGGTAAATCCCGACAAGCAGCACGCTGAGAAGAACTTTGAAAACTACCTGCTCGAGGGCCCCTTGGCGGCCCTCGATGCTATCGAGTCTGCGACCGGAGAGCATAGCGTCAACGCGATCGGCTATTGCCTCGGCGGAACGCTGCTCGCCTCGACGCTGGCATATTTGGCCGCGAAGAGCGAGGACCGGATTAGAAGCGTCACCTATTTCGCGACGCTCATCGATTTTGCCGAAGTGGGGGATATGGCCGTCTTCATAGACGAAGAGCAATTGGCATCTCTCGAAAGACGGATGCGCCAGCATGGATATCTGGAAGCGCATCAAATGGCGACGACGTTCAACATGTTGCGCGCCAATGACCTGATCTGGTCGTTTGTCGTTAGCAATTATCTGCTCGGCAAGAAGCAGGCGCCCGGTGATCTTTTGTTTTGGAACTCCGATTCGACCCGCATGCCCGCGGCGATGCACTCGTTCTACTTGCGCAGGATGTATCACGAAAATCTCCTGGCAAAACCCGGTGGGATCACGTTGGCGGATACGCCGATAGATCTGTCGAAAGTCAGGACTCCGAGTTTCATTCTGGCTACCCGCGAAGACCACATCGCGCCGTGGAAATCGACCTATGCGGCGACACGCTTGTACTCCGGACCGGTCAAGTTCGTTTTATCCGATGCTGGCCATATGGCTGGGGTCATCAGCCCACCAGGCACCAAATACGGGCATTGGGTGAACGACGATTTGCCGCCCAGTCCGGACGAATGGTTCGTCAACGCTGCGCCTCATCAAGGGTCGTGGTGGCCGCTTTGGGACGAATGGGTAACCCTATTTGACGAAGGCCGCGTTCCGGCTCGCGAACCCGGCAGCGGCGGGCTACCGATCATCGAAAACGCGCCCGGTTCCTACGTCCGCGTGAGATCGATGGCCTTGTAGGTTGCCGCGAAAGTGGATCTGTCGTTGCGCACAAATCAGAATTGCGGAACGGTGATGTCCGCTCTGGCCTCAGCAGCTATTATCCTTGCGGAG
Organism: Bradyrhizobium hipponense; assembly: GCF_008123965.1. Lineage (GTDB taxonomy): Bacteria > Pseudomonadota > Alphaproteobacteria > Rhizobiales > Xanthobacteraceae > Bradyrhizobium > Bradyrhizobium hipponense. Next base: position 102,498 of record NZ_VSTH01000007.1, on the reverse strand, counting down.
AAAACGAGGTGTAGAAGATAGGGCTGGGTCCCGGTCTCAGCAGCGGCCAAGGTCGCCTGAGCGCTCGCCGCAGTGCCGCCAGACATGCCGCCTTTCGCCTTGCGCAGGCGGGCTTTGACCCGCCGCGCTGGGCGTCCGAATTTATCGCGCGCCTTCTCCTGCAACGTGAGCACGCCGAGATCGAACGGGATGGAATCGAAGCCGCAGGAGAAGACGATGCGCGCGCCGGTCCGTTTCGCCTCTTCGTGATGGGCGTCGATCATCCGCCGCATCCAAGCCGGTTCGCCGCATAGATCGACATAGCCAGTGCCCGTGGCCGCGCAGGCCGCCACAAGCTCGGGACCGTGTCGTGATGATCACGGCCGCACGCGCGCACATCGAACGCAGGCTGGCCGGCTCGGCGGCATCCGCCTTAACCAAAGGCAAATCGTCTGGTGCGCCGATGTCGGCACGCACCTTCTGGAGCCTGTCGGTCGAGCGTCCAGCGATCGCCCAGGACGGAGCATCGTCGCCGCGATGGGACGTCGCCAGATATTCGGCGATGAGACGGCCGGTGTAACCCGTCGCGCCATAGACGATGAGATCGAAGTCCCGCTTCACGACGTTGGTCCTCCTCGAGACCCGGGAGAGCATCTTCAGATCCGTGTGCAATCGCTCTGTACGCTTCGCGGTCACTGTCGCCAACGCAACATTCGCTACCAAGCGGGCGCTACCCCTTACTCGGACCGGTCTTCCACCGGCTGGATCGCACCAGCTTGCCTGGCGCACTCATTCGATCACCTCGTCGGCACGGGCGAGCAGCGCCTAAGAGGTGGGGATGCCAGGCCATTTTGTGCTGTCGTGGAGCCCGGCGAGGACACGAGGACGCTCAGCACGAGCAGCAAGTGCCATTTGAGGGTCCGCCGCTTCATTGAACCGTCCCATCGCGTTTGACGGAGGATACCACAGTTCCCGCCTTGCGGCGCGCCATGGCCGGTTTGGGTCGTGTGTCACGAGCGCCGTCTGAGTACGACGGTGCGGAACCATACGAGAGATGAAGGATGTTGATCGGCGTCGGCACCCCACGCCGATCCACAGTCATGGGCTCTGTGGCCGTCCTGAGAACGTCCCCGGAATGAAGGAATTTCCGCCATACCAGGTCGCCGCTGGCCGCGTTCGAAGCCTCGCGCTGTTTGATGATCAGGGCTATCCTTTCTCCGCCATGAAGCTTGGCCCCGGTGGCGGCTCTCGGGTGCAAGAAATGAGCCGCACTGTTGCGTTGGTGATCAAATGACGCACGGCGGCCAAAAGGGTTTCGGCATGACAAAGCACGGCCGGTCCGGGCACGCGACCCGATCGCCGCGCTTCCGCTTCCTGCAGAAGCTCGATGCGCAAAAGAATGATCGCAAGGACCGCTCTCGGATCAAGGACCCGAAAGAGTCGGTCGAGGAGCTATTCCATCCCCGGAAAGCAAAATGAGACCTGACGAACTATCCGCGCTCGCGGCGATCGATCTACTCGAAAATGATGTCCAAGAGTGGTGTGATTGCGGGTAGACGGCTCTGTGATGTTCATTTGCGAGATCGATTGATGAGGTCTTTCGCGATGCCGTTTGCCGCCTCCAGGATTTTCTCGTCAGGCCAAGGTAACGTTCAGTAGGGGGTGGTACACACGACGTCGTCGGGCTTGCGAGAAGTGCCTGATTTTATTGAGCTTATGTCGCTGGCGACAATCCCGACATTGGAGCAGTCAATCGTCCCATCGTGGTGGCGCGCGCAGGTACGGCAGCCATCCGTCCATGCATCGCAAGTTCCTCCCGGACCTTGACGCTCGGGGCCGGCTCTTCAGCGAGCCGGTCGCGGTGTGTCAAGTTGTCCGAATGGGTCGCAGATCGAATTCTGTCGGCGACCACCAATGCGATTGTCAGCGGGATGAGAAGGTGTCGCAAAGCCCTAGGCACGGTTGTCCTCCCCGTCTGCGCGTAGGCCTCTAGGGGCGGGCGCCCCGGACCGCGGCTCCTATACGAGATTGTGCCGTGGGCGGCGCCGTCGCATCATTCGAATTGATGAAGTCGTCACCGTTCCTTATCCGACGCCTCCCGAGTGTTACAACCCGATCCACTCGACGTGGCGGCCGGACCTATAAAGCGATAGCCGCTAAAGCGATAGCCGCGCCGCGGCAGCGTTTCGATCCAGCGCGCATCGCCGCCATGCGCCAGTGCGCGGCGGAGCGCTGCGATCTGAACCGTCATATTGCTGTCCTCCACCGCCCGGCCGGACCATACCATCTCGATAAGAGTAGCTTTCGACACCGGGATGCCGGGATGTTTTATCAAGACGCCCAGCAGGGCCACCGCCTCGCCGCGAGATAGGGTCGGGCTATGCCTGAATCGCGTCCTTGATGCGTTTTCGCGTGAGCGGCAGATCGCGCACGCGCTTGCCAATTGCATTTGCAACCGCGTTTGCGATCGAAGCAGCAGCCGGTCCCTGCGCGGCCTCGCCGCTACCAAGAAACGGTCGTCCGGGCCGGTTGATGATATGAACCTCAATGCTTTCCGGCACCGCATTGAAACGCAGGATGGGGTATGTTTGCCAATCGAGGCTGGTGATCCTTGAATCGTCAAACGTTACGCTCTCATAGAGCGTCCAGCTCATTGACTGCACGATCGCACCCTCGATCTGGTTGATCAGCCCATCGGGATTAATAAGTTGTCCGGCGTCGACTGCGGCAACAGCGCGTACGAGGCGTACGCGGCCGGTGTCACGATTGACCTCGACGTCGGAGGCGATGGCGCAATAGGCAGCGAGGTTCTTGTAGCGCGCGAAAGCAAATCCGTAGCCGTGGTCGGTTGGCGGCTTCTGATCGCTCGCCCAGCCGAAGCCTCTCGCAGCTTGCTCGATTACCTCGAGAGCGCGCTGGTCCTTGAGGTGTCTCAGCCTGAACTCTACAGGATCCGTATTTGCAACAGCCGAGAGCTCATCCATGAAGCTCTCGATGGAAAAAACATGTGGTAGGCGCCGAGGGCTCGCAGCGCAGAGACCCGGAGCGGCATCTCAGCTATAAAGTGATGCACGACCTTTGTGTTGGGAAACGAATAGATCGGGATCGCGTTGCGGTCGCCGCCGCCTTCCGGCAACGGGAGGGGCTTTGGCTCCGGCGCGGCGATCGGTTGCGCCTTGTGTTGCGCGGCAAGGAGCGCACCGGCGCCGCCTGGGCGCATCGAATGGGTATTGCTCCACACCTCGAATTGCCATTCCGCGATCCGCCCCTTGGCATTAACCGATGCCTTGAGTCGCGTCACCATGGCTGGGCCAAAAGGTTCCCAGGCATGCTCCTGCTCACGCATCCATTGAAGACGTATCGGGTGTCCCGGCAGGGCGCCGGCAATCAACGCGGCATCGGCGGCGGCATCGTCGGCGCCATTGTGACCGTAGCATCCCGAGCCTTCGACGTGAATGAGGCGAACCCTTTCGGGCGCCATGCGCAGCAGCTCAGCGATGGCTTGGCGGTCGGGATAGACGCCCTGCGTGTGGGTCCAAACGGTCATCGCACCATGATTGAGCTGAGCGACCGCACATGACGGCCCGATCGACCTATGCAGCTGGTAGGGCCGCGTGTAAGTCGCCTCGATCGTTCGCTGGCCCGTGATCGCGGGGGCGCTGAGCTCAAGGATTGCCGAATCTTGTGACGGCAGCTTGCTCAATACCTTATGCAGATCGCCTTGCTTTGGCAGCCTCGTGCTTTCCTGCCACCGCGCAGCGGCCGCGAGCGCCCATGGCCTTGATCGACTGAAATTCGGTTGCTGCGACCACGGCCAGGAAATTGCCATCGTGGACGACCTTGACCACGCCCGGCATCCTCTCGACCGCGGAAGTGTCGCAGTCTGTCAACCGAGCCCCATAGCTCGGCGGTCGCACCACGCGCGCATGCAGCATGCCGGGCAGCCGCATATCCTGCACATAGGCCGCGCCGCCTGTCACCTTGGCCGGGATGTCGACCCGCGGAATCGACCGAGCCATCACCTTGAAGGTCACCGGATCCTTCAGCCTTGAACTCGGCTGTGCTTGCACGTGCAGCATTCCGGAGGCGACGAGCTCGCCATAGCGTAGTCGCGTGCCATCCGGACCGATGACCGCGCCGTTCTCGGTTCGCAGGCTTTCAATCGGCTGGCTCAGCCGGCGCGAGGCCTCGCCGATCAGCAAGTCACGCACTTGCGCGGCCGCGTTCTGGATCGCCGTGCCGCTGTCCTGCATGGAGTGACTGCCCGCAGTGTAACCCTCGTTTGCGGTCAGTTTGGTGTCGGCCGTAGTGAGCGTCAGCAATTCAAACGGCACATCGAGCTCTTCGGCGGCGATTTGTTGCAAGGCGGTTTTGATCCCCTGGCCGAGCTCTGCCTTGCCGGTGAACACAGTGAGACGGCCGTCGGCATCGATCCGAATCCACGAGTCAAGGTAAGGAGTTGTCGCGAGGCTGCCTGGCCTCTTGGGTGTGCCAGCCGGCACCTGCTGCTGTGCCGCGGTTCGGCCGAGAGAGAAGCTCACGATGATGGCGCCACCGCCCATCAACACGTGACGGCGATCCATGGTTAGGGGAGCGTTCATAGCGTCCCCCGTGGCTCGCCGAGGAGCTGTCAGTGCCGCCCATCATTTGCGCGGCGCGGCGCACGGCACGCAGGATGCGCATGTGGGTACCGCAACGGCACAGATGCGGCGCTAGCTCGGCTCGAATCCGCTGATCGGTTGGCTTCGAATTGCGCTGCAATAGCGCTTGCGCCCGCATCATGATGCCCGCAATACAATAGCCGCGTCTGGCTGTTCGCAGCCCTCGCAACTTCCAGGCCTGGCGTGGATCGGCGATCGCCTGAGCTAGGCGTCGCCGTGACCGACGCGGACACCATCGCGCCGATCGGCGGGGCCGCGTTCCACGACAACAAGGTCTGGATCAGGAAGGCGGCTGCTGCCTGAGGCACGCATCCCTGGTTCGATCGCGCTGCAAAATTGTGTCGAGGCGCTAAGGCGGCACATCATCGTAGATTGCACTTGCGCCTGTAGTGCATCTGCCGCAAATGTCGGGCAAGCGGAAGACAAAAAGCGAGCGTGCCATGACCGACACCACAAGCGTCATCACCGAAAAGCGCGGGCAGGCGTTCTGGATCACCATCAACCGGCCGGAGAAACGCAACGCACTGAACGGCGACGTGATTGCCGGCATCGCCAAAGGCTATCGGAACGCGCATGACGACAAGGACGTCCGCCTCATCGTGCTGACGGGCGCGGGCGACAAGGCCTTCTGCGCCGGCGCGGACCTGCAGAACTCCGGCGCGGCGTTCGCGATGGATCATTCCAAGCCGAATGTCGACTATGCCGATCTGTTGCGGTTGTCGCAGAACGCGACCAAGCCCGCGGTTGCGCGGGTCGGCGGGGTCTGCATGGCCGGCGGCATGGGCCTGCTATGCATGACCGACATGGCGGTCGCCGCTGATCACGTGATCTTCGGCCTGCCCGAGGTGAAGGTTGGCGTGTTCCCGATGCAGGTGCTCAGCCTGTTGCAGAGCATCGCGCCGCGGCGGCTCGTCAATGAATGGGCGCTTACCGGTGAGCCGTTCGATGCGAGGGCAGCGCAGGCGGCAGGGCTTCTGAATTACGTCGTGCCGGCGGCCGAGTTAGATGCCAAGGTCGACTGGCTGATCGGCCGCATCATCGACAAATCGCCGACCGCGATCCGCCGTGGCAAATACGCCATGCGCGCGATCGCGTCGATGTCGTTTGACGAGAGCATCGCCTACACCGAAAGTCAGATCGCACTGCTCGCGATGACCGAGGACGCCAAGGAGGGCCTGAAGGCATTCAGCGAGAAGCGCAAGCCCTCCTGGACAGGGAAATAGCTCTCTTAACGCGCAGGTCCTCGGTTCGAGGCTTGGAGCCTCCCACCAAAATGAATCAATGGCTTATGTCGCGGGCCGCGCCGTCATTCCGACGAGCGACTAGTCCGACAAGAGCTGCTTTTGCCCGCTGCGCACGGCGCTTCTTGGAGCCTGCGATCAGCTGTTTACGCGTGCGCTTTGCATAGGTAGGCATTTGGTGGCTCGATCGATGGCGGGCAGCGGCCCGCAATTCAGCATCCGTGAGATCGCTGTCCGCACCTTCGGTAAAACCACCGTGACGGAATGAGGTAAAGGAGAGTTCGCTGCGTAGCCCAGCTGCTGCAACAATCTTCTTTACGACACTCCGTAGATAACGCAGATCTTTGCGCTCTGTAGGCCATGGGAGCGGGGCAGGTGACCTACGATGCTCATGATCGCGCCGAAAGACCAATCCCCAAACCGTCTTTGCCTTGATGGCATCGAGCTCCGCCATCAATTCGGGGAAGAGAGGCTCGCCCATTTCGTCGAATAGTGGCCACCAAGCTTCCTCGCCATTCTTCGGATGCACAATTCTTACGCTGTCTGGTCGCTCAGTCGGCCGATAGTGCGAGATTTCGAAGACGCCGAACACATGCTCTTGGCGTTGCAACCACTCCCACGTCAATAACGCGGCAGTTGCGACCGAGAAGTACCCGAGTTTCTTCGCTGCCGCTCTGAACGCGACGAGTTCGTCCCAAGTCGCCGTGGGTGTCTGGCGGGCAGGCTGGCCAGGCGCACGGGTCTTTAGCCCCATCCGCGAAAATGGATTGATCGCCGGCACTATCGTTTCTTGGACGCGGTGCCCAACAAACCAGGCGCGCCTGCAAGAGGTCATGGCTGCATTTGCAAAGCGACGACGCTCGCGCTTGATGACATTCCCACATGCGTCCCTGTGTTCCACGACGAGCAGTTTCGCGTAGATTGCGTCGACGAAGCCTTTCGTAAAATCAGAGAGCTGCTTTGAGCCCACGCGGCTACCATCCTTCAGCGTTTGGTTGGCAAAGAGTGCCAGGCCCTGCTTGTATAAGCGCTGCGTGTTGCGCTCGATCTCTCTCCATTTTTGGTGGGTTTCGAAGATACTGGCCAGCCAGTCGAAGGTGCCGGGCACAGGAGAAGGGGGAACCATGTCGGTCAAACCTCCCGAACGCCAACTATCGAAGGCGGGTAGCAAGATATTTTCGGCTCGCTCGACGGCGGCCGCGTACTCTTCCCCTAGCGCTTCAGCCTTGACATGGCAGCCCTGCCTGCGGGCCCAACTCGGCGGATCAAAGAAGTATGCCCATCGACCGTTCTTCAATGGCTTTCGTCGGCAGTAGCGCGGAAGTTTCGATGGGGACAACTTCATACGAGAGATACCAGGTGTTCCGATCTATCTGGATCCATTGTTCTCACTGGTGCCGCGAAGTTATCGATAGCGGCCTTCGACCAAATTGGCTGTCGCGCACGCCCAATTCCGCGATAGCCAACGGGTGGTGGTGCCTCGCCGCGGCCAACGGCGCGTGCGAGTTCACCTGTATCGCGATAATCGAGGTAGGCAGCGGCCATGTCGGCGCGCATGAGTGCAGGCCATGTGCCGATGGGCGGATAACGGGCAGGAAGGGCAGGGCGAGGTGCCATGAGCAGGTCATTGTCTAAAATGTGCAGTCTAAGCCATCAAAGCCTGAGATCTTTTGAGAGGCTCCTGCCCTGTGGCAGGCTCAGCGGTGACCGATCTATCTGGTTCGGCTTGCACTCGAACTCTTGCCCCTTACCCGAATGCGTCCCGCCTTGATGTCACCGACACCATCGACATTGAAAGCAAGACAGCGCCACAGAGAAAGGGGAGCAAAGAATTCGTGGGGGAATCGGCTGGTGTGGCGTGCAAATAGGACGGGCGTGTAGCCTAACAGGGGCAATTGCCGTCGCTCGCGTGCATGGTCGGCACTACCGGGTTCGACAAAACAATCTCAGGCGCAATGTCGCGCAGATGACAGATGCACGTCCCGTACGTCTTGTGATGCCAGGAACGCGTGAGCCGTATCTGCGCCGTCGCGAGCACTGCCACCTGGGACGCGTGGTCTTGCGGATCGCTAGCTGCGCTGCCAAAACGGCCGCACTTTCCGGACCAAACTCACCGCGCGCCTAACGCCGGTATGAGCGGCAGGCTTAGTGAAATGCGAAGATCGATATGGCGATGGGAGATGGGAGCGCAATTGGCCAAATGGCTCAGCGGACTGATCGGCAAAAATGGCGAAGCGCTTCGGCTCCGACACATCTATCAGTAGTGAATCAATGCGACGAATGTCAGCTGTTGGCGCTTGAGCGCCTATCTTCGCCCACTGGCTGAGAGTCAGCTGCTTTTGATGGATTGTCAGCGCTCAATCCGACAAACCTGTTGCTCAACTTGCATTGAAGGCCGCAGCAGTCTTCTCGTTATCGGAATGATAAGCATCGCACGTGCCTCCGGGGTAAATGGACTCCTTGTGGTGCCCCGGCCGAAGTTCTTCGACGTTTGCGAGGGTGCGATCGGGGTATCATGTTGCGCGTGCGGCATTTGCCGCACTGGGCTCTCGTGAACCGAGCCGCGCTGCGTCTCGGCCGACGGCTTCGATCCCTCGCGCACCAAATTGCGCCTCTCGCCGGAGGCACTCAGTCCCGGGTTCCGTCGCGTTCCGCGCCGGCGCTATGCTAACCCTCCTGCGGGTGCCTTGTTAAACCGGTCTCGAGACTGCAGTCGGTCCCGCGTCCCGCCCAAGGGCGGCGCTATGCTGACGCTCCTGCGGCTGCCTCCTTTAGTCCCGCCGTCGCGCGACTTCGCTTGCTCGGCCTTCATAGTGGCTGCGTTGCAGCTAGTGGTGTGCGCACAACGCTTTCCTAGCTTTCCATCAAAACCCGAACAGATCTGCCTCGTAGCCGCTGCGGAGCGAGAGAGCGAGACGAGCGAGCTGTTTCGCGCTGTCGAATTGGAAGCTGCGAGAAAGGCTCGTGGCGCCCGTCGCGGACAGACGTGATGTCCAGATATATCCGCTTGGGCGTGCCGGCGAGCCTCTATGACGAAATCACTGACAAGATCATCGCCGAAGTAGAGGCCCGCCGTTTGCCATGACTTGGGGTGCTGCGCGAGGACAATCGGACGATTGTCAACGGCAAGCCAAGCCGGCAAAGCGGCGGATTACATGGTCGGCTTTCTGCCAGATCTCGCTGCCGACATAGCAGGTGAGAGTGCGGAGTGCGAGGCGGCTTGAAGTATCTCTTCGCTGCTCAGGAAGAGTGAGAGGGGTGGACGGATGTCCGCGACGGGTTGGAAGCCGAGAGAGAGGCTCTCGGCCACCCGGCGTGGAGAATCGAAATGAAGCAAGCTGTCCAAGAGATCACTTTGTCCCCATCCGGCGACCTTGCGTTCAATAAGGTGGCGCTGGAGCGCTATGCGGTTGAGCGTATCGGTCAGCGGGAGGCTGCGTGATGACACGCGACGCTTCCGAACTGGCGCACCGCCTCGCGCGCGAGGCCGAGGCGGTGTGCCGCCACTATCTGTCGAACGGTCGGCGCCAAGGTCGCTATTGGTTGGTTGGCGATGCCAGCAATACACCGGGACGTTCGATGTTCGTCCGATTGAAGGACACGCCCAAGGGGCCGGCCGGGAAATGGACTGACGCCGCAACGGGCGCGCATGGCGACTTGCTCGACGTCATTCGCGAATGTTGTGGGCTCCTCGACTTCCGCGACGTGGCGAATGAGGCCCGCCGCTTTCTCAGTTTGCCTCGTTCGAACGCCGAGCCGTCGTCGAACGTCGCGCACAGCAGAGCGCCAGTCGGTTCGGCCGAGGCGGCCCGGCGGCTCTTCGCCATCTCGCAGCCAGTCGCCGGAACTCTTGCGGAGGTCTATTTGCGCAATCGGGGCATTTTTGCGTTACGCGACGATGGTGCGCTGCGATTCCACCCGCGCTGCTACTACCGACCCGATGAGGCTGCGCCCACCGAGATATGGCCGGCATTGATCGCACGTGTCACAGGTCTTGATGGCCGGATCACCGGCGCGCATCGCACCTGGCTTGATCCCGATGGCTTCGACATTGTGCGCCTGGGTAAGGCTCCGATCGATACACCGCGACGGTCAATGGGTTGCCTTCTCGGTAACGCGGTTCGATTCGGGACGGCCGACGACGTGCTGGTGGCGGGAGAGGGCATCGAGACCATACTGTCGCTTCGCTGCGCAGCTCCAATGCTGCCAATGGTTGCCGCGCTGTCCGCAAACCATGTAGCTGCCCTGCTGCTTCCGCTACAGCTGCGTCGCCTCTACATCGCGCACGATCGTGATGCGGCCGGCGACTTCGCGGTAGCTGCCGTGACCAAACGTGCCTTAGACGCCGGTATCGAGGCAATACCTCTGTCGCCCCGGCTTGGGGACTTCAACGAAGATCTGCTCGCCTTTGGTATCGATAAGCTTCGAGAGGTCTTGCGTGAACAACTCGCTCCGCAGGACGTCGTGCGGTTCATGTCCTTGACGGCCGCCGAGACGGGTTGAACGGGGGGCGCTTAGAGGCCATCGCGATCGGTTGTTGGGGGCGCGGCCGCCGGACAGAGTCGCGCCCCAGGCCTTCTAAAAGGCGATCGGACAGCAGGCGGGTGCGGCCCTGCAATGGCAGAGGTTGCGGCTATTTTCCGCCGGCGCGCCTCGCGCCTTTGCATCGCGAAACAAAATAGCCGCATCCCTGCCATCCTCCGCTGTCGCTTCGGCCCTTCGCTTTCGCTTCGGGTTCTGGTCTCTTCCGCCCGCCGTCAAGTGATCGCCACGAAGGCCGCGATGGGCGCGGCCGATCCAGCAAAGGGCCTCACCCATGATGACCGACCACGACGACGCGGATTTCAAACCGCCGCACGTTCCGTCTCCGACCGATCACGTCCTCAACGAGCTTCAGCTCTATGGCTATCGACCATTGCAGGATGAACCCGATGCACGGCCGCTTCCAGAAGGCAAGGCGATCGCCGGTGCTGTCGTCGACATCTTCGATGCCCTAGTCTCGACACTGGATGACACGCGTCTCGAACCAGATCTTGACGACTTGCTCTGGTCGGCCGTCAATCTCTTCCACCGTGCGGTGGACCGTATCGAACGCGAGCTCGACGTAAATGAGCAGGCGCAGCAGAAGAGCCAGCGCGGGCAAGACGGCTCGGAGGTGCGATCCGTCGAGCTAGAACGGCTCACCGCCGAGGGCGTCACGCTCGTCGAGCGCCGCAACGCCATGGAACTCTTTCGCGACCAGGCTGCCGAATGCTTCGAAGTCCATACCGGTTCGCTGTGGCGGCCGTGTTCTGGATCAGTCATCAACCGCGGCACGCTCACCGCCGCGATGATCGACAGTCGCGATTTCCTCGCTGCCAAGCGTCGGGCCGAAACCGAGGTGATGGTGCCGGCCGGACCGAAAATCGCGCTCACCGGCGGGCTCGACTTCAACGACGTTTCGCTCGTCTGGGACCGGCTCGATAAGGTTCACGCGAAGCATCCCGACATGGTTCTGCTCCACGGCGGCTCCCCGAAAGGTGCTGAATTGATCGCTGCAAAGTGGGCCAGCAATCGCAGGGTAGTGCAGGTCACCTTCAAACCGGACTGGACGAAGCACGCGAAGGCTGCACCGTTCAAGCGCAACGACGCCATGCTGGCAGCCATGCCAATCGGAGTCATGCACTTCCCGGGCACTGGCATACAGGACAACCTCGCCGACAAGGCGAACAAACTCGGCATTCCGGTTTGGAAATTTGGCAAGGACGGCGCGTGAGCGCCGTCCCACTCAACTCTAGCCAAAAAGTGGCTCGCGCGAGCAACGCGAGATGTCGCCAATCCCTCATCGAAGCGCAGTTCATAGGAGATTGTTTTTGTCTCGCGCGTTCATCGCGTTTGGGTCCATACATCGAAATCCACGTGGAACATCATGTTTGAGCCGGGACGACCGCCGTGCTGGCCCTTTGATTTGTCCTGGTTGGAGCTCAGCCTAATTTTTGAGCCGATTGTTGGCTCACGATTCATCCCTCTCATTCGTGTTGCAGTTAGTATCGGCTGCATGAGGTGACTCTGTTGGCGCACAGGCGGGCCTTTCTTTGCCAGCGCCAGAACGAGAGCCGCTCGGATCGAAACGTCGAGCTGATAATAAATAGTCTTCGCAAGGCGCGCCTTCTGAATCTGGTCTGATGTAGCGTCGGTCACTCTCCGCTTTGGCCGAACGCGTCTGCGTATAAATGTTCAATCTTTGAGACCTCGTCCTCCGTAAGCGCCGCGAACTCATTCTCCCGCGCGCGCTGTGACAGCTTGCCCTGATTTTGTCTGAGGAACCCGAATAGATTGTTCAGCGTCCGCTCCGGCATGTCGATCATGTTCTCGATGCCGGCGCGGAACGCATCGAAGCCGAGAAGGAAGCTGGTTTCGTTCGGAAGGTCCCGATCTATCGTCTGACGCACGCAGGCGTACAGAAACTCTGCGTGCGGCGTCGCATCGAAGAACCGGTAGAAGTCTGCCGTATTGTTGAGAACACTGACGTTGCCGCTTGGCGTCGCCTCCCACCGGATGCAGGAAAGCAGCCTGCCCGAGTAGCTCTCAAGCACGCTCTTGTACTCGGCGATCCGATCGAGGATGGCCGAGGAAACGGGAAAATGTACGCCATCCGGGTTGAACCCCCGACGTGCGAGAACATGATGGATCAGATAGCGATGAATGCGCCCATTGCCGTCCTCAAACGGGTGGATATACACGAACCCAAACGCGAGCACGGCTGCCGCGATAACGGCGTCGAGGTCATTCTCGGCGCCGTGGTCGAAAGCGATCAGTCCAGCCATGAGCGAAGCGATGTCTTCATGCCGCGCGCCGATATGATCCGGAATGGGGCGTTGCGTGTCGCGGTCGTGCTCGCCGACAAAGCCGCCGTCCTTGCGGAGTCCGAGCTTCACGAAACGCTCGTCCCCGATTACAATGCGCTGCAGGCGAAGAAACTCTTGCTCGTCGAGCGGTGCGCGTCCAGCTTCGCCAATGGCGCGGCCCCATCGCTGAATTCGATCTTGCGGCGGCCTTTCTCCTTCTATCACATAGCTAGACTTCGAGTCCCTCAGCAGAAGGAAGGCGGCGGTGCGGGCAAGCAGATCCTTCGGCACTTGGCTCACGACGGCGCGCGCGCGCTCTTTCCAGTCCTGCGCGATGAAGTCGTTGAGCGCAGAAGTCTTAAAGACGAGGGGGCAAAATTCCGGGGTGCCGGGAAGGTTGTTGCGGACGCGATGCCGAGCCGAATTGCGCGCCGCGCCTCCGAACTGGATGTCGGTGTCGACCGCATCTACATACGAGACCTTGTCCGCGGCAGGCAGACTAAGCTCGCGGCCAAGCAGCCATTCGTACAAGAACCAGATGCGGCGCGTGTAGACCCCTGTAGGCTTCTGCCGCACAATCTCGGCGACGTCTTGGTCCTTGACGGCGACGAAGAGCCGCTTCAGGAGGGCGAGATCCAAGCCCTCGTACTTGAGCGCAAAGGTCAAGTGCCCCTCGAGCGAGGCCTCAGGCGCATGACGCGGCGTATAGATGTGCCAATCGGCCTGTTCAATGATGCGGTGCTTGGTGCCGATCGCCGAAAGCGCCCGGGGAACGGGGACAGGCAGATTGTAGGCGTCAATCAGGGCGGCGTAGCCCACCGGAACGGCCGTCTCCGGTAGCCGCCGGTCGTGAAAAACGCTCACTGGTCCTGAAAATCGTGCGCGCACGGCAGGGTTCCTGAAAAAAGATCCCGCTTCCAGAATTCTCTTCGCGGGAGCCAAAAAACCATTCAAATCTAAATATCCCATGAAAAATAGTGTCTCAATGAGATTCTCATGAAAATTGTTCACGCCCGCTGCCGCTCCGCTGTTTGGCATCCTTTCCCCGCGAGGCCGGGCGTGCCGCACGCTCTGCGAGGGGGCGTTATTACGAGAGCATCTACTCCCCCGGAGTTGAGACGGCCGGATCAAAAGAACATGCGAAACGATCCATTCCCTCGACTATGTTGTTGGCGGGCTCTCGCCGCACTGTCACTACGCCCCGAGAAAAAGGGGCCGAAGATCCGCATAGGTACGCGGTGGCCAAGGGAACACAGTGTCGTGCTGGTCCATCAGCAGCGGGCGATTGAGGCCGTACGCCTTGATCGCGTGATGACCGTGCGAGTTGAGATCACCTTCTTTCGGCACCTTTCACTGTACCGTCGCCTCTGCACGCGGAAATGCGACGAGGTTCGCTGGCGTTTGCCGAGGCGCGTCTTTCTTGCCATTGATGCGCGCGCGTCAGCATGCGTTCGATCGATCTAGCCCAAGTCCTTGAGCTGCGTTCGTGTCAGTCGCCATAGTTCTCTCCGTCAGTTCATTCATGGCTCGCGTCCAACGCAACCTCGAATGGGCTGATCAGGCCCGAGGGCCGGCTAACGCCTCGATCGCCTTCCCGCAACGGCTGCGCCTGCTTTTTTCCCCTGCCGCAAAGAGGCGGCATTCCTCGCGGGAGACAAAAAAGCAGGCTTGTCGCCGTCCTCCGCTGGCGCTGCGGGCCTAAAAGGCTGCGGGCCGATCGCTCCACGGGCCAAGGATCGCCATCGAGGCTGCGATGGGCGCGGCCCGAGCAACAAACGGAGACTTACCATGGCTACCATCGGCACCTTCACTGCTTCGGACAACGGCTACATCGGCTTCATCAAGACGCTGACGCTGAACATCAAGGCAAGGCTCGTCGCATCCGAGAAGGACAATGACAAAGCGCCCGACTACCGCATCTTCGCCGGTGTGACCGAGTTCGGCGCCGCCTGGAAGAAGACCGGCCGCGAAACCGAGCGCGAATACCTCTCGGTCAAGCTCGACGATCCGAGCTTCCCGGCCCCGATCTACGCCTCGCTGGTGAAGGTCGAAGGCGACGAGGGCTTCACCCTGATCTGGTCGCGCCGCAACGGCGACTGATCCCCCGGGGATCATCGGCCCCGCCTCCTCGGAGGCGGGGCTTTTTGTGTTTCTTGCGCCGCTTTGAAGAAAGCAGAAAGAGCACGTTTTTCTATGGGATTGCTAAGGGCTCCGCCCTCGCGCGGGCAAGGGTGAAGCACACTTCGTGTGCCGGCCGGAGCGGTCTCCCCGGTCTTCCGCGCAAAGGATCTTTATGACAACGTCGTCGTCAGGCGCGTGCAGACGCGCAGCCTTCGGCGCGCCCTTGGCAGGCGGGTGATCCCCCTCCGCGTCCTGCCGCCCTTGCCCTTGCTACCCCAGGTCTCGCCGACGGGCAGGGTTGCAGCGCAGCGCTGCGCTTCAACCTCAGCCCAAAGGAAAACGATCATGAACATTATGACCTTGTCCCAAAGCGAACAGCCTGTGTCAGGCGGTTTCCGCGTGGATGTATCGCTTGGCCAGCGTATCGGCCGCGTGTCCTCCGAGTGGTTTGCGCGACCGGACGATGAGCGTTACCTGAATTTGCAGGACCTCTACGAAGCGGTGCGAGGACGGGCCGGACGCGCGCAGGCGCGGACGGTGGAGAGCAGGGCGATCCGGGTGGAAGCGAACCGCGACAATTCCGAGCGGCTGGCGCTGGCGGTGCCCGGACGTGACGAGCCGGTGGCGCCGACACATTGGAGCTTTGGCCAATTGTGCACGTTGGTCGGCGCGCCGACATCCTATCTGCGGCAGCTTCCCGCGGCCCTATCGGCCATCAACCTGCAACACGGCTTGCTTTCACATCGCGCCGAGCTCGTGAAAACCTTGGAGGCCGACAACGGACGGGTCGAGCTTCGCGCCGTCACCGGGCCGGACTACGGCCGCATCTGGGATCATGAACTAGTCGCGGCTGTCATGAAGATCGCGGGCAATGGCACGGGTGACACGCGCTGGAAGGTCCCGGGCGTGATGGACTGGTCAACCATGACCCACAATCCGTTTGTGGACGTGACCAAAGACGCGACCACACTCTATGCCAGCGACCGCGACGTATTTCTGTTTCTGGTCGACGACACAAATCCGATCGAAGCGGGCCGCCTGGCCGATGGATCACCGGATTTGTATTTCCGGGGATTTTACTGCTGGAATAGCGAGGTTGGCAGCAAGACGCTCGGTATTGCGAGCTTCTATCTCCGGGCTGTCTGCATGAACCGCAATCTCTGGGGTGTCGAGAATTTCGAGGAGATCACCATCCGCCACTCCAAATTTGCAGCGCAGCGCTTCGCGCATGAGGCCGCGCCAGCGTTGACAAGCTTTGCCAATTCCTCACCCGCGCCATTTGTCGCCGGTATCAAGGCCGCACGGGAGCGGATCGTTGCCCGCACAGACGAGGACCGGGAGAGCTTTCTCCGCAGGGGCGGGTTTTCCAAGTCCGAGACATCAAAAATCATCGAAACCGTTCTGGGCGAAGAAAATCGCAAGCCGGAAAGCATCTTCGATTTCGTGCAGGGCATTACCGCATTCGCTCGCGGCAAGGCTCATCAGGACACGCGTCTTGAACTGGAAGGCAAAGCAAAGCGCCTGATGGAGCGGGCCATCTGATCACATGAGCCGCGCAATCGGGAACGCTTGCGCGGCTCACTTTCAGCCCCAGTGCATCGCCGCCGATCCGGCAAGACGGATCGGCGGCGATGACGCGTATCCGCGTCTGGCGCTCGCCGGGCCTTCGGCCCGGCTCGCGGGGAGGTCGCGCCTATTTGGCGCGACCTCTCTTTGCCATCCGTTTTAGGAACTCATCAGGCTCGACGTCGAGCTTATCGGCAAGGCGGCCAATGACCTTTATGCTGACGTAGTATACGCCCTTCTCCAGTTGGCTCAGATAGCTCCTGCTTATCTCAGCCTCCAAAGCAAGTTCGTCTTGAGACCATCCCCTCGCATTGCGTAGACGACGCAAGTTGGTGGCGAATGTCTCCCGCAAATCCATGCGGGCAAAGATGCCGCTTGTTCAGTATATTGCACCTCGATATACTTAACAAAGTGCGGCCCTATGAACCGTTAGATAGTAGATTCCGCGACCGTAAGATCATGCAGACCCCGCCGCTCGATCCTAACGTGGCTGACCTGGCCCCCGCCGGGTCTGTGCTGACGTCTTACGATGAGGAGCACGTTGTAACGTACATTCGCCTTCTACAAGCCGAGGGTGAGGGCGCGGACTGGCGGGAAGTCGCTCGAATAGTCCTGCATATCGATCCTGAGCGTGAGCCGGACCGTGCGCGCAACGCATACCAGAGTCATTTAGCGCGCGCTAAGTGGATGACCGAGCAGGGGCGCCTCTTACGCGGCGCTCGCTCAAAATAGAAGAAAATCGCCGACGAGAGCCTTGCAGCCGAAACGATTTTCTCCCGCTCCACCGGTGGTCATTCTCATGCACCACGTGGTGCCAAACTAGGTCAGCGTTTTCTT
>NZ_VSTH01000007.1:0-85204 GCF_008123965.1 Bradyrhizobium hipponense | reverse complement strand
CCGGCCATGATGCGCTCTTTGAGTTCATACTTTGATGTCACCCGGATGTGACGCAGGACGGAGCGGGCGAACTTGGAGAAGAAGCCCTCGATGAGGTTGAGCCAGGAGCCGTGCTTGGGCGTGAAGGTAAACTGGAAGCGGCCTGCCGGTCGTGTGTCGAGCCAGGCTCTGGTTTCTCGCGAGATAGCCGCCGCTAGATCCTGACGTCGCTGATGTTGCTCCGAACGAGCCGGCGCTGACGGCCTATGACGAACAGCATGTCGTCACGTACATTCGCCTTCTGCAGGCGGAGGGTGAGGGGGCGGACTGGCGCGAAGTGGCTCGATTGGTCTTGCATATGGACCCGGAGCGAGAGCCGGACCGTGCGCGGACCGCATATCAGAGTCATCTTGCGCGCGCCAAATGGGTGACCGAGCAGGGGCGGCTCTTACGCGGCGCCCGCTCAAAATAGAAGAAAATCGCCGACGAGAGCCTTGCAGCCGAAACGATTTTCTCCCGCTCCACCGGTGGTCATTCTCATGCACCACGTGGTGCCAAACTAGGGGCTTCCTACAACCGCTTCGTTCATAATTATTGCGCCGCTATCCTTGTTAGCTGCGTGCAATGGGGCGGAAGCAATGCCTGAATTCGACTGGCGATCGCCGGATTCGTTTAAGAGCCTGGAGAACGCTGAGATCACTCACATCGCCTGGGAAGGCCTTCGTATGAACGTGGACTATCAACGCGATTACGAAGCAATGATTGCGAACAGCCCCGACGGCGAAGTGACCGACGAATTCAGGAGGAGATGGGGCATCTGCTTTCGCCCATGATCCGCAAAAGTCCTCCAAAGAACAGGCGATCTTTTGGACACCTGAGGTTCTAGCGTCCGTTGTCCCCGTGACAACCGCGCCCGCTGTTTCTCGCAAATCAGCGTCTCAGGCACCGCTCGACTTTACTACCGGACACGTGTGCCGCGCCGCCGACGGTTGGCACGCGGTGCTGCACATTGGATCGGTGGAACATCGCATCTGGTCGAAACAGCCGCTGACTGCAGGCGCTCACTATTCGGCCGAGTTGCCGTTTGACAGCGATTTCCAGGCGCGCGCGCATGCCGCCACGCGGCTGTGGCGCGCGATGAATGGACGCGCGCCGGGACCTCCGTTTCATCGCGTGCCCAAACAGCGGCGCGAACGACTGTGTGCAGCCCTTCGCGCGGTCGCCGCGTATCTAGCCGGCGCGACTTATCGCAGCATCGCAGAAGCTCTGTTTGGCAACGCGCGCATATCGGATCGTGGCTGGAAAACACACGATCTGCGCAGCCGAACCCGTCGCCTTGTACAAAGCGGCCTCGCATTTGTGCGCGGCGGCTATCGCAAGCTGCTTCGGCCCAGGCGCAGGGTTGAGTAACGCCCTTCCTTGGGGGTGCCGAAAATCGCCCCCTCAATATTCGGCATCCCCCTCCGACATCGCGCTTCTCCATGATGACCGCACACACGCCGCCGTCGCATGCGCGACGCGCGGTCATTCTGGAGCTCTCAAATGCCCGATCCGATGGCCGGTCTACCCCCGCGCTTTCTGCGTACACCGGAGGCCGCGCGTTATCTTGGTCTCTCCGGTCGTACGCTTGAGAAGCACCGCACGTACGGCACCGGGCCGACTTATCGGAAGATCGGCGGGCGTGTCGTCTACGCCCTGGATGACTTAAAAGCCTGGGCTGATCTCGGCGCCAAGACGTCAACGTCGGATCCCGGCAGGGGCACTGTGCTGCCGGCCAAGAAGCAACTGGTCCTGCGCCCATATGCGGGCCAGGAACGTCGCTGATCGCCGCGCGAGAGCAATAAACATGCGGCGCAAACAGCATTCCGAGCGCGACCAGCTTGAGCCTTTTCGGGCTCTGCCCGGCGATCTCGCGCCCCGCGACGCGCAGGATCTGATGGCTTATCCGTTCTTCTCGCTCGCAAAAACAAAGCGCATCATTCCAATCGATTTCCGCGCTGGCGCAATCGCGATTCGTGTCGAAGCCGTGCCGGAACACGGCATGGCGACCATCTGGGATGCAGACGTTCTGATCTGGGCGGCCTCGCAGATCGTCGAAGCCCGTGACGCCGGCTTGAAGACCTCGCGCCTGATGGCGGCAACGCCTTACGAGATTCTGACGTTTGTCGGCCGCGGTACCAGCGCACGCGACTATGACCGCCTGAAGGCCGGTCTCGACACGCTTCAGTCAACGACCGAGCTGACATCGATCCGCCAGCCAACAGAGCGGCGGCGACATCGTTTTTCCTGGATTAACGAGTGGAAGGAGACGGCCGATGCAAACGGCCGGCCGTTCGGGCTCGAACTGATCCTACCGGATTGGTTCTGCGCGGGCGTAATCGATGACGCGCTCGTGCTGACGATTGATCGCGCCTATTTCGATCTGACGGGCGGGCTAGAGCGCTGGCTTTATCGTCTTGTGCGCAAGCACGGCGGACGGCAGGACGGCGGCTGGAGTTTTGACCTTGTGCACCTCCATGCCAAGTCCGGCATCCTCTCGCCGCTCAAGCACTTCGCTTACGACGTACGTCAGATCGTCCAGCGTCAGACATTACCGGGCTATCAGCTCGTGCTTACGCGCGATCCGAACGGCACCGAGCGGCTGAACTTCGCGGCAACGTCCGTCGATCCCCAAGCGGCACGCCTGCGCCGCCGCGGTCTCATGCCAAATTCGGAGGACATCCTGTGAATCAGCTCGTGCTATCAGGGATCGCAGCCATCGTGCTATCGAGGACCCAATCCTCGTGCTATCGGGGACCATCGAGCTTGAGAGCTTGTTTCTCCGCGCTTTCCAGCCGCTCTAACTTTACTAACCAGAAATCCTTCGGATCTCTTCTAACGGCCCGGGCCGAAAGACGCATTGGAGGCGGCCGGCAAGGGCGGGCCGCCAGTCCTGCTGGCGTTTGCAAGCGGCACACAGCCTTCACCGAACCTCAAGCTCACGGCTTCCAGTGCCAACTTCAGGGATCGGCAGCATGAGCGATCTCACCGAAGTGGAAGTGTTGTGGCTCGAGAAGCGCATCGAAAACCGTATTCGGTTCGGGCGCATTGCTGAGGAGAAGAAGATCGATCGTCACCGGCGCGTTCTGTCATTCGCGCCACGTAGCATCTTTGCCTTCGTCCGTTGGACCTCCAGTGACTTTGGCACGATCATCTCGCGGATCGACATCTTGCGCGCGGTCGCACCGGGACAGCGCTGCTCGACCGTGCCGTACGTGAAGCCCGGCGGAGAGATCTTGCTACGTCTCTCCGGTTGGCCGAAGGTCGAACGGGTGCTGGCGATGGTCGACGCCGTCGAAGCGCTCGGCATCGATCCCGCCGACGTCGCTCCTGATCATTGGCATCACGTTCATAACCGTCTGTCCGTCAGTGAAAATCCGCGCCCTTACACGAAGGCACGCCACCAAGCCTGGCTCCATCGTCAGAGGGTAATGCGATGAGAGCCCGCTTGAAGACGCTGACTGCAACCTTTGGAGCCGCTGCTGCGCTTGTCGCGACAACCGTCCTGGAGACGCCGCCGCTCTATGTCTGGAATGCGTCCGACAGTGTACCGATCGGCCTCTATCGCTTGCGCCCCGCCGACAGACTGTTTGTCACCGAATTGGTTGCGGTTCAGCCCCCAGAACCGCTTGCGACCTTCCTTGACCTGAACGGCTATCTGCCGATCGGCGTGCCGATGCTCAAAAGCGTGTTGGCACTTCCCGGGCAGACGGTCTGCCGAAGCGGGCTCGCAGTCTCCATCGATACCATCGAAATGGGCGAGGCACGAGATCGCGATGGCCGCGGTCGACCGCTCCCGAAATGGCAGGGCTGCCGCGTCGTCGGCGAGGGCGAACTCTTTGTCATGAACTGGCAGTCCGTCAACTCGTTGGATGGCCGCTATTTCGGGTTCTTGCCGGCATCGGCTGTCATTGGCCGCGCGCTGCCGGTGTGGACCTGGGAGGATTGATGGTGCCCGTATTGAGTTTCCGAAAGGCTATTCTTTTCGGCCGAGTGCTGCACCGTTCCTCCGTCCCGACCAACGATTGCGCAACCGTCGCGCGCACCGGCGGTCCAGGGCGGCCGAAAGGCCGGCGCGAAGCAGCTTTACCCTGGAAGGGCGCGAGCACGGCGGCATGCTTGCGTCTGTTCGAGAGGAGCCTGTACGCTGTCGTTCCGTTGTTCGCTGCGCTGACCGTGAGTAACGCTACCACTGTCGCCGAGACGCATCCCTCGCAACCTACAGTGAGTTATCGAACGAGCAATCCATTGGCGGACTTGGTCGAGCAGGCTTCGCGCCGCTTCGGCGTGCCGGTGCGCTGGATACGCGCAGTCATAGACGTCGAAAGCGCCGGAGACGTGCGCGCGAGGTCACCGAAAGGCGGCATGGGGCTGATGCAGATCACGCGAGAGACGTGGGCAGATTTACGTCTGCGTTACGACCTTGGCAACGATCCCTACGATCCCCGCGACAACATTCTTGCGGGCACTGCCTACCTTCGTGAACTGCACGACCGCTATGGATCGATCGGCTTCCTTGCGGCCTACAACTCGGGACCTGCTCGCTACGAACAACATCTCGCTGGACGTCCATTGCCAGCTGAGACGCAGGCCTACTTGCAGAAACTTGCGCCAGTCGTCTGCAGCGATATTGCCGTTTCCAGCACAGTCGCGAGTCTGCGGCCATCGGCGGGAGCACTCTTTGTTGTGCGGTCTGATAGCTCAGAGACCACTTCCCGGGTGCAGCCCGGTCATGTGCCGGACCGAGCTCCGATCGCCGGCTCCGTTCGCGATCTTTCGGCCATTGTGCCCCAAGCGACCGGGCTTTTCGTCGTGAGATCCGATGCGGGAGGTTTGCGATGACCGAATGTGCAAGCTCGCATGCGTTGGCGTGCCCTGGAGAAGAATGGGCGGAAAGGCGAGGGCAGTTGGGCAGTTGGGAAGCACGACAGCAGGAGGGCGAGATAAAAGGGGCTCGCCGGTCGGATGGCAAGCCATTGACATGGCTTGCGTCCTGGCCGTGCCGGTCGGTCGTGGTGCGTGCCGCACTGCGGATTTTGTTCAATGCGGTCAAGGAGAGTTTCGGCACTGTAGACACCTTCGTTCGTTTGGAGACGCGGCTGTGACCGCTGATGATAGCGAATTGCGCATCCGACCGGGGCCCATCCGCAGCACCGGCGCGCCGAAGCCGAAGAGTTTTATCAACAAGGTGCTGCGCGCCGCGAAGAAGGCTGGACACATCTCGGGTCAGGCGGGAATTGGCAGACGTTCCGCGGCCTACGGACGCTCGACGTTCGGCCGCGGCCGGCTTGCTTTTAGTCGCAGCCGGTTATTCAGCCCGACGCGACGCGTCGTGGTGAAGGCGCGTGTTGTCCGCCACAAGGGGCGAGCCTTCCGCTCGGGACCACTGACGGCCCATCTGTCGTACCTGAAGCGCGAAGGCGTGACGCGGAGTGGCGAACGGGCCGAGATGTTCGATGCCAGCAGTGACCGTGCCGATGGCGCGGCTTTCGCAGAACGGTGCCAGGACGACCGCCATCATTTCCGGTTCATCGTCTCGCCTGAGGACGCCGGCGAGATGACCGACCTCAGGGCCTTCACCCGCGACCTCGCCAGGCAGATGGAGACCGATCTCGGGACGCGGCTCGACTGGGTGGCCGTCGATCATTGGAATACCGACAACCCTCACGTCCATTTTCTCGTGCGGGGAGTAGATGAGCAAGGAGAGGATCTCGTGATCTCCCGCGACTACATCAGCCAGGGCCTGCGCTCACGCGCCGAGGAACTGGTTGCGATTGAACTCGGTCCAAAGCCCGAGCACGAGATCCGTAGTTCGCTGGAGATGGAGGTCACGGCGGAACGATGGACGCGGCTCGATCGGGAGATCCGGCTGGCGGCGGATGAGACCGGGTATGTCGATCTTCGCCCGGAGAATCCGGGCAAGTCTGATCCGGAGATCCGGCGCCTGATGGTCGGTCGCCTTCAGCACCTGGAGAAGATGGGCCTCGCCGGATCCGCCGCACCAGGCGAATGGATGGTCGGGCTCGAGGCCGAGCGCAGCTTGCGCGACCTCGGCATGCGCGGCGACATCATCAAGACCATGCACCGCGCCTTTACCGAGCGCGGCGAAGCGCGCGGCATTGCCGACTTCGTCATCGAAAGCGGACAGCCTTCGTCCCAGATCATCGGACGCCTGATCGATCGCGGATTGCACGATGAGCTGACGAGTGAGGCTTACGCCCTGATCGATGGAACTGACGGGCGCGCGCACCACGTCCGCTTGCGAGGGATCGAGGCCTTCGAACATGCACCACCGATCGGCGGCATTGTCGAAGTCCGACGCTTCGGCCAGACCGGCGATCCGCGGCCGACCCTGGTGCTCGCAAGCCGTTCCGATCTCGATCTCGGTGGCCAGATCACCGCGAAAGGCGCGACCTGGCTCGACCACCGCCTGGTCGAACGCGATCCGATGCCACTCGCCATGGGCGGATTCGGCCGCGAGACTCGCGACGCCATGGAAGCTCGAACCGAGCATCTGATCCAGGAAGGTCTGGCGCGGCGGCAGGGCCAACGCATCATCCTGCAGCGCGACCTCTTGAACACGCTGCGCCGACATGAGCTGGACGAGGTGGGGGCAAGAGTCTCGGCCGACACCGGCCTGCCTCACGTGAAGGCCGCCTCCGGGGAGCAGGTGACCGGCACGTATCGCCAGCGGCTGACGCTCGCCTCGGGGCGTTTCGCCATGATCGATGACGGACTTGGCTTTCAACTCGTACCCTGGTCTCGCGAACTCGAGAAGAAGTTCGCCCAACACGTCACCGGCGTCGCGAAGGACGGCGGAGGCATCGAATGGGGCTTTGGCCGCAAGCGCGACCTCGGACTCTAGCTATCTCACCAGTACGGAAGGTTGGTCGATGTCCGGAACCAAGATTCTCTGGGGTCAGGTGATCGTTGTCGGCCTGATCGTTTTGCTCGCCATCTGGGGCGCGACCGAGTGGACGGCCTGGCGGCTCGCCTGGCAGACCGAACTCGGGCGGCCCTGGTTCGAACTGGCGGGCTTCAAGATCTATTACCCGCCGGTCTTCTTCTGGTGGTGGTTCGTCTTTGATGCTTATGCGCCAGAGGTCTTTGTTGAGGGCGCCTTCATCGCGGCGTCGGGGACCTTCATTTCGATCGCGGCGGCGATCGGCATGTCCGTCTGGCGGGCGCGCGAGGCCAAGAACGTTGAGACCTATGGCTCGGCGCGCTGGGCTGATGCAGAAGAGGTTCGAGCAGTCGGACTTCTCGGTCCGGATGGTGTGGTGCTGGGCAAGCTCGACCGCGATTATCTTCGCCATGACGGACCGGAGCACGTGTTGTGCTTTGCGCCCACCCGGTCCGGCAAAGGCGTCGGTCTTGTCGTTCCCTCCTTGCTCGCCTGGCCCGGCTCGGCCATCGTTCACGACATCAAGGGCGAGAACTGGCAACTGACCGCCGGCTTCCGCGCGCGGCATGGCCGCGTCCTGTTGTTCGACCCGACCAACCCAAGATCCTCAGCGTACAACCCGCTGCTCGAGGTCCGGCGCGGAGAGTGGGAGGTGCGCGACGTCCAGAACGTCGCCGACGTCCTGGTCGATCCCGAAGGCTCGCTCGACAAGCGCAATCACTGGGAGAAGACCAGTCATTCACTCCTGGTCGGCGCCATCCTTCATGTCCTTTATGCAGAGGCCGACAAGACCCTGGCCGGCGTCGCCGCCTTTCTGTCCGACCCCAAGCGGCCGATCGAAGCGACCCTGAAGGCGATGATGACCACCGCGCATCTTGGCGACCAGGGTGCTCATCCCGTGGTCGCCTCGACCGCCCGCGAACTCCTCAACAAATCCGAGAACGAACGTTCAGGCGTCCTGTCCACCGCAATGTCGTTCCTCGGGCTGTACCGCGATCCCGTCGTGGCCCGGGTGACCTGCCGGTGCGACTGGCGGATTGCCGATCTGATCGCAGATAGCCGCCCCACCACGCTGTACCTAGTGGTGCCTCCCTCGGATATCTCACGAACCAAACCATTGATCCGCCTGGTGCTGAACCAGATCGGTCGTCGACTGACCGAGGATTTGCACGACCGCGACCGCCGGCATCGTGTCCTGATGATGCTCGATGAGTTCCCAGCCCTTGGGCGGCTTGATTTCTTCGAGTCCGCCCTCGCTTTCATGGCGGGGTACGGCATCAAGAGTTTCTTGATTGCGCAATCGCTCAATCAGATCGAGAAGGCCTATGGGCCTAACAATGCGATCCTCGATAACTGCCACGTCCGAGTCAGCTTTGCGACCAATGACGAGCGGACTGCGAAGCGTGTGTCCGACGCGCTCGGTACGGCGACCGAGATGAGGGCCATGAAGAACTATGCCGGTCACAGGTTGAACCCATGGCTGGGGCACCTGATGGTCTCGCGCCAGGAGACGGCAAGGCCGCTGCTGACCCCCGGCGAGGTCATGCAGCTTCCGCCCCTGGACGAGATCGTCATGGTGGCGGGCACGCCGCCGATCCGGGCGAAGAAGGTGCGCTACTACGAGGATCGGCGTTTCGCTGAGCGGGTTCTGCCGCCGCCCGATCCTGCGGCCGCGGGCCGGTCGTCGCGAACTGACGGATGGTCAGCTCTCGGAATGCCAAAGCCGACGGGAGCTCCAACCGGCAAAGCCGCGGAGGCCGAGGAAGACACGGCGAACAGCGGGCTCCGTCGTGAGCCCGAACTTCCCGATCACGTCGCGATTGCCAAGGAGACGACCGAGCCGACGCCGGCAGAAGAATTTGCGGTCGTGCTTGACGACGACGAGGACGCCGTCCGCCAGTCTCGACTGATGCGTCAACAGATGCGCGGCGTCGCCCGTCAGGTCGTCATGGATCCAAATGACGGTATGGAGCTGTGAGGCAGATATGCGCGACCGGATGAATGTGTATTTCCCGCCGGAGCTTCTGAAGCAGATCTCGGACTTGGCCGATCGCAAGAAGCTTTCCCGCTCTGCGATCGTGGAAGCGGCAGTTGCGTCCTTTCTGTCACCAGATGGACCAGACAGACAAGAGGCAGCGTTTACCCGTCGCCTGGACCGACTGTCGCGTCAGATGCAGAGGCTAGAGCGTGACATCGGTCTGACGGCCGAGACTCTGGCCCTGTTCATCCGCTTCTGGCTCACGATCACGCCACCCTTGCCCAACGAAGCCCAAGCGGCGGCCCAACTGAAGGGTCGGGAGCGTTTCGAAGGATTTGTCGAAGCGCTCGGACGCCGGCTGCAGAAGGGGCAGAGTTTTCTGCGGGAAATTCCAGAGGATATCGTTCGTCAGGAGACCGACAGCCAAACCTGATAGAACCACGTAGGTCAGGGATTTTGCCGATCTTACTTTTTTCCGCGCCAGCCTACGATGGCACCAATTTAGCCAACCCGACAAGAAGCTGGACGCGCTATCGGCTCGCATGAGCTGAGGAGCAAAAAGGGCCAGCATGCAAAATTCGGAGGCATGGCGTCTCATCGCGCGCGTTTTTCTCCCATTTGCTGCTGGATACTATCTTTCGTATCTCTTCCGAACGATCAACGCTCTGATCTCTAGTCGTCTCGTCGCGGAGATCGGGCTCGGCACCGCCGATCTGGGGTTGCTCACGTCCGTCTACTTCCTGGTATTCGCGGCGGCCCAGATTCCGATCGGTATTTTGCTGGATCGCTTTGGCCCTCGCCGGGTTCAGAGTTGCCTGCTTTTGGTCGCCGCCGCAGGCTCCTGCCTATTCGCGATGTCCACGGGGTTGCCATTGCTCTTGATTTCGCGAGCAATGATCGGCCTTGGGGTGGCGGCGGCATTGACGGCTGGATTGAAGTCCATCGTTCTCTGGTTTCCGAGCGAACGAGTGGCCTTGCTGAACGGCTACATGATCATGCTGGGATCGCTCGGCGCGGTGACCGCCACGACCCCGGCCGAACACCTCCTCGGCCGGATCAGCTGGCGACAGTTCTTTGAGATCCTGGCGGCGGCAACGGGCGCCACAGCCCTTCTCATCTATATCGTGGTTCCTGAACGAGCCATCATCCCGCCAACAGGATCAATGCCTCCCACACTGAGTTCCGTTTTTGGCGATCGGCGTTTCTGGCGGATTGCCCCGTTGTCAGCCACTTGCGTGGGATCGGCCTGGTCTCTGCAAGGATTGTGGGCGGCGCCGTGGCTGACCGACGTCGAGGGATTTGATCGTACGAGACTTGTCGGACAGCTATTCACAATGTCGGTCGTCCTTTGCGGCGGTGCCTGGATATTCGGCACATTGGTCCATTGCATCAGGCGAAGAGGGGTTGGAGTAGAGATCATCGTGGCCGCGATCGCAGGGCTGTTCATCGCGGCCGAGCTATCCTTGATTCTTCGCGTGCCCTTGCCGCCGATCTTGCCGTGGTCAGTGGTCGCAATTGTTGGAACTGCGACTGTGGTCAGCTTTGCGGTGATAGCTGATTACTTTCCGCTAGAACTCACCGGTCGTGCCAACGGTGCGTTGAATGTGCTCCACTTCGGTTGGGGATTTCTATCCCAATGCGGGACCGGCTTCATCTTGCAGCAATGGCCACTCACGAATGGCCACAGGACCGTCCTGGCCTATCAGGTCGCGTTCGGTGTCAATGTGGCGGTGCAGATCACCGCCATCGTGTGGTTCGCTCTACCATGGCTCGGATCGTTCGGACGAGGGATGGATTCAATTCCGCTCTTCTTGCCTGCTCGCGTTTCGGACGAGATCGAAACGTTCATGCCGTACGAGCAATTGCTCGTGGTCATGCCGGCGGATACCGATGCGGAGTGGTGAACAACGTCCGCAGCAAGCTTGCCGACGAATAGCATCAGCATTCCGCAGCGCTCGGGTCGCTCGAGTGCGAATTATGAGTTTTCGGTCTTTCTTTTTCTACGCCAGTCTACGCTGATCGTAAGCGCTTGTTGCGCCAAATCCGTTGGTGCCTTTTCTAATCAACCCACTCTGAGAACGCTCCAGACGTTCTCATTCGGTGGGGACGGCAGTGGCAATCCATTCCATTCAATCGGAAGCGAGTTCGCGCGGTGCGCGAATGCTCCGCAGTGCGCTGGGCACGGCAATCGCGGGTTACCTCGATGACGACGCGATCATCGAAGTCATGCTCAATCCAGATGGGCGGCTTTGGATTGACCGACTGTCGAGTGGCTTGGTTGACACTGGCGAAACGTTGTCCGCGGCGGACGGCGAGCGCATCATTCGTCTGGTGGCTCACCATGTAGGCGCGGAGGTGCACGCGAGTTCACCACGCGTGTCGGCCGAACTTCCGGGAACCGGCGAGCGATTTGAGGGTCTGTTGCCTCCGGTCGTTGCTGCCCCTGCCTTCGCCATCCGTAAGCCCGCGGTCGCTGTCTTCACGCTCGACGATTACGTTGCCGCCGGTACCATGACCTCCGGGCAAGCCGAGGCCTTGAGGAGTGCGGTCGCCACTCGCAAGAATATCTTGGTGGCCGGTGGCACGTCGACCGGCAAGACCACCTTGACCAACGCGCTTCTGGCCGAGGTAGCGAAGACCGCTGATCGCGTCGTCCTGATCGAAGATACGCGCGAACTCCAATGCAAGGCGCTCAATCTCGTCGCGCTAAGGACCAAGGACGGCGTAGCCAGCTTGTCTGACCTCGTTCGGTCCTCACTCCGACTGCGTCCTGACCGCATCCCGATCGGCGAGGTCCGCGGGGCCGAAGCGCTCGATCTCCTCAAGGCGTGGGGTACCGGCCATCCCGGCGGGATCGGGACGATTCATGCGGGCAACGCGCTCGGTGCGCTAAGGCGGCTCGAGCAGCTCATCCAGGAAGCCGTCATCACGGTTCCGCGCGCCCTGATCGCCGAGACCATCAACCTCATCGCCGTGCTTGCAGGGCGCGGAGCCGACCGTCGCCTTGCCGAACTCGCCCTCGTCACGGGGCTTGGGGCCACCGGCGACTACAGCCTTTCACCAGCAGGAGACTGACATGCGTCCACGATTCCGAATTCTACGAGAAGCTGCTTTGCTCGCGATTGCCAGCCCGATTGTGCTGACGACAGCGCCCGCATGGGCGGCCGGCTCGAACATGCCATGGGAGCAGCCGCTCAATCAGATCCTGCAGTCGGTCGAGGGGCCGGTCGCCAAGATCATCGCAGTCATCATCATCGTCGTGACCGGGCTCACGCTCGCATTCGGGGATTCGTCAGGTGGTTTTCGCAGGCTGATCCAGATCGTGTTCGGTCTGTCGATCGCGTTTGCGGCCTCGAGCTTCTTTCTGTCGTTCTTCTCCTTCGGCGGCGGGGTTGTGATCTGATGGATGACCCGGTCGCAGGGTTTGTCGTGCCCGTTCACCGCGCGCTCACCGAGCCGATCCTGATGGGCGGTGCGCCGCGCGCGGTCGCGATCGTCAACGGCACGTTGGCAGCTGCCCTTGGACTGGGCTTGCGGCTCTGGATCGCAGGTCTCGTCCTCTGGTTGATCGGCCACATGGCCGCGGTCTGGGCCGCCAGGCGCGATCCCGCCTTCGTTGATGTGGTGCGCCGACATCTGCGCATTCCCGGTCATCTCAACATCTGAGTTCTCGGTCATGATGAACCTTGCCGAATATCGCCATTCCAATGCGCGTCTTGCGGATTTCCTACCCTGGGCAGCCCTCGTCGACGAGGGCATCATCCTGAACAAGGACGGCTCGTTCCAGCGGACAGCGAAGTTCCGCGGACCCGACCTCGACAGTGCGGTGCCGGCTGAGCTTGTCGGTGTCGCAGGTCGTCTGAACAACGCACTTCGCCGGCTGGGATCTGGCTGGGCCGTGTTCGTTGAGGCGCAGCGCCATTTTGCCGGCAGCTATCCTCCGAGCACATTTCCGGATGTCGCATCCGCGCTGGTCGACGCCGAGCGCAGGGCCCAGTTCGAGGAGGCGGGCGCCCACTATGAGTCCAGCTACTTCCTGACTTTCCTCTATCTGCCTCCGGAAGAGGGAGCGGCCAAGGCGGAGCGATTGCTCTATGAAGGGCGCGATCGGACCGTTGGAGCCGATGCTCGCGAGGTACTTCGCGGCTTTATCGATCAAACCAGCCGCGTACTCGGGCTTCTGGAAGGCTTCATGCCCGAATGCGCATGGCTCGATGATCAGGGCACGCTGACCTATCTGCACTCGACGATTTCGACCAAGCGGCATCGTGTTCGCGTGCCCGAAATTCCCATGTACATCGATGCACTGTTGGCGGACCAGCCGTTAACCGGCGGGCTCGAGCCGATGTTGGGCTCGGCCAATCTGCGGGTTCTGACGATCGTCGGCTTTCCGGGCGCGACGACGCCTGGAATTCTCGATGACCTCAATCGCCTGCCATTCTCGTACCGCTGGTCGACGCGGGCGATCATGCTCGACAAGACCGATGCCACCAAGCTGCTCACCAAGATCCGCCGGCAGTGGTTCGCCAAGAGAAAGTCCATCGGCGCCATTCTCAAGGAGGTTGTGACCAACGAGGCGTCGACGCTGCTCGATACTGACGCTCACAATAAGGCGCTTGATGCCGACGCGGCTTTGCAGGAACTGGGATCGGACCAGATCGGACAAGCCTTTGTCACGGCAACGATCACCGTCTGGGACGCTGATCCCAACGCTGCCGACGAAAAGCTTCGCTTGGTCGAGAAGGTCGTTCAGGGCCGCGATTTCACCTGCATGATCGAGACGGTGAACGCCGTGGAAGCTTGGCTCGGCAGTCTGCCCGGGCATGTCTATGCCAATGTGCGGCAACCGCCGGTCTCGACCCTCAACCTCGCTCATATGATTCCGATGTCGGCTGTATGGGCAGGCGAGGCGAGGGATCTGTATTTTGGCGGTCCGCCGCTCCTGTTCGGCAAGACCGAGGGTTCAACACCGTTCCGGTTTTCGCTTCACGTCGGTGACGTCGGCCATACCCTGGTGGTTGGGCCGACAGGTGCTGGCAAGTCGGTCCTGCTCGCCCTCATGGCAATGCAGTTCCGCCGTTACCCGAACTCCCAAGTGTTTGCGTTCGACTTTGGCGGTTCGATTCGGGCGGCCGCGCTCGCCATGAGTGGCGATTGGCATGATCTCGGTGGTGCCTTGTCTGACGGAGGCGATCAACCCGTCGCGTTACAGCCGCTGGCCTGGATCGACGACCCTTCCGAGCGCGGATGGGCCACCGAATGGGTCGGTGCAATCCTGGCACGCGAAAAGGTCGAGATCACCCCAGAGGTCAAGGACCATCTGTGGTCGGCGCTGACATCTCTCGCGTCAGCGCCGAGGGAGGAACGTACGCTGACGGGCCTGTCAGTCCTCTTGCAATCGAACTCTCTGAAACGCGCCCTGCAACCCTATTGCCTTGGCGGCTCGTCCGGGCGCTTGCTTGATGCCGAATTCGAGCGCCTTGGCGAATCCTCCGTCCAGGCGTTCGAGACTGAAGGCTTGATCGGAACGAGCGCGGCGCCGGCCGTGCTGGCGTACCTGTTTCATCGCATTGGAGATCGGCTCGACGGCCGGCCCACGCTTCTCATCGTCGATGAAGGCTGGCTCGCCCTGGACGATGACGATTTTTCCGGCCAGCTTCGGGAGTGGCTGAAGACGCTTCGCAAGAAGAATGCGTCAGTCATCTTCGCCACCCAGTCGCTTTCGGACATCGACGGTTCGGCGATTGCCCCCGCGATCATCGAAAGCTGTCCAACGCGGCTATTGCTGCCGAACGAACGAGCCATCGAACCGCAGATTACGGCAATCTATCGCCGCTTCGGTCTGAATGACCGCCAGATCGAGCTCCTGAGCCGGGCAACGCCCAAGCGTGACTACTACTGCCAGTCCCGTCGCGGCAATCGGATGTTCGAACTTGGCCTAGGCGAAGTTGCACTCGCATTCACGGCGGCCTCATCCAAGACCGATCAGGCTGCCATCGCGCAGCTCTTCTCCGAACATGGACCTGACGGCTTCGTGCCGGCCTGGCTCCAGCACCGCGGCGTCGCCTGGGCCACGGACCTGATTCCCAGTCTCGTCAATCTGGAGAGGTCGCAATGAGGCGCCTCGGTCTATTCGTCGCCGCTGGCACGATCGCCCTCACGCTTTGCGTCACGGCACCCGCACGAGCGCAGTGGATCGTCTTCGATCCGAACAATTACATCCAGAACGTGCTGACTGCCGCACGCGAGCTGCAGCAGATCAGCAACCAGATCACCTCGTTGCAGAACGAAGCGCAGATGCTGATCAATCAGGCCAAAAATCTGGCGAGTCTGCCGTATTCCTCGCTCCAGCAGCTACAATCCTCGATCCAGCGGACGCAGCAGCTACTGGCCCAGGCCCAACGCATCGCCTACGACGTCCAGCAGATCGACCACGCGTTTTCGACCAGCTATGCGCCGGCCAGCGGCAGCCAGTCCAGCCAACTGCTGATCAATAATGCTCAATCCCGCTGGCAAAACTCGGTCGCCGCGTTGCAGGACTCGCTCCGGGTCCAGGCCGGTGTCGTCGGCAACCTCGACACCAATCGCATCCAGACATCGGCGCTGGTGACGTCGAGCCAGGTTGCGAGCGGCGCCTTGCAGGCGACTCAGGCCGGCAACCAGATCCTCGCGCTTCAGGCGCAGCAGCTTGCAGATCTCACCGCCACTGTCGCGGCACAGGGGCGGGCCCAGAGCCTTGAAGCGGCGCAGCGTGCGGCAGCCCAGGACCAGAGCCGTGAACAGCTCCGGCGATTTCTGGCGCCGGGGCAGGGCTATCAATCCCAGGACGTGCGGATGTTCCACTGATGACCGATACAGGCCCGTTCAAAGCGCTATCGCTACTCATGTCGGTCGGGGTGCTGGTGGTCGCAGGCTGCGCGATCCAACTTCGTGGCGGAGAAGATACATCTGCGCCGCCAAGGGCAGAGCAGACCAAAGACGTTCACCGGTCCGAGCTTGCGCGCTGCCGCAGCGTCTCTTTGGAAGATGCAGCGAACTATCAGCATTGCCAGAAGGTCTGGACCGAAAACCGCCGTCGCTTTCTCGGCAACAGGGACGGTGCTGCCGCTTCAGCAATCGGGCTGGCACCCGCGCCAAAAGACCAGAGCCGGATGCCGCAGGGATATCCGTCAGCCGGGGTGCCCGAGGAAGGTAAGCTATGACCGGCACCGGCATCATCGACCAGTTCCTCGAGACATTCACCCGCTACATCGACAACGGCTTCGGGCTTTTGGGTGGCGAGGTGGGATATCTGGCGACAACGCTGGCCGCGATCGATATCACCCTCGCAGCACTTTTCTGGAGCTGGGGCACGGACGAAGACATCATCGCGCGTCTCGTCAAGAAAACGCTATTCGTTGGCGTCTTTGCCTATCTGATCGGCAATTGGAATAACCTCGCACGGATCGTCTTCGAGAGCTTTGCCGGGCTTGGTCTGAAAGCCTCTGGCTCGAGCCTCTCCGCGTCAGACTTTCTCCGCCCGGGAAAAATCGCCCAAGTCGGGCTCGACGCGGGGAGGCCGATGCTCGATTCGATCTCGAATCTGATGGGCTACATCAGCTTCTTCGAGAATTTTGTCCAGATCGTCGTTCTCCTGTTCGCATGGGTCGTGGTGCTGCTCGCCTTCTTCATTCTGGCGATCCAGCTCTTCGTTACACTGATCGAGTTCAAGCTCACGACGTTGGCCGGCTTTGTGCTCATACCCTTTGGCCTGTTTGGGAAGACGGCCTTCGCGGCGGAGCGGGTGCTCGGCAACGTCATATCGTCCGGGATCAAGGTTTTGGTCCTGGCCGTCATCGTGGGCATTGGCTCCACCCTGTTCTCACAGTTCACGGCGGGATTTGGCGGCGCGCAGCCAACAATCGAAGATGCGATGACGCTGGTGCTTGCGGCGCTCTCCCTGCTGGGCCTCGGTATCTTCGGACCGGGAATCGCAAACGGGCTGGTGTCAGGCGGACCGCAGCTCGGCGCCGGCGCCGCAATTGGAACAGGCCTTGCTGCCGGCGGCGTCGTTGCGGCAGGTGCCGGCCTTGCCGCCGGTGGCGCTGGTCTGGCTGGTGGTGCGTTTGCAGGCGCGGGGCGCGGTGGAGCTGCCATCGTGAGCGGCACATCCGCGGCGTATCGAACCGCCGGTCTTGCTGGTGTCGCCGAGGCGGGTGGCTCGGCGCTCATGAGCCCGTTACGTCGAGCCGCGGCCGCATTCGTCGGCAGCGGGCAAGCGAGCGAGCCGGCTGCGAGCACATCCACAGAGGGGCAACCCGATTGGGCGCGGCGCATGAAGCGGGCCCAGACCATTCGGCACGGCGCCTCGGCGGCCGGTCATGCTGTTCGCTCTGGCGACCATGGCGGCAGCGGCTCTTCTGTCGATCTCTCGGACGGAGAGCGCTGAGAGGCAGCCAACCTGCCGGTTCGCCGGGCGCCGTCAGCAGCGGATCAAACGGCACACCGCACTACTCGAAACTAATCACTGGATCTCAGGGGCAACTATCCATGTTCAGACGACCTTCCGTTCACTACGGGCGCATGCCCGAGCCGGTCACGCCCTACCAAAAAGCAGCGCAAGTCTGGGACGAACGCATTGGATCTGCGCGCGTGCAGGCGAAGAACTGGCGCTTGATGGCCTTTGGCTGCCTCATGCTGTCGGGCGGCCTGGCTGGTGGACTTGTTTGGCAGTCAGCGCAGGGATCGATCACGCCTTGGGTCGTCGAGGTTGATCGCCTGGGCCAGGCCCAGCGGGTTGCGCCAGCCAACATCGACTATCAGCCCACCGACGCTCAAATCGCATATCACCTGGCGCGCTTTATCGAGGATGTCAGAGGCTTGCCGGCCGATGGCATTGTTCTGCGCCAGAACTGGCTTAGGGCGTATGACTTTACGACCGATCGTGGCGCGGCCGCGCTCAACGATTTTGCGCGTAACAATGATCCCTTTGCCAAACTGGGCAAGGCGCAGATCTCGGTCGATGTGTCGAGCGTCATCCGTGCGTCTTCGGAGAGTTTCCGAGTCGCCTGGATCCAACGCATCTACGAGAACGGCTCATTGAGCGCGACCGAGCGCTGGACCGCGATTCTCACCGTGGCAATCGAGACGCCGCATGATGCCGAACACCTGCGCAAGAATCCCCTTGGCGTCTACGTCCGCGCCATCAACTGGTCGAAGGAGTTGGGTCAGTGATCAATACGACGCGTGACATGTGTTCAAACGGTCCGATCCAATACCGCAGGTTCAGCTCGAGCAGGTGCAAGCTCGCCGCTTTGAGGCGCGCCCTCTTACCAGCTCTGCTGCTTGGCACATCTGCCCTTGCTGGATGCGCCAGCTACATTCCGTCGGAAATCAGCTATGACGCCGAGGTCCCGCCGTTGCCAGCGCCTCCAGCGGCACTCGATGACCGACCTCAGCCGCTTCACGTTCCACCGCTCTGGAAACCGGTTCTCGGTGGCAAGTCGGGGGCCAAGGAAGAGACTGAACCGGTGAGCCGGGTTGAGACCGCAAACAGCGCCGCGCGAGTCGAGCCGCGGAAAAGGGGATACTTTAACGCGGCGCAGATTTACGCCTTCAGCCCCGGTGCGCTGTACCAGGTCTACGCTGCTCCCGGACAGATCACGGACATTGCCCTGGAAGAAGGAGAGCAATTGACGGGAACTGGACCGATCGCGGCCGGCGATACCGTGCGCTGGGTCGTCGGAGATACCGAGAGCGGGAGCGGGGATACGCGTCGCGTCCACATCCTGGTGAAGCCGACCCGGGCTTCGATCGAAACCAATCTTGTCGTCAATACCGACCGGCGCACCTACCTGATCGAGCTCCGCTCCCGGGAGCGGCCGTACATGCCGTCTGTTGCCTGGTACTATCCGGACACCGTTCGCGAACGGTCGCGCTCAGCCGCCCTCAGACCCGCCATTCCAGATCCTGCGCAGCGTGTCTTTCGTTATGCCATCGAGGGCGACAGCCCGCCTTGGCGGCCGCTCGCGGCGTATGATGACGGCCGAAAGGTCTATATCGAATTCCCGCAAGGGATTGTCCAGGGCGAGATGCCACCGCTCTTCGTCATCGGACCCTATGGCAAGACCGAACTCGTCAATTATCGCGCCTACGGCAATGTGCTGATCGTCGATCGGTTGTTTGCAGCCGCAGAACTGCGGCTGGGTGGTGAGCACCAGCAGAAGGTCAGAATTGTCAGGACCGACGGGAGGCCGTCGTCATGAACGCGCAGAACGAAAATAATTCCGACGGGGTCATTCCGCCGCAAACACCGGATGAGCAATCCAGGAGCTTCCGCCTCCGAGCCGAACCTCCGCGGGTTACCCGATTGTCTCGCAAGGTACTGGCGGGAGGGAGCGCGGTTGCCCTGCTGGTTATCGGCGGAGCCGTATTGTGGTCATTGCAAAGCAATCGCCCACGCAACCAGGCGACCGACGAGCTCTATAGCACCGATCATCACAATATTGCCGATGGTATCGAGGCGCTGCCGAAGGACTATACTGGAGCTTCACGCCAAACCGTGCCGCAGCTTGGTCCGCCGCTCCCAGGCGATCTTGGACGGCCAATCCTGGCTGCTCAAGGCCAGTCGCCGGCGACCGGCGGAGATCCGGAACAGCAACGCCGGGATCAAGAGAGCGAGGCGGCCCGTATCAGCCATCTGTTCGCTTCGACCAATGGCAGAGAAGTGCGTCCGCCCGCCGCTGCGGCTGCTGGAGGCAAGCGCTTCGTGCCGCCGAACGCAATGAGCACCGGCGAGGATGGATCTGCGCAAAACGCGCAGGACCGAAAACTTGCCTTTGTGAACGCTTCTGTGGATCGCCGCACGGTAAGCCCTGATCGCGTCAGCAGGCCCGCTTCACCATACATTGTGCAGGCTGGGACGGTGATTCCAGGAGCGCTGATCACGGGGATCAGGTCAGACCTTCCCGGGCAAGTCACGGCGCAGGTGACAGAAAATTTATACGACACTCCGACCGGCCGCTCTTTGCTCGTGCCCCAAGGAGCGAAGCTGATCGGCAGTTATGACAGCCAGGTTGCGTTCGGCCAGTCGCGAGTGCTGCTGGTCTGGACCCGGCTTATCATGCCGAACGGCCGCTCGATCGTTCTGGAGCGGCAGCCCGGTGCCGACAGCGCCGGCTATGCAGGCCTCGAAGACCAGGTCGACAATCACTGGGGTGAGTTGTTCAAGGCGGCTGCGCTGTCGACGTTCTTGGCTGTAGGGACAGAGCTAGGTGCGGGGTCCGACACCAATAGCAACGACAGCGCCATCATCCAGGCGCTGCGGCATGGTGCCTCGGACTCGCTAAACCAAACTGGACAGCAGGTGGTTCGGCGCAGCCTCAATATTCAACCAACGTTGACCATCCGCCCGGGCTTTCCGATCCGCGTCCTTGTCAATCGCGATCTCGTTCTCGAGCGATACAGAGAGTAAAGGCACCTATGGCTAAGCTTAAGATTGGAGCGCTACCTGACGACAAGCCCGTTAGGGTCAGCGTTGAGTTGCCGGCTTCTGTACATCGGGATCTGCTCGCCTATGCGAAAGCCGTTGCAAGCGAATCCGGTCAACCCATCAGCGAACCGGGTAAGCTTATCGCACCGATGCTGGCGCGGTTCATGGCTACGGATCGCGGCTTTGCAAAATTTCGACGCGCGGTTCACTCGCCGGAGGACAGCAAAGGGTAACGTTCAGCGAGGAGTTTGAGAAAAATATCCAAGGCTGGATTGTCGTTATCGGCTCGCCAATGTGCCGAAAAGTCAACCCGGGTCGGCCCCGTCCCATCTCGTAACTCGCGATAGACCAAGCCAGCTAGGCTCGCGCCAACATCTGATTCCAGGACCAGGCTGATCCCGAGCTTCATGCTGACGAGACTCTTGATGATACCGCGGCTGACGTCGTGGCGTTCGATCTTCGGTCGATCCGCAGGAGAAACAAGCTTTGATATCAAGAGATCCTCTAGCTCGCGTCCGGGATCGTGCTGGCTCAGCACGACGGTCTCATTTCGGAGATCGGTCCAATGGACTACAGTTTCTGTTGCCAATGCGTGATTGTCCGGCAAAGAAACCAGGATACGCTCACTCCAAAGTGGGTGAACGCTATTGTCCGGCAGTCGCGCGCCCCCAGCCACGATGAGAACGTCCGCTGTGCCATTTCGCAGCGCCGTCTCGAGATGCGTTCGCGACCGCTCGACCGTCGCGAGTTCGACCCGAGGATGCCGGTTCTTGAATTCGCTAAGTGTTGCTCGCAGATTGCCTGCTGAAATGGAGGTGCAAAAGCCGATCGAAAGGCGGCCAACTTCGCCTCGGCTATTCGACTTTGCTGTTGCTACCAGCACATCGACCTGCTCCAAAATTAACCCAGCCATCCTCAGAACGCTTCGTCCAGCCGGCGTCGGCTTTACGCCCCCGCCCGAGCGCTCGAATATGGCAACGCCGATCAGATGCTCAAGCTGACGAATGGATCGGCTCAGGATTGAGTGTCGAACGGACAGCAGCTCGGCGGCTTGCCGAATACTCCCATAGTCTGCGGCTGCTACCGCAAATCGAAGCTGCTGCAGGTCGACCGCGTGCCCCCGGGACGTCCGTGACTGGTCCATTTTCTCGTTTTCGTAATTCGCGAAACTGGCTGATTTCGAAGTGCTGCAGGCAGCAATTTCGTTTGAGAACTAACAGAACTCCTTGTCTCGCGATTGCAGGAAAGCAGCATCGAGCTTCAGCGTGTGCCTGACGGCCGGCAATCAACCGGATGGTGGAGGCTTGCGACTGTTTGCTTGGCTGATACTACATCAGGCTTGCGTCCGATGATTGCTTGGCCCGTAATTTGCTTGACTATGCGGCGCGCCTGTCACAGCGTTGTTGGCCATGCGACGCGCAGACGTCCGCCATCGGAGAAACATTCGGGGAGGTAGGTCATGATTGCGCTGTTGGGCCGGTCGGATCCGGCAACCACGCAGGCCGTCCAGTTCGCAAGAGGGATTCTCGAGGGGGCTGCGACCGTGTTTTACGAGGTCGACAGTAACCTCAATCTCAATCGCTTCGTGCTCTCAAGCGGCGTCCCGTCGGGTTTTCACGACCAGTATCTGGCCGGGATGAACCGGCTCGATCCACTGCATCCGCGTTCCGCAACCAATCAGCCAATTGCGCGGCTCAGTGTCGTCATCGGTCGATGTGCCACAAAGGAAGCGCTGACCTTCCGCACCTTCGCCGGACAGTGTGGTATCGCCGACATACTCGAATTCTTCTTCCGCCGTAACGATCGGATCGTGGCGGGGATGAGCGTGCTTTGGGGATCCGGTTGCAGGATCCCCGACGGCGCGATGAACATCGCCGAGAAGATCCACGATTATCTCGAGTTCAATTTGACGCGTTGCTTGGCGCCTTCGCCAGACGAGCCCGCGCGCTATGGCCTGACCTCACGTGAGCTCGAGGTCATCGACCTGCTCTGCTGCGGCCGGACCAATCGCGAGATTGGCGAGTGCCTGAATATCGGCCTCGCCACCGTGAAGACGCACCTGATCCATATCTTCGAGAAGCTCGGTGTCGAGACCCGCTCGGCCGTCGTCGCCCTGATGTCGCGACCACACTGAGTCTTACCTCGCTGAGCCTTGCCTCACTGAGTCCTGCCTCCACGACCCCATCCACCATCCGGTTGATTGCTGCCTCGTGCGCGGCGGGTTTAGAGATTGGCGTCGTTTTGGCTATTGAGGCCGATGCGGCCGCCGACATGACTTCTTTCCGGTGGTACGCAAGCTGTCCACCCAAGGGTTGATTGTTACCGTTCGGCACGTTCGCCAAGCTCGGTCTCAGGGAGCGCTTCATGGCGGACGTACCCGTTTGCAAGACGGAGCCTGGCAGCGTCATCGGTGTGTCGGTGGTGGGGTCCGTCGATGCGGCGGACCATGCCGGCCGCTTCCACGGCTGGGACCTGCGGATAGACCAGGTGTCGTCCGGGCGTTTTGCCGGGCGGCTCGTGATGATCCGGCTCGGCAGTCTCGAGATCATCAGGGAAACCATCTCGCAGGCGCTGATCAAGCAGGGCTCGGCTTGGCCGGATTCACTCGTCTTCAGCCTGCCGCTGGCGGCCTCCAACGAGGCGCATTTCAACGGTCGGCCCTTGGCCTTTCCGAATGTATTGCTCAGCGACGGAGCGGACCTGCCGCCCTTGCTGACGCCGACGCAGCTCGATGTGGTGTCGATAGCTATTGCCCGCAAACGCCTGACGTCGTTGCTCGAAACGCTTGGCGAGAGGCGGGCCGCCGACTTAGTTGCCGGTCATCGCCAGCAGAATCATTGCTTCACTGGATCGCCCGGCGCGCTATCGGCACTCCAGCATGGTTTTCGTGAGATCTGCGACCAGGGGAATCGACTTCAATCTGCGATCGGATTTGCCCGCGCGCGAGCGTCCGTCGAAGACGCCGTCGTTGATGCTCTCGCTGACATCCTGTCGGAAAATGCCTGGCGCGATGTCAACAGCGTGACTGCGCAAAAGCGGATTGTGGATCGAATCAAAGAGTGCGTGTTCGCTCATGCCGATGATCCTCCGAGCATCGCCGAGCTGTGCCGCCATGTCGGTGTCAGCCGCCGGACGCTGCAGGGCTGCTTTCAGGATGCGCTCGGGCTGACGCCGTTACAGTATCTACGCATGCTCAGGCTGAACGCCGTGCGTCGCGAACTGCGTGCGCTCGCCGCGGCGAGGCAACCGGTGTCAATCGGCGATGTTGCGGCGCGGTGGGGCTTTTGGCACTGGAGCCGCTTTACCGAAAACTATCGGCAGCTGTTTGGCGAGCTGCCGTCGCACACGGTGCGGCGTGTTCGATCTGCATCAGTTTAGGAATCTCGCATCAACGCCTCCGCGTTTGCCGAATCCGGATAACGCCGGTCAGCGGCCCGTTCCAAGATTTCGCCCGCAACTGCTGCGCCGCGCACGACCGGTCGTCGATCGGGACGTGACCGACGCAGCGATAACGGGGCTGGGGGCTACATGACGATCAACGGACGAATTGCTGCGGCGGCACTTGTCGCGGTCAGCGCGGGCGCAAACAGCGCCAATGCATTCGAGTTCGGTTCCGCCGGCTTTGCGCAAAAGCCCGGGATCACGCTCGGTGGCGGAACGGCCGGCGCACCGCCGCCCGGTCTTTACAGCTTCAACCAGGTTTTCACCTATCAGTCGAAACTTGTCGGTCCCGGCGCGCCGAATGTCGGTGGCGCGGCGACGCCGGTGCATACCGCAACCGAAGCGTCGGGTCTGTTGTGGGTGCCGGGCTGGACCTTATTCGGTGCGACTTATGATGCAGTCATCGTGCAGCCCTGGATCATGGTGGACGTCGGTTCGCCCATCAACGTCCAGCAAGCCGGCATGCACAACACCTACATCGTGCCGGCGGAGTTGAGCTGGAAGCTCGGCGACAGCGGCTTCTTCGTCAAGACCGGCCTCGGCATTTACGTGCCGAACGGTTCGATCAGCGGGCCAGCCGGACTGAACAGCGTCGGCAATCCCTGGTGGACCTTCCAGCCCGAACTGGTGGTGTCGTATTTGAAAGACGGCTGGAATCTGACGGCCAATCTGTTCCAGGAGATCAACACCGCGAACTCGATCACCGGCTATCGTTCCGGCGACATCTTCCACGCCGAATTCACGGCCACCAAGACGATTGGAAACTGGACGTTCGGGCCGGTGGCCTATTATGCCGGCCAGGTGACCGACGACAAGTCGAGCGCGTTCTATGGCAACGCGATCAACGTCAACCGGTACAATAACTGGGCCGGCGGCGGTTTGATCGGCTACAATTTCGGGCCGGCTGCGTTGACGGTCTGGGCCACGCACGAATTCTCCTCGACGGTGTCCGGCGGCACCGCCGGCCCGCCCGGCCTCGACACCGCCGCGATCACCAAGGGCTATTCGGTGTTCGCCAATCTGAGCTTCCGGCTGTGGGGACCCGATGCTCCCCCGCCGCCGACCAAGCGGCCGACCTTCACAAAGTAAGATGCTCACCCAGTTAAGTAGGCGGCAACACGTCCCGTTCTGCGGCGTGCAATGGGTAGCCATAAGGGAATCGCGTTGATCGTGGTTCCTTGGCGGCTTTGCCGTTTGCTGTTCAAAACGTGCTCGGCCGAGAGCATCCACCGCATGGTGGATTGTTCGTAACGGCGACATGCCGAACTTTTCGCTGATCGAGCAGTCGGTGCGCGATTGCATCGGTGTGCGCCTGCTCGACGTGCACCGCATGCCGCCATGCCCTGCGGCGGGCCTCGCGCTAAACGACGTATCGGAAGGGACACAGCGATGAAAAAGATCACTTACGCCACGGCTACTGATCTCGCCAAGATGCTCGCGACAGGCCGGATCAGCGCCTGCGAGTTGTTGGACGAAAATCTTGCGCGGGTGCGGCAGCTCAATCCACAGATCAATGCCGTGGTGGCGCTGGACGAGGAGGGTGCGCGCAGATCGGCCAAGGAGGCGGACGCTGCGCGGGCCCGTGGCGCCTCCCTCGGCCCGCTGCATGGCGTGTCGATGACGATCAAGGACACGTTCGCCGTCACCGGCATGACCGCGACTTGCGGGCTCGAACCGTTGCGCGACTATCGCCCGGCGATTGACGCGGCCGCGGTCGCGAAGCTGCGCGCGGCCGGCGCGATCATCTTCGGCAAGACCAATCTGCCCCCGGCGGCGGCCGACCACCAGTCCTGCAACTCTCTGTTCGGGCTGACGCGCAATCCCTGGAATGGCGACCGCACGGTTGGTGGCTCCTCCGGTGGTTCGGCGGCGGCGCTGGGGGCCGGCTTCACGCCGCTGGAGCTTGGCAGCGACATCGGCGGCTCGATCCGCGTGCCCTCGCATTTTTGCGGCGTATATGGCCACAAGCCGAGCTATGGCATCGTGCCGCTCGACGGACATATCCCGCCGCCGCCCGGCCATTTGTCGGAGCCCGAGCTCGCTGTCGTTGGTCCGTTAGCACGCTCTGCGTTCGATCTCGAACTGATGCTCGATTTGATTACCGACGCGCCGGAGCTGAAGCGGACGGCGTACCGCCTCGCGTTACCGCCGGCGCGGCACACGGATCTGCACGACTTCCGGGTTGCTGTCTGGAATGATGCGAAGGCCTATGCGCTGGATGGAGCGTATGCCGCCGCGATCGACGGGCTGGTCGAGGATCTGACGCGACTTGGGGTGAAAGTCGACACCACCGCGCGGCCGGCGATCGATCCGACGGAGAGCTTTCGCGTCTACATGCAGACCTTATTCGGTATCATCGGCGTGGGTGTCCCGCCGCCGGCGCGCGATGAGATCATCGCAGGTGGTAAGGCTGCGCCGGAGGGCAGCTATCCGCGCATGGTGGCGGAGGCGATGGGCCAGAGCCTTGCGCAATTCGCCGATGCCGCTGAGGCGCGCGAAAAACTGTTCCGCGCCTGGCGCGTGTTCTTCACGCACTATGACGTGCTGTTGTGCCCAATCACGCCGACGGTCGCGTTTCCGCATGATGTCGCGCGGATGGATCTGGCTGGGCAGTTCGAGCGTCGGATCGTCGTGAACGGCCAGCCGTCGCGCTACATGGACAATCTGATGTGGCCCGGCCTGGTGACGGTGGCCAACCTGCCGGCCACCGCGATCCCGACCCGGCGGCTGGTGGAGGGGCTTCCGGCCGGCGTCCAGATCGTCGGTCCTTACCTCGAAGACCGCACGCCGCTGAAATTCGCCCAGTTGCTCGAACGGGCACTCGGGGGCTTCATCCCGCCTCCTTTGTGAGTATGCCTGCAAAGGACGATCTTGTCGGGAGAGCGGGGTGGCCCTGATATCGCCGACGTCGTGGCTCAGGAGCGGTGCTTGCCGCAGCGATCGTCATCTTGCCGGCGTTGCATGCGGAAACCAGGGTTTCTCCACCGGCGTCGGCGTGCCATCCGATGGGCGACCTGACCGCAGGCGAGATTGTTGCTGATTGTTGCTGCCGTCGACCTTCTGCGCAGCACCGGAAAGTTCGACGCTGCCGCGCGGGTCGTGTCCATGACCATCGACGAGAATGCCAAGGACGAGATACGAGCCTGGCGGCCGGGACAGCCTTTTGCACGCCGGGCGGTGGCGACGCTGCTGGCAGCCGGGAAGCTCAACGAGGCACGGATTGATCTCGTCGCGCACAGTCTGGCCGGATGTGATGAGATCAGGGATCGGCAATCGGCGCTGACCGGAACGAACGCCGCTGTTCGCGCGGGCCATCGCCTGCGTCGCCTCAGGTGGCCGCTGACAGACCGGCGTCGATGCCTTGGACGATTGTCACCACGTCGACCGCCGAGAGGATCAGGGGCGGCGACAGGATGATATTGTTCCCGGAGACGCGGATCATCACCCCGGAGTCGTAGGTGGCGTCGGCGATCCCGGCGATCAGCTTCTTGTCGATCACCTTCTTGGTGTCGCGGTCGGCCACCAGCTCGATCGCGGCCATCAATCCCTTGCAGCGGACGTCCCCGACCAGCACATGCTTCGATTTCAGCTCTTCGAGGGCGGTGGCCAGCTCCTTGCCCCGGGCGGCGGCGTTCTCGTCGAGCCTGAGGCGTTTCGTTTCGGCGAGCGCCGCAATGCCCGCGGCGCAGCCGACCGGATGCCCGGAGTAGGTGTAGCCGTGCCCGATCGAGCCGAAGCTGGTGGTGTCGGCCTCGAACGCTTCAGCCACCTTGTCGCCGATCAAGGTCGCACCGAGCGGGAAATAGCCCGAGGCGATGGCCTTGGCGATCGTCATCATATCCGGC
Source organism: Bradyrhizobium hipponense (assembly GCF_008123965.1). GTDB lineage: Bacteria > Pseudomonadota > Alphaproteobacteria > Rhizobiales > Xanthobacteraceae > Bradyrhizobium > Bradyrhizobium hipponense. The sequence goes on along the minus strand of NZ_VSTH01000007.1, from coordinate 57,548 downwards.
TTCACGCCCCACAGCCGCGAGCCCGACCAGGCGCCGGTCCGGCCAAATCCGGTGACGACCTCGTCCGCGATCATCAGGATGCCGTGACGGTCGCAGATCTCGCGCACGAGCGTCATGAAGCTATCGGGCGGCACGATGACGCCGCCGGCGCCGAGCACCGGCTCCATGATGAAGGCTGCGATCGTGTCGGCGCCCTGGAAGGCGATCTCATCCTCGATGTTCGCGGCGCAAAGCTGCGCGAGCTTTGCTGGATCGGTTTCATTGAAGGGATTGCGGTAAGTCCAGGGCGCGGGGACGTGGAACACGCCGGGTAGCAGCGGCTCATAGTTGCGGCGGAAATTTGCATTGCCATTGACCGAGGCGCCGCCGAAATGGGTGCCGTGATAGCCCTTCTTCAGTGCCAGGAATTTGGTGCGGTCGCTTTGCCCCTTGATCTTCCAGTACTGCCGCGCCAGCCGCAGCGCGGTCTCTACCGAATCCGATCCTCCTGACGTCAGGAAGGCGCGGACCATGCCTTCCGGCTTGAACCACTCGGTCAGCTCGTAGGCGAGCTCGATCGACGGACCGGTCGAGGTGCCACGAAAGCCGGAATAATAGGGCAGGGCATCGAGCTGATCCGCGATCGCCTGCTTGATGGGATCGCAGCTGTAGCCGAGATTGACGTTCCAGAGGCCACCGACGGCGTCAATCACCCTGCGGCCGTCGATGTCGGTGACATGCACGCCGTCGCCCTTCATGATGATGCGGGGCGGCTGCGCGCGCATCTCGGCGGGATGCGCCATTGGATGCCAGATCGGCTTGGCATTGGTCTCGATCAGGAAATTCTTGTCGCGCATGGTCTCTCTCGGCTCAGTCGAAGGTCAGTCCAAAATGCCGTAAGGCTTCGCCGTATGACGCGCGGGGATTCCTGACGTCGAACAACACGGTTCGCATGCTGCAGGCGGCGGCGCCCACGATGTTGCGGCGTTGGTCGTCGACGAAGACGCAATCCTCCGCGGCGAGTCCAAGCCTGTCGAGCACGTCCTCGTAGGCTCGCGGATCGGGTTTCAGGATACCGGTATGGGTCGCATCGACGATTGCCACGAAACGCTGCAGGATCGGCAGTCGGTGCCGGAAGGTCGCGCCATAGAACAGATCGAGCTCGTTCGAGAGGATGGCGAGCTTGAAGCCGGCGTCATCGACCATCCGGATGGCACGGTCCGCCTCGGGACGAATGACGGTTGCGGGATCGGCGCCGCGAGCGCGCTGCACGAGCGTCTCCATGGCCTGCCAGTCCTCGCCGAGCATGCGCCCGACCTCGCGGCTGCGCGTCAGCCAGTAGTCGCGCTCGGAAATATCTTCGCGCTGCATGGAGGCCCAGAGAGGATCAGTGTCAGGCGCAAAGGGCCCGAGCCATTTCAGCGTGCAGGGCGGTAGCCCCAGTGCCTGCTCGGTCAAATTATGGGTCTCGAACAGGGTCCTTGAGATGACCCCGCCGAAATCCAGCACCAGCGCGCGGGCGAGCGGCGGTTTCACGCGGCGGCCGTGGCCTGGCCGGCCGGCACGATGCCGGCCGCCACCCATTGATCGAAAATCTGCAGCACGCGCTCGGCGAAGGCGGGGTGGTTGATATGTTCCTTCAACTCGTGAAGTTCCACAGGGGAAGCGATGGCCGAGCGCATCTCGGAGACGAACGCCATCAACCCTTCGGGATCGTGCAGGGACTCACCCTCGCGGTCCCATTGCTGGATGCCGCCGGCCGGCAGCACGAATGCCACCGGCGCCTTGGCTTGCGCGAGCTTTTCGGCAATCGCGCGCGCGATCCGGCGGCGGTCGTCCGGACCCGACGTCGCCGAGGCGAGCAGGCGGTTGTGGGCGTGGAACGGACGATCGGCCAATTCCTTCGGCGTCGGCAGCCAGGCCGGAAAGTCCACCATGTCGATGGCGCCGGGCGCGACGATCTGCGGGATGCCGGCCTTGCCCGCATTCTCCAACCTGTCAGCGCCGGAATTCACCACCGAGCCGGTGAGCTGGTTGGCGAGTTCCTGCAGGCTCAAATCCAGCACCGCGGCAAAGCCGCCTTGCGCGGCGATCGATTCCATGGCGCGGCCGCCCATGCCCGTGGTGTGGAAGATCACGACCTCATAGCCGCGCCGTTCAAGCTGCGGCTTCAACTCCACCATGTAGTTGAGACAGCTCTTGCCGAGCGAAGTGATGGCGACGACGGGCCGATCCTTCTTCGGTCGGATCGCGCTGCGCGCTGCGCCGACGATGGCGCCGCAGGCCTGGGCCAGCACCGACGTGCAGGTGCCGTTGAGGCCATAGAGGCCGCCGGCCCACAGGATCATCATTAGGTCGGCTGCGATCCGCTCCGGCGGGATCAAGTGCGAGAATGCGACCGTCGAGACTACGAGCTTCGGCATGCCGAGCGGCAACGCCAGCGCTACGTCCAGCGCGAGATCGGTCCCCATGGTGCCGCCGATGGCGATGACCGCGTCGATCGCGTCGGCCTCAGCGAGCTCCCGGGCAAGGGTGGTGGCACCGCATGCCATCGCGGACATCGCAGAGTTCTCGTCACCGCTGGCGAGGATCGCGGCGATGGTCGTCTGCGTGGCCGCGGCGACGGCATGCTTGTCGTGCTGCGGGCGGTAGGGCGGATCGCCGAGCACGCTGATGTCCATCATCACGGTCTCTCCACCGGCCCGCGTGATGCAGTCGCGCATGAAGAGCAGCTCGTCGGCCTTGGTGTCGCCGGTGCCGATCAGGAGGATTCGCGGTTTCATGGTTTCGGGCATGACCTGGCAGGACTCACCGATGGCTGAGGGAAGAATGGAACGACGGGCCTGCATCAGAAGGCCGGTCATCAAGGCTTAGCCGCACGCTATGGGCGGCGGGTGCGCGACGACATCCACCCATCGGTTGATTGCCGCTCGGCCGTCGTTTTGGTGAGGATCAGACCATGCGAGCGGCGCACCTGACGCTGCTCATACCAGTGGTCAATTCACCCGACATGCAGCAAGTCCAGATCAATCAATTGAGGTCGACGGTCATTCCGCCCCAGCAGCTCTTTCTCGGTGGCCGGCCGACGGAAGCGCTCGGTGACGCGCGGCTCGACGTGCTGTCGCCGATCGATGGCCGGCGCCTGACCACCATTGCCGACGGTGACACCCGCGATATCGATCTGGCCGTGAAACTTGCGCGACAGGCGTTCAGCCATGGCGGCTGGTCGCGGTCGGCGCCGGCGCATCGGAAGAAAGTGCTGCTGCGCCTTGCGGAGTTGATCGAGCAACATGCGCTCGAGATCGCGGTGCTCGGCGTCCGCGACAACGGCACCGAGATCGGCATGGCCTACAAGGCGGAGCCGCTGTCCGCTGCCGGCACCTTCCGCTACTATGCCGAGGCCATCGACAAGCTCTACGGCGAGATCGCGCCGACCGGCCGCGACGTGCTCGGCCTCGTGCATCGCGAGCCGCTCGGTGTCGTCGGCGTGATCGTGCCCTGGAATTTTCCGCTGATGATCGGCGCCTGGAAGATCGCGCCAGCGCTGGCGGCCGGCAATTCGGTCGTGGTGAAGCCGCCGGAGATCGCCTCGCTCAGTTTGCTGTATCTGGCGCGGCTCGCCAGCGAGGCCGGTTTGCCCGACGGCATACTTAACGTCGTCACCGGCCGTGGCGCCTCGGCTGGGGAGGCGCTGGCGTTGCATATGGATGTCGATGCGCTGGCGTTCACCGGCTCGGGTGCGGTCGGGCGACGGCTGCTGGAGTCCTCGGCACGCTCCAACCTGAAGCGCGTCCATCTTGAGCTCGGGGGCAAGTCCCCGAACATCGTCTTCGCCGATGCGCCCGACATCAGTCACGCGGCAAAAGTGTCGGCGAATGGCATCTTCCGGAATTCGGGCCAGGTTTGTGTCGCCGGATCGCGGCTGCTGGTGCAATCATCGATCTATGACCGGTTCATGGATGAGCTGCTGAGCGCGACCGCGCGCCTTAGGGTCGGCGATCCCCTCGATCTGACCTCGGAAATCGGTGCAATCTCCAGCACCTCGCAATTGCGCCGCAATCTCGATGCCGTCGCGCTGGCGCAGGAGCAGGGCGCCAAGCTACTGACCGGTGGCGAGCAGATCCTGGCGGATAGCGGCGGCCACTTCATGTCGCCAGCGATCTTGGCCGATGTCGCACCACGGATGAATCTCTGGCGCGAGGAGGTGTTCGGCCCCGTTCTCGCCGTGACACAATTCGAATCCGAGGCGAATGCCGTGGCACTTGCAAATGAGTCGCCTTACGGACTCGCGTCGGCCGTGTGGACCAGCAACCTCTCGCGCGCGCACCGCATGGTTCGCGCCATTCATGCCGGGGTCGTGCACGTGAACGCCTACGGCGGGGCAGATATCACAGTGCCGCTGGGCGGCTTCAAACAATCCGGCTTCGGGCGCGACAAGTCGCTGCACGCGCTCGATGCCTATACCGACCTCAAGACAGCCTGGATCGCACTATGAACATTACTACTGAAGAGCGTGCCGGAGTCATCGATCGCCTGATCGATGCCGAGCAGGAACGCTTCCGCAAGATGCATCCGCGCTCCGCGGGCGCGTGGGAGGAAGGCAAGCGGCACTTCCTTTACGGCGGCCCTTCGCACTGGATGCGGCGTTGGGCCGGCGGTTTCCCCGTTTATGTCGACGAGGCCAGCGGCGCACATATTCGTGACATCGACGGCCATGACTACATCGACTTCTGTCTCGGCGACTCCGGCGGCATGTGCGGCCACGCGCCTGAAGCGGTAACCGACGCAGCACTCCGTCAGCTCAACCGCGGCGCGACCATGATGATGCCGACCGAAGACAGCCTGTGGGTCGGTGCTGAGTTGTCGCGCCGGTTTGGGCAGCGGCATTGGACGCTGACGACCTCGGCGACAGATGCCAATCGTGCGGCGATCCGGATCGCGCGGATGATCACCGGCCGTCCCAAGGTGCTGGTGTTCTCGGGTTGCTATCACGGCGGCGTCGAGGAGGCGCATGTCGAAATCCGCGATGGCCGCGTCGGCCTGCGGAACATGATTCATCCCAACGGAATCGATCACGACACCGTCACACGCGTGGTGGAGTTTAACGATGTCGCGGCGCTCGAGGCGGCGCTTGCGCATGGCGACGTCGCCTGCGTGCTGGCCGAGCCGCTGATGACCAATTTCGGCATGATCCCGGTCGATCCGGGCTTTCATCGTGCGTTGCGCGAACTGACGCGGCGGAGCGGCACGGTGCTCGTGATCGACGAGACCCACACGCTGTCCTGCGGCCCTCGCGGCTACACTGGAATCCATGCCCTGCAGCCCGACATCTTCGTCGCAGGCAAGGCGATCGCGGGCGGCATTCCGGCCGGCGTGTTCGGGCTGAACCAGGAGATCTCCGAACGTCTCTGGGCCATCATGCCCCATGTCAATCCGCGCGAGCGTCAATCCGCCCATTTCGGTTTCGGTGGAACGCTCGCCGGCAACGCACTGACGGTCGCAACCATGCGCGCCGTGCTGGAAAAGGTGCTGACCGACGAGAAGTATGGCCGCATGATCGTGGCCGCGACCCGGCTTGCCGACGAGATCCGTGGCTTGATCGAGGCCAATCGTTTGCCCTGGCATGTCACCCAGATCGGCGCGCGTGCGGAAATCATGTTCATGGCGCAGCAGCCGCGCAGCGGCGCCGATGTTATCGCCGGCCGGCAGGCCGGCCTCGAAACGCTGCTGCACGCGTTCTACATGAACGAGGGCATTTTGGTCACGCCGTTCCACACCATGTTGCTGATGTGTCCAGCGACGTCGGATGCGGACATTGCGCGGCACACCGCGGTCTTCGTCGGTTTCATCGATCTCCTGCGCAAGTTCGGAGTGATCTGACCATGCAGCGTCCCTTCGACCTTTCAGGCAGGATCGCCATCGTGACCGGCGGAGGCAGGGGCATTGGCGCAGCCATCGTCACGCGCCTGGCGGAGGCCGGCGCCACCGTCGTGATCGCCAACCGCACGCGGGAGGTTGCGGAAGCCCTCGCGGCGGAGCTTGCGATCAATGGATTGACGGTGCATTGCGTGCCGTTCGATGCGCTCGACCGTGCCAGCCTGCACGCCATGGTCGACCGCGTCGCAGGACGATATGGCCGTCTCGACATCGTCGTTCATAATGCGGGCGGCTGTCCGTGGTCGTCGCTGGAGGAACTGGACGAAGCCAAGCTGGAGGAGGCGCTGGCGCTGAACCTTAATGCCAGTTTCTGGCTGGCGCAGGCGGCCATCTCGCATATGCGCGCCAACCGCTTTGGGCGCATTCTCGTGACATCCTCCGTGTCCGCGCGTGTTGCGATGGGTGGTGGCGCGCATTACTCGGCGGCGAAAGCCGGCGTCAACGCCTTCATCCGCGGCGCGGCGTTCGAACTGGCGCGCGACGGCATCACCGTCAACGGCGTCGAGGCAGGGTTCATTGCCAAGCCGGGCCGCGGCACGATGAGCGCGCCGGAGACGCGAGCGAAGCTCGAGCGTTTCGTCCCGCTCGGTCGGATGGGGAGTGCCGACGATATCGGTTACGCGATGCTCTATCTGGCTTCCGTCGAAGCGGGATACATGACCGGGCAGACCATCGTCGTCGATGGCGGCAGCACGCTGCCCGAGACCGGTTTTGCGGTGGAGCGGCAATGGGGCCTTGGATGACGGCGCGGCTCGCGGGAAAACCGCATTGATCACAGGAGCGGCGACCGGCATCGGTCGCGCGACCGCGATGATGATTTGCGCAGAACGGTGCACGCGTCGTGTTGTTTGGCCTCGGTGATGCCGAACTTGACGCGGCCGCTGCCGAGGCGGGTGGAGAGGCGGTCCCGGGCGACGTTACCGAGAGCGCCGACATCGTGCGGGCCATCGAAAGCTGCGGCCAGCGGCTCGACATCGTGGTCAATGCCGCGGGTCTCACTATTCCGGACCAGCCGTTGGACGTATTAGATGATGTCTGGGCGAAGACGCTCGAGGTCAACCTGACCGGAACTATGCGGTGTGTCGCGCCGCCTTACCGCTTTTGAAGCAGCAGGGAGGGGCGATCGTCAACGTCGCGACCGTCGCAGCCTTCAATGCGAGTCCAGACAGCACGAGTTACGCGGCGAGCAAGGCGGCTGTGGTCGCCTATACGCGCTCGCTGGCTTACGCGCATGGCGCCGATTCCATCCGCGCCAATGCGGTAGCGCCGGGCTGGGTGCGGACGCCGATGAGCGCCTACGAGATGCAATTGCTGGCGGAGCAGAATGACACGACGGCCGATGCCGAATTCCGGTCTGTCGAACGGCGGATCGCGCTGGGGCGTATGGCCGCGCCTGCCGAGATTGCTGCCTGTTGTCTGTTTTTAGCGTCGGACGCCTGCTGGCTGTCGCGCGGCGCGCTCTACCATAGACCACTTTGGGTCTCTTGGTGGGGCGAGCTTGGTCAGGAGGAGTTCTTGGATCTCGGGCCCCGGGTCGCGGCGGCTAGACCAGGTCGTAGTTCCAGCCACGGTTTTGAAGCCGGAGCGCGCAAGGCCTCGCAAAATACATGGATAGCTATTGATACAAACTGGTCTTCGCTTATTGCGGAAGACCGAAGCCAATCGAGGTGACCCGATCCGAGTAGTTGTGCGAGGCCGTGCCCTGCAGACCAAAGTATGCTGGTCAGGATTTCGAGAGGCGCCGCCGGCAACAGGCCGGCTGTTTGACAGGCGACGATTGTCTTGGCGAACTGGCCGAATGATGTGTCCAATGCCGTTCTGACATTCTCGAGTTCGGTCCAACGCTCCCGCATAGTGGGGTCGAACATGACAATGTAAGCCGCCCTATTGGTTCGGGCGAAATTCACATAGACGAGCCCCGCCGCAATGAGCCGTTCCCAAGGGTCATCGCCGGCTAGGTCCATTTCCCGACTCTGAATTTGGGCGAGTTCGGCAAAACCCCGGGCCGCGATATCGGCGAGCAGGGCGTCCTTGCTGGCGAAGTGCCGGTACACGGCCGAGTGCCCCACTCCCGTCATCTTCGCGATCTCGCGGAGATTGAACGACGGAGTCTGCCGTTGCCGCAGGAGCGACATCGCGGCTGCTAACACGGCCTCGCGCAAATTGCCGTGGTGGTGGGCGTCGGGCGTCTTCTTTCGGATTTTCATCGTCGGTCCGGCCGTGGATAGGCGTTTCTGCAATACTTGACAGCCGCTGTCAAAACAGCCAGTTTCGGGAAGTGACCAATGGTCACTTAACAACGAACCTTGAGAGAGGCCGATGCGAACCGTGATTCATGGAGGTGAAATCCTTACGCTAGATGCGGCATCGCCCATGGCCGAAGCCATGGTGATCGATGGTGACACCATTCTCGCGACCGGAGATTTGAGCTCGATGCTCACAGTCGCGGGCAAAGGGGCGGGGCGTTTGGACTTGCGCGGCTCGACGGCCATGCCCGGTATTATCGATACACATCCTCATTTCATCCACTTTGCAGCCGTCCTGGGCATGTGTGTCGATATTCTCGACGCCAAGAATCATGACGACATCGCCCAGCGTATCCGAGAACGTGCCCGGACAGTGGCAGCAGGCGAATGGATTATTACGACCCCGGTCGGCGAGCCTCATTATTTCACCAGGAGGAGCTGGCGCGACCTCGCCGAAGGTTGCCTTCCGAACCGCACGCTGCTTGATGCGATCGCGCCAAACCATCCGGTCATGATTGCCGCGTGGGGTCCGCGCATTCCCAATGTCTGTGCCATGAATACCGTGGCGATGCGCCGTTTAGGGATAACCGCTTCACTACCTTCCCGCGTAAGCGATGTCTGGATCGAAAAAGAGCCAGATGGCGAGCCTAGCGGAATTTTTCGCGGCAGCGTCACCAGCTACTACAATCCTGATCCCTTCTGGCTGTCCCTGACGGTCAACATTCCCATGCCGACTGCCGATGACTGGAACCGTGGTGCACGGCTGGGACAGCTTATCGCCAACAGCCGTGGTGTAACAGCAGCCTATGAGGGGCACGTCATGGCCCCGGAGCACATCGACGCGTATCGGCTTATGCGCGAGGCCGGTGAAAGCACGCTGCGCGTCATGAGCTCGCTTGAAGCAGCGCAGTACGGCTTCGATTATGGGCTGGGGTTGTCGGAGGAGGACTGTCGCTCCAACTTTGCTTTAGCGCTTCGCTTGAGGTCTGTGCAGGACGATCTCTTTCGCATCAACGGTCTTACGCTTTCGCGGGGAGGTCCGTGCTGGCCAGGGTTTCTTCGCGCGGACAAAACGATTCGAGATCCCTACGGTCGTGCAACGCGGGGACACACCTTCGTGCCTCAGAACATCGAGCGCGAGGCGATCGAGTTCTGCCTGAAGAACGATCTACGGCTGAACATGGTTCAAGGAGCATACCAGGACCATCGCGAGTTTCTGGAATCGCTCCAGCCCTTCCTGAGTTCTTACGACATTCCATCCAAAGGGTGGATCATGCAGCACAACATCCTCATCAGCCCGGAGACGATTCGGCGCTATGCGGAGCTTGGCTTCCATCTGTCGACGAGCATGAGTTTCACTTGGGGGAAGGGCGACCTCTTCGCTGAGCGAATTGGAAGAGACTGCTTGAGCGACCTCATCCCACTGGCGCGGATGATGGATTCCGGAGCGAACGTAACGCTCGGCAGTGATTGGGGGCCGGCAAGGCCTTTCGAGCACATCGCGTTCGCTGAGACGCACGAGTTTGCAGGTTCAGGCCATCGGAACGTTCAGCCTGGCATGGCGGTGTCGCGGCTCCAGGCTCTGAAAGCCTGGACCAGCTCGGGCGCGACGCTGATGAATTGGAGCGGGATCGGCGCATTGCGCGCAGGCTATAAAGCCGACATTGCGGTCGTCGATCGCAACCCGCTGACCTGTGACAACGATGCGCTTCCCAAAATCAGGGTGCTGAAGACGATGCTCAACGGCCGCGAAGTTTACGATACAGGCGATTTGTCCCTTGTCGCAAAGGTCGACCTTCCGGAAGAGAGGCGTTCGCCGCAGGTCGACACCTTCGCTCGCGCGGCAGGTCCGGCTGCCTGGAAACATATCTGCGGTCCGGCTTGTTCCCACAGCGCGCGAGCATCGGCGGGATCGATGTCAAGTCAAGAAGTGCAGTGAGGGTGAGGGGCGACATGAAGACAATTGAACGAGTGAACGGCGTCGGAATAGTGCTGCTGTTCGGCAGCTGCATGACCATCTTGGCATCCATCCTGGTGGTCCCTATCTTGGTCAAGTTCCAGGCGGCCTACGCCTCGGTCAAACACGTCGAATTGTTGGTGGCGTTGGCGCTGATGGCGCCTGCATTCGTCACGGCGATCGCTTCACCCTTCATCGGCACAGTCATTGACCGTTGGGGGAGCCGCAAATTTTTGGTGTGGGGCACAGCGCTATACGCCGTCTCCGGCGTCGCTCCGCTCTGGCTCGATGGCATAACTGAAATCGTCGTCTCTCGGTTCATTTTCGGTGCCGCTGAAGCAATCGTGATGACGTGCTGCACGTCCATCATCGGTACTCACTTCAAAGGACAGGAGCGCGAACGTTATCTTAATCTGCAAATGCGCTTTATCGGCGTTGCCGGCACAGTTCTCTTTTTTATCAGTGGCGCTCTCGGCGAAATGAACTGGCGGCTGCCGTTCGCGCTCTATGGTCTCGCGCTGCTCCTGATTCCCTTCCAACTGCGACTGCCCCCCCCACAATACGCGCCGCGCACCGATACGCTGGGGTTCGCAGCTACACGGCCGCCAAAGTCCGCGCTGCTTCCCCAGATTACAGTCATGCTGGTGGGCATGATCGCCGTCTACTTACCGCCGGTCCAGTACCCGTTTCTGCTCGCGGATCTGGGTATAACGTCGACACAAGCCATCGGAATGGGGGCCGCTTTCGGAATTCTTTCGGCTACCGCGGGAACGTTGCTGTGGCCCGTCCTACGGAGGCGGTTCAATACGCAATCGATCAACGTCTTGGTCTTTGCGCTGCTGGCAGTGGGGATTTGGTGGCTGTCGCGCATCACCAGCTATGCCGAGAGTTTCGTCATCCTCGCAGTACATGGACTTGGTGCTGGGATGCTGGTTCCCAATGTCATGGCCTGGACGATGGCCGCCGCAAAACCCTGGCACATGGGCAAGGCAACCGGCCAGGTATACTTCGGTCTGTATTTCGGTCAGTTCTTGAGCCCACTGCTTGTTGCGCCGCTGGCCGCGTCGGTCGGCGGTCTTCGCCCCGCATTGGTCGTCGTCGCCGCCGCGATGGTATTGTTTGCCTTGATCGCCCTCGCCATCGCGCGCGAGTCGACCTTACGCGAGCGGCGAGATACCGCAGCCTCACTCAAATGGTAACTCGACTGCATAGCCATGAAGCATCATTGGCGTCGCGTCGGCGCGACGGACGGGCATGGCGGCCTTCGCTCAAGATGGCTGTCACTTCGGCCGATTGGGCCGCCCCGGGAGCGCTCCGCGAACATGTGGAAGAGCGAACTGTCCGGGTGTTCTGCGCATACTTCAGCTCAAGCCGTCGTCTGCCACATCCTCAACGGGCGAGTTTCCACAGGACTTAGTGGGCAGAAGCTTGAGCTACCAGCTGTCGGGCGAACCGGCTCAGAACGTCCGCTGAATGGCTGGCATCGCCCCCGAAGTCGGATCCGACAAATCCGCGTTCGGCCGGCCGCAGCGTGACCGATCGCCGTTTAGAAGCTCAGAGCCGTAGCAGGGCTTCGCAACAGGCAGGGCCAGCTGTATTCGCATAAACGCCCTTTCGGCCCGGCCCATCACTAGGAAGCGGACCGGGATGTAATGATGCTTTCTACCTTTCTTGCCGCCGCGCCCCGATCACGTGTTTCGGCCGCGCTGATCCGAAGCATGACACGCCCTCTCTGAGGGGATGGCTACCTAGGTTTGATTCGTCGGCTGCGTCTAGTTGGTTACGCTGGAAAAGCAGTGGCGGCGGGCATGATGATGATGATGATGATGCAGAATTTTCGGAACGGACCGTATTTTGCTGATCTCAAACTTCTGTTCGTCACCTGTGCATGGGACAGACGCGAATCAAGTCCACTAGTAGTTAAGCTCTGAGGCGGTCGCCGGTCGAAACTAACTGCCAAATTAGAAAGGCGGGCGTTAATGGATAATCATCTGTCGCTTGATCAGATCCGCGAACTCATAAAGCCGATTTCGGGACCCGACGGGCGAGGAACCAAAGATGCCGATGTCCTGGTCGTTGGTGCGGGTCCGATCGGCCTGACGGTCGCTAACATTCTCGGCTCGCTCGGGATTTCCACAATCTTGCTGGAGTGGAATGAACTGACGTCGGACTTGCCCAAAGCACTCGTGATCGACGACGAATATCTCCGTCTTCTTGATAGCCTGGATTTGCTCGACGACATGGAAGAGCACCTCTCGCCGCCCTTTGGAATTTTCTTTTATTCTATGCGGGGAAAGCCGGTGGTGAAGGTCAACCCCTTTTTGACGTCGAATGGATTTGGCAACCGCGCGGGATTGATGCAGCCAGTCTTCGAGAAGAAGCTGCTGCAGGGCGCACGGCGCTATCCCTGCGTCGATCTGCAGTACCGGTCTACTGTCGCAGGCCTAGATCAGGAAGAGAATGGCGTCAGGCTGAAGGTCGTTCGTGCCGGGCGAGAACATCTAGTGACGGGACGATTTGTACTCGCCTGTGATGGCGCGCGAAGTTTCATCCGCTCGGCTGTCAATATTTCTTTCGCCGGAAATCGCATTGATCAACCCCATTTAGTGGTCGACCTCGCCGAGTTTCCCGACCGGTCCCCCTTCTCGCGTTTTTTTTGCAATCCTGAGCGGCCGTTCAACAGCGTGCCTGCGCCATATGGCGGACGAAGACTGGAGTTCATGCTCAACCCCGGCGAAGATCATCACAAGATTGCCACGGCGGACAGCATCCGTGATCTCGTGGACAGACATACTCCGTACAAAGGAACACCCCTCAAAATCATCCGGTCGGTGGTCTATGGATTTTCGGAGCGCATCGCCGAGCGAATGGGATCGAAACGGGTCTTCTTGCTCGGCGACGCAGCGCACGTCATGCCGCCGTTCGGCGCGCAGGCCATGAACACGGGCGCTCGCGATGCCAACAACATTTGCTGGAAGATTGCGGCGGTACTGCAAGGGAGGCTCAACCCCACGATCCTTGAGACCTACGAGACAGAAAGGAGGCCGCAGGTTGAGGCGATTATTCGATATTCGGTGATGATCGGAAGAATGGCAAACATTCGCAACCGCATTATTGCTGCGGCGAGAGACGCCGTCTTCCAGACATTGAACCTTATCCCCGCGATCCAGCGCTTCTTTGCCGAGATGCGCTACATGCCTCGACCATGGATTAAGGCCGGCTTCATGGTGCGGTCCAGGCGGCAGGAACTCGTTGTTGGGCGGACATGTCCGCGTGTTTCGCTTTTCTTGGATGGTGGTAGCACGAAGTCAATTGATGCGATTTCGGACGGTTGGTTCCTGGTGGTAGGGATCGCTGTACCCACCAACGATTTGCTCTTGCTTGCCGATTCGCGATTTTTGAGCCCGCAGTTTTTATCTATTTGCTTCAATGATATGCAGTGTGTGAAAGTTAGTGGTGTGCAGCACGCTAGACCGGCCTCGCCGGAGGCGGAAGCGTTTTTGAGGCCGCTCACTGGTCGGGTGCTGCTTGTGCGGCCCGATCGATATGTCGCGGCCGTGTCGACGCTAGATGGGATTGGTGCGGTCTTGGCAGAGCTTGAGAAATCGTTTGGGCCGCTGCGGGAAGACGTCAGTTCGTCACCTATTCGCTCGAGCTAACGGACACGCAAGTCGCTTGCGGACTTCGCAAGCGGCGGAGCGGCGAGCGCGGCGCCTCTGGATCGCAAAAGCTTTGGTTGCGCCGGCAAGCCTCAAGGAGGCAAGCGAGGGTAACTCTCTTGCGGCGCCCCCGGCTGTATATGGTAGCATCGCGTGATAGCAGTGCTAACGCAGGGAAGCTGATTTGTTGTTTCTTTCCAGTGTGTTCGCCTGCCGACCTTCGTCTTCCTCAGGGAGCCAGCGATCCCGAAGACGCTGAAAAGCTGAGTACAGCTCGAAAATCGGGCAGCGCGAGGATGGTAAAGAGCCTGAGCGCTATCGGCAATTATCACAGAATGAATAATCAATTTTGCCGAGCTTTGCGTCTTCCCATCCTTGGCCGATGATGTCTGCACGTCGGCGCTTGTTCGGATGCGACGGGGTGTCGGCATCAGTCCCCACTGCAAGAATCGCTTTTTCTGCTGCGTCTTTTGCGGACCCAAGTCGTTGACAGGCCTGGCCACTCCAATAGTCAGCGTTCAGCTCGTTACGGTGCCGATCACCACCAAACCCGGCAATATGATGCCCGACTTCATGGGCTATAATTTGAATTGCGCCCCACTCAGTGCCTGCAACCCGGTTCATCTTGCTGACAAATCCAACATCGACCACAAGAATTTTGTGTCCATTTGCTACACTAGCAAAGGCGTTGTCTTCCTTCTCTGCAATGAAAATATCGAAGTCGACCTTGAACCCCAGTGTTCTCATGATCCGATCTACGACATCAGGGACACCCGATAAGTCATTGGTTCGGGCTTGGCGAGTGATAAATTCGCGAGTAGTTGACCCATCCCAGCCATCAGTAGCTGAAAAGAGGCAGACCGGTAACGAAGCAAAGGCTGGCTTTGTGAGGCCGACAGCAACGCTCCCGACCAATCCGCAGGTGAAGCATCTGCGACTAAGGTTCGTCGATTTCATTGCGGTACGAACCCCTGTGGTGTGCTCGGAATTTTGATTCTGACAGTACGATCTTCATCATCAATCTGGACTGTTTTCACATCCCGTTCGCTAATTCGAGGCGATCCGGTGTCGTCCGGCCGCCGTTCCAGAGGTGTCGGAGGACCGGACGAACATTGCGCCGATATCTGCATGTAGTAGTTGTTCACCATATTCGACTGCTGCGCATACCAGAAGTTAAGCTGCTGGAGCATCGCCTGTCCGCACATTGGATTGCCGCGGCACCGCATCGGTATGCCTTGATAGTACTCGTATTGAGCAGTCTGGTTCACTCTGCCGACATACATTTGAAGCTGCTGCAACGCCATCCCGCAAGTATTCATTTGCGCTGAAGCCGGAGCAGTAAGCTCACAAGAAAACGCAATTCCGAGCAGAATGGTGGAATACCCAAAGCGGGCGCTCCGTTGCGTCCGTAAGCGCTGTGAGAAAGTTAGGACAGCCATAGCACTTCCCCGCTTAATCAATTTGGCTCCGCCACGAGCTGCCTGAACTCGAATGAGTATCGATCTTCGTCGGCAGTAACTCACTTGATGCGCAAATATAGGCAGGAAGCTGAGACGGCGCCCGTCGGGCGAACCCAGATGTCAGAGACTGGAAGATTGACGGTCTGCGAGTGCAGCAATTGCACATAAACGACCCTCGTAACAAATGGGTCTTGTAGCTTTAGTAGCAATTAAAGCGCGCTTTTACATTTTCACAATCATAGGTTAAAGTCAAACAGATTTGTTTTTCGCTCCGTCAGGTCAATCAGCCTGCCGTTTTCGCTTAGGTGATTTCATGAAAATGATCTCTGCGTGTTTCGTTATTGCAGCCGCGCTTTTTCCCTTTCCAGCTCGATCCGAATCCCCGGACGGCGGCTTCAACAAGTACGTTCTGACAGCCGTGAAAATGCTCGGAGAAAGCCGTGCCGCGAAAGGCTACGGCAGCGCTGCTTTCACTCAAGATCTGACGTTCGGAGACGATGGTATCCTAAAGGCGTCTGGCCCACCCATAACGATGTGCGTCGCCGCCCAGCTCGAGGTTTTAGTTGAAGCTCTAAATCTGTACGCGCGCGAAACAAAAGACGTGTCACCCTTCCATTACATCCCCAAGGTCACCTGGGCCCGGCTGCGTCCACTCGACTTGAGAGGGCAGATCTGGATGGTAAATGGAAGCCCGTCGACTGGCGCCGCACACGCATTTGAAAATTTCGGCATGGGAAAGAGAATCGCTTTCAAGAACCTCTTCCCCGGTACATTCGTCAACTTCAACCGAACCAGGACCGGCCATGGGGTGGTCTTCCTAGGATACATCGACAAGACGGGGGCCGATCTAAGCGACTACTCTAACTTAGTGGCGGGCTTTAAGTACTTCTCTGCGCAAGGCATGGGCAAGCCGGACGGGGGCCTCGGCTACCGATGGGGGTTCTTTGCTGACGCGGGTTGCCCCTCACTACCGGCGGATAAGAAGAGGGACTGCGGGATCATCCGGTCTGAGGCTAACAACCTGCTTGTGGGAGGGTATGTGGCGATGCCTAACATGTGGGATGCAGAGAAAGCTGCCGCTCAGGTGTTGAGCAACAACGTGGCGACAGATCCCGCACTAACTACTGAAGGCACATTGAACGAGAGTTACTTCTCGGGGATCACCACAGATGATTAAACCGTGTGGATTCGCTGCCTCCATAGCGATAGGCATACTTTGCGCTCTATGCGTTCCGTCGAGCTATGCCGCAGCCTATCTTCTTTCTTCTAATGCGGCTGATGCCGAAAGCCGCATCGTTGTCGATCTTCAGAACAAGACGCTCGACACAACTAACTTGGCACCAGAAGTCCCAGCAAAGACACTCGCTGCCTTGAACGGTGCGCCTCCACTGGCAAAAGCCGTGCTTCAAAGTGCATTGAAGAAAATTTGTCCAGTTCTGTCGGTCGACAACGATTACGGGCGACAATATGCATTTCGGTCAATTCATGCCTTGGGTAAAATTGATTGGATAGTCTCCGCCTCTGCAGCCTCTCCAGAAACGATTACCTCTATTTCATTCTTGTTGTTGAATACCGGTAAGCCGCCGGCCATCCTACCAATCCTTCCACCAGGAGGGGAGACTAGCATTTTACCCTCTGTCGAAATGGGATGTTCGAATGAGGAAGAGAGAAGGGCTGCAGAACAGGAAATCAAGCAAGCATGTGAGGAACTAGGTGGAAGTTGCACGCTGAAGGTCAAATGAGCAAGTTGAGCAGACGCAATTTCAGCCTTTTAGTCGGTGGCGTGTTGTGTTGCAGTTGTGGAAGGGTAGCGGCTCAGTCTGATCCGTCGGTTTGCGACCCGTCCTTCGAGGCAACTAACGGGGCGGCCGGATCGGTTATAAATTATGGGTCAGTGACGCCACTCTTTGAAGACACGAGCGACGATTTCGATGACGATTATAAGAACTCGTTTGTCTGGGTACTGGCTGATATTGCCAACTATCTTGGCCTGAATTTCGGGTTTGGCCTCTACACCGAAACGACCATACCCAATGCGGCCTTTGTGCCGGCTGACCTAATTAAACCGATGAAACCAGATTTGCCCTCTGACGGGACAATCTTGGTCGGACGGAACCTCTTGAAAGAAACCCGCAGGGTAACGAAGAATTTGGGAGCGGCGCTGACAGCGTTGTGCGCTCACGAAAGCGGGCACGCCTTACAGAGGAAGCATCGCCTCCTATACAAATTCACAACCGCGGGCGATTCCTTCTTCCAAGTACGTTACGAGTTATGCGCAGACTTCGTGTGCGGATACTACGGTGCACACAGGGTAGAACGGCAGCCAAACTATCCAGTTTTGATCCAGGCGATTACTCAGTTGAGAAAAGGTGACCAGATATTTGAACCCTCGGGCCACGGAGCACCCAAGCATAGGGCAGATGCCGTTCAAGCGGGCGCGGCGTTTGGACGGTTGCACCCCGGCGACGGTAAAGCAGCAGTGAACGCGGGTGTCGAATATGCGCTGGCTCTCAAATTTCAATAGACGCTTCCCCAGCCACTATAGCGGTTATACTTTGGGCGCCTTTCGATTGGCGCGTTGACAGAGAACGTCACCCCGTACTCATTTACCAAATAGGCTCCTTTCGACTTGAGGGTGGTAGCGAGTGGTGGTAGCAGTGTTAGAGCAGCTAGGCTGATTTACGCTTGTTTTTCAACGTCTTCTTGAGTCGCCCTTCGTCTCCCCTAGGGAGCGCCATTTGCGTACGAAGCTGCGAACGCAGGGGTTCGCGTTTTGACCGCCGGCGATGGCCTGCTCCAGGGTTGCTTTGTCGCCCACGATGCGGACGGCGCAATCATCTACCTCTACCCGGTCCACGACCGATTTGATGTAAGCTTTCCGAAAGGGATGCGGCCGGAGGTAAGATTTTCACGCATCAGCTTGCCGAACCGCTCCAAGGGCCTGGGTGTCGAAGGCATGGGACTTGGGGCGGATCCTGACGCGGTCCAACGCTTCCTTGGTAAGATTCCGGTCGCTCGGCGGTGGGACGATGGACTAGACCCATCCCATGCTTCGCGCGCATTTGAATGATTACGAGCCAGCGGGACTTGGCGGTTCAAGGTGATGCCGGTCGCGGGCCGGGGTCAGGCCACGGAGACGGACCTGTGCTGTCAGTCTCCGCCGTTTGTAGCCGGATCACGCGTGGCACCGGTTTGAGGCCCGCCGAAATGCTCTTGGCCAGCTCCGCTGCGCTGGTCTTGATCTCAGGTTGGAGGAAACTATCGAGTTTCTGAAGTTCGGGGGCTGCATCTTGCCGCCCGAGCTCTTTTGCAACAATGTAGTGAGCGTAGGCGCTGGTGTAGTCTCGCGCTGTTCCGGCACCCTCGTGGTAGGCTCGAGCAAGCCAATAATGGCAATAGGCATTTCTGTAAGGCGCGCAAAGCTGGAGTAATTCAAACGAGCGTTTGGTGTCGAACCACGGCGCCGCCCGCGCATATCTGTGGACGTAAGCGAGCTCAGCGAGGGCGAACACCGAGTGCCCTTGTCGATAGGACCGCTCGTACCACTTGATTGTTTCCGCCTCATTCTCGCTTTCTCGATAGGCATATCGGTCTTTGAACCACCGGGCCAACGTGATCTGTGCCCCTTCAAAGCCTGCATCCGCCGCGCGCCGCAAATAGTCGACCGTCTTCGCAGCGTCTCGCGTAAGCCCGCCCCGCCCGGTTTCGATGCAGTATGCAAGTTGCACCATAGCGATGAGTTCGCCACTATCCGCTGCCTTGCGCAAGAGATCGACGGCCTTAACGGTATCGTACGCGCCAAATTCTCCGCTGACGTATCCGGCAGCAGCAAGCCGCATCGCGTACGGCTCGCCAGCTGCGACCGCGTCATCCATCAACTTCCGTCCCGCCGTTTCATCCTTCGGCAAGCCGCCCGCGCCCGCGAAGAGAATGCGCCCGAGCACGCTGCTGGCCTGGCGATGTCCCCGGGCAGACGCCTCGCGCAGCAGCGCCTCCGCGTTGCGCGCCTGGTCGGTCGAATTTGGTATCATCAGGGCGAGCGCCGTGAGGAACTGAACGTTCGAGTCGCTTGCGGTGGCCGATTTCAGAATATCGGTCGCCTTCCCCCAATCATAGCGATAATAGGCGCCAAGCGCTGACGTGAGTTTGGACCGATCGTCTGCGGCAGAATTTCGAAAGGTCGACCGATCGACGTAGACCGTGACCTGATTGGCGATCGTGGGTCTGCCGACTTCATCGTCCCAGGAGTACACGGCGCGCCGGGTTGCCGCGCAACCGGGGGTAAACACGTTGCTGCAATCGGCAGGCTTTGCCCAGTTGCCAACCGGAACTGCGGCCGGAGGCAGACCCACAACAAGCCAGCTCGCAACAAGGATTGCTGTCGCCTGCGGCCAGACAAGCCACGCGCGGCGGTACCAGGGATCGTACTGCCAGAACGCGATATGCAAAGCCGCTGTTCGGCCGATCGCGGTTATCGAATTTGTTCGTTTCAGTTGCATCCCGGGGCCGCTTGTTTTGCTTACTGCTATGCCACGTCTTGCTTGACCAGCTCAACGGCGAGGAACTTAAGCGCATCGGCGATGGGAATGAAGAAATTGATGCTTGTCAGCACCCCCGAGATCGCTAGTCCGGAGACGCTTACGGCGACGACATTGCCGTATCCGTCGACCATCGGCCCGCCGCTGTTGCCAGGATGAATGGCAGTGTCGCTTTGCAGGAGCGTCAGATCGTCGTCCCTGCGATAGGCACTGACGATGCCTTTGGTTATTGTCGTCGAATATTGCTCAAATTTCGGCGTCCCGACTGCATAAACCTCCGAGGCGACCTCGGGTAGGTCAAGCCGCAGTGGCATCGCCGTCATTCCCGATTCATTCACCTTGACCAGCGCGATGTCTCTGGTCTTGTTTGTTCGCAGCACTTCGCCGGGCAGCTCACGGCCGGTTGTGAGTTTGATCGTCACAAATTTGTTCTCCACCACCACGTGCTGGTTGGTCAGGAGATATCCATCCCTGGAGATGAAAAAGCCGCTTCCGTGAGCACCATCGATCTTGACCGTGACAACGGCCGCCTGCAGAGCCGCCGTCCCCTCCGACAGCGGGATGACCGAGCGAGGGAACGTAGGAATTTTCACGATGGTATCGCTGATCTTCTCCGGCACCATCTCGCGATATCCGGAGATCTGGATGGCTGCGTCGATATCCGCCATCGCCAGGTGACGCAGGTCGGCTGATGGATCGTGCGCAATGCGCATGGCCTGCGCCTCGCGCGCGCGCTCGAGCAGCGTTCGCATTTCGCGCGCCTGCCCCCAGGACTTTTTGCGCATGCCCACCTTGATCCACGGGCCGAGGCTGGACTCGAGATCTTCAGGCAATATGAAGTTTTGCTGTTTTGCCATCACCCGCAGAATGGCGGCAAGCTCGTTTGCGGCATAGGGCGGAAACTCGATCATCTTGGTGAAGCGGCTGGACAGGCCGGGATTGCTGTTGATGAACCGCAGCATCTCATTCGGGTAGCCCGCGACGATCACGACGATGCGGTCTCGGTTGTCCTCCATGAACTTGAGTAACGTATCGATCGCCTCCTGGCCGAAATCGTTGCCTGGTCGGGCAAGCGAATATGCTTCATCGATGAACAGGATGCCGTCGAGCGCTTCCCTGCATTTGTCGAGCGTCTTGGGAGCAGTTTGGCCGATATAGCCCGCGACGAGACCCGAGCGGTCAGTCTCGACCAGATGGCCTTTTCGCAGCACGCTAATAGAGCGATAGATCTCGCCGAGTGCCCGCGCGACCTCGGTCTTCCCCACGCCGGGCGGGCCAGCAAATACCATGTGGCGGCTGATAGGGGCGATAGCCAGCCCCTGCTCGCGGCGCAGGCGCTCGACCTCAAGCCCCGATATGAGCTTGTTCACCTCCTCCTTGACCGCCTCCAGCCCAACCATCTCGTCGAGCCGGTCGAGCGCCTGATCGAGCGTGCGCTCAGTAGGGATAATGGCCTCAACCTTCAGCCGTCGCCCTTGGCGTGACGCCAAATGGCCAGGCGAAGAAGAGGACGCAAAGGAGGGCTCAACGACAGTCGGAGCCGGAGTTGGTATGGTCGGGACAGGCTGAGGCGCCAGTGGCGGCGGCACGTGCGTTCGCACAAGGGGCACGCCGACGCTTTCGAAGTCGACCATCTCGACCTTGCTTATGTCGGCGGTCGGATCAACCGCCACGCGCAACGACTGGGCTTCGCACGCCTTGTCAAGAAGGTTGCGCATCTCGCGAGCGTTGCCCCAGCCCTCGCTTCTCCACTGGGTTTCGATCCAGGGGACCAGACTTTGCTCGAGTACCTCGGGCAAATCAGCGCGTTGTCGCTTGGCCATCAATCGCAGGATCGCAGCCAGTTCTTTCGGCTCATAGGCCGGAAATTCGATGGTCCTGTTGAAGCGGCTCGCCAGGCCTGGATTCGTCGCGATGAAGCGCCGCATTTCGTTGGGGTATCCGGCGGCGATCACCATGACTCGGTCGCGGTTGTCTTCCATGAACTTGATCAACGTCGCGATTGCCTCCTGGCCGAAATCCTTGCCTTCGCCCGCGAGTGCGTAGGCTTCGTCGACGAAGAGGATGCCGTCGAGTGCCTCCTTGCACTTGTCCAGCGTCTTCATGGCCGTCTGTCCGATATAACCTGCGACTAGATCGGCGCGCTGCACCTCCACCACATGTCCTTTGCGCAGCACTTTGAGCGATCGATAGATCTCCCCCAGGGCGCGCGCGATCTCGGTCTTGCCGACGCCGGGCGGCCCCGTGAACACCATGTGGCGGCTCACCTTCCCCACGGGTAAGCCCTGTTCACGGCGCTTGCGTTCGATTTCGATGCCCGCGAGCAGCTTGTTGACTTCCTCCTTGACGGAGGAGAGCCCTATCATCTGGTCGAGTTCGTCGAGCACATCGTCGGCGCTGCGGACGGACACCGCCGGAGAATCCACGTTCAGCCGACGCCCGGGCGTATAGCCTTCCCCGAGAGGGACCAATCCGAATCCGGTAGGGTCGCCGCCGAGCCGCATCGCCACGTAGGTCAGTGCGAACCCGGCCATCATGATCAGAAGCACGGCACCGATCGTCAGCGAGTTCGCCAATGTCAATGCGCTGAGCGGACCGGATTTCGGATTGAGTATCCACTGGGTGGCGACCGCGGCCACAAGCATGGCAATGCACATGCTGATCATCGGATGGTTGCGGAAGAAGTTCTTCATTGCCGGCAATCTCCGATCACGGCGTCGAGTTTGCCGATTGGCCCGTTCATGGGCATGGGTTGCGAACCTGCCAATGCACGTTGACGGAGTACGTGCCGTTCACGTCGTGAATGCCTCCGGGCGTCAGGTAGAACCCCACTTGGTCCGCCTCGCCGACCAAGGTTAGAACTCCGCGGCCCGTAGGATAAGGCGCGGGGTAGGGGAGAGCGATCCGCTGCGGTGTGGGGGTGAGCTTGATCGGCGGCGACAGATATGATCCTGAACGGACGCGCACCATGCCACCATGCCCATTCGGTTGTTGCTTTAACGTCACCCATGCCAGCGGGACCTTGCAGTTCTTCGCGTCATCCACCGCTGCTTTCGAACTTCCGGGATCCAGCGTCGGAAGCGCTGCATTGATATCGGCTGGTATCAGCACTTCCAGGGTAGATTCCTCGCCAACGCCAGGCGGCTTGTCGCCTCCGAGGCGGGGCAATATCGTGAACGCGGCTATTCCGGCGATCGCGAGCCCGCCGGCAATTCCAATCCAGGTGCCCCGAGAGGAGCCAGGCTTCTTGCCCCTGGGGGGCTCCTGACCTGGGGTCTGATCATGCCCGCTGGGCGCCCCCGGAGAAACCTCATGTTGTGCTTCTGGTTCACTCATGTTTCGGGCATTCATCTATTGCTGAGACGAGGAGATTATGGTCGACGGCCGATGTGACGACAACCCTGATTCACGGAGGCAGGATCGAAGCGCGCACTGAACGAGTGCGCTTCCCACCATCCTGTTTCGTGCCAGTTTTCGTTCCTGACAGAGGCGGGCTCACGGATAGCTCTTATCACAAAGCTACGGCGAGGAACGTGCGCTAGATCACTCATCCCGTTTCGGGGGAAATGAAACCAGGGACGGTGCAAATGTGCGGAATGCTTCGGTCATCAACGTTGAAAGCCGAACAGACGGGACTTCGTTGGACATGGAATTGGAGCGGAGCTCGTTTCCGCCGACAATAACTGTGCTACAGTATCTACTCCAGCGTGCGCGCCACGAATTCGGGCGCAGCGAAATTGACCGCGTGGCTCAGGTTCTTGTTCGCCGACGGCGTCAATCACGAGGGGGAGGGTCCGCGCATGGAGCAAGTTCTGTTTAATGGCAGCCGCGTCAGATCGCCGGAACAGACTTGGAGCGCGATCAAGCCGCGGCTGCGGGAATTCGGCATCACCAGGGTTGGTGAAATCACCGGGCTCGATCGTATCGGCATTCCGGTCTGGATTGCGATCAGACCGAATGCGCGCACGCTGTCGGTGTCGCAAGGAAAGGGGCTGAATGATACCGCCGCAAAAGTCTCGGCGGCGATGGAGGCGCTCGAACTTGCCCATGCCGAGCAGCCCGGACTGGAGCTCAGACATGGAACGGCCAGCGAACTTCGTGTCTTCGGCGACATTGTCGACCTGACCGCGCTTCCCCGCGCGCGCAATTCGGCCTTTGGCACAAACACAGTGATTGCGTGGACCAGGGCGGTCGACTGGAAGACAGGCGAGCCGATATGGGTGCCTTTCGAGATTGTGAACGCCGACGCGAGCGTTCACCGAATGGATGGCGCCGGATCCTTCCTGCACACGACCAACGGGCTTGCCTCCGGCAATATCGCGGACGAGGCCATCTTGCACGGGCTCTGCGAACTCATCGAGCGCGACGCGCTGGCCCTCTGGCACTATGCGGGACCGACCGCGCAGGCCGCCAGCCGGATCGCTCCGGCGAGCATTGATTTCCCCGTTGTCGCTGACGTTATCCGGAGACTGCGCTCCGCAGACATCGAGCCTATCGTCTGGGACGCCACGAGCGACATCGGAATAGCAACGGTCCGTGTCGCCCTATACGACAACAATTCGGATCCCCTGACCAATCCTCTGCCCGTCAGCGCTGGCGCGGGCTGCCATCCCGACAAGACCATCGCCCTGTGCCGGGCGCTGACCGAGGCTGCGCAAAGCAGGCTGACGGCGATTGCCGGATCGCGCGACGATCTCGGACGCCAGCGCTATCGCGAGACGCAGAGTGCGCATGCCCTGGACGCGTTTCGCGCTCACGCGCAGAGCGAGACAGGGCACAAGGCGTTCAGCTCGATTCCGGACGCCGCGGCCGAGAGCATCACAGGCGCGCTCAATCTGGTGGTCACGCATCTCGAAGGGGCCGGCCTGACCCAGGTTCTGACGGTGAACCTCAGCACGTCCGAAATGCCCGTCGCCGTCGTGCGGACGATCGTTCCGGGGCTGGAAGGCCCGATCGATTCGCCGTCCTACCTTCCCGGCGCAAGAGTTCTCGCGCGAGCGAGCGGGATGCATGCATGACTGTTTACGTGTTTTTGGGGCCGAGCCTTCCGCTCGATGAAGCCAGGGCGATCCTCGATGCGACCTATCTTCCGCCGGTTCAGCAGGGCGACCTCCTCCGGCTGCTCGAACGGAAGCCACGCCATATCGGCATCATCGATGGCTATTTCGAAACGGTGCCGGCGGTATGGCACAAGGAGATCCTGCTGGCGCTGAGCGAGGGTGTGCACGTATTTGGCGCGGCGAGCATGGGCGCCCTGCGGGCGGCCGAGTTGCAGTCCTTCGGCATGATCGGCGTCGGCAGGATATTCCAGTGGTTCAGCGACGAGATTATCGTTGCCGACGACGAGGTCGCCGTGCGCCACGCCCCGGCGGAGCTCGGTTATCTGCCCCTGAACCAATCGCTGGTCGACATTCGCGACGGCTGTGCGTCCGCGATCGAGGAGGGCATCATCGGAGCGCGGCTCGCGGAAAATATCATCTCTGTCGCGCGGGCCTTGCCGTTCTGGGAGCGCAATTGCGACACGATCGCCGCCGCAATGCCTTATGCGGAATCCTCGGAACCGCGAGAGATCGCGGCCTGGCTCGCCTACATGAAGAGCCGCCATGTCAGTCTCAAGGCCCGCGATGCGGCGGCGCTGCTTGCCAAGATGAAGGAGGTCATTGCCGAGCCGTGGCAGGCTGGGCATCCCAATTTTATCTACGAGCCGACCATCTTCATGGATCGCCTGCTCAACGAGATTGCGCTGGAGAAGACCCGCGCGTCGCTGGCCTTGCCGCAGGAGTCCGCGGAGCGCGAAGCGCGATCGATCGACCAGTTGCGACGTGCGGCGCTGCTGCGCGTGGTCGCGCGCGAGCATGCCCGGCGATCGGGCTGGGAGTTGGACCAGGCTGAGCTCGCTGAGAAAGCCAGCGCACTCTGGTCCGCGCTGGGAGTGAGAAGCCCTGAGGCAGCCATGCGGTGGATGGAGAGAAGCGGTATCTCCGAACAGAAGCTGCGGTCCTATATCAGCGACGAACTCTATGTGGCTCGCCTGAACGGCGTCCACAGGGTCGAGGTTGAACGCGAGCTTGCGCTGCAAATGCTGATGATGCACGCACCTCAGACGGGCGGCGACACGCGCTCTTCTGGCTCGTCCTGCGATGCGCCATCGACGTAGTCTTGCCAGAACGCTGCGTCTGCGGACCACGGCACCGCGAGTTCTCCCAGGTACCGGCAGCCGTCGTCATCGCGCACGACGAAGTCTTCGGGAGCCGGAAACAGCTCCTGAATGCGGAGGGACGGTCCATGGCTCTGAAGTTCCTGTCCCAGCAGTTCAACGGCGATGGCGCTGTCGGTCGCAACAAGGCTTTCGGTCTGATGCCGCCCCTGAAATGTATAGACGAGATCCGGTAGTCCGGCCTTGCGAACAAATCGACGCCATTGAATCAACCGCTCGGCTCCGCGTGCATTCGCCAGCGTCGATCCAAGGGACGCCTCTGGAGTCCAGCGCTCCGGGCTGATGACGGCATCGTCGAGCATCAGCCGAGGCAGATGGTGCCAGCTTTCGATCTCGCGCGTGAGCCGGGGGATCGGCGCCAGCAAGGCGGGACGTCCGAGGAAGAACGAGATCGAAGCCAGCACTGATGCGAACCGGTCGAGCCCTCCCAGATAGGCGGCAGATCGCGGGGATGGAATCAATAGTTCGGTCGCGCCCGCCGAAGCTCTCAGCACCGGCCGGCCGTGGTGATTGGGCGCGATCGTGGCCCGGCGAAGCAATCCGTTTCCGGCATCGAGCGGATCGATCATCCGTTCAGTGACAACGGGTCTCGCCGTCACGTTTGGACTGAAATGGTTGCGGATCGCAATCTCGCAAAATCGAAGTTCCGGCCATCGGGCCGCGGACGCCGTAACCGTGGTCCTCAGCCAGCCCAGGAACGCATCGCGCTCGCCGAACAAATGCGAGAAGCGTGAATAGAAGAAGGAAGGCTCCGGCGTGAGCCCGCCAATGCGCAGGATTGCGCCCTGGTCCGACCGACCGAGGAGCAGCAAGGCCGAACCGGGCGGAAGCGCCTGCGCTGAAATGGGCATCTCTTCGATCGCAAGGCGATGGACACGATAGTCGATGACCGGTTCGAGCTCCCGCTCCCATCGCGAAAAAGCCGCTCTGGCCGGCCTGGTAAACTCGGGAGAAGCCTTGGACAGCACTCTTTCCTGCCAGGACCGGGCGCGCTGGGCCGGGTCGGTTTCGCCGCCGCGGCTAAGGAATTCGCCGAGCGGAGTGCGGGTATTGCGCGCGAGTCCGCCAAAGAAATCAGCGATGGCAATCCTGGTCTCGAGTTCTCCAAGGCCATATCGGTCGAATCGCCAATAGAGGCGCAGCTTCTCTTCGATCTGATTGGCCAGATTGCGTGAAATGGAAAAGCGGAATGGCGCCTTTTGGTCGAGGACCAGCACGTTTTCATTAGGGGAAATGGCAGCGCCGTAGCGACCGAGCACCCCGATCACCGCCTGGCGAGCCTCATCAAAAAGGTCACGCAGCGCGCGTGCCTCAAGTGTGTCAATCGCCCCCTCGACCTTGTCCGCGATCAGCCGCAAAGACGTCCGACACTGGCGCCAGAGCGCCTGCTCGCTTGCCGGAAGCGTTTCGATCATGGCGTCCACCGCCTGCCATCCGTCGGCAAAACAGCTGGGCAGGCAAGCGGTCGACCACAGGATGCCGGCATCAATCCAGATTTCGCATAGTTTTCGGGCGACTGGGGGGGCCATGACGGGGAAGCAATCACAAAGCGCAGCCTCGATGTCGCCCAATTTGGGTCGATCGGCCGGAGAGAAACGAGCGTGCAGGAACTCCAGTTGCTCGTAATGGGCGATGCGCCGGACGGACCAGAAGCCCGCCGTAAAGGTGCCAAACTCCCAAGCCTCGTGATTGAGCCGGTTGAGGGTGGGATTGCAGCGCCAGGCCAATTCGTCGATCCACGGGCGGCGCCGGTTCAGATGGTCCAGGCCGCGGGAAAATATGCCAAGGGCCGGGCTCACGCGGATGGCTGACGGGGCAGCTCTAACCTGAAGCGGGACGATGGCCTGCTCCGTCATGTCTTCCAGCGCGACACCTGCCCATAATCCATTCGGCGTCGCGCGCCCGACCGCCCGCATCAGATAACGGTGAAGGGTGGATTGCAGGCGCAGCCGGCTGCGGCGGCTGATCGAGCCTTGGTGCGCGGCCTGCCATTGGCGGAACACGGACGGACTGGCCAGACACAGCGCGCGCTGAAAGCGCGCATCGCTCACGATGCCTTGGAGCGCGGCACTCGCGCGTTCCAGTTCGATCGCATGGTCCAGCTCGATGTCAGCACGCTCGGCGGCGTGCAGGTTTCGGCGCTCTGCCACGGCTCGGATGGCGGGTCCAATCGCTTGGCGAACTTTGTCGTCCTTCAGGAGACCGTCTGTCAGCCGGTCCGGGACCGGCTCGAGGCTGCCGTGAAGGCTCCGTTTCAGGTCCAGCGCGGCCGTCCGCGCGGCTCGCTCCTCAATAAGGGGGATGATTTTGTACAGCTCTGCGGCGAGCAGGTCGCTCGATCGGCGGATCTCGTCCTCATTCGCGATCCAGTCATCGATGCGTTTCGTCAATTGTCTCGAACGCACACCATCGAGGCTCTCGATTGGCCAGCTGGCAACCCTCAGGACGGCCGGGCCAAGCCATCGCGCGTCCGTAACAGCCTCGTCTCCGGCACGACCTGGATCGGCATCGATCATTGACCTTCGTCCGGTCTGCCGACCATCCCGGCGGCGTGCTGCGATCGGCCGGGTGGTGGCCTGCTATCCCGCTGCGCCCCTCTTAGGTGTTGCTTCAGATTCCGAGCCGCAGCCATCGCGCTGGCGATCGCCGCCATCCCGGCCTGATCGAAGCCATGACGATTGAACGTGAACAGCGCGACATACGGCAGGATCGATCTCACGCCACACTCCATCTGCTCCGAATGCCATGCACGCGACAAACCTTCCGCGAGCGCGGCGTTGGCCTGCTGATACCGGGCAACCAGTTCGGCTTCCGCCGCGGACGCGTTTTTCCGGAGAGTCTCGATCACTGAGGGGACCGTTGCGTGACCACCGATCGAACCCTCTGTCTGCACCAACATCGCCAGATTGCACCATGTGTCCCAGACCTCGCCGCCGTCGACCAGAACGCGCCCAAACAGGTCGTCAAGTACAGATGCCATCAGCGTGGAATGCGGGATGGCTAAGGCGTCATGTTCGGCAAGACGGTCCATCGCGATCCACGAGTAACTGTCGGTCGACCAGAAGGCGTGGACCGACTCCATGCACGCGCGTCCGCCGAATTGCCGATATTCGGGCTCGTAAACGCTGTAGAAGCTTCCCACGATATGCCCTTCGGATTTCGCGCGCGAAATCAGCGGGTGAAGCCGCTTCTTCAGCCGCTCGCGGATGTCGAAGAAGCGCAGCCGCAGATCCGGGGGTTTTCGCTGGAAGAAGAAGCCGTCTCGGCCTCGCGGTTCGACCAAATTTTCGAGCTCACGAAGCACAAAACGCGCCGACGCCAGCGCCGAGCCGTCATGACGACCGAGGGTCACATTTAACTGGAGCCATTCGTGTGCAGAACCTGCCATTGACGCTACCGGTACATCCAGCGCCTGCGATCATGTGCCGGAACGAAGGCGGGCGGTGCTGATGGCGATTTGATTAGGCACCAACTCGTCGATCTCCTCGGCATAGGCCTGTTCGAGAAGGCGAACAATCGTGAAATCATGCATTGCGCTTGCGAAGGCAGCTTTTGTGAGCTTCTGGGACTCGATCCAGTGCGAAAAGTCTTCCTCTGCCAAAAGCCCGAAACCACGGCGAAACCAGTCCGATGTAGCCTGAATGTCCGAACCGGTAATGCTGATGTTGGCACGATCCGCATCTTGGCAGGCGAGGATCCTCAGCAGGCATTTCTTGCGGACGACCGCCATGGTTTCTCCGCAGGCGGTGAGCTCCGCGGCATCGTTCGTCTTGATCCAGCCGTCGATGGTGCGCTCGACGCTCATGACGGGATACTCCCCTGCAGACCGATATCATCGGTGGGCTTGCGGACGATATCCAGCAATCGTTGCCGAACCAGGCCGACCACAAATCCTTCGATGTCGGAGCGTCTCTTGTCGGTTGCATTCCGCCCGGCAAGAGCCGCGACAATATCGGGTCCTCGCCGATAGCGAGCATCCTCCCCGAGAGCCTGGAATGATGCCTGATCAAGCGTGACGCTGCCTCTGCGCGAAGTCACAATACAATTGCCATCCGAACGGTCGACAACCGCCGCTGGATTCCATGCCAGCCGGTAGAGCGTGTCGTCTGCTCCATCGGACACGGAGACGCGATGCGGGAACGGCCGGCCGAAATATCGATCTGCGTAGATCAGCGACCATTCCTCCTGGGCCGGCCAGACAACGGGCGGCCATGCGTGATAGCGAGAGAACCGCGGCCCGGCCAACTCTCCGGCTTCTCCAAGCAGTGCCGCGACCTCGGCTCGCGTCAGCCCGTCCGTGTTCTCCCAGTTCGTCCCAATGCCGAACAGGAAGTCCCTGTCCTCGGTCGAGATGTCGATGCGGATGCCGAACTTGTCGGCCTCGGAAAAATATGGCGTGTCGGTCAATATTTCCAATTCATGGATGTCAAACGTATTTCCCGGATCGTCAAACAATTCGGCGTTGTCTGCGAAGAACGCAATGGTCCGTCGTGCACTGTCGTGATGTTCGCCCGGAAACCCGATCATCGAAAAGACATGGAAGCGAATTCCGGCGCTGCGACAATTACGTAATACAGTCGTTGCATTCTCGATGCGGATGCCCTTGTGCATCCGGTCAAGCGTGCCCTGGTCGGCGGACTCGAGCCCAAAATACAGCCGCCGCAGTCCCGCGCGCGCCAATTTGCTGCAGAGCTGCTTCGTGAAGCCCGGCTCCAGACGTGCGTAGCCGGAAAAGACCAGATCCGGTCTGCGCAGCGGTTCGAGCGCATCAGCAATCCGGTCGAGAACGCGCGGCGGCAGCGCTTCGTCGGCCAAGAGGAAGTGCCGGCAATCATGTTTGCCTGCGAGCGCATCGATGTCTGCGGCAAGTTTGTCGGCCGCGCGCGTGCGGTACCGCTTTGGCGAGACTCGATTGATGAAAGGGATGTCGCAGAACGTACATTCGTCGTGGTAGCACCCCTTGCCGACCATCAGGGGCAGGACGAGCTGAGGACTGAGATATCGACCTAGCGGCATGCCGTCGAAGTCCGGCGTCGGTAGCGCTGCATAATCCTCGATATGCAGCCTCGTTGAGCAGACCTTGCCGTCGGCCTTGTACATCAGGTTTGGTACCTTGCCGAGGTCACGCCCTGCCTGAAGCTGGTCGATCAATTCAAGCAACGCTGTTTCGCCTTCGCGGATGACGACAGCGTCGGCGAACTCCGTGAAGAAATCCGGCAGATGCGGCAGCCGGTGCGACACCTTGGCGATGGCGGTGCCGCCAAGTAGAACCCGAAATCCCTTGCGACGCAGTTGCCTGGCGAGCGACAGGCCGGGAATGATTTGCCAGCGCAATGTCAGGGAAATTCCGACGAGATCGTATCCGCCCTTTTCCAGCCTCGGGAAGACGTCCGTCTGCCAGTGATCGTCGAAGAGGTTCGCGCCAGGGTCGGACGTCACCTCAAGCAAATCGGAGAAGCGGCTCGGATCGATCCCGTCGACCTCATAGCGCAAGACCTCGGTCTGATAGCGCATAGGGCATGGAGCCGCCAACGAGGTGAGATCCAGCGCATCGTAAAGCCGCTCACGCGCGCAATTCAGCCGGACCGGATCGCAGAACAGCGTAGGATCGCGAATCGTAGCTAGGGAAGCGGGGATCGTCTCGGCCAGTTCGGGAGCACGATATGCGGTCCGCTCGAGCAAGCGACGCCGGGCCGGATCTGCGCTCATTGCCTTTCGCGTGAGTCGCTTGCCAGCTTCGAGGAGGCGCTCCGGACGCAACAAGTCCAGCACGCCTTCGATGTCGAGATCCAGCAACGTCACGCCGACGCCCGCCGGGCGTAACACCGCGGCGAGCGCAGGCAACGGCAATCTCGGGGCTCTCGGATCCCCGCCAGGAGGATAGATGAGAGCCACTCGAAACATGCTTCAAACCAAAAGCAGTATCAGGCTCTTGCTGGAAGATCCGACTACCAGGGACACATGACCGTGGATGTCATGACGTTCCCGATGTTGGGGATGCCACTTGACTGCGTGCCTAAATGGCTAAGTGCAGAAAATGAGGTCCCTACATGAACGTGAGTAGCCGCCGGGAAATTGACGCCACCGGCGACTGCATTCAAATCTTCAAGGCTCAACTCCTGGTCCTGCCCTTTGCCGTTCGCAGCGAGTTCATCCTTGAGCTTCTTGACGTCTTCATCAGGCATCTTCGCCTGTGCAAGGATTTCAGGGCGGAGATAATAAACGTTGCCGGCGTCATCGGTAATAAACAAACCATTTGGTTTCTGATCAGCCATGTCGCGACTCCATGAAATAAATGAAATCCCCAGCGAACAGTAACCGAAGTGCAGTTGATTAGCAACGATTAGCAACAAGAGCCTTGGCGAGGCGCTCCCACCAGTCGCGACAGTGATTGCTGCATCGCAAGATTGTTGTGCAACAAACAAGATTGTTGTGCAACAAAAATGAGCATGGCCGTCCTATCGCGACGCCCGAGCGGATTGCGGCGACTCCACGGGCACTAGACCCTCGCTCTGCTGCAAGGGCTCTTTGATAGACACGATGTTTGTGATGCGGTAGCTTTCTTGCAACATCCGTCAAGTCAGCTTCGAAAAGTACCCGCTCGCTCAGCATTTATTTGGTGCTGCGAATGCCGGCTGAGTTTTCGACCTCGAATGCGCAAGATCGCGGCGTCTCGTTTTCGGCTTTTGAATTCGATTTTCAATCCAGCTTATTCGTGAACTCTTGGGAGATTGGCGATGCGTGTTGCTGAAACCGTTGAGAGAACAAAGGATCATATTGCCCGGTGCGTACGGATTTCGAATTTGCTGGCCTTCTGGACGATGACGACGCCGGAAGTGGAACTTAAAACCATTTTTGCTCGCCACCTGTATTGGGCGGTGCACTCAGCCGAGCGTCTGAGAGCACGATTGGCCGAACTGGCGGTCGATGTCGATCCGCGGACGGTCCCGCTGCAAACGGCATCTGATGACCTGATGGCCTGCGAATCTGCGTTGACGACGCCTGAAAAAATTCGCGCGCTATACGGCGTCGCCCTTATGAATCTCAAGACGTCGATGGCAGATCACGCAAATCGAACCGACGCACTCGCTGACGAGCCGACAATCAGAGTTTTGAACGATCTGACTGCATCGGCCGCGAGTGCCGCCGAAGAAGCTGATACGGCGTTCCGATCGGTACGTGAAATCTTTCCGGACATGAGCACTTCATCATCGTCGAATGAGGGACACCTGCCAGCCAGGATACCGGTTCGCCCGGCCCGTGACCGTCGCTTTTCGGAAACTGCAAGCAATCCAAATCTGACCGATACGGTGAAGCTGTTGCACGTCTTCTATACCGATCTCGAGCTCTCGACCATCGAGGCGTGCAGTCGAATGATCGTCGAATTCCCGGCGATGCCCTGGCAGTTCGTTGTCGACATGGCGCGTCAGTGCTGGGACGAGGCGCGTCATGCCGATGCTTTCCGCACGAGACTGCTGCAGCTTGGAGGCTCCCTGGGGACCTATGCGATTTCATACGCGCTCTGGGATATGGCTGATGGCGAAAACGTCGACGTCAGCCTCGCCGTGCAGCAGCGCGTTGGGGAGTGGATCGGTGTAGACGGAGCCATATGGCAGGCTCAGCAACTGCGGTTCGGTGGTGACGAGGTCACGAGCGAACTCTTCGATTTCGTGGCATTGGACGAAATCACGCACGTTGCGTTCGGAAACAAGTGGCTTCGCTCGGTGGCAGGCAGCGAAGCCCAGATTAAACTGGTCCACGATCTGGCTCTGCACAAGCGTTCCGCCTGTGGAAAATCCGTGGATGGCCCGCTGACCTTTCCATATAACGACTGGGCGTGCGAAAGAGGCGGCTTCACCGAAGGCGAACGAGACGAACTGCGCGCTCGCTTCCTGAAGTATGGAAGTCAGTTTCGCGAGCTTGACGAGGCGCAAGAGCGCGAACGCGTCGCAGCCTCAAGATAAATTACCGCCAAAGAACTTGGTCGTGAGCACGACCGATTGTCGCCGGATCTCGGTTGCGAGCGAGCCGCTGTGATTGGCTCGATAGCGCAGGTTCGTGGTCACGACAGTGGCGACGGCCAAAAATGATCCGGGTCGAGCGCGAGTCGGCCGTACTGCCGTTGGAACAGGGAGGGGCTAAAATAGGCGGTCACCTGTCCTCCGTCCCTTGCGCCTGCGACCCTCTTGTAACCGACGTAGGTATGGACGCCGACAGTGCCTCGACATCCCGCGACGAGACGGCCAGCGATACTCCTGTAGATGGGGACGCCGAATCCGGCCTGCGAAAGCAGTTCCGTGATCCGCTCGGCGGCTACGTGATCGCTTGATGCGTAGGGGTAGAGTGGAAGGTAAAGCGTCATTCCGGCCGGCCTAGTGAGGTCGGCTGCTGTCAGATGATAACACGTCATCACCGGGCGCTGCCACAGGACGTCAGCGGAACGGGAGATGACCTCGCAGACGTCGGCAAAATCGAGACCGCCCTTGGCGCCAATCGCTTCAGCTCGCCGGTCGAACTCCGCGGGGGCAGCGCGAAAGTGCCGAGCGTAGACCTTGACCCGTGCCTGCGCGGCCGAAACCAGATCGATCGCAAGGTGAGTGATCACGTCGTTGCTGTTCAACAGCTTGAGCAACCCGTCGCTCGCGTGGCCGAAACCGAGCCGGTCGAGTGCGGCGAGGACGACCGTCCGGGCTGCGTCACGCCCACGGGCTGCGGGATTGAGGTAAATCTTGCAGAGCGGGGGCCCGTCCTTGCGAAACTCCATCGCGTGCCAGATTGCGAACAGTGCGTTGGGATCGGTTGGCAAAAACAGATCGCGGATCGCCATCATCGGCTCGAGCCTGATGTCTTTCATCGTTGCCAGATGCGCACCAAGCCGCTCGCCGGCGTGCCAGTAGGACGCCGGGGACGCCGGGTTATCCTGCGCCTCGATTAAGAACCGCACCCTGGTCTCGTTCGTATCGAACGCTGCAGAGAATTCGATCGGTGTGCAGTCGTCGGTGACGCCCGACCAGCGGGGCTGAATCGGCAACTGGCGAAGCCCTGCCACAGTGCAGAGTGTATCGAACAGGGTGGCGATCGGGTCCTGCTGCTCCACCAAGCCGGCCGCAAGGCAGATGTCCCGCAGTTGCCTTCCGCAGATGCCGGCGGCGTCAATCGTTTCGGGCATGGTGGCTCGCTATCTCCCTTCATGCAGGACGCTGACCAGTGCAACGATTTTTCAGGGGCGGCTGATCGAAGGACCCTCATGTCAATTGATTCGCGCCCCGCACGCGCGGCTCCGTCGCCAGCCGCGCGCCGTCCGGACCAGTGCTGACACCGGACAAGGTGAGTTGCAGCAGGTGCACCCTGATCAGCTCATTGATCATGCGCCGAGCCCTGTTCTCGGCTCCATCACCAGTTCCAGCAAGATTATGGGCAAGGCATTCTGAGAAAAACTCCTGCAGCGTGCGCGGAGTGCCCGAGGCAAGCATCCGGTAAGCCCTCTCGGAAACGGTGGCCATCTTTGACGGAGAAAAGATTCGAACGGTTGCTCCGCTGGATTCGATCAGGGCATCAGGGCACCAGGCCAATGTGAATTGCGAGGGGTCTCCTTCTTCGGGTAACGCGGTCCGGAAGGGAAAATCGCGATCGGCATAGTGATCGGCATAGAGTACGGCATATTCTTCGAAGCCTGGCCACAAATGCAGATCGCTGTTGTGGAAGCGGCTGTAGGTGCGGCGCAGCACCTCATTATAGTCCTTGACGAGGCGCACGACCTCGCTTTGCGAAAGCCCCCGCGTATTCGACCAGCCGCTGCGAATGCCGATCACGAATTCCTTGTTCAGTGCCTCGGGGGGAATGTTCAGCCCAAGTCGGCCTGCGTTGGCGAAATACTCGGTGCGCAATTCAAGTCCGAAAGGATGGATGTCGAAGGTGTTCCCGGGGTGGTCGATAACGTCCGCATTGTCCTCGAAAAAGCGTAGTGTATTGCGCGCGCTGGCTTCCGTCTCCTCGGGGAAACCGATGATCGAGAAGATATGAAAAAGGATACCGGCATCACGGCAGTGCTCGAGCACCGGTCGGACGTGCTCAAGCCTTATCCCTTTTTTCATATGATCCAGCGTCGTCTGATCGCCGGATTCGAGTCCGAAAAACAGCTTTCGCATTCCCATTCCGGCAAGCTTCGCGCACAGAGGTGCCGTGAAGCCTGGTTCGAGCCGCGCGTACCCGGTGAACGAGAGTCGTCGGTCGGCATACGGCTCGAGTTCGTCGGCGAGCTTTTCTAGAAGGCGGGGCGGCAGCGCCTCATCCGTAATCTCGAAATGCCGACATCCAAACCGCTCGTTGAGGGAGAGGATGTCTTGCGCTATTTTCTCCGGGCTCCGCACACGGTATGGCTTCTTCGAAATGTGATTGATGAATGGAATGTCGCAGAACTTGCATTCGTTGAAGTAGCACCCCTTGCCGACGAGGATCGGCAGCACCGGCTCTGGCGTAAGATAGTCCTGCAACGGCAGCCCCGCAAAATCCGGCACCGGGAGCTGATCGACGTCTTCAACGTGGGGCTTGCCAAGATGGACGCGGCCGTCCCTGACATGGAGAAGATTCGGCACCCGGGAAAAATCGCGGCCCGATCCAAGCTGCGCGACAAGCTCCAGGATCGCAGCTTCACCTTCGTACACGATCACGCCATCGGCAAAATGCTCAAAGAATGCTGGCATCTGCATCAGCTTGCCGACGAACTTGGTGAACACTGTTCCACCCAGCACCACGAACAACCCGCGCTCGCGCAGGCGCCTCGCCAGAGCGAGCCCGGGCAGCAACTGCTGCCGGTTGACGATCGAAATTCCGACGAGATCGGGATGATCCGCCTCGATACCAGAGAGCAACTCGGCCTCCCAATAGTCGTGGAATAGATTGGAGTGCCGGTCGGTCGTGACGACGATCAGATCGTGAAGGCTCTGCTCGTCGATCCCGTCGACGTCGTATCGGATGGGGCAGAGGCTGTAGTGGATCGGACGAAGGGCGGCGAGACAGGCTAGGCGGATCCCATCGCGCAACTGATCCCGGGCGGCCCGAAACAGGTGAGCATCATAAAACTCCTTTGGATCCCGCAGGATGGCCAAAGCACGCGGCATGTTTTCGACCAGCGCGTCACCGCGACGGACCAGCCGAGACAGCGCGGCCGCGTCCATGTCGGCGGGCGGCCGTAACTTCAGCTTCTGCACGTTGCTCGCGATCGTGTCTGGACGCAGCAGAGCAAGCAAGCCGCCAATATCCGCATCGACCAGCCTCGTCGAAATCCCGGCACGTCGCAGCACGGCAGCGAGATAAGGAAGCGCCAGGTGGGGGGCCCTGGGGTCGGTTGCCGGTGGAAATATCAGCGTTACCTGCATGTGGCCCACGGCTACCCGTTCGGCAGCACGGCCAGCATGACTTGATCTCCCATTGCCAAAATAAGCACTCCCAAAAGGAAGCGAATGACTTGAAACTCAATCAAAAATTTCGGGTCGCGATCGAAAACATAACACAGACGCGGCAGTCCTGCCAACCTGAAAGGTTGTCGCTCTGTCAGAGGCGCGGCTGCAGCGACTTCAAGACCGACTGGGTACTCTCGATGAACTGCGTCGCCTGCCGTGCCTTCTCAGCTGAAATCGGATTACGCGCACATTGATCGGAAACTTCGACGAGGTGTTTGCGCTCGGTTTCGAGAATCTTCAGCGCGTTCTGGACGGCAAAGCGAAGAACGCCGCGGAGAGTGTTGTCGTCGTCGAAATTCTTAAGCTCGCTTTCAATAGTGATTAGATACTCGTAGCTCTGCAATTCGGCGGCGATTTGCGTCAGGCTACGTAGAGTCGATTTGACGCAATCGCTGTCGGTCTGGGAAAGATCAGGCCGCCGCGAAAGCATAGTGATATCTGTCATCACATCGATCGACAACTTCCTGACTGACGAGATCTTGTCGAGATCTGCATCGCTCAGGACGCGGGCATTGGCAGAAAATTGCGCCGCCGTTGTCACCAGCAGCAATGCACCCATCGCTGCCAATGCCCGGGCCAAAGACGTGGTTCGCTGCCGATAGACGGGAATGCGGTCGGTGCACATAACTGGTCCAACCATCTGGCGCCAATGAGATTATAGGCGACGTTGACCTACAGTACCAGCGCTGTTTCCCGCTCCCGAACCAAGGACCCGGAGCGCCCCGGCAATTCGCCGCGAATCTACTGGTCACCAAGGGTAACCTTCTTGTATGATTTCGCCGGTTGTCGGAGCGCATCTTGACCCTCTGATCTGTTTGACTGTACTCAGGAATCGGAACGTCGCGGTTCGGCGAAAACGCGGGAAGCTTGGTCATGGGCGATCAGCCGAACAAGGCCTTTCGCGCTGTCGCGCTTGAACGCGCCGCATCGCTCGAACAGCTCGACCATCTCGTCACCATCACAAGACCGTTCGACTGGATCCTGACGGTGGTGATCTTCCTCACGCTCGGAACGGCGATTGCGTGGGGTATTTTGGGGCGCCTGCCGACGCGCGCACAGGCCGAAGGCATTTTCGTCAGCAGCGGAGGACGCGTCGTCGACACGGTCTCCGGCGCGTCGGGTCGCCTGGCCTCGATCGACGTTTCGGTCGGCGATCGCGTGACGAAAGGTCAGGCGGTCGCCGGCGTCAGCCAAATCGAAGTCGAGCAAGGATATCGCGATGCCATGGAGGTGCTTCGTGAGCGCGAGAGCGAGCACGGAACCCTGAAAGCAAAGACGCGGGCGGAGCTGGCCCTGAAGGCGCAGAATTCCGCCAAGCTCGAGGAAGCGTTCAACCAGATCATCAAGGCAACCGATCAACGCATCATCTATCTGACCGGCGACCTCTCAAACCTGGAGGGCTTGCTCGCAAAGGGTTATACCACGCGCCGCAACGTCGAGGATCGCCGTCACGAACTCACGGACGCGCAGCAACGCAAGGAAGACACCCAGAACGAAATTCTTAAATTGAAAGAGCAGAAGGCCGATCTTGAGGCCCAGCGCCAGCGCGACATTGAACAATCTCAGTATCGCCTCAACGAGGCGCGACGGCAGGTGGACAAGCTGGCCGGAGAGTTGGGGCGCGATACAAAGGTGGTCAGCCCGATCGACGGACGCGTGCTTGAGATCAAAGTGTCGCCAGGGTCCGTATTGAGTGTCGGCACGCCGGTCATCGTGGTCGAAAGCGAAGGCGCAACGCTCGACGCGATCTTGTACGTTGCGGCAGATCGCGGCAAGAGCGTCAAGCCGGGCATGGAGGTGCGCATCGAGCCGAGCACGGTCAAGCGCGAGGAGTTCGGAACCATGGTCGGCACCGTGGAATCGATTTCCGAATTCCCGATAACGCCGCAGGGTATGGCCGCGGTCCTGCACAATGACGGCCTCGTCACGCGTTTCTCCAAGGGCGGCGCACCTTACGCAGCGCGGGTGCGATTGAAACACAACGAGGGCACGGTCAGTGGATATCAATGGGCCGTGGGAAAGGGGCCAGCATTGCGGCTCACCAGCGGGACGCTGACCAAGGCGGAAATCACAACGCGCGAGCGACGACCGATCGAGCTGATCGTCCCGATGCTCAAGCGGCTGACAGGAATTGCAGGATAAGACTTATTCGACGGGATAACCCAGTTGATATTTCGAACCATTCGACGCTGGTTTGGCCGCGGACCCATCAGGCGAACGCCGACCGTATTGCAGATGGAGGCGGTTGAGTGCGGGGCCGCGGCACTCGCAATGGTGCTGGCCCATTATGGCGCCTGGATTCCGCTCGAACAACTGCGGGTAGCCTGTGGCGTCTCACGGGACGGCAGCAAGGCGAGCAACATCGTCAAGGCGGCGCTTAATCTTGGCATGGCTGCGAAGGGCTTTCGCAAGGAGATCTCGACGCTGCATGAATTGCCCATGCCGTGCATCATTCACTGGAACTTCAACCACTTCGTTGTCCTCGAGGGCATCGATGGCGATCGGGTCTCCATCAACGATCCCGCGATTGGGCGCCGACTGTTGGATTTGTCCGAACTCGACCGCGCCTTCACCGGGGTTGCGCTCGCCATGGAGCCCACGGAGAGCTTTCGGAGGGTTGGCAGCAAGCCCAAGGGCATGCGGCTCCTGTTTCGCGAATTGGGACGATCGCGCGGCCCCCTCGCACTGGTGATCGCGGTCAGCCTTGCGTTGATCATTCCGGGAATCGTCATTCCGGGGTTTTCGAAGATCTTCGTGGACGAAATCCTGATACAGAACAACGAGAGCTGGCTGAAACCGCTGCTCATCGGAATGGGTGCGACTGCTCTCTTCCGGGCGCTGGTTGCGGGTCTGCAGCAATCGCTGCTGCTGCGCCTTCAGACCAAACTCGCTGTTGTCATGATAAGCCGCTTTCTTTGGCACGTGCTTTCGTTGCCAATGGACTTTTTCGCACAACGCCATGCCGGCGAGATCGCGACGCGCGTCGCAACAAACGAGCAGATCTCGAGGCTGCTTTCAGACGGCGTCGTTTCCAACGCGCTCA
Organism: Bradyrhizobium hipponense; assembly: GCF_008123965.1. Taxonomy (GTDB): domain Bacteria; phylum Pseudomonadota; class Alphaproteobacteria; order Rhizobiales; family Xanthobacteraceae; genus Bradyrhizobium; species Bradyrhizobium hipponense. The sequence continues at coordinate 17,050 of NZ_VSTH01000007.1, read as the reverse complement.
GCCTTACGTCGCTGATCTTCTTCGCCGCGGCAATGGCCGTCTACGATGGCCCGCTGACCGCAATTGTCGTCGGAGCATCTCTCGTCAACCTGGTGGCGTTGAAGATCATCGGGCAAAGGCGTGAGGATCTCAGCGGCAGTCTAGCGCTCGAACGCGGCAAGCTTGTTGCCAGCACCATCGGTGCCGTGCGAACTATCGAAACGCTGAAGGCCAGCGGACTGGAGGACGAGGCGTTTGCGAATTGGGCGGGTATCCAGGCCAAAACACTCAATGCCGACCAGGAACTCGGCCTGTCGTCCAACCTTCTCGACATGCTTCCGACTCTGCTCTCAGGTCTGACGATGGCTGCCGTTCTAGGTCTCGGCGGGCTGCGCGTGATCGAGGGCTCACTTACGCTGGGAAGTCTCGTTGCCTTTCAGTCGCTGATGGCAAGCTTTTCCTCGCCGATCACGACGCTCGTCAACCAGATCGGCAGTCTTCAGATGATCAAGGGCGGACTGGAACGACTGGAAGACGTGTATAACTACCCACTCGAGGGCACGAGCGGCGGCGCACGAGTGCAGGATATTTCGCCGAAGCTGACCGGACACATCGAACTCAGCAACGTAACCTTCGGTTATTCGATCCTTGAGTCTCCGCTGATTTCGGAGCTCTCGATCTCAATAGCGCCAGGAAAGCGGGTCGCCTTGGTCGGCCCGTCAGGCAGCGGGAAGTCGACGCTCGGTCGTCTCATTTGCGGACTGTACAAGCCCTGGTCGGGTGAGGTCCGCGTTGACGGCTTCACGTTGTCCGAAATCCCGCGCGAGATCTTCGCCAACTCCATCGCTTACGTCGATCAGGACATCTTCCTGTTCGAGGGAACGGCGCGCGACAATCTCACATTGTGGGATACGACGGTCCCCGAGCCGGAAATCTCGCGAGCGCTCAAGGATGCCGCCGTTCATGATGAGATTGCAACGCGCATCGGAAACTATGACTGCTATGTGAGCGAGGGTGGAATGAACTTCAGCGGCGGCCAGCGCCAGCGGATTGAAATCGCGCGCGCACTGGTGGCGAATCCGTCGGTGATCGTACTCGATGAAGCAACCGCAGCGCTCGACCCGATTACTGAAAAGCTGATCGACGAACAGATGCGCCGCCGCGGTTGCACCTGCATCATCATCGCACATCGGCTCAGCACCATAAGGGACAGCGACGAGATCATTGTATTGCAGCAGGGGCGGATCGTCGAACGGGGAGGGCATGAGCAGTTGATGGCCATGAACGGCGTTTACACTCAACTCGTGGCGCAGCAATGAACGAATCGCTGCCACCGCTGCCGGAACCCGTCGCGACGGTCGATTCGCCACTTCCGCGCACCGCTGAGCGCCTCTCTCTCGATGCTCGTCATCCCGTCCTGCTCAACCAGCGCGGCCGGGCCATGCAGGTCGTTTTTGGCTATGTCGACGTGTTTGCCGTCGGATTCTCTGGAGACAAGCCGCAGACCGCACGACATCACCTCTTCCGCGCGGAGCACGACGAGATCTTCGCCGATATCTTGGACGTCTCCGATGATTCGGAGATTCGGACGATTGCGGTCGGAGGCGAGAGCGCCGAAGCCCTGCAGATGCGGTGCGCCGACTGTTGCGATGAGGCAATCGAGCGGTGGCTTGCGAGACTATCCAAGTCGATCGCCGGGCCTAATCCAGGTTGGGACATACAGGAGGCAACGAACCTCATCTCAGTTGAAATGAAGCCTGGCGAGCGCCGACGAGGGCCGGCGCGCGACGTTGTCTGGGTGTCGGTCGCGGCAGGCAGTGCGCGCTTGATGGGCCAGGAACCAGCCTATCAGCCCGGCGGTCCGTCAATTCCACTTTCCGCCGGAATGTGGCTTATTGCCGGAGAGGGTGGCTGTACGCTTGGGAACGGCGGACGGCCGACCGGCTCCGCGCTCCACGAGGTGCTCGACCATTTCCACCGCTGCGCGGCGGCATGCATCCGGGAGGGCCTACGGAAAAACGTGGACCTGGAAAGCCAGCGACTGATCGGCCTAAACGAGCTGACCAGGTCGCGGGCCACGGAGATGTTCGACCGCCTCTCGGCGATCATCGTCGGCCCTTCCGATCGGCTCGAAACAGCCGTCGACGTGTCAGAGGACCGGCTGCTCGGGGCGTGTCGAACCGCAACGAGGGACCTGGAAATTGCGATCCTTGCGCCGCCGGCGCGGCCGTCGACGCAGCAGACGTTCAACGACATTGTCGAGATTGCCCGCGCCTCCCGACTGCGCGTTCGCCGCATTCAGTTGCGCCGTGACTGGTGGCTTGGCGACGCGGGCGCAATGGTCGGCTGGTACGGAGCGCAGCGCGATCCGGTTGCACTCGTTCGGGTTTCAGGCCGCTACCTTATGATTGGCCCAGAAGCGGCAGCGCGCCGCCCGGTGGACCGGGAAGTCGCGCAGGAGCTTGATCCCGAGGCTGCGGCGTTCTATCCGACCCTGCCCTCGTCCAGGTTGAGGCTTCGCGATCTGCTGGTCTTCTCGCTCCAGCATGTGCGCGGCGATGTGACACGAATCGCCCTGGCCGTCGCCTTCATCGGGCTGCTGTCATTGGTGACGCCGCTGATCACGCAAGCGCTCGTCAGTTCCGTGATCCCCCGCACCGAAGTCGACCAGCTCGCCTTCTGCGCCCTTGCGCTTGCGGTCGTTGCGATCGCATCGGCCGGCGTGCAGTTGATGGAAGGGGTGGCGATGCTTCGCCTTGAGGGTTTGGTCGATTGGCGACTGCAAGCTGCCGTGATCGATCGACTGCTCAAGCTACCTGCTTCCGTATTTCGGGAATACACTGTTGGCGACTTCGTCAGCCGTGCGCTGGGAATCGACGCGGTCCGCCGGATTCTCACCGGGCAGACCTTGCGCAGTCTGATGGCTGGACTCTTCTGCTGGTTCAGCGTTCTCCTCATGGTGATCTACGATGCGCGGCTTGCGCTGGTCGCGCTCGCCCTGTTGTTCATCAGGGCCATCCTGATTGTTGGCACCAGCGCGCTGCGAATCTATCACGAGACCCGCCAGTTCAATTTGCAGGGGAAGGTCGAAGGATTTGTGCTGCAACTTCTGTCCAGCGTTGGAAAGCTGCGCGTTGCTGCCGCGGGGGTTCGCGCCCTCGCCGTGTGGTCACGACAGTTTTCAGCCCAGAAGCGGCACTTCATCGCCTCGCAGCGGGCCGCCAATGCGCTCGCATTGTTCGAAGGCTCGTTTCCAACCGTCGCGACCCTCATCCTGTTCGCCTACGCCTCGTGGACCCGGAGCGTCCTCATCGCGGACTTCGGCGCCTTCTTTGCCTTCCTCGCCGCCTTCGGCCAATCGATGGCCGGGGTCGGGATGTGGGCCAATGGCGTAAGCGCCTCACTTGTGGCCATCCCCCATATTACCCGCATCCGGCCGCTCGTCACCGCCGAGGCTGAGATCTCCGACGACCGCAAAGCGCCGGGCGAACTGACCGGCGCCGTGGAATTCTCACGCGTGACCTTCCGCTACACCGCGGGCGGCCCGACCGTGGTCGACAACGTTTCACTGCGCATCGCACCCGGCGAGTACGTTGCCATCGTCGGACCGTCCGGAAGCGGCAAATCCAGCCTGTTTCGCCTGCTGTTGGGCTTCGAGAAGCCGGAGTCGGGGGCCGTGTTCCTGGACGGCAAGGCTCTCGACACCCTGGATGTCAGCGCAGTGCGCCGCCAGCTCGGCGTCGTCCTGCAAAACGGCAGACTGGCAACGGGCAGCATCTACGAGAATATCTGCGGGGGCCTGCCGCTCCCGCTCGAACAAGCCTGGGCTGCGGCGCGGATGGCAGGACTCGATGCTGATATCAGGAAGATGCCAATGGGCATGCATACGGCGATCGCCGAGGGCGTCAATACGCTCTCCGGCGGACAGCGCCAGCGCATCATGATCGCGCGCGCAGTCGCTCGACGCCCGCGCATCCTTTTGTTCGACGAGGCGACCAGTTCGCTCGACAATCGTTCGCAGGCCGTCGTCAGCGATTCGCTTGGGGCTCTCAATGTCACGCGAATCGTAATCGCGCACCGGTTGAGCACGGTGCGCCAGGCCGATCGTATTATCGTGCTCACCGACGGCAAGATGACGCAGACCGGAACATTCGCCGAACTGAGCGAGGCGAAGGGCACGTTCGCAGACTTCGCGCGCAGGCAGCTCCTTTGAGGCATCTCGTGCAACATTGATCAGAGGTCAATAATGCGGAAAGTTCTGTACATCTTTGGCCTGTTGACCGACGGCGATATCGAATGGATGGCTAAGAACGGAACATGCCGGCGCCTGAGCGATGGCGAGGTTCTCATCGAGGAGGGCGGCAGGTCCGACTCGCTGATCCTGCTACTGGAGGGCGAGTTGCAAGTGTCGGCAAGGGGCTATGGCGACGTTGCGCGCATGGGCGTTGGCGAGATTGTGGGCGAGGTCTCTCTCGTTGATTCGGCACCACCATCGGCCACGATCACCACCCGTGGCGAGGGCCTCGCCCTATTTCTCGACAAACGGCAACTGCTGGAGAAGCTGGAGCACGACGAAAGCTTCGGCTCGCGCTTCTATCGCGCGCTCGCCGTGTTCCTCGCCGATCGCTTGCGGGCGACCCGGCAGCCCGCAACGGACAGGCTCTTGGACGGGACTGCGCTTTCGCGGGATGAACTCGACATCGGCATCATGGATCACGTAACCGCGGCGGGTGAGCGGTTCAGTCGTTTGTTGAGGATGTTGCATTGCCATTCGGTCAATTGAGAAGACGCGGAAGTGTCTTGCCGGCTCGGCCTTCCCGGACCTTCCGCGCCCGCGCTCGACAAGGCTGAAGGGGACGCAAAGCAGTCCTCTATCGGCTTGCGGGGTCGAGCGCCCCCAGAGATTTCATCTCGATGAGGAATCTTCGACGGAGAGAACGTCCTGAAGGACGTCGCAGGAGACCACCTCTCCAGCGAGGTCCAGAGTGATCTAGGCCACAAACAAGTTAGGTCATATCAAGCAATGTCGCACCACGCGGCATCGGGCCGCGCTCAACAACGAAAGGAAATTGCCATGACCGATTCAGCTACCAACAAAGACAAAGCTTTGACCCTCGATGACCTCGACCGCGTTGCGGGCGGTATCATTCTTGTAAGCGGATTTCACAATCACTTCATGTCTGCCATCGACCGGGTTGCTCTCAATCCCCAGCCGCTTCCGCCGCGGGTTTTCTTGTTCGGCAAGTGACCGGCACGCGATGGGAAAGTTGGTCGCGGGTTGTCGCGTGCCGCAGGCGCGCTCTGCGCGCGGACAAGCGAGCGGCGCCACCGGTTATCGGTGGCGCCGCTGCAAGTTGGTTTCAAATGTGCCGACTGCTCTCCGGATCACCCGGATTGAGAGGCGCGCGGCCGCGACCAATAACGTGTCAGCAAGCAGCTTGTGATAACGAGAGCAGCGGGGCGTAATTGACGCAACTGCGATGCCGTCCACCGCCGGGACTATTGGAGTTGTCGTTCGATGTCGAAGATAAGTACTTCGACGTGTGACGTCGGCTCGTCGAGCAGAGCCAGGATCTTGATTTCAGCGTCTTGAGAACGAAACTGACGATATCGGTCGCCTTCTTGATCCATGGGGCGCCCGCGAACGTACGTCATTATTGCTTCGCTTGAAGCATCTGCATCTCGGTAATGCGATTGTCGGCGCGGCGGAGCCGCCGACAAAGCTCGCGGTTGATGTTCTGCATCACCAACACATACGCGTAAATGTCGGCTTTGTAGTACATGTAGAGTGTCCGCGCCGTGAGCTCGTACAGCACCGTTGGGCTCTCCGCTACGACAGTGGCCGATCGATTCTGCATTTCGAGGAGCGTCATTTCGCCGAAGAAATCACCGGGCTCCAAACCCGCCATGCGAATTGTGCGCCGCGAACCCGCGAGCTTGCTCACCACGAGCTTGCCGGAGTGAACGATGAACATCGAGCGTCCCGGTTCTCCTTCCGCCACGACCGTGGCACCGCCGTCGAAGCGCCGCTCGACCAGCATTGGGATCAGGAGATCGAGGCTTGCGTCTGACAGGCCACCGAAGAAAGGCGTGGCGAGCAAGAATGCTTTCAGATCGGGCGAACTGACAGCCATGATCCAATATACTCCTGCTCGCGGCGGCGGCAAATAGGCCGCGCCCCGGCGGGAAGTATCTAAATAATGGTCGCACGGTGTGGAGCGATCGAGCAGATAGATCGGCCCCATGATTGTGCCGAGCCCGCCAGCCTTCAGAAGCCGAAGCGCAACCCGGCGTTCACTCCGACACTGTTGGCGCCGCGATCGGCGACCAGTCCCTCGGCCGAAACGGTGAGCCGCGCATTGGGTCTTAAATCGTAGCCAATGCCGCCGGCGATACGGACATAAGTGTCGCTGAACGGACGCACCGGTGTGAAGATGGGCACGCCGGGCGCCAGCGTGAACGTCGTCTGCAATACCCGCATCGAATCGCGCAGATCCTTCTCCACGGTGACGTCGAGGAAGCTGTCGGCGCGTGCACCGAGGGCGGTAAACCGGGGCTGGAAGCGAACGCCGCCGCTTATTACGGCCGACTGCAGCGACTGGCTTCCGACCGTCTGAGTCAGGGACGGATCGCCTGTCTCCGAATAGCCGTTCACATGGGTATCCGAATAGGTGAAGCCGCCGATCGGGCCCAGACGCCCGACGCCCACGTCAAACAAGTACCCCGCCTTGATCGCGGCGACGGTCGTGTTTCCGTCGACCTTTGGGGTGATCGGCGCGACAAATCCGGTGCGCGAAATGTCGAACCGGTTCCAGCCGTAGGCCGCGACCGCATGCACGAAGAGCTCGCTGGTGTCGTAGGCCAAAAAGCCGCCGAGATGATAGGAGTCGAGGTTGGTCGAGCCGAGCCCCTGCTTGAAATCCGCAGCGGTGCGGGTGTAGCCGAAGGTCGGCCCGACCGTGACGTTCGGCGTGAGGTAGAATTTTGCCCCGGCCAGCACGCCGCCCGAATCGTAGCTGTATTTGGTCGAGCCGAACGCGTCGACGTGGTCGCCGTGATGGTAATTGCCCTGCACGAACAGCGCGACCCGGCAGGGATTTGCGATCGGCGCTTTGACAATGGGGGCCTTGGCGGCCAGCGGCGCTGGCGCAATCGGCGCCTGATCGACGCAGGCCTGTCCGCGGCCGGTGTCGAGTTGCGAAAGCAGGTCGCGCGAAAAATCCTGAGCGCCGAGCTGGGCCATGCTCGGTAGCGCCGCCGCAGTCTCTGGCGCGAATAACAGGTTTGATGCCACGCGCTCCAGATAGCCGGTGCCGAGTGCCGCGATCGGCGAGGCCGCGAGCTGGATCACGATCGCCGATGCGTCATTGCCGGTCTGCGCGACCGCCGAGGCGTTGGTCGGGCCGACCTGGATGACATAAGCGTGGCTGAAATCGCCGGTCTGGGTGATCGTGGCGGTGTTGGTGGTGTCGACCTGGATGATCGCGGCGCGGTTATAGAAGCCGCTTTGGGTCACGGTCGCCAACGGATTAGGCGCCAACTGAACTATGCCGGCGATATTCTGCCCGGGCCCGAACGCCTGATTCACGACGATCGGACCATTCAGCGATACAAAGCCGTAGCCGTTCGTATCAATGAAGCCGGTCTGTGCACTTGCCGGTTCGGCCAGCAGCGCGATGGCGGCCGCCCCGAGCGCATATCCAAGCCGCCACCTTTGTCGAAGTAATGATTTGTCGGCTGATTTGCTTCCCATCGCCCCACCTCGTCCCGCCTAAAAAGGATGCGGTCAAATCTGCCGATAAAGCGGCACATTAGCTCAATCGGGTCCGGCTGCCTGTTGCAGTGGGGTGACAACCGCTGAAATCTTTCGGCGCAAGCGTCGCTGCCGATGACACGACGCGAAAACCCGCGGCCGGCGATAGGCCGGCGCGGTTTCCGATCGCGGCGGTCCTGGCTGGCGCCGGAACCGTTACATCTTCTTCTGCAAACCCAGCGATTTCATCAGATTGTCCAGGGTCTGCTGCGATTGCGGCGAGGCGCCTTTGCGGATCTGCCGATAGACATCTGAGTCGGTGAGCGCGGGATCGCGCTCATTGTCGCCATCGGCTTCGTCCGGCGCTGTCGGCACATTCGGGGTCTTGCTACCTTCGGACTCGGTCGGATTGGGCGAGCCGGGCGTCGATCGCTGGATGATTGTTGCCGAGTTGCCGCCGTTGTGCTGCTCGATATGCGTATAGCCGGGACGGGTGTCCACCCGCTTCTCGGTCTTCGATGGATCGCCGCTCTGGGTGATGTTGGCCGAATTGCTGCCGTTGTTCACGGACGTCGTCTCGGCCCGCAATGACGCGCTCGCGAGAGCAGCCACCAGGGCTCCGGCAAACACGAAGCCCGACCATTGGATCCGCTTCATCTGTTCCTCCTGTCATGAAAGCGGGTTGGGCGAGGGGACCCGCCCAACCGCCGTGCGGCTCCGGCCGATAGGGCCGACAACCTTACCATTGATTGACCTTGACGCGGTTGCCGTTTCCAACCTGCATGGCGCCGGCGCTGTTGTCACGGCCGTGCTGGCTGAGGCGGGTCGAGTTATTGTCGCCGAGCTGAAGCTGGCTCGACGTGTTGCTGGTTCCGGACTGCCGCGCGCCGGCCGACATTCCGTTGCCGGCTTGCACCTGGCCGTTCATGTTGTATTGGCAGTTCTGGCTGACGCTGTCGCTGGCGCCGTTGCCGATCTGGGTCCGGGCGTGCACGCAAGCGGTGATGCCGCCGGCGAAAGCCGGAGCGGAGACCAGAGCCAGCGCGGCGCTGGTGATAAACAGAAGCTTTCTCACGGGTTTCTCCTTTCGAGGTTCGCGGGGCGGAAAGGAATGTGAGGGACGGGTCCGTCACGTTTCCTTTCCGCGCGAAGCGAGATCAGGTGATCAGTGGCGGCGCTGCCACACACCAGCGTAGTTGCCGTCGCCACTCTGGCCGATGCCGGCGTTGTTGTTGCGGCCGACCTGATGGATGCCAGCGCCGTTGCCGTTGCCGAACTGAATGACCTGGCTGTCGTTGTTGCGGCCTTTCTGGAAGGTTTCGGCCGCGTTGCCGTTGCCGTTCTGCACGATGGAAGAGGAGTTGCCAGCATACGCGCTCGAAGCAGTGAGTGAGAGGACGGCGGCGGAGACGATGAGGATGGAGCGAAACATGGGAGTAGTCCTTTCTGGGTCAATTCGAACCGCTTGATTGCCGTTCGATGATTGGACGATAGGACTCATCGGCCCATCGTTCCGTGTGCTGGATCACACTGGGTCAGACCGCGGCGCTTCAAGCTGCCGATCACGCTTGCGACGCTCGAAGTCACGCCTGAGGGCATGCGACCGGAAATCCACGACCTTGAAGGCGACTGAGCGCACCAGCGCGGAGGGAATTCACAGCGGAGGAGGCGAATGCCTTAATTCGTTCCGCCTGCCGGTTACGCCCGAAGGGAAGCGCTATTTGCGCGGACGTTCTCGCTCGCGCACGACATCCTTCGCCCGCTTGTCGGATCTGAGCCCGAGGTAGACGGGCTGGCGCAGTTCGCCCTTGCTCGTCCACTCCGCGAATCTGACCTCGGCGACCATCGAGGGCCTGACCCAAGTCGTGACGGCCTCGTCCTTCACCTTGGCAGGAAAGGGTGATTTAGCGGCCGTCAGCTTCACCAGCTTGGCATGGAGGTCTTCCAGGACCTTGTGGCTGAAGCCAGTGCCGACATGTCCGATGTAGCGCCAGGCGTCGTCTTCCCGCACGGCGAGGACCAGGGCGCCGAAGAACGGCCTGGTGCGCCTGGGCGCCGTGAAGCCGGCGATCACCACTTCCTGCCGCTTTGCCGTCTTGATCTTCAGCCAATCCGAGGTCCGGCTACCGGACGCATACGCGCTGTCGGCGCGCTTCGCCATGATGCCTTCGAGACCGTTCCGCTCGGCCTCGGCGAAGAATTTCGTGCCGTTCCCTTTACGGTGAGCGCTGAAGGCGATCAGCTTGTCGCGCGGCAGAATTGCCTTCAGGCGCTTCTTGCGCTCGAGAAGAGGCTGCTTGCGCAAGTCCACTCCGTTCTCAAACATGAGATCGAAGGCGCAATACAGCAGCTTCGCCTCATGACGCAGCGCGTTTTGAAGCAGCTGGAAATGCGAGAGGCCGTCCTTACCGATCGCGATGAGTTCACCATCGATTACGGCGTCGCCCTTCACGCCCTCCAGCGTTTTGGCGACCTCGATATAACTGCGGCTGATGATCTTGCCGTTGCGGCTGTAGAGCGCAACCTCGCCCCGCCGGATTTCCGCGACCATCCGGAAGCCGTCGTACTTGTCCTCGAAAACCCAGCCGGGGTCGTCGAATGGCGCGTCGGTGAGCGTAGCAAGCATCGGCTGCAGGCGCTTGGGGAGGGTCGACGTCCGGCTCATCCGAGGTCAATCCTTAAGAGCGCGTTCCGAAATGCATGGAAGTCCTTCAAGGATTAGGGAACGCTACGAGGCCGCGTCATGTTCCGCAGGCGCCGTGACGTGCGCGACGTTGACGATCGATCGGGGAGGGCGGATCAGACAGATGGCCAGGAAACTGAAAACTTATCAGACCTCGCTGGGCTTTTTCGATCAGGCCATCGCGGCGCCATCCATGAAGGCGGCTCTGGAAGCGTGGGGTGCCGACAGCAATCTCTTCCATCAGGGCGCGGCGAAGGAGAGCCACGATCCGGACGTCATCGCCGCGACCTTGGCAAAGCCTGGCGTCGTTCTCAGGCGCCCGGTTGGGACTGACCGGCCTTTCAGCGAACATGCCGAGCTGCCCACCAATCTTGGCGGCGGCGGACCAACGAAAGCCGCCCGCAAGTCGAAAGGCCCGAAGACCAAGACGCCTTCCTCTCGCCCCGTCAACAAGGCTGCGGAGCGGAAGGCCGCTCTCGCCTACGAACGGGAGCAGGCGCGCCGTGAACGTGAACGAGCGAGGGAAGAGGCCGCCAGGCAGAAGGAGCGTGAACGCCGTCAGCAGGCGGTCGACAAGGCACAGGCTGCGTTGGCCAAAGCCGAGCAGGAGCACGCGAAGCGGGCGGCCGCCATCCAGACCGAGATCGAGGCTCTTGAGAAAAGATCGCAAACTGAACAAGTCCGCTGGGATAAGGAGAAGGAGCGATTGGAAGCCGCCTTGCGGCGCGCGCGGGGTTAGTTTTTGTGGCGGCAACCACGCGTGAATGCCAGCGGGTCCCTCCAGAGAAACACCGAAAAATCGGTAGTGCCCTCGGCTGCGGGAACGACGATCTCGCCGTCGACGATGGCGGCGGTCGCCTTGATGCGCCAGGCATCATGGGCGACCTTTGTGAAGCGGTGGGTCCAGCGTGCCCCCGCCGGGTGAAGATCCTGGCCGCCTGTTGGCAAAATGGACCTGGACCCGGTAGCCGCCGAACTTGATTCGCCGGACGGCACCTTGCCAAGGCCGATCCGATGAAGCCGGGCAACGGCGCCTCTACGCCGATGGGCGCGGATCTTTCACGCTGAAGCGCCACTAAAGCACCCACGCAACAGCTGATTCAAACTGAATCGTTCCGGAACCCGTGAATCCTTTGCTGCGTTGGTTTGTCATCAAATCCGACAGGAGGAGCCGATGGCGGCAGCGAAGAAGACAGCGCGTGGGCGCAAGCAGGACCGGGCTCGTGTGGCCGGCGGGCAAAAGTATGAACTGGGGTACGAGTCCAAGAAGACAGGACGGTCGGCGTCAGCGGTCAAGAAAGCTGTCAAGAAGGTCGGCAACAGCCGGAAGCGCGTCGAGAAGCGTCTCGCGCGCTAGTTATCTTTGCTGCGTCGATTGTCCAGCGCGTGCCTAGACCTCGGGCGGGCATTCGGGGCAGGTATCGCCGATCGAATCCAGGACCTCGGTAACCGCACCGGTGGCCGCCTCGGGCGAAAGGCCTGATGGCCGATCCTGGCGGGCGATTTCGAACGCGCGCTCACGGGCGTGTGGATCTGCGCGATCCCTCATCCATCCGTGGTACTCACACTCGCGGATCGCGCCTACCTCCTGCAGCACCGCTATGGCCCACCCTCGTACAGTGCGGATCGCCGTCCGCCGCTCCTTGGTCATCAGCATCAAGATCGCTCCTCCGCGAACGACGAATCCTTGCGGCCCTCAATTCGTTCCGGCTGCTAACACAGAGCAGGGATTCCAAATCGTCGGGGCAGGCGCTTGTCCACGTGTTCCGCCGCCCTGTGCAAAACCAGCCGCGTCGCGCCTCACGACTTTCAGCCTCGTCTGGTATCAGCGCCTCGTCTGGTGAAGGGCGCTGCAGCGCCCTTGCCTCATCCCAAGGGGCGCGCGCTGGGACGAAATTTAACACGCGCTTTGCCGGTTCAGCCTGCCATTCAACGCGACCGGCGAAGTTATCAGGAATGACGGCGTCTGGAGGATTTATGTATTCACTCGGCAGATGGATGCGATTTTGCTCTGGGCTCGCTTCGAGGGATGCTGGCTGCGCGGCAGAGAGTTCACTATCCCGAGCGGCCAGCGAAGCTGCCGGCGCTGAACCACTCGAGAGCCCGGTCGAAATCCAATGTGCGAGATTTGCGATAGCTACAAGGTCATTGGAATGCGTCGGACCTCTGTCGGATTGATTCTCGCCATTATGTCGAGCGTGGCGCTGGCCGATGATTTTGTGGGACAGGCCAGCGTGATCGACGGCGACACGCTGGAAATGCATGGAGTGCGCATTCGGCTTTGGGGCATCGACGCACCGGAGAGCAGCCAGCTGTGCCGCGGCGAAGACAGCTTGCAATATCGTTGCGGTGCGCAGGCCGCAAACGACCTTGACGCGTTCATTGCCCGCCGTCCCGTCAATTGTGTTCCAGTCAGCCTCGACCCATATGGCCGCACGGTCGCGACCTGCTCCGTCGCAGGCAAGGATCTCGCTGAATGGCTTGTACGCAACGGCCTTGCGTTGGATTGGCCTCAATACTCGAAGGGCAGGTATCACGAAGCTCAGCGCGAGGCTGAGCGCACCGGCCAGGGACTCTGGAAGGGCAGTTATGTGGAGCCGTGGCTCTATCGTGCATGCATCCGCGCAAGTGGAAAGCCGCCTGTTCGGATGACGCAAATGCCCATCCTTGAGCGATCCCTGCGAGGCGCCAATCCACAGCGCGTTCGCCAATCACCGGGCTTGGGCAGGTGGCTCTGGCGCGGTTTGGGCGACTCACGCTAGCCATCATTCCCAATCACCTCACTGCAGAATGGAAATGAAATGGTTGCAGCTACCGGTGAATTGCCGGCCTCTGGTTACGCGCTTGAAGTGGACGGCCGAATTTGCAACCAGATATGGCGCCAGGGCAGGTGGCGAAGAACTAAAGAAGCGTTTTCCCATGCTTCAGATCAGGATCTATGACGCGCAGACGAACGCGCGCGAGGAAATCTAGATCCGCTGATTCAAGTTTTGGCGGAGTTTTGCTCGGCCAGAGCGCGTGCGGCTGCCGGCGCATCGGGCTCTCGTGAACCGAGCCGCTTTGCGTCTCGGCCGTGCGGCTTCGATCCCTCGCGCAAGAGCTACGGAGCTCCTCGCCGGGGGCACTCGGAAAAGGGGCTCGCCTGCGGCGACCGCTATCACTGCCCCGTTCCCGGGTGCCGCTATTGAACCGGTCTCGTCGCTGCACTCGGACCCGCGTGTCCCTTCGGGTCGCTATGCTCACGCTCTCCGGGTGCCATTTTCCGTTACGGCGATGCGCCGCTGGCGCACGCCTGGTCGGGCCTGCGGCCCTGGGTAGCTCAACGTAATCCCATGAACTTCCGATAGAAGGCGGGCTGCGTCGCAGATTTCGCATTCTTTCATGTAGAGGCGAGAGTCAGAGTGCCGCGCGGTTTTGCCGTGACGGGTTACAGGCTGCGAGAGAGGCTCGCGGCGCCCGCCGCGGAGATCCGCGATGTCCAGACATTATCCTCGGGCGCGCACCGGTGAGGACCGGAGAAGCCTTTATGACGACATCACCAACAAGATCATCGCCGAGCTGGAGGCTGGCCGAGTGCCGTGGGTGCAGCCTTGGGGCACGGCGGCCGCGAAGGCGCCTTTGGCGTTGCCGAAGAGCGCCGCTACCGGCCGTCCATACAGTGGCATAAATATTTTGATTCTATGGGGTGCAGCGACCGAACACGGATTTACAGGTCAGAGCTGGCTTACATTCCGCCAGGCGCTGTCGCTCGGTGGTCACGTCCGCAAGGGCGAGCGCGGCACGACCCTCGTCTATGCCGAACGCTTTGTTCCGGTCGACGAAAAGCGCCGCGCGAGCGAGAACGGTGAGGAAGCGCAGGCCATTCCGTTCCTCAAGCGCTTCACGATCTTCAACAGCGATCAATGCGACGGCCTGCCTCCAGAGATCGCGACGACGGCGCCGCCTCCGCCGCCAGGCCTGATCGAGCCGCAGGTCGAATACTTGATCGAGGCGACCGGCATCGACTTCCGCATCGGCGGCAACCGCGCCTTCTATTTGCCGACGGAAGACTATGTGCAGGTGCCCCCACCGCAAGCCTATTTCGAGCCGATCAATTGGCATCGAACGGCCTTGCATGAGCTGGCGCATGCCAGCGGCCATCCCTCACGTCTCAACCGCGACTTGTCGGGCAGCTATGGAACCAGGAAGTACGCGTTTGAGGAGTTGGTTGCGGAAATCTCGTCTGCGTTCAGTTGCGCTTCGCTCGGCGAAGCGGCTCGGCATCCCCGTTTGGAGGTTCGGCGGCGCGTGAGCGCCGTCTTATCGCATCCAGGGCGTCAAAGCGGAGTTGCAGCTGCCGCAACTCCGCCTCGTTTCCGATTTCTACATTAGAACTTGCGCCGTGGTGGTGGAAGGCGCGATTGATAAATCTATGCACATGGAGCCACCACCATGCTCGCGTTTGGGCTTGTTCTCAACATACTTGGTATCGGTCTGTTCTGCTGGGTGATCTTTGCCCTCGCAGCGTATGCCTGCCGTTTTTCGTCGCACTGAGTATCGGGATGACGGCGTCACAGACCGGCACTGGTGTCGTTGGCGCGCTGCTTCTCGGAACTGCCGGTGGTGCGCTGACGCTTGTCCTCGGTCAGGTCGCCGTTGCCGTTACTCGGTCCTTGGTCTTGCGCATCGCGATCGCGACAGCGTTCGCTGTTCACGCCGCCGTCGCTGGCTATCATGTAGTGTTTGCCGTGTCGCAGATCGGGGTGCCTTCGCTGGCTTGGCGCGAGGCCTTTGCTTGCCTAGGTGCGGTTTGCATCGGCGGCACGGCATGGACGCGCTTGACCGCTTTCGCGGAAACCCGCCCGTTGGAGTCGGCCGGGGTGGCGGGGAATATGCCTCAACAAGTTCTCGCAGCCGCCACGCATGAGTGATGAGGCTTCGTCGCCATCATCGGTCCAGCAAGGTAGCACAGGGCTGCCACGTTGAACGAGGGATCGTCGAGCTTGAGCGAAAAGTAACAGCGCTTCTCCTGGGAGCGCTTTAAGCGAGCCCTACCAATTTCTGTCTGGCCCACATAGCTGCGGTGGAGCGGCGCGCCGCGCTCGATCATTCCTGCCGGGACGATACCGCCCTTTGCGGCAGATAGTTTCTCTTTCTGCGCCGAACCGTACCAACCTCTTGTTCAGCAGAACCGAGATTCGCCAGACTTCTCCTCAAGATTGCGGTTCAGCACGCAGACCACGTGGCCTCTTTGATGGCTTGATCTGGCCGAAGACCGGCTGCGCCTCGATCGTCTGCGCCGCAACGCCGTTGATGCGACTTTCTTCCCCTGGGCTTCGCCCATTCCTCGCGAGACAAGAAACTCGCCACAACGGCGTCCTCCGCTGCGCTTTGGCCCATGCGGGTGCGTCGCCGATCGTCATCGGCCCCTAGATCGCCATCGAGGCCGCGGTGGTCGCGGGCTCGAAACACAACAGGAGAAGTGAGATGGCTAACATCGGTTCTTTCAAGAAAGTTGGCAACGATTTCCAGGGCGAAATCATCACCCTGAGTTTGCAGGCCAAGGGCGTCCGCATCGTCGCCGAGACCAACCGCTCCAACGACAACGCTCCCAGCCACCGCATCTACCTGGGCCGCGCCGAAATTGGGGCAGCCTGGTCGAAGCGCTCCGAAGAGGGCCGCGATTATCTCTCGCTCAAGCTCGACGATCCGTCCTTCAACGCGCCGATCTACGCGAACCTGTTCGACGAGGAAGGCGGCGAAGGCTACACCCTCCTCTGGTCGCGGCCGCGCAAGAACGGCGATTAAGATCGCCCCACCAAGCCCCGTCCGGTCCGCCGGGCGGGGCTTCTCATTCTGGTGCGCATCAGCCGGCGCCCGCCAAAGGACCGAGTGGCTCGCATGAGCTAGTCGGCCTGGTCCCGTGTCTTTCGCTTGGGACGAGTCAGCAGATCGGCTGCCTCTACACCCAGGCTACGCGCCAACCGATCGACAACGTCGATACCCGCCGCATAGACGCTTCGTTCGAGCGCGCTGATATAGGTGCGGTCAATATCCGCCCTGTGGGCCAATTCCTCCTGGGACAAACCGCGCGCCTGTCGGAGCTTCCGCAAATTGATTGCAAGTACCTCGCGTATGTCCATACGCGAGAGGGCACGTCCTTGAAGAGTATTTCACCACGGAGTATTCTCGACAAAATGTGCAGGTCCGGTCTCGCGACTAAACTTCAGCCTGTTCCGGCCTGCGTGTTAGAAATTGTCTAATCTAAGGCATGGAGTTTATGAAGAATCCGCCGCTCGATCCCGATGTCGCCGACGCCGCGCCCACAGAACAGATTCTGACGGCCTATGACGAACAGCATGTCGTCACGTACATTCGCCTCCTGCAGGCTGACAGCGAAGGGGCTGAGTGGACGGAAGTCGCCTGGGTAGTGCTGCATATCGATGCGGAGCGCGAGCCGGATCGTGCGCGCCGCGCATACCAGAGTCACCTCGCGCGCGCCAAGTGGTTGACCGAGCAGGGACGGTTATTGCGCGGCAATGGCTCAAAGTAGAAAAAATCGCCGATTAGAGAGTTGCAGCCGAAACGATTTTCTTCCGCTCGCCGGTGGTCATTCTCATGCTCCACGTGGTGCCAAACTAGACGATCGATTCCAT
>NZ_VSTH01000069.1 GCF_008123965.1 Bradyrhizobium hipponense | reverse complement strand
CCCACTTCAAATCAAAAAAGTTCGCGGTAGGGACGCCCATTACTGAGCGCCCCCCGCACAGATCCGAGCGAGCGGAATTCCCGCACTCGGCTCCTACCTCGGGTGCGTGACGGCGAAGCGCAATTGTGGCCAAGGATGAAGGATCTGCGGTTTGGGGAGCCAGTGATCGGTGAGCTTTGTTGTGCGATCCCATGTTAGGCCGCTCCGCTGGCTGCGTCGCCGAAGCGTGCGCCTCCAGAGATCGGTTATGTAGAACCGAAACGCATTCAACGCTCGGCCGTTCGTGGGGACAGCAAAATAGCCAAAATGACCGGTCACGACCTGCCTCAACCATCTTCCCTGTTCGGGAATCGGGCTGTGCATTCGTCGCCGCAACTCCAACTTGATCTCCTGAAGCTTGGTCCGCATGCGATCACGTCGCGTCTTCCGTTGAAGCAGGAAGTTCCCGCGACGTGATTTTCCGCAGATGAACGTAAACCCCAGAAAGTCGAAGGTCTCCGGTTTGCCGAGCCCGCGCCGCTTGCGATTGACCGCCGCGAAGCGACCAAACTCAATCAGGCGGGTCTTGTCCGGATGGAGCGACAGCATGAACTCCTCAAGCCTTGCACGCATCGCATCGAGGAAACGACGAGCGTCGCCCTCGTGCTCGAAGCCGACCACCACATCATCGGCATAGCGCACGATGACCGTGTCGCCAGTGGCCCCGCGCTGTCGCCAGCGCTTGGCCCACAGGTCCAGAACGTAATGCAGGTAAATATTGCCGAGGAGCGGTGAAATCACCGAGCCTTGGCCCGTTCCCCTGTCATCGACGGTCACGACCCCGTCTTCGAGGATGCCCGCCCTCAACCATTTCTGGATCAGGCGGATGATGCGCTTGTCGCCGACCCTATGTTCGAGGAAGCGCACCAGCCGTTCCTGGCTGACGTCCCCGAAAAAGTTTTGGATGTCGGCGTCAATCATCCAGTTCACCTTCCGCTTGTCGATCGCCACGCACAGCGCATCCAGCGCATCGTGCGGTCCCCGACCGGGTCGAAACCCGTACGAGAAACCGCAGAAGTCGCCTTCGTAGATGGCGTTGAGCACGATGACGGTAGCCCCTTGGACGATCTTGTCTTCCAGAGCTGCGATCGCCAGCGGCCGCCGCTTCCCATCCGCCTTCGGTATGTACGTCCGGCGTGACGGTTGTGGGCGGTACGCTCCCCGATGGACCCGTTGGTGCAGACCCTCTAGCCGTGGCTCGAGATCTGCCTCGTAGTCCTGCCACGTCATGCCATCCACCCCGGGAGCGGCCTTGCGCCTGAGCGCGTAGAACGCCGTCCGAAGTGCATCGACATTGATATGGTGGAAGAGCGCGGTGAACCGGTCCTTCTTCCTCAGCCTTGCGGCCTTCCGTACGCGGTCCAGCGACTGGGACATGCGAGCCCGGCCCTGTGTCCGGTGCATGCGCTGCTGTTCCGCGTTCCCCTTGGTCCCCGGCCTTGGCTCCGCCAACTCCGCTACCGGTTGCCCGGCTTTGTTCGTCGGCTTCACAGCTACTATGCCGAAGTCAGACTTCTCCGTGTCGTGCATCAGCGGCTACGGCTCCTCGCCTTCCCGCTGCGGACCATACGCCTCCAAGGAGGTCATGGCCGACCCGGAGATCTCCCGGTTCCCGTACAAGGAGCTTCCATACATGCCGGGGTCTGCGACCACGCCGGGCCAGACGGATGCTTGCGATTGCGCACCCGTCCGTGTTGCCTTCCGCTCAGTTGACAGCGTCGGTGCCCGGGAAAACATTCTTTCGCGGCTCAATGGCTGGCCTGTATGCTCCCCTACCGACGCTTCGCAGATATCCTCGCGGATGCCTGCGCACGGCTCGGGGCCGATGTGGATCGCTATTCCTTCATCGTAATGGACTTGCACCATCTACTCCTTGCCGGTCTCCCGGCGCACCAACTGTAATGCTAGTTTGTGGTGTCGCCGCCGCGTCAAGCGTTGTCCTCGCTACGCTGCGGGAACGCTTGACTCGGACGTCTGTGTGCCCTCCTCGAAATGCCCCACGGATATGAACCATCACGATGACAGCCAAACGAATCTAACAGGACAGTTCGAACACAGAACCTAAAAGCGGCGCGCGCTGGATATTCTCGGCCAGCGAGTCGTCCTCGCCGAGAATGCCGGTCGCCGGATCGCGCACGACGCAAGGCACCGGCGCGGTCTTGGCCAGGCGCTTCTGCTTGACCAGCAGCTCCAGCGCCCGATAGCGGCGGCCGCCTGCCGGAATCTCGAACATTCCGGTCTCGGCGCCTTCGGCGTCGAGGACCGGCCGGACGTTGAGGCTTTGGAGCAAGGTACGCCGGGCGATGTCCTCGGCCAGCTCCTCGATGGAGACGCCGGCCTTCACACGCCGGACGTTTGACTGGCTGAGCACCAGCTTGTTGAAGGGAATGTCGCGCGAGGACGACAGGGTGATCTTCTGAACGGCGGTAGCCATGGGTGATACTCCGCGACGGGCGACCCAAAGTCTCTCTCTGGGTCTCCAACCCGTCACGAAGCGCAGCGCCGTCCTCTTCCTCTGAGGGCAGCGCCGCAAACCGACGATCAGTAAAAACGGAAAGGCACGAAGCCGGAGACACGCCGTTCCGCATCTTTCGGCTTTCCGGGTATTAGGCTGCGCGGTCGAGCAGCTTCTTCGCGCGCGCCTCTAGATCGAGTCGTGCGTCCTGATGGATCTTGCCCCGCGCAACCGCTGTGATGCCTTGCACGAAATCGAACACGCTTTCGGGCTTGCGTCCTTCCTCGGAAAACACCCTTTCGATGATCTTCGCTGTCTCGGTCTTCGAGAAGCCGCGCTTGCGCAGGAACTCGCCGCGGTCGTCGTCGGTGCGGGCGACGATCGTTTCTCGCGCGGCTCTAATGCCGTTGACGAAGGGCCTCGACGAGGAGTTGGCAAAGCTGGCGAGCGCCGGCGCCGCCTCCTGCGCAAAGCGTGAGGCGGCGTATTTGGAGTGGCGGATGGTGATCTCCTCGAAATCCTCCACACCCCAGAGATTGCGGTTCTGGCAGACGGCGCGGAGATAGAAGCTCGCCATGCCGAGCGTCTTCGCTCCCACCTCGGAATTCCAGCAATAAAAGCCGCGAAAGTAGAGGTCCGGCGAGCCATCACGCAGCCGGCCGGCCTCGATCGGGTTAAGGTCGTCGACCAGGAACAGGAAGACGTCGCGGTCGGAAGCGTAGAGCGTCGTCGTATCCTGGCTGATGTCGACGTGCGGGTTATAGACTCCGGTCGACCAGTCGAGCACGCCCGGGACCTTCCAGCGTGTATCGCCCGTGCCGTTGCCGGCGATGCGCTGAACGGCCGCGACGAGTTCGTCGTCAAAGATGCGCCCGTATTCGGGGCCCGTAACGGCGCGAAGCTCGACGCGACCGTCTTCGATCTCGAGCGTCTTCACCTGCTCGGCGGAACGGGAGGTCAAGCCGTATTGCAGGTTGATGCCGGCCAGCGGCGCTGGAAGCTGCCGGAGGTAGGCCGCCGGCGCTCCGACCAGGCCGGCGAGTTGGCCGAAACTCCAGTGGGTCGGAGCGATCGGCGCGTCGGAGCCGGGCAGCGTCAGCGCCAGGCGCTCGGCATCGTCGCGGCTGGCCTCAACCCGGATCGCAGCGCTCTCGACTGTTCGGGTCCGGCTTCGCTCGGTCCGTCGGTGCACGGCGGCGTAGAGGTCTGACAGCGAGAGATAACGCTCATCCGCTGGCCGCGAGAACCATTCCGACGATACGCGGCCGACGCGGTTGCCGCGGGTTACGTCCACCTTGTAGCCGCCGACGTCGTCGCGGCCATCGCTCAGAACTTCGACTTGGGTCATGGGTCATCTCCATGACGGGCGCCGGAGGCCTCTCCTCCAGCCCTTAGCCCGTCACGGAAACCCGGCTCCACTCTCACTCTCGGGGCGCTGCGGGGTGTCCCCGCTGATGGGGGTGTACCGGCGACCCTGGCGTCGGTCAGGGGGAAGGCCTTCCCCCGACAAACTCACTTCGAAGTGGCGGCCGCCGCCTCACAACAATCATCTCATTGACTTCCAATCATCATGGCCGCGTATTCCAATTTACTAGTGCCGACCAGTCGGTCCAAGATACAAGGCTGTCGATGATTGAAAGTCTGTATTCGACCGGACATTCATGAAGAGGCGCTGCGGTTGCACTGGAGATAGCCATGAACCCTTGGCCTCAAATCCCGGAAGATGTGGTGATGTGGTTCCGGACTATTTTCTCCGAAGCTAACCGGCATGTATCCGAACGGCTAGTCAATCTACCCAACGTGCGGGAGACCTAGCTGGATGATGGTCTAATCGAGGCGCTGATCCCCGAGACTGCCCCAACGTTGCTGCCGTCGGGAGCTATTGTGCGCATGGACACGCACAACATCGGCGGCTTGCGGCGGATTGGCCGGCCGCATTGGGACCTTCCTTTTGGACGTCGATGGGAGACGGCGGATATCGCAGTTCTCGTGTTTATCTATCGGCACGAGACGCTAATCGCTAAAAAGATTGGATTGCTTCAATCTAAGCGATTGTATCCGGACAACAACGACGTAGACGATGAAGATGAGGTCGGATTCCTCTATGGGATGAATGCGTTCATCCGGCGGGAAAACGCCCAAGCTATTGGAGCTCTCCATCGTGAATTTTCGTTCGGCGAAAGCTGCGTCTATGGGGCCATCCACTCAGGTAGCGATCAGGTGAAATCGATCGATACATTGAATCGCGATTTTGGAAAGGCAGTGTACTACCTATTATATAACCCACATAAGGTACCGTTTTCGATCAGCTATCCCTTGCGAGAGCGTATTCGGATCGATCAGCCAGCCGTCGGCTGCCGCGTGTTCGACGCGGATCATGTTCACCAGGCCCTTGCGGAGCTAAACGAGGGCGAAGCGCCGACCTATGAGATGGTGAAGCGCATCGGCGCGGCGAGTGATTGGCCGCTGGAGACCTGGGCGGCCGACCTGCTTCTTACTTGTCAGGTTGGTCAGCAGTTTGATGCCTCTCGGGACGACCGCGTTCGCTATTTCTTGAACGCCGGTCTGGTCCGATCGGTGCGGCGCTTGCGGTATCGATTACGCTGCCAGAAGGCTGATTGCCGATAGAACCGTTAGAGCTGGAAAAGCGGGCTCGGATCGGCCCGCGAGACCACAAGCATCAATCGCTCTTTGGCTCTGCTGATAGCAACATAGAGAAGACACCGGGCATCCTCGCGGTCAGGAAAGGTGGTGGAGTCACACGGCATCACCACGACGTTGCCGCATTCGAGGCCCTTGGCCTTATGGATGGTGCTAATAGCAGCGTCTGGTGGCTTGGGCCGTCCGTAAGCGCGGCGGTGTGTTATCTCGGCTAAGCCTGCTTCGAGATCCTCGAAGTTGCCGAGCCTGACCGCTTCCCAGAACTCCCTGCTGTGATCCATCTCGATATCGGCGAAATCGGCGTCGCCCTGTTTCAGTTCCGCCAAGCGCGCGAGAAGCTTGGCGACGCCCCGATGATCGGGCTCGGCCAAGAGGAAGCGGGCAAGCTCCTGAATCGTGGCGGGCTTGCCTCGACTCCTTGTCGTACAGCCTTCGCGCACTTCCTTTTCGAACCGATCGCCGAACGCCGAAGGGCTGAAGCCTTTGCCGATGTCATTCATGAACGTGACGACAGCGGCGGCAAGCTTGGGGCAGTCGGCGTTGCCTGCAGTAATTGCATCAACCAGCTTCTCAAGGGCCGAACGCGTATGGCCTTCCCATAGCGGGAGCCGGCGGTTGAAGAAGGCGCGCAATGAGCGTGCCGTCTCATTGTACCGTGTGAGGACGAGTAGCGACGCATGGGATCGCGTGAATGCGTCGATGGCTCGCCGGTCGGTCGGAGCGAGCTGATACTCCATGTTCCTGCGGGCTTGGTTCTCTGCAACAACCACCGACACGCTCGCAGGTATGTTATTGCGGAGATCGATCTTCCCGCCGTTTTTGAGCGCCGTCCGGGCGAGGAGGGTCCAGCGCCCAAGGTCGGGGCAGCCGCTCCGCCAGCGATGCGGCGTGTCGAGTTGCTCGAACGCGTGGGCCTGTTTCGCGAGAGTGGCCCAATCGTGCGCCGGATTGGAGCCGGCCAGCGGCGCTTCCTTAAAGATGCGTTGGACTGGATCGGCGAACACTCGCAATCTGGCGCCTTGGTCGAGCATGGCCATGCCGAGCGCATGCTGGTCGCCGCTGCAATCCTGATGCTCATCGCAGATGACGACAGGGTAGCGTTTGGCCAGAGCCGTGGCGATCATCGGGTGCCGCTTGAGTAATGCCGCAACGCGAAGTGCGACATGTCGATAGCCATCGGGCGTCCGCCTGGCCCAGGTCGGCACGTCTGCCGGAAGTCCGAGGCCGAGATGATAAGCGGTCGCGATATGCGCGATGAGGCTGTCGATCGTGCGGATCTCGACGCGGCTGCCGCTGCCCCGGGTGCGCTCGGCGAACACCGAGCAGGCCGCGTGTGTATGCGTCAAAATCAGAAGGCGGTTGGAGCGATCAGCGGCGACATCGCAGGCGTAGTCGGCGCCCTGGTGTGTCTTGCCGCAGCCGGCCGGCGCTTCGACCAGCACCAGCGGTGCGTCGGATCTTAACGCCGTATGGACCGACGCGTCGCTCATCCGTCCAGATCCGCAATCTCTGTGAGACCGATGGCTGTGCGAGCTGCGTTGCAGAACGGAAGGAGCTGCGGTTTGAGCGCCGGCCAGAGCGCGAGGCTGAAGAGCTTGCCGGCGAGTTCACGTCCGCCGTCGACCGATTTGAACCACCGGCCGGCATGCGCTTTGTACTCGTTTTTATCGCTTTCCTTGCCGGTGGGCACAGTGCCGACGGCTGCCTCGACTATGCGGGCTTTGAAATCGGCGCCTGCCTTCGCCTTGAGCGCCGCAAAATCCTTGT
Source organism: Bradyrhizobium hipponense (assembly GCF_008123965.1). Classification (GTDB taxonomy): domain Bacteria; phylum Pseudomonadota; class Alphaproteobacteria; order Rhizobiales; family Xanthobacteraceae; genus Bradyrhizobium; species Bradyrhizobium hipponense. The sequence continues at coordinate 23,629 of NZ_VSTH01000069.1, read as the reverse complement.
CGGCGATGCCAAGGCGATCGGCCAGAGTGCGTAAGCGAATGCCGGTTTTTTCGCCGATAGGGTCGGTGATGAACGCTTGCAGCTTGTCGTCGGGGACGACGGCAATGATGTTTTCTTCGATGCAGAGCGACGGCCAACGGAAGAGCAATTTGCCGAGTTTCGTGTGAAGCTTGGCCCAGCGCGTGGGATGTTTGCCCTCGTCGTCGGCGAAGCCCCCGAACTGCAGGCCGCCGGCCGCGAGGGCTTCAAGGATGCCGAGCGTTGCCTCATGTCCGCCACCATCGCTCACATGCACGCCGTGTTGTTCGAGCACGGAGTCGAACGCGCGCTCAAGGATGGCCGTGGTAAATCCGAGTTCGGTCGCGCCTTCCGCTATGATGGCGAGGCGCGAGAGGAAGGCTTCCGGATCGGTCTTGCGGTGCTTCGCGATCTTGGTAACGTCGAGCGGCCCGATTTGGCCGGTATGATCCACGTACCAGATCAAGGATGTCGCCGCGGACGAGATGGCGGCCGGGCTGTGGGTGGTCAGAAACACCTGCGACGAGCCGGTTTGGAGTTTCTCGATCAGCGTCCGCTGCCGGTAGGGTTCGAGCCCGCGCTCCACCTCGTCGACGAGCGTGATCGGCGCATCGCCCTGGTTCTGCTCGGCGATGGCGAGCGCTGACAATCGGCGGGTTCCGGCTCCCCAACTTGCAAGGGGCAATTGGATGCCGGAGCGATCCGCGGTGAGGCCGATCATTGACGCGATCGACGCACCTTGCCCGCCAGTGATCACAAGATCGAGGCCGGCAGGCAGGCTTTCTCTCTGGAACGTGGTATCGAGATTCTTGAGCTTAGTCTGTGCTTCGGTGGTCAGCTCGTTCTTGACGTCGTTTTTCGCCAACTCGCTCGCCATGCGGGAGCGTAGGCCTTTGTCGGAGAGTAGCCGATCCAGTGCAGAACCCTGGACTAGCCTAAGATCGCGGTCGTTGCGATCATCGCCGCTCAGGCGGACGAGGCCGATCGCGCGTCGCAGCGCGACGGGAAAGCTATCGGTAGAACCGTCTGGCTGGACGATCTCATAAGCCAGCTCGAGGTCTTCGGTGCCGCGCACACGAACTCGGTAGACCGGTTCACCGGCGAGCTTGCCGTCGTGCTCCAGGGCAGGAACGGCTGCTTCCTCGCCGGTCCATTCCCAAGGCCAAGAGGGTTTCATCTGACCGCTCATTCCGGCGCCGGCCGGCAGGGACAGAACAGCCTCGATGGAGAACCCGGCTTCGATATCCCGGTCGTGATAGTCGGGATCGGAGAGCGTCGTTGGATTGACGGGGCTAAGGAGAAGCGCGATGGCTTCGAGGATCGTGGTCTTGCCGACGTCGCCGCCGCCGAGAATGACATTCACGCCGCGCGATGGCTTCCACTTGAGAGAGGTGATGCCGCGAAAGCGCTCGATGGTGAGAGCGTAGATCGCTGCGGCCGGCAGTTTGGCTGGCGGTGCGGTATCGGTCATCTGGCCTCCCAGACTTGTCGCCAGGCTGCGAATTCCGAGGGACGGATTCGATAGCGAGCGAAATTGCCCTCATGCAGGCCTATCAGTTCGGCTTCGACGATCTCGGCGAAACGCGCTCGATCGCTGGGATCGATCTCTTTCTTTGACCAAGTCGCTATTCTTGCTGCAGCGTCCTTCCGACCTACGCGCGCCCGGACAAGTTCGGCGATGAGCTCGCGAAACTGTTCGCGGTAGCGAAGCCGGAAGGGATCGGGTTCGCCGAGGGATTGGCGAACGGCGGCATAGCGAGCGGCCGAGCGCTCATAGGCCCAGATGAAGACGTCCTTGAGAAGGTCGATTTTGTTCAGCTCGTAAACGCCGAGCACGGCTTCCGTATATGTCTGCCGGGGAACATCGGCGAACGACAGCGGCGTTAAGTTGCGCTTGATGAGCGGGATGTTGGCGGCGAGGCGCGACACGCGCTTGTTCACGTCGTCGAAGGGCTGCAGATATGGAAGCTGCACCATCACGAAGAACGCTTGTTCGAAGGGGTCGCTGATCGCGGCAGCGGTGGCCAGGATCTGATCGAAGCTTTCCTCAATGAGCTGCGGCACCTCCAGCGGATGGAAGGCGGAGCGTTCGATGCCGACGGCGATGTAGCGCAGCCTGCCGGCCGCGGTGGAATCGGCGAGGAGGTTGTTGGCGAGGAGCGCGTGGAGATTGAGGAAGGTGTAGCGGTTGAAGCCGATTTCGTCAGCGGCGCCGACCAGGAATTCGATCGCGTCCTTGTGGTTCAGGATCATCTGCGCCTCGAGATGCGCGCGGCCAACGGCCTCTTCGCCCAGCTCGATGAGGCGTTTGGTGTCGAGGAGCGAGTACGTGTTGCCTTCCAGACGGCTCGAATTCCAGGCGAGATCGATCAGCAGCCTGCTGAGGATCTGTTTCGCGTAGGTGCCCGCAGGCTGTTCCGCGATCTGCGGGCGGCCAATGGCCGCTAGATGCGCGCGGTCCTGCTCGGTCAAGTAGAAGGAAGCGTTCGGTCGATAGCGGTCGAGGAATTTTCGATCGTAGCCGACTGGCTTGCGGGCCTCCGGCGCCTGACGGACATAGTCGCGAATCGATGTACCCGCTTCAGAGAGCGGAATGACAGGTTCGTTGGCATCTTCCCGCGCTGCCGCGTCGATGGCCGCATCGGGCATCCGGTATCGTGCCCACCGCCCTTCGCCGTCCATGATGATGCGATTTCGGGTGACGAGGTGTTTGAGGCGATATTGGAGAGTGCGCGGCGGGACGGGAGTCGCCAGGGCGCGCAGAATCTCCGGCGCCGACACGCCGTTGGGGTCGCGCCGCACGGCATCCTCAATCGCGGCCAGTGCTTCTTCTGGGATCTGGTTCGCCAAAGCGGCCTTTCCTGCGCGTAGAATCTAGGCGCAAGAATGGCCGATCTAGGCGCAGGAATCAAGGCTAGGAATGAATTCTAGGCGCAACGATGGTTGCGCCTAGAAGCGGTTTAGGTGCCCTTGGCCTTTTTGCCGAACGGCTTGAGAAAACTAGCCTTGATCCCGTCCGGTTTCAGGTGTGCCTTCACAAGTGCTGCTTCGCAGCGCTCCCGTAGCGCGTCAGATTTTCCGGAGCCGGACACCAGTTCGAGCAAAACCCCTCGCAGAGCGCCCACCAATTTCGTGATCTCATCGAGACGCAGGGCAAAGCTGCCGGCTGGCGTCGCTTTCGGGTCAGCGACAGCTTCCGGCAGCGCCGAGACCCGCAGCGCCTCGCGCCCGGGATAGGCGTTCTTAAACCAATGCTCGGCTTCAAGGAGCTGGGCATGGTCCTTCTTGTAGAGGGGATTGTCCTGGTCCTTTTCGCTCTTCGCCTCGATAACGAAATCGAAGGTGCTGTCAGTTCGCCAAAGAACATCAGGACCGACGCCGTGGATCTTCTCCGGCCGTTCCGCTTCAAAGCCAAGGAATGCGCCGAGGTTGGCAAGCGCTTCCTCGTAACGGCCGGCCGACGCCTCCGGTACTAGCTCGGCGACCGCCTCGTCGAATTCGGCGATCATGGCACCGCGTTGATCGTACTCGAGCATGCGACTGACGATCGCTGCCGACTGCCTTCCCGGGAGCGGACGCGGCACGTAGGCAGGCCTGACCTTCGGCGGCGAATGATTGTTGTTGACCGTGTAAGCGCTCGTTTGAAGCTTCTGGCCGCGACCTTCGTCTTCCATTTGATAGGCGATGCGTGCGGCCGACGCTGAGAGCCACGCCCGGCGCTCCGCGTCGTCAGCAAGCTCTTTATCGGCGATCAGCTTCTCCAGGGTCTGTATGGCGTTTTCGAACTGTCCGAGTCGTTGCTGGCGAAAGGCGCGCCTTTCGCTGCCGGCGACCTTGAGCGCCAGCATATCGATCGGCGCCGCATGCGCGGCGTCGGCCAGTTCGGATGCATGATAAGCCACCCAATCAGGATCGCGGTTCAGACATTTCAGTACGGTCTGACCGACCTCCTTGGCGTTCGCGACCGCCTCGCTGACCTCCTGACCCATCTTGAGCTGAACGCGCGTACTCGCGGTCAAATGTGCCAAGTTGTTCTTGCGGCCGATCCAAGCGACGAGCTTGCTGCCAATCAGCATGACGACGCAGTGATCGCCGCCTCCGCGCGTTCCGCGACCAATCCCTTGCTCTATCCGTTGGGCGAGTAGGGATGCGACGGCGGAATCGGCGACGACATTCATCCGGAACACATCGTAGTTCGACGAGCCCTGCGGGAGATTGTCCATCACGAGGAACCGGCAGGCGTCGCTAGCTACTTTCCGGCGCAAAATTGATGCTTTTGGAAGAGTGTTCAAGGGCGCGCAGCAACGCAAGACCCGCCGGGGGCGACCGGCGGGGTTTTTGACAGAGCCTGATGGTGAGGGCGGGCGGATTTACCGGGCAGCCCGCTTTTCCATTGCGCGGCCGATGTTGATGAGGTTGTCGGCAATGACGCCGAGGCCGACCCAACGTTTCATCCCGGCGTCACCTTTGTAGCGACAACGGTTAAGCCCATGCCGCCGCTTAGTCACACTGATGCGTCCCTCGCATCCGGTCCGCCATTTCTGGCCGTTGCGGAACCAGCGCTTCTTCTGCTCGCGCCTGCGTTCAATGCTCTTGGTTGAGCGGTTGGGAATGCAAACGCGTTTGACGCCTTTTGCTTTCGCCGCTGCCTCATTCTTTGCGGAGTAGAAGGCGGCATCTGCCGCTACCAGGCGCGGTGCGCGTCCGAGCATCGCTTGATGCGTTTCGATAGCTGCGATCAGCAGCTCCGAATCGTGCGGTCGCTGAGCGTAGACTTCATAGTCGATCACAATCTGGTTTTCGGCCTCCTGTAGTTTCACCATCTTGCCGAACTCGTTGGGCTTGCCCGCCTTGCCCTTGCGGATGATTTCTGTCGACGGCTCGAACAGGCTGAGGATCTTGCCTTCGGCGCGCGTATCGCCGCGGAAGATGCGCGCTCTAGTCTGCTTCATCACCTGCTTGATGAGCGGCACCATCGCATCGAGTTCCTGACCCAGGCCCTCCAGCACCAGCTGCTTGCGAATGCTCGAAGCGCGCTTCACTCCTGCGGCGATCTCTTTGGAGAACCGCTTTGCCTGTCCCACCACCCGGCTGGTCGAGTTGAGCAATTTGCCGTACGCCTGCGTGAGCTTCTCCCGGCTCTGCTTGGCTTTGGAGCGCGCCGCGCGCGCGATATCCAGCACCCGCAGCTTCACCGTCCGACTACGATCGCACTGTCTGGCTCCAGCCTCGCCAGCGATCGTTGTGATCTTCTTCATGGTGCGGATCAGCACCCGAACCCCGTCTCCCAACAAGCTCGAGTCGGTCGGATAATGGATGTTGGTCTCCACCACCGTCGTATCCACGCGCATTCTGCGCCCTTCCATCGCCCCCTCGTCCCGTGCGAGCCTTACAAGTCTTTCGTGAATCTGTTTGACCACGTCCGGCCCCACCGCTACTCCCCAGCGGCCCATGGTCTTGGCATCGGGCGTCTTGGCGGCGCCCACGCGGGTAAAGTCGCGGTACACCAGATTGGCGCGCACCTCGCGCTCCAGCACGCCATAGCTCCAGTTACGGATGTGCTTGAGGATCAACAAGCGCAGCACCACTTCCGCCGGAGCGCCCGGCCGGCCGCGGCTGCGGCTCTTGGGATGCCGTTTCATCAGCGCTTCGTACACGGCGGCTACTATTTGCTCGTCCGCCAGCACCTGATCGGCGTGTGTCATCCAGCTCTCGCGGAGATCGCTCACTTCCTCAGCGATCAATCCATCGCCGAAGCTGAGCTGCACGCGTCGCATCTTAATCACGGCTCTTCCCCCCGCGCTTTGCCGCCGTTTTCTCCGGACGCAGCAAATCGTGATTGATCTCGCAGATCGTCTCGATCGTCTCCTTCAGTTTCTGATAATTATCGAGCCAACGGCGAACCTCGGGAACCCGTTCACGACGCACACTGATTTGCCGGGTGCGTCCGCCGGCATAGCTCACCGTCAGAACGAAGACCCGGTGCCCTTCGCCACGCGCGCATTTCGGGCAATCTTTGGTATGCCGGATCGTGCGCTCCAGCAGCGAGCCACGAAGTATTTCGCCAGTAATCGGCAATTTGCCGACCAGCTTTTGGCGCGCTCGCAGGGTTCGCTCTCGAATCATCCACAAGAATGAATCAACGAAAGCAACCAACGTCAATTCTGTTTCCGTCCGACCTGGCAGTTTTCCGCATATCGCGCGATTCTAGTCCAAGGCCAACCAGATTGAATTTTGCGCCGCAAAGTAGCTAGATCGATCCCATCATACCGGTTGGCAAGGACAATCGGGCCGAAAGATGAACCTGACTGCATCTCCGCGACACGTTCCGTGACGGCCTTTGTCGTCTCCGGGTAGGTCGCCACATCCGTCCAAGTCTTTGCCACGGGGCCTGATGGCGCGAGAATCGCCACGCCCTTCTTACGTTCGGCGAGCTTGGTTGCGATGTTCTTCACCATCGGCGTGATGCCGGCGCCCCCAAGCTTCATTAGCTCCGGGACGAGGATCATCCGCTCGCCAACGCCAGCCAGCGACGTCGATGTGATGGGCTTGGCGACGGCTTCAGGCGATGCGCCGAAGGTGCGCACGATCTCGCTGTCGTCGGCGATCGTGGCGGACATGTAGATACGGCGCGGACAATCCTCGAAGGTGGGGACAAGATCGACGGGGGGAAAAATCGGTGTGATCGCCACAGCGGTGCGACTGAAGAGGCAATGGCAGAAGGCGAGATTGTCGCGCAAAAACGGCCAGACATAGGGATCGATCCCGTCGACGTGTTGCGAGATATAGTCCTGCACCTCCGGTAGTTTGCGGTTCCACGCCCAGCTCGGCACCTCGACGACGCCATAATCTTTGCCGTTCGTAATGTCGGAGAAGGTGCCGCTGCGCCCGACGTCACGAAAGGCAACGCGAAATCGGCCGGCGAGGTCGGCATAGACGTCGGCGTGATCCTTCACGGGAATGGTCAGGGTGAAGGCTTCGCGGACCGAGGTCAGGGCAACATGCGCATCGTCAAGGATAATGGCGCCGACCTTTACCGGCGATCGTCCGTCCCCGCGAACACCAAACTTGCTGCGGCCGGTGAACAGCGTCTCATAGGCGCCGACGAGCACGCTTTTGCCATCATGGAACTCGCCGGGCAGAGGCTGTCCCTTGGTGTAGGGTTGCGCCGAGATACCGTACTCGCGGCTCTTGGCGAGCACCTGGCCGACGAGTTGGTTTGTCGGCGCCAGATAAAGCACTGGTTCGCCGATCTCGTTCATCACCGATTGCGCCATCAGCAATGCGACGAGGGTTTTGCCGCCACCTGTGTGGAGCTTAACGACGACATCTTGCTCGTTCCGGCGCGCGAACCAGTTGTCGAGCACCTCCGCTTGGCTGGCGTAGAGATCGTTGATGCCCGGCGGCTTGGGCAGCGCATTGAAGATTTCGCGCGGGTTGATGGGCTTCGGCTTCGCCTTGCTCTCCCGAAGCTTCTTAAAGTCGACCATCCGCACCTCTTTTCGCCGGGCGCTTAATCCGCCGACCGCATTGGCTTAATCATCAACAGAGCATCGCTCGAAATCGAGTTCCGGCGTCATGGCCAGGAACACTCGCTCTCCTTACCATCAACATTCGGACTTCACGCGGCAAAAATCCGGATACTAGAGATGATGATGGAGGCTCGACGATTTGGAGTCCACCAAGATCGCAGTGACATCGTAGCCAAAACGAAAACCGCCGCCGAGCGGCGGCGCGGGCAGAGAAGTTGCGCGCCATTCAGAACAAAACTGCGAACTCGTACGTACTTGAAATTGCTCTGTGATTTCCCCAGGAGAGAACACCAACGGAAGACAACCTCCGACAACCCGCAGTCCCAAAACTGATCAACCGCCCGACGGAGACGCCAGCGAAAAAAATAATCACCGCTGATGATCTAGGCCGAGTCCAACTCTTGAGGCTTTCACGCGCAACGCACGAATGCTTCTTTTCATCTCTTTAGAAACATTTTGTATGGGCGTGCGCTGCTTTGGGCGGCGGTCACTCGTAATTAGTCCATTATCGACGCGCGACGTACGAGGGCGAATGGCTAATCAAAAATCGGACGAAAGGCCCTCGGATTCCAACCGAAATCGCGGACGGCGGACGTGCCGTCGAAAGTCATGTCCTTCATCATGCGGATACCCATGGCGACGTTTGAGCTGGGAAAAAGTGGCTGCGCTAGATCGAAACCGGCGCGCCACAGCCAGGGCGGCACGGAGATTAAGCGTCGTGGCAGGTGCAACGCATCGAAGATCCGGCCGACCATCTCCCGATAGGAAAGGATTTCAGCCCCCGGCAACGAATAGAACTTGTTCACCGCGGCCTGACTTGCGGCTGCAGCGATGGCGCCGATTGCAAGGTCCTCGGCGTGCACGGGTTGCCGCAGGCCCGGTGCGCCTCCGACCAATGGCATGAATCCGAAACGGCGGATCAGCCGCGACAAGGGTGTGATGTTGGTGTCGCGGCCTTCGGCGTAGATTAATGTGGGTCGCAGGATCGTCCAGCCAACTTGGCGTTCCTCGCAAGTTGCAACGATCCTTCGCTCGGCATCCGCCAGCTTGTGGATCATCTCCCGCTCCTCGGCAACCTCGGTGTCCTGTTTTGTGTGCACGCTGGTAGAGCTGAAAGCGACGAGACGCTTGGCGCCAGAATTGAGAAGGAAAGGAAGCGCGTCAGCAAGCAGGACAGCGTCGGCAGTGCAGTAAAGAGTGCTGAATGCGGGAAGTACCAGCTTGTCCGGCTTCAGCAGATCTGCACGAATCCACTCCACGCCAGCTCTTTTCCTTGGCGCTCGCGACAGTGCGATGACGCGCTCACCCGGACGCACGAGCTGCCCGATGATGTAGCTGCCTACGACTCCCGTACCCCCGATAACCGCGCTCGCGGTCTGCTCGCTCTCCGCTCCGCTCACTTTTGTTTCCGCTTAGCCTACGCAAATCTACGATCGCCGATTAAACGACTATACAGTGTTTCCGGATCAGCTCAACTTCTGGAAGACGGTCTGAACATGTCCTTATTGATGCATTGGCTTAGCTTGTTCTGATCTGGGCCTGACCCGTCCTCCCATTTCGAGTCTCCGCTCGCAAGACTTCCTCCTCCTCGGGTAATTGAGGGGCTCGTCTCCGGGATCCTCCTCCGCAACGGCAGGGGGACGATTTGCTCGGCAAAGACCTGGAGCAGGAGCATCGGAGCCGCCGGAAGCCGCCGTATCCTGCCGAATCCGCAGAAGCTCGCCTCCAGCAATTCCCACAAATAATACGTAGAGCCAACCTTCGTAAAAATCTGCAAGGTGGGAGTTGAACATCGAGCTTGCTATGTTTTGCACTGTCGCCAGCATTCCTATCCACGCGACCAGCTCACTGCCGCGGAACAAGTGCACGTGCGCTATCCACATGGCCCAGATCGCGATGAGTCCGAGAGCGCCCCATTGCACGGCTGCTGCGAGCGTCTGGTTATGAGGATTCGCCACGACGAGAGCAGATACCCCGGCTCGCCCAACGGCATCGCGTTCGAAGAGAGATCGGATCGAGCCCGTACCATTTCCCAAGAGCGGAGCAGCCTCAAAAAAGTTCAATGATTTGCGCCAAAACTCAAGTCTCAGGGCTACCGAGGGCTGCTTCTCTCCAATGGGCGCGTCGGGCTGGTAAGCACTAGCTTCTGTGAAAATGGCCGTCACCTTACGTTGCAGATTGGGAGACGCGCTCCACAATCCGCCGCAGACAAGGCCCAATCCGACTAACCCAAGCAACACCTTAGTTCGGCTCAGGTAACGCACCATCAGCAGCACAAACATTAATGGCGCATAGAGGAAGGCGGACCGAGCGACATTGATGAAAACAAGGTTGGCGAGGAATGCACAAGAAGTTATCGCAAGCAGCGCGGCTAAATAGTATTTCAACCGCGCTGCTGCTTCGAAGGCAAGAGCCGCGAGCGCGACCGCAATGACCACAAAACCTTGACTTTGATCGATATAATTTTTTACCGGAATGCCCGGTTGATCGAGTCTAGTCGTAATCGCGAGCGCCGGGAATGCAGACACTAGAAACGAATGGACCAGCAGAACGCCACTAGAGGCGACGAATGCCGCGAAAATCCATTTTGCCCGTTGCGAAGACTGATAGTGAACAAGCAAGAGCGGCAGCAACAACAACTTAGCCATTTTGCCCACGCCCGTTAGTCGTTCGGGCCAGGATACACCGTCTGCCCATGTTGTGCCGGTTGCTGCGAGCAACAGGAGTGCGAGCGGAAGCACGCTGGCAGGTCGCTTGAGACTGGTAAGGAGCAGCTCTACCCGAGCATTCAGCAAGATGCAAAACGCCACGACGACGCCCAATATACCGGTCACACTAGTCGACCAGGGCAATGCTACTGCAAGCAACATTAGAATGATGTCGACATGTCGCACTCTTGCCTCGTGCGCGCGAGCAGTGTCTGGACCGCTCCACGTTGTGCAGGAAAGCGAGATTTCTGTTCGAAACCAACGGGCAGCGTTGGGAAGTGTTTTTCTTGATATCATTACTTAGAAACAAGCTCAGACGCGCGCTTTTTGCACATGTGGTTACTTCACAGATCAGGTGTCGCTTCGAGAGTGGTTGGAATCTGCACGGAACGATCTCTAGCAGAGTGACCCTACCCGAGGGGGCGGCAGGGTCAATTGGCTGATCGATGAGGCCGTAACGAAGGGTTGCAGGCGGCCGACGTTGCGCATGTTGATCTAACCAGATTGAAGCAACGCCCAGAACCACATGGCCGCGCCGTCCACCGATGAACGGTATCAGGTTCTAGCTTATGCTTGAACTCCTCGTGCAGCCGCTCAATTGCATTCGCAATTTCGCATGCTGCGCCTTGAGCTCGGCGTCACGCGGGTGGAGCGAGGAGGCATTCGTTTAGGCGCGGTGCTCGATCAGTTTAGACAGTTCCGCTGACGGCTTAGCTGAAACCGTTGACCTGCTCATGTGAAAGGGTTCAATCAGGCGTGAAGCCGCTTACCCCGCAAGCTAGTGCAAACAGAAACTTTGCTTTTGACACGAGGATATTATCCAGTCTGGCGAAACGCGAGCAAAAATTCTTGCATTCTATGCTTTTTGCGCCCAGCAAGAGCGACTTTCAACTTTTTTCAGCATTCAACCGTCGCGCAACCATGGTAATAAGACGAAACCTTTATTTGAGCGAGGAGCTTAATCTGGACGAGTTCGAAAGACTCGCGCGGCTGTTTGGCCTAATTGCCGTTCGCGCCGGCGAGGTCGTCATGGATGCCCGCGCGGATGCGTGCCGCCCTGACTTCAAGGCGGACGGCTCACCCGTGACCGCCGCCGACCTTCGAGCCGACGATCTCATCCGTAGCTGCCTCGAAAGGAACCTGCCGGATTTCCCGATTGTCAGCGAAGAGAGCTGCTCAGGCGTCTTCCTCAAGACGGCTGAGCGGTTTATCCTTGTCGATCCGCTCGACGGAACTAAAGAATTCATCCAAGGCAGGGACGAATTCACGATCAACATTGCCCTGATCCAGGCTGGCAGTCCGGTTGCGGGCGCGGTCTACGCGCCGGCCCTGCACCAGCTCTATATGGGCGGCACCAATGCGTATAGGCTCGATATCCGCGCGAACGAGGGCGCCCTCTCCTTCAGCAAAATGCGCCCCATAGAAGTGCGCCAGGCTCCATCTAAAGGGCGGCGAGCGGTCGTCAGCCGCTCTCATCTCGACGGTGCGACCAAGGCGTGGGTTAAACGCCACGGGATCACCGATCTTCAGCCATCTGGCTCTTCGCTTAAATTCTGCGTCGTCGCGGAGGGAGAGGCTGACGTGTACCCGCGGCTCGCGCCAACGATGGAATGGGATACGGCAGCTGGCCACGCGGTGCTTCTGGCCGCCGGCGGCACTGTTACGGACTTGGACGGCCGCCCCTTGCGGTATGGCAAGCCAGATTATCGAAGCACCGACTTTGTCGCGCGGGGAGCGCCCCGGGATCTTTAAAATGAATGCGCAAGACATCACTAACCCAGAGACTCACAGGCTGCCGCGGCATCTCCGGCGTCTGGAGGCCGAGTCCATCGAGATCATGCGCGATGTCTTTGCCGAATTTAGAAAGCCTGTGATGCTCTATTCGATCGGCAAGGATTCGAGCGTCATGCTGCACCTTGCGCTGAAGGCCTTCTATCCGGCAAAGGTCCCGTTCCCGCTAATGCATGTCGATACTACTTGGAAGTTTCGCGAGATGATCAGCTTTCGCGACCAGACTGCCAAGCGTCTCGGCATCGACCTGATCGTGCATGTGAACCAGGAGGGGATCGAGCGCCGCATCAACCCGATTGTTTCCGGGCCGGCGCTGCACACGCAGGTGATGAAGACCGAGGCGCTCAAGCAGGCCCTCGACCTCTACGGCTTTGACGCGGCGTTCGGGGGCGCTCGGCGCGATGAGGAAAAGAGCCGGGCGAAGGAACGCATCTTCTCCTTCCGTTCGCCCGGACATGTCTGGGACCCGCGTAACCAGAGGCCAGAGCTGTGGAATCTCTTCAACACCCGGATCCGGCAAGGCGAGACGATGCGCGTGTTTCCCCTGTCGAATTGGACGGAGCTCGATATCTGGGAATATATCATGCTGGAGAAGATTCCGGTCGTTCCGCTTTATTTCGCGAAAGAGCGGCTGGTGGTCCATCGCCACGGCACGCTGATCATGGTCGATGACGAGCGGCTTCCATTGGCTCCGAACGAGAGTTCCGAGCTCAAGATGATACGTTTCCGCACGCTTGGTTGCTATCCGCTGAGCGGCGCCATCGAATCTGACGCCGCCACCATCGAGGACATCGTCGCGGAAATGCATGTTGTAAAAATATCCGAACGCCAGGGACGGCTTATCGATTCTGATGAAGGGACATCGATGGAGAAAAAGAAGCGGGAAGGTTACTTCTAAATGGATGCTGATGCATTGCGAGGGCTTGCCCCCTCCGACAGCAAGGATCAGCTGCGCTTAATCAGTTGCGGCTCGGTCGATGACGGAAAGTCGACGCTGATCGGTCGGCTCCTGCACGACAGCAGGATGATCTATGAGGATCAGCTGCAGACGCTCGCGCGTGAAAGCGTCAAGCACGGCACAACCGGAGATGATCTCGATTTTGCCTTGCTGGTCGACGGGCTCGAAGCCGAACGCGAACAGGGCATCACCATCGACGTCGCCTATCGCTTCTTCACTACACCGCGCCGATCGTTCGTGGTGGCCGATACCCCCGGCCACGAACAATATACGCGCAACATGGCGACCGGCGCGTCCAACGCCCAACTCGCGGTAATGCTGATTGACGCGCGCAAGGGCGTCCTGGTGCAGACCAAGCGCCATTCCTTGATTTGCTCGCTCTTAGGCATTCGGCACGTGGTCGTGGCCATTAACAAGGTCGATCTGGTCGATTACCGCAAGGAGGTGTTCGATCGCATCGTGGGCGACTATGTGGCGTTCGCTTCGAGCCTCGGCTTCACGTCGATCGTAGCTATCCCGATCGCAGCACGATACGGCGACAACGTCACCAGCCAGTCCAGCAACACCGATTGGTATCATGGCCCATGTCTCTTGGACTATCTCGAGAGCGTCGACCTGGAGTCTGAGACGGCCGGCCTGCCTTTCCGCTTCGCGGTGCAATGGGTGAACCGGCCTAACCTGGATTTCCGTGGCTACGCCGGAACGGTCGCGTCCGGCAGCATTGCGGTTGGCGAAGAAATCATTGTCGCTGCATCGGGCCGCCATTCGCGCATCAAGCAGATAGTGACATACGATGGCGAAGCTGGGCGCGCCGAAGCCGGCGATGCGGTGACCATTACGCTGGTTGACGAGATCGACATCGGCCGCGGAGACATTCTCGCCAAGCCGACAGAACGACCCGAGGTCGCTGACCAGTTTTCGGCCCACGTGATCTGGATGGATCAGGAAGCCATGGTTCCGGGCCGTTCCTATGCCCTCCGGATCGGCACGCAATCGATCGCGTCCGGCAGCATCACTGCGATCAAATACAAAATCGATGTCAACACCGGCGCACGCTTGGCAGCCCGAACCTTGAGTCTCAATGAAATCGGCTTTTGCAACGTTGCACTAGCAAATGCCGCCGCCTTCGACACCTATGAGGCGAACCGCCGCACCGGCTGCTTTATCGTGATCGACCGCTACACCAACCGGACCGTCGGAGCAGGCATGATCGTCTTCCCCTTGCGGCGCGCTGCTAACATCGCCTGGCAGCCGCTTTCGGTCGGTAAGACCGAGCGCGCCGCTCTCAAGCACCAAAGACCCTGCATCGTCTGGTTCACCGGGCTCTCCGGCGCGGGCAAGTCGACCATCGCCAACCTCGTGGACCAAAGGCTGTTTGCGATGTCGCATCACACCATGCTCTTGGACGGCGACAATCTCAGACACGGTCTCAATCGAGATCTCGGCTTCACCGAAGCCGATCGCGTGGAAAACATCCGCCGCGCGGGCGAGGTCGCGAAAATAATGCTCGACAGCGGCCTGATCGTGATCTGCTCGTTCATCTCCCCCTACAAGGCCGAGCGGGACATGTTGCGTGATCTCGTGGGCAAGGGCGAATTCATCGAGGTCTTTGTGGATACGCCAATCGACGAATGTGTGCGGCGCGATCCGAAAGGGCTCTACACCAAAGCGAGATCAGGCACGATTAAGAATTTCACCGGCATCGATGCGCCATACGAAGCGCCGAGCGCGCCGGATGTCCATTTAAAGACACTGGGCCAGCAGCCGGAGCAGTCGGCTGATATGGTGCTAAACTGCCTAGTTACACGAGGGATCATCGCGCTGAGATGACCGGATGAGAAGACTGATTTCGCTCTACAATCTGTTCGCCCCGATCGCGTCGTAGTTGGCTCCTGGCCTATCGTGAGAATCACCACGCTGTCGCCCTTGATCCCCGAACAGACAAGTTTGACGCGCAAATTGGTCGTCCGTTAAGAAGCCGAATTGAGTGGGACTGGACAGGGGGGCGTGCGCCAGAGCTGGATCAGGAACAGGCACAAGAGTTCTCTGAGCCAGGCGAGGATACGGCGGAAGTTGTGGCCCACTGCTGAGAGCACGACGTTGGCGGCGTCGCCGGCGCGGCCTTTGAGGTAGCAGCGGCCAAGGTGAACTTCGGCCTTCAGATGTCCGATGATGGGCTCGATGGCGGAGCGGCGCCGGAGCTCGCGCTGGATGGCGCCGAACACGCCGCGCTTCTGCCCCGAAATGAAGACGCGACGGGATTTTGCGTGTCGTGGCCGCGATATCCTTTGACTGTCGCGGGATTATCGGGCAGCGACCTGGCGTGCAGCACGAAAAGGCCACCGGGAGCCCGGCGGTTGTTGGTGACGATGGAGGCCTTCACGCCGAACTCGTAAGGCGCGGCGGCCCTGCCTTGCCGATGCATTCCACCTCCGGGGCATGGAAGGAATAAAGCTTCCAGCCGCGCTGGCGCTGCTGCTGCGAGCGGATTTGCGCGGCCCGGCTAAGCGGGAGGGCGAATGCCTCCTCCAGTGCCGGCTGGCCCTCGATCTTACGGCGGATGTCGCGGATGATGCGGCCGAGCCGGCTGCGCAGAATGCGCAACTGCCGCTGATGCCGGCTGAACTGTTGGGCATGGGCGTAGCGGCCCGCCATCATCGCGGCGGCCTTGGCCACACGAGAATAGGACTGCCGCAGCCTGACGGCGTGCCTCCTCGCCAGGGGGTTGAGCCCCTTGATAGCCGCATGAAGCAGCTTGGGATCGGTCGGGAAGGTGAGACGTTAGCATTGGCAACATACTTCAGCGCGTCATGTACGCCGGTGCCCGGCAAGCCGTGACCTTCGCCTACAATAAACCTACCCAGGCGGAGACTGAAAGCAAGTCTATCTCTCAGACACCTATGAAGCATTCCTGCCTCAGAGTAGCACGCTGCTTCATTGGTCGTCTCTGGCTACCAGGCGAGTCCGCGGACTTTTGTAGAAAGCTCGCAACCTGTAGCGGAAACGACACGCTCTCGGACAATTGGTACGTTTTTCACTTCCCGGCCTCCCCACGCCTCTAAGTCACTGAAATACGTGGCTTTGCGGCCTTCTTTGGGTCTAGGATAAAGTTGCAACTCTCACCATCTGCGCGTATTAGGTTGTGGGGTTGGTTTGCTCGTCGTCACGAGCAGGCTCTTTGGGGCTAATTCCTTCGGGCTGCGCAACTCTCGGACGGTTCCCGTCTGGATGTTTTGGGGTGGGTTCTTCTGCTGTGCCACAGTCTTTCAAACGTGAATTTCATTCAGAATGCCATTTTCCAAGTCCTGGTCGCTTCGTCGGTCTCCCTAAGGCAGTACCGACGGACGGATCGGCGCCGCTCTCGACACTTGCGACAAACGCTAGTCGTGCGCACGTCGCAATTCTCCTTGCGGTGAAGGACGGTGCTCGATTTTTACCTGAGCAGCTGGAATCTTACGTACAGCAGACGCATAGGGATTGGTCTCTCCATGTTTCTGATGATGCGTCCAAGGACAGAACGATTGAGCTCGTTCAGGACTTCGCCAGGCGCGTTTCAAACTCAGTGACCTTGCGTTCTGGACCTTCCGCAGGCCCAAATAGCAATTTCCTTTCCCTGCTTCGGGATACCAGCATCGAAGCGGATTATTTTGCGTTCAGCGATCAAGACGATGTTTGGTGCCCAGATAAGCTGGAACGAGCGTTAGATCTCGTGCGGACGGTGCCCGGTGATCATCCGACGCTTTATGGTTCGCGAACCGAATTGATCGATCGCGAGGGTTGCCACAGCGGATACTCCATGGAATTCAAAAAGCCGCCGAGCTTCCGAAACGCTCTCGTGCAAAGCATTGCCGGCGGAAACACAATGGTCTTCAACCGGGCTGCACGCGAACTGCTCAAGAGAGTGGCGGACGGGAACGTGATCATTCATGACTGGATGACCTACATCGTCATTTCGGCAGTAGGCGGCACGATCTTCTACGATAAAAGGCCTTCGCTGAGGTATCGCCAGCATGAAAACAACCTCGTGGGGGCCAACATTAGCCTTCGGGCTCGCCTCCGTCGCGTGAGGATGCTTCTTAAAGGACAATGGCAAGAATGGAATTCGATGCTGCCGGGCATTCGCACTCCGACGGTCCTATGACGCCCGAAGGATCAGGTCTTTCGATGCCGCTTGCCGAGCATCTTAACACGGCATTTTTGCTCTGAATTTTTGTGCCATTTTGTGCCATTTTTGTGCCGTGGAGTTTTTGGAAGCGGCTGGGAATCGCGGTGGGAATTCCGCTAACCTATTGGTAAACAATGGTTTCTTTTCGGGCAGCCTGGAAATGACTTGTAAGGAATGAAAAAGCCCGCCAGAGGCGGGCTAATTCATTGATATTGCTATCAAATCTTGGTTGCTGGGATAGGATTTGAACCTATGACCTTCAGGTTATGAGACTGAACATTCGTCGGTTGAGCGGTTGCCGAATGAGCCATCGCTTTCGCAGATAGCGGGAATCGGGCTGGCGATTTTTCGACCAGATGATACATAATATTGATATCATATATCCAAGGACCCTGCCATGCGAGCGCTGGTTGATCTCGGCGATAGTCAAATCCAAGCGCTGGACGAATTGTCGAAGAAGGACAAGCGGTCGCGCGCGGCTCTCATTCGTCAGGCGATCGACGACTATCTCGCGAAGCGGCATAGCAAGCAGGAAGGTGATGCGTTTGGCCTCTGGGGTAAACGCAAGGTGGACGGCTTGACCTATCAAGAGAAAGTGCGTCGCGAATGGTGAAGGCACTGTTCGACACCAATATTCTGGTCGACTACCTCAACGCTGTTCCCGAAGCTCGCACAGAACTTCAGCGCTATACAAAAAAAGCCGTCAGTATCATTACATGGATGGAAGTCATGGTGGGCGCCGATCCCGATGTTGAAGCTGCGACGCACAACTATCTAAGCGGCTTCGATATCGTCGCCGTCGATGAACACATCGCAGAGCGTGCTGTTGGTCTTCGTCGAAGTCATCGGATCAAATTGCCAGATGCCGTTATCTGGGCGACAGCGCAGGAGCATTCCATGCTGCTCGTCACGCGCAGCAACAATTTTCCGAATGACGATCCCGGTATCCGGGCGCCTTACAAGCTGTGAAGACAACGATTGAGAGATCCAATGTTGGGAGTGTCTCCGAAACGCGCAAGTATTTTTGCTACGCTGCGCTTTGATAGCTCAGGTTTCTCTACGAGCGAGCTCGCTAAGATCCGCTGGCATGCGATGCGTGGCAGGCAAGCGGCAACGAGAGCGTCGTTTTCTTTGGTCGTCAGGAGAGGCAACATCGCTGCGACGCGCAACTGCCTGCGCAACGTCGAGGAAGTCCACCGAGTCTGCTGCCATGGGCGCACCAACAAACCGACGAAGCGAAATTGCTCCCAACGATCCAATTCGACTGTCTACGGCAGCTTCGTTGGCATTTCCGGATGGGTCGATGACCAGTTCTGGGCTTCGCAAGGAAGCTTTGCGCGGTCGCCTGATCATCGAGCGCATCGCAGGTAAGGATTTTACGACGCTGGCACATATCGAGCGCATGAGGGAGCTATGCCGCGTATCAGCAAAGGCCCGAGACTCTACAAACGCAAGGCCAAGAGAAGAAACGGACGCCTCATCGCCAACGCTGTCTGGACCATCCGCGATGGAGACCGCGAGGTTGCCACAGGAGTCTTTGCGAGCGAGGCTGAGCGAAAGCCGCCGAGGGCCGCCGAAGACGCCCTCGTAACGTATATCACCTCGAAGTACCGCCCTCCGCGTCGCGTCCGCGACATTGAAAACATCGATGTCGCCGATGTACTTGCAATCTATCACGCTCATCGCGAGGCGATTTACATTGAACGAGGCTCTCCTCAGTCCGAAATAACGGAGTTCGCGGACCGGATCGGTCGCCTGAACGATTTTTTCGGTGGCAAGATGCTGGCTGAGGTGAATGCGCAGACTTGCGGGCAGTATGTGAAGGCTCGCGGGCGTCCCGGGGGAGCCCGGCGCGATTTGGAAGATCTGCGTGCAGCAATCAATCATCATGCGCGGGAAGGCCTGCATCGCGGGTTGGTTCGCGTCGCGCTTCCCGCAAAAGGACCTGGTCGTGAGCGGTGGCTGAGCCGCAGCGAAGCCGCTGCACTGCTGTGGGCGTGCTGGCGATACCGCGAAGTCCAGACACGGCATCGCGGACCTCTCAAGAACCAAAAAATTGAGACGGGCAAGCGCCCGCTTCGTCATATCGCGCGCTTTATTTTGATCGGGCTCTATACCGGTACGCGCGCCGGCGCGATCGCCTCAGCGTCGCCCTACCGTGACACGGGCCGATCGTATGTCGATCTTGAAAACGGCATCTTTTATCGACGCGCCCAGGGACGGCGTCCGACTAAAAAACGGCAGCCGCCGGCGCCAATTCCTGACCGATTGCTCGCCCATATGCGTCGCTGGGCTAGGACGGGCGCAATCGTCTCACACTTTGTCGAGTTCAACGGCGCGGCGGTCAAATCCGTCAAGTCGGGGTTCCGAAGCGCCGTTGGAGTCGCCAAGCTGTCCACCGAACCGGGCAAGGTCACTCCGCACACCTTGAGGCACACGGCCGCGACCTGGCTGATGCAGCGCGGCGCAGATCCATGGAAGTCAGCTGGGTTTCTTGGGATGTCGGTCGAGGTATTGCTCGATACCTATGGCCACCACCACCCGGAATTCTTGCGCGAGGCGGCTGCAGCCATCACGACGAAACCAAACAAGAACATCGTATCTGGGGTTGATCGCGGGGTTGACTTGGCCGCGTATCGTGAAAGAAGACAAAAAGCGTAATAAAATCTTGGTCGGAGTGGCAGGATTCGAACCTGCGACCCCTGCGTCCCGAACGCAGTGCTCTACCGGGCTGAGCCACACTCCGACAAGAGGCCGGCTTATAGCGTCGGGTTTGGCGCACCGCAAGCGGCCGGTCTAAGGAATTTCGTCCCTGTGAAAACGAGCCTTGAAACGTTGATTTTACCGGCAGGCCACGCCGCCGCCGAGGCTGCCGCCCGGCGGCTCGCCGCCGGCGGGCTGGTCGCGTTCCCGACCGAGACGGTCTACGGGCTCGGGGCGGACGCCGGGAATGCTGCCGCGATCGCCCATCTCTATGCCGCCAAGGGGCGGCCGGCCTTCAATCCGCTGATCGCCCATGTGGCGGACCTTGCCGCCGCGCGCGCCATCGGCCGGTTCGACGCGCGCGCGCTGCGGCTTGCGGAGGCGTTCTGGCCGGGGCCGCTGACGCTGGTTGTGCCGAAGACCGACGGCTGCCCGGTGGCTGAGCTTGCCACCGCGGGCCTCGATACCGTCGCGATCCGCATTCCCGCCCACCCGGTGGCGCAGGCGATCCTGCACGCCTTCGGCGGGGCGGTGGTGGCGCCGTCGGCCAATATCTCCGGCCATGTCTCGCCGACGCTGGCAGCCCATGTCGAGAGCGACCTTGCGGGTCGGATCGACCTGATCGTCGACGGCGGGCCGGTCGAGGTCGGCGTCGAATCGACCATTGTCGGCTGCTTCGAATCGCCGATGCTGCTGCGTCCCGGCGGGCTGTCGCGCGAGCGGATCGAGGCGGTGCTCGGCGTAGCCCTGGCGCGGCCGCCCGCGGAGGCCGAGAGCGACGACAGCCAGCCGCTGGCGCCGGGCATGCTGGCCTCGCATTACGCGCCGCGGGCCAGCGTGCGGCTCGATGCGCGCGACGTGGAGCCGGGCGAAGCATTGCTGGCGTTCGGCCCTGCACGCCTCCCCGGCCTTGACGCAGCGTCGGCCGTGATGAACTTGTCGCCCAGCGGTGATCTCGATGAAGCCGCCGCCAATCTGTTCGGCTATCTTCGCGCGCTCGATGCGAAGGGCCCGAAGGCGATCGCGGTGATGACGATTCCCGAACAGGATCTGGGCGAAGCCATCAACGACCGCCTGCGCCGCGCGGCGGTTGCGCGATAGAACGCGGAATGAAAGAAGACGGCATGAATATCAATCCATCTGCCATCCCTCCGCTTGCGCCGGAGTTGGTCGAACAATTCCGCAAGATCGTCGGCGAGAAGCACGCGATCACCGATGCGGCCGACATCGAGGCCTACGTCACCGAGGAGCGCAACCTGTTCCACGGCCGCTCGCCGCTGGTGCTGCGCCCGGGCTCGACCGCGGAAGTCTCCGAGATCTGCAAGCTCGCCACCGCGCACAGGGTCGCGCTGGTGCCGCAGGGCGGCAACACCGGCCTTGTCGGCGGCCAGACGCCGCACAATGGCGAGGTGGTGGTGTCGCTGCGGCGGCTGGACAGGATTCGCGAGGTCGATACGGCCTCCAACACCATGACCTGCGAGGCCGGCGTGGTGCTGCAGATCGCCCAGCAGAAGGCGGCCGAGTTCGACCGGCTGTTTCCGCTGTCGCTGGGCGCGGAAGGCAGCTGCACCATCGGCGGCAATCTGTCGACCAATGCCGGCGGCACGGCGGCGCTCGCCTATGGCGTGGCGCGCGAGATGGCGCTGGGGCTCGAGGTGGTGCTCGCTGACGGGCGCATTCTCAACGTGCTGTCGAAGCTGAAGAAGGACAACACCGGCTACAATCTGCACAACCTCTTCATCGGCGCGGAAGGCACGCTCGGCATCATCACGGCGGCGACGCTAAAGCTGTTTCCGAAGCCGCGGGCGATCGAGACCGCCTTCGTTGGGTTGAAATCGCCGGAGGCGGCCTTGAGGCTGCTGGCGATCGCGCAAAGCGAAGCCGCCAACGCGCTGACCAGCTTCGAGCTTCTGTCGGAGCTGGCAGTGGATTTCTCGATCCGCCACGGCATCGACGTGCGCGATCCGCTTCAAGACAAGCATGCCTGGTACGTGCTGATAGAATTGTCCGCAGCCGGCGAGGATGCGCGCGCGCCGCTGGAGGCGATCCTGACCCGCGCCATGGAAGACGAGATCGTCGACGACGCCGTGATCGCGGCCAACCTCAGCCAGCGCGCCGGCTTCTGGAAGCTGCGCGACGAGATGTCGTCGGCGCAAAAGCCGGAGGGCGGCTCGATCAAGCACGACATCTCCGTGCCGGTCGCAGCGGTGCCCGCCTTCATCGCCGAGGCCAATGCTGCCGTGGTGAAGCTGATCCCCGGCGCGCGGCCGGTGCCGTTCGGCCATCTCGGCGACGGCAATCTGCACTACAATGTCAGCCAGCCGGTCGGCGCCGACAGCGCGGACTTTCTGGCGCGCTGGCACGAGATGAACGCGGTGGTGTTCGCGATCGTGCTGCGGATGGGCGGCTCGATCTCGGCCGAGCACGGCATCGGCGTGCTCAAGCGCGACGAGCTGCCTGAGGTGAAAGACAAGACCGCGATCGAGCTGATGCGCGCCATCAAGGCGATGCTCGACCCGCTCGGAATCATGAATCCGGGGAAGGTGCTGTGAACCAAGCTGCCTCCCCGCTCGCGATTGCAGAGATCGCGGATGCCGACGTCGAGCCCGTGGTCGCGCTGTGGCAGCGCTGCGGCCTGACGCGGCCCTGGAACGATCCGCATGCCGATATCGCGCTGGCGCGGCGGCGAGACAATTCAACGGTGCTGGTCGGCCGCGACGGCGGCGCGATCGTCACGACCGCCATGGTCGGCCATGACGGCCACCGCGGCTGGGTCTATTACGTCGCCGTCGATCCCGACTGCCGCAAGCGCGGCTACGGCCGCGTCATCATGGCCGCTGTGGAAGACTGGCTGCGCCAGGCGGAGATTGCAAAGCTCCAGCTCCTGGTTCGGCGCGGGAACGAGCAGGCCAATGCGTTCTACGTGTCACTCGGCTTCGAGGAATCGACCTCGGTAATGTTCCAGAAATGGCTCGACGGCCGCGACACGCCCACAAACAACTGAGATCGAGCCATGACCATTTCCGACCGCGTCCGCATCAAGGACGTCCGCGTGCTCTCTGACAACTGGACCCCTCTGAAAGAGACGACGTTCGACTACCGGCGCGCCAACGGCGAATGGCAGACGCAGCACCGCGAAACCTATGAGCGCGACAACGCTGCAGCCGTGCTGCCCTACAATCGCGCGCGCCGCACCGTGATCCTGGTGCGCCAGTTCCGCCTGCCGGCGTACATCCGCGGCCATGACGATCTCTTGATCGAAGCCGCCGCCGGCGTGCTGGACGAGGCCGCACCGGAGGTGCGCATCCGCGCCGAGGCCGAGGAGGAAACCGGCTATCGCCTGCACCACGTCCACAAGGTGTTCGAGGCGTTCATGAGCCCCGGCGCCGTGACCGAGAAGCTGCATTTTTTCATTGCCGAGTACGAGCCAGAGATGCGGGTCAGCGACGGCGGCGGCCTCGAACACGAAGGCGAGGACATCGAGGTGCTGGAGCTCGGCATCGACGAGGCGCTGGCGATGATCGCCGATGGACGCATCATCGATGCCAAGACCATCATGCTGCTGCAATATGCGGCGCTGCATGTGTTTTAGATAGCTGCGCGGCTTCCTTCCCTTCTCCCCTTGTGGGAGAAGGTGGCGCGAAGCGCCGGATGAGGGGTCTCTATCCGCAAGTTCAAAGCGGTAGTCGAACACGCGGATAGAGACCCCTCACCCGTCTCGCCGCTGCGCTGCGAGCCACCCTCTCCCACAAGG
>NZ_VSTH01000068.1:1066-7264 GCF_008123965.1 Bradyrhizobium hipponense | reverse complement strand
AACGCAACTGTAATGCTAGTCTCTCTCCGCGTCATAGCCGGGCTTGACCCGGCCATCCACGCCTTCCTTTGCTGCTCCAAGAACGTGGATGCCCGGGACAAGCCCGGGCATGACGTCGTTGAGATACGCTTGTTGACTAACCCGCCGGACCCGCATCCTCCATGATCGGACCGAACAGCTCCCAGCGCTCGCCGTTGAACTTCATCATCTGCATCTGCTTGTTGACGCGGTAGTCGTTCGGCCCGGTGTTGATCTTGATGCCCGGCAGCGCGAAGCTCGGGGTGAAATCCTTGATGTTGGCGACCTGCCTCATGACGTTCTCGCGCGTCAGATCGTCGCCGCATTGCTTCAGCACCTGCGTCAGCAGCTCGGCCACCGAATAGGCATAGGTGTTGACGGTGTTGAGCTTGTCGCCCTCGGGGAAGTACTTGTCCATGAAGGCGAAGAAGGCCTTCACGCCCGGATCGTCCTTCCACTGCGGATCGCCCGGCTCCTTGCCGTATTGGGTCGAAATAATGCCTTTGGAGATGTCGAGGCCAGCCGGCTTCAGCGTTGCCGAGATCGGGCTCGCATTGATGTCGAGGATGTGGACCGGCGTCCAGCCGAGATCGGCAAGCTTCTTGATCGCCTGTGCCGCGAATTTCGGTGTCGAGGCATCGAAGAACACGTCGACGCCCATCGACTTCAACTTGACGACCTGCGAGTCGACGGTTGGATCGGTGACCTCGTACGACAGCTCGCCGACGACCATGCCGGCGGCCTTGTCGCCGAGCCCGCTCTTCAGACCGGCGAGATAGTCGCGGCCCATGTCGTCGTTCTGGTAGAGCACGCCGATCTTGGCGTTGGGGTGATTGGCGAGAATGTACTTTGCGTAGATGCGCCCCTCGGACACGTAGTTGGGATTATACGCGATGGTCCAGGGATAGTTCTGCGGATCGTTGAAGCGTGCGGCGCCGGTCGAGGCTAGCAACTGCGGCACCTTCTTGCCGTTGAGATATTTTTGTACGGCGGCATTCGCCGCGGTACCGATCAGCTGGAAGGTGAACAGCACCTCGTCGCCTTCGACGAGCTTGCGCACCTGCTCGACCGTCTTCGGCGGCGAATAGGCGTCGTCATACTGGATCAGATTGATCTTGCGGCCGTTGATGCCGCCCTGATCGTTGATCATCTTGAAGTAGGCGGCCTGGGTCTTGCCGATATTGGCGTAGACGGAATAGGCCCCGGAGAACGGCACGGTCTGGCCGATCTTGATCTCGGTGTCGCTCGCACCGGTGTCGTACTTCTTTTGTGCCAGGGCCTGGCTGGCTGAAAACGCGAAGGCGAGCGCCGCCGTGGCAACTATGAAGGCTCTGCGATTGTTCATGGTGGGACGTTCCTCCTGACGGAATTTTCGATCGATGGTCTTTTTCCGTTGATTGCAACGGTCGCCATCGCTGCCGAAGATTGTGGAGGAACGTTCGCCGCCGCGCAAGGATCGCGGCGCTGCCTCGGTGCGTCTCAGGCCAGGAATAATGCCGCCAGGGCAATCGCGGCCGGCAGGGCCTGCACGATGAGGATGCGCGTGCTGATGGTCGCCGCACCATAGGCGCCGGCCACGATGACGCAAAGCAGGAAGAATGCTTTGATCTGGAACGCGAACGCCGGATTGCCGTGGACGAGGCCCCAGATCAGGCCGGCGGCGAGAAAGCCGTTATAGAGCCCCTGATTGCCGGCCAGCACCTTTGTGATCTCGGCCTTCTCCGGCGTATTGCGGAAGACTTTCAAGCCCAGCGGCTTGTCCCAGAGGAACATCTCCAGAATCAGGAAAAAGACGTGCAGTCCGGCGACCAGCGCCACCAGGACATTGGCGATCAGGATCAAGTCGAGCTCCCCCAAAGCGTCAGCTTTCGGGTGGACGCTAGCATGGGCGGCATGGCAAGTGCGACACGTGTTTGGATGCAATGGTGAAGCAATGACCGGCCAATCAACCAAGACGTCAGAAAGCTTCGGCCTCGATCGTCTGGCGACGCCGATCGGGATCGCGTTGCTCGTCACCGATGCCGAGGGCGCGTTGCGCGCGCTCGACTGGGAAGACTACGAGCACCGCATGCGCGAGCTGCTGCGCCTGCATCATGGCGCGGTGTCTCTGAGTGACCAGCCTGCGCCCGCGGCCATGCGGGCTGCGCTGTCGGGCTATTTCGTAGGTGATCTCGGCCAGCTTTCAGCGATCGCATGGCGTGTCGCCGGCACGCCGTTCCAGCGCAAGGTCTGGACCGCGCTTGCCCAAATCCCCGCCGGCACCACGCTGAGCTATGGCGCGCTCGCCGCCAGGCTCGGCATGCCCAAAGCGGTCCGCGCCGTCGGCCACGCCAACGGCTCCAATCCAATCAGCGTCGTGCTGCCCTGTCACCGCCTGATCGGCGCCGACGGTTCCTTGGTAAAATATGGCGGCGGCCTGGAGCGCAAGCGCTGGCTGCTGCGGCACGAGGGGGTGGTGGTTTAGCGGAAGCCGCGCGGCACCTTATTCCTTGTCATTCCGGGGCGCGCGTAGCGCGAGCCCGGAATCCATTTATCCCCGACACCGGTCGCGAGATGGATTCCGGGTTCGCCGCTGTGCGGCGCCCCGGAATGACGAGTGGAGAGAGTACCTTTACGCCGCCGGCGCAACTGCCTTGTCGCCAGCCATCACATGGGTCAGCGCGCTCTTGATCGCGGCCTGGCGCGTCGGTGCGTTGATCTGCGCGCCGAGCAGGTCGGTGACGTAGAACACGTCGCGGGCGCGCTCGCCGAAGGTTGCGACATGGGCCGAGGCGATGTTGAGGTTGAGCTTCGAGATCGCGGTGGTCAGTTCGTAGAGCAGGCCGGGACGGTCGAGCCCGGACATCTCGATCACGGTGTATCGGTCGGACCATTGATTGTTGATGGTCACTTCCGGCTCGATCACGAAGGGCCGCGCCTTGCTGCGCACGGTGCGACGCGCCACCACCTCCGGCAGGCGCAGCTTGCCTTCCAGCACATCCTCGATCATCTCGCCGATCCGGGTGGCGCGCCTGCCCTCGTCCTCATCGCGATCGTACTCGCGGGAGATCGAGATCGTGTCGAGCGCACGGCCGTCGGTCGTGGTGTAGATCTGGGCGTCGACGATGTTGGCGCCGGCCGAGGCACAGGCGCCGGCGATGATCGAGAGCAGCCAGGGGTGGTCGGCGGCGAAGATCGTCAGCTCCGTGACGCCGCGCACCTCGTCGAAGCCGACATTGATCGCAAGCTTGTGGCCGGCCTGCTCGCTAGAGCGGACGAAGCGGGCGTGACGGATCTTTCGCGGCAGCTCGACCTTGAGCCAGTAGGCCGGATAATGCCGGCCGATATAGGCATCGAGCTCCTCCTTTGGCCATTCGGCGAAGGCGATGCGGAATTCGGCGTGTGCAGCCGCCAGACGCTTGCCGCGATCGACCTCCGAGAAGCCGCCGGTCAGCACCGGCTCGGTCTCGTAATACAGCGAGCGTAAGAGCTGTGCCTTCCAGCCGTTCCACACGCCCGGACCGACGCCGCGGATGTCGGCGGTGGTGAGGATCGTCAGCAGCTTCATCTGCTCGACCGATTGCACCACGGCAGCGAAATTCTCGATGGTCTTGCGGTCGGACAAGTCGCGCGACTGCGCGACCGTCGACATGGTCAGATGCTCCTCGATCAGCCAGGCGATGAGCTCGGTGTCGGCCGGGCTGAAGCCGAGTCGCGGGCAGAGCCGGCGCGCCACCTTGGCCCCGGCGACCGAATGATCCTCGGGCCGACCCTTGGCGATGTCGTGCAGCAGCGTCACGATATAGATTACCGGCCGGTGCTCGGGCCGGATCTTGCGCATCAAATCGCTCGCAAGCGTGAACTCCTCGATGCCGCCGCGCTCGATGTCCTGCAAGAAGCCGACGCAGCGGATCAGATGCTCGTCGACGGTGTAGTGATGATACATGTTGAACTGCATCATCGAGACGATCTTGCCGAAGGCGCGGATGAAGTGCCCGAGCACGCCGGTCTCGTTCATCCTCCGCAGCACGGTCTCGGCGTCGTTGGAAGTCAGGATCTCCATGAACAGCCGGTTGGCTTCGGGATTTTCGCGAAGCTGCGCATTGACCAGGCCGAGCGAGCGCGTTACGTCGCGCATCGCATCCGGATGGAAGGCGAGGTTGTTCTTCTGCGCCAGGCGGAAGATGCGGATCAGATTGACCGGGTCGTGCTTGAACACGTCGGGCGCGGCGACGTTGATGCGGTTGTGGTCGACGATGAAGTCGTCGCTGTCGGGCACGCGCCGCTTCACGGCGGTGGGCCGCAGCCGCGCCATCATCCGGCTCAGCACCGGCGCGGGTTTGGCCTGCTGGTCCTCGAGCTTGGCGCAGAGGATGGCGGTGAGGTTGCCGACTTCCTTGGCGACCAGGAAGTAGTGCTTCATGAAGCGCTCGACGTCCTGCATGCCGGGATGCGAGGTATAGCCGAGCCGGACCGCGATCTCGCGCTGGAGGTCGAAGGAGAGGCGCTCCTCGGCGCGATTGCAGTAGAAATGCAGATTGCAGCGCACCGACCAGAGGAAGTCTGCGCAGCGGCGGAAAGTGCGGTATTCCTGCGCGTCGAACACGCCGCGCTCGACCAACTCGTCGGTGTCGCGGACGCGGTAGACGTACTTCGCGATCCAGAACAGCGTGTGCAGGTCGCGCAAGGCCCCCTTGCCGTCCTTGACGTTGGGCTCCACCAGATAGCGCGACTGGCCGCCGCGACGGTGCCGCTCCTCGCGCTCGGCAAGCTTTGCGGTGACGAATTCCGATGCGGTGCCTTGCACCACTTCCTTGTCGAAGCGCGCGACCAGTTCCTCATAGAGCGGCTTGTCGCCGGTGAGGAAGCGCGTCTCCAGGATCGCGGTGCGGATGGTCATGTCGCCGCGCGCCTGCCGGATCGACTCATCCACCGAGCGCGTGGCGTGACCGACCTTCAGCCCCATGTCCCAGAGGCAATAGAGGATGGCTTCCGCCACCTGCTCGCCCCAGGCGGTCTGCTTGTAGGGCAGGATGAAGAGCAGATCGATGTCGGACTCGGGTGCCATCAAGCCGCGGCCGTAGCCGCCGGTCGCCACCACCGCCATGCGCTCGGCCCCGCTCGGAATCGGCGAGCGGTAGAAATGACGCGTCGCCGCCGAATACAGGATGCGGATGATCTCGTCCTGCACGTGGCACAGCCGTTCGGCGCAGCGGCGGCCGTGGCGGTCCTTCAACAGGATCGCTTGCGCCGCTGCGCGCGCCGCGATCAGTTCGGCCTTGAGCAGTTGCGCAACTGCGGTGCGGAACGTGTCCTCGCGTCCCTGGTGCTTTTCAGCAAGCGCGTCGACCGCGGCGGTGATCCGCGCGCTGTCAAAGCGATCATCCACCTCGGCCCTGTGCTCAGTCGCGACGCTGTCCATGCCTCACCGGATATAAGAGGTGACAGGCGCTGTCACGAGGCATTAATGGAATGCCAAAGAGATGTGCCGGCGGTCCCCGTCGGAAGGTCGCGGGCGGGTGCTCCGAATCGCACGTAACATTTTGAATATAATATGCTTTTGTGCACATGGCGTGTCCCTCATGGCAGCCTCCAGCAATCGCAGGCTGACATGAAACCGATCGCCTTCTATACCGCTCGTCAGCCAGGGAATTCCGGGAGAGAACAAGATGGACGCCGCAGAGCTGCGCCAGATGCAGGCCCCGATCAAGGAGCGCTACAAGACCGACCCTAAGGCCGCGCTGATCACATTGAAAGCCAAGGGGTCCACCGACAGCGACGGCATTGCCTGCAAGGTCGAGACCGGCCGTGCCATCGCGATGGCCGGCCTGCATCCGGCCACCGGCGGCTCCGGCCTCGAGCTCTGCTCCGGCGACATGCTGCTGGAAGCCCTGGTCGCCTGCGCCGGCGTCACGCTGAAATCGGTCGCGACCGCAATCGAGGTGCCGCTCAAGACCGGGAACGTCTACGCCGAGGGCGATCTCGATTTCCGCGGCACGCTCGGCGTCGACAAGGAAACCCCGGTCGGTTTCGCCGAGATCCGCCTGCACTTCGAGGTCGACACGGACGCTCCGCAGGACAAGCTCGATCTTCTGCTCAAGCTCACCGAGCGCTATTGCGTGGTCTATCAGACCATCAAGAACGGCCCGAAGGTCTCGGTGTCGATGCAGCGGATGTGACTTTTCTTACCCTCCCCTGGAG
>NZ_VSTH01000068.1:0-953 GCF_008123965.1 Bradyrhizobium hipponense | reverse complement strand
GCGCGAGCGGGGTGGGGTGATCTCTCCGCGTCGCACAGTGCCCGTGTTGAGAGATCACCCCACCCCGTCTCGCATCGCTGACGCGTCGCGAGCCGACCCTCCCCCTCCAGGGGAGGGTGTTCACAGCACCAATGCACATCGAACTCCACTTCATCCTCATCCTTCTCCTGCGCATGGCGATCGCGGCGGCGTTTGTCGTGTCGGCGTCGGTCATCACGGAGCGCTCCGGCCCGGTGATCGGCGCGCTGGTCGCGACCTTGCCGGTGTCGGCCGGTCCGTCCTACGTCTTCCTCGCGCTCGACCATGACGCCGCCTTCATCGCGCAAGGCGCGCTGTCGAGCCTTCCGGTCAATGCTGCGACGATCTTCATGTGCCTCGCCTATGTCGTGCTGGCGCAGCGGCGTAGCCTTGCCGTGAGTTGCGGAAGCGCTGTCGCGATCTGGATCGTGCTTGCCTCGATCATCCGCCAGTTCGATTGGCCGCTCACCGCAGGGCTCGCCGTCAATCTGGTTGCGTTCGGCATCTGCATTCCGCTGCTCGCGCGCTATCGCCACGTCAAGATGCCGCTGGTGACCCGCCGCTGGTACGACATTCCGATGCGGGCTACGCTGGTCGCGACGCTTGTCGCCATCGTCGTATCGACATCGGGCTGGGTCGGTCCCCGGATCAGCGGCATCATCGCGCTGTACCCGGTCGTGTTCACCAGCATCATGATGATCCTGCACCCGCGCATCGGCGGTCCGCCGACTGCGGCCGTGCTCGCCAACTCCGCTTGGGGCCTGCTCGGATTTGGTATGGCGATCGCGGTGATGCACGTTGGCGCAGCCAATTTCGGCTCCGCGATCGGCCTGAGCCTTGCGCTCTCGACTTGCATCGTCTGGAACTTGACGCTGTGGTGGAATGGACGAAGGAAGCGAATGGCGCCGTGAATTCGTAGGGTGGGTTAGTACTAC
>NZ_VSTH01000067.1 GCF_008123965.1 Bradyrhizobium hipponense | reverse complement strand
GTAGTACTAACCCACCCTACGAAGTGCCCGTCTCAATAGCATCGCGACGAGGCGATCGCGTGCACGCGGCGGTCGCCGAGGAGGTGCGCGACGAAGCCGTTGTTCGGAAAGATCTTTGCGAACGCCGCGTCGCGGATGCTGAGGCCACCGGCATAGGCGCCGAAGGCGGGCATCACGGCGCGCATCCCGTCGCAGGCGAAGCAGCGGCGCTCCATCGAGCGGCCGCGCGTCGAGACGCGCGCCTTGGGATGCAGATGGCCGGCGATTTCGCCGTGCGCGCCGGTCGGCTCGTGGCGGAAGGTGACCGGGCCGATCGCGACTTCGCCGGCGACGATGCCGCCGAGATCGCGCGGCAGCGCCGGATCATGATTGCCGGAGATCCAGATCCAGTCGCGGCCGGACTGCAGCGCGCTGACGGCATCGCGATCATCCGCCGACAGCCGTCCATGCGCGGTGCGATCGTGAAAGCTGTCGCCAAGCGCGATGACGATGCGCGGATCATGGCGGGAGATGACAGCAGCGAGCCGACCGAGCGTCGCGATCGTATCGTAAGGCGGCAGCAGCACGCCACGCGTGGCGAAGCTGGAACCTTTTTCCAGATGCAGGTCGGAGACGACGAGCAGGCGCTGCTCTTCCCAGAACAAGGCGCCGGAGAGATCGGCGTGAAGTGAAATACCTGCGACATCGACGCTGCGCGTCGTCGTCACTGAAAAGGCCACTTGCTCCGTCATGGCCGGGCTTGTCCCGGCCATCCACGTTCTTGGCACAACAAGAAAGACGTGGATGCCCGGGTCAAGCCCGGGCATGACGATGTGGATGGGTCAGCGCGCCTCACTGGCAAATTCTCTACGACATCGCCTCTTTGACGAGCTCATCGGCAGCTTCGGCCAACAATTCGTCACCAGCTTCGCCATAAACTGACTCGCGGCCGATTTCCAGCATCACGGGGACGGCGAGCGGAGAGACGTGGTCGAGTTCCCGATGGGTGATGCGGCCCTGGATACGGGTCAGCATGTCGCTGAGGCGGCGCAGATCGAGCAGGCCAGTGGCGGCGTCGGCGCGTGCGGCGCGCAGCAGCACATGATCGGCCTGGTGCTTGCGTAGGACATCGTAGACGAGATCGGTCGAGAACAGCACCTGGCGGCGGCTTTTCTCCTCGCCGGTATGACGGCGCGCGATCAGGCCGGAAATGATCGCGCAGTTGCGGAACGTGCGCTTCATCAGCGCCGACTCGGCGAGCCAGGCTTCGAGATCGTCGCCGAGCATGTCTGGATCGAACAGCGCGTCGAGATCGATCCTGCCGTTGCGGATCATGAACGACATGTCGCCGAGCGCCCAGACTGCGACCGCATATTCGTTGGCGACGAAGCCGAGCGGCCGGGCGCGGGCACGCTCCAGCCGGCGCGTCAGCAGCATGCCGAGCGTCTGATGCGCGAGGCGCCCTTCGAAGGGATAGCAGACCAGATAATGCTTGTTCGCGCGCGGAAAACTCTCGACCAGCAGCTCGCGCACCGCGGGCACGCGCGAGACATCTTTCTGCAGCGACAGCCAGTCGCGCACCTGCTCGGGCAAGGCCCCCCAGGCGCGCCCGTCATCGAGCAGGCGGCGCACG
The DNA here is from genome assembly GCF_008123965.1 of Bradyrhizobium hipponense. Lineage (GTDB taxonomy): Bacteria > Pseudomonadota > Alphaproteobacteria > Rhizobiales > Xanthobacteraceae > Bradyrhizobium > Bradyrhizobium hipponense. Next base: position 1,607 of record NZ_VSTH01000067.1, on the reverse strand, counting down.
CCTTCGGCGAGATAGGTCGAGAGCGGAAACTTGCCGCCCATATAGGACGGCACTTTCGGATCCTTGTCGTTGGCACGCGAGACATAGACCTGGTCCTCCACCAGCGCCTCGTAGCGCACCACCTCGCCGCTGAACACGAAGGTGTCGGCGGGCGTGAGGCCCTCGATGAAGGCCTCCTCGATCTCGCCGAGCAGCCTGCCGCCGCGCGCGATCACCCCCGTCGAGCCCGCACCGCCGCCGCGCGAGCGCACCAGCCGCACCTTCAGCATGTCGTCCGCGACGATGGTGCCGACATTCATGCGGTAGCTCTGCCGCACCTTTGGATTGGCGACGCGCCAGCGGCCTTGCTTGTCCTGCTTGATGCGGGCAAAGCGCTCATAGGTCTTCAGCGCGTAGCCGCCGGTGGCGACGAAATCGACGACGTCGTCGAAATCCTGCCGCGTGAGATCGGCGTAGGGCGCGGCGGTGCGGACCTCGTCATAGAGCTCGCCCGAGAGAAACGGCTCGCCGCAGGCGCAGCCGAGCACGTGCTGGGCCAGCACGTCGAGCGCCCCTAGGCGCAGCGGCGGCGTGTCCTGCGCATTCTCTGCGATGGCGTCGATTGCGACGCGGCACTCCAGCACCTCGAAACGATTCGCCGGCACCAGCACCGCGCGCGAGGCCTCGTCGAGGCGGTGATTGGCGCGGCCGATTCGCTGCATCAGCCGCGAAGCGCCCTTGGGCGCACCGATATTGACGACCAGATCGACGTCGCCCCAATCGACGCCGAGATCGAGCGAAGAAGTACAGATCACGCCGCGCAGTTTTCCTGCGGACATGGCGTCCTCGACCTTGCGGCGCTGCGCGACATCGAGCGAGCCGTGATGCAGCGCGATCGCAAGGTTGTCGTCGTTCATGCGCCAGAGCTGCTGGAACAGCATCTCGGCCTGGCTGCGGGTGTTGACGAAGACCAGCGTGGTCTTGTTCGCCTTGATCAGCTCGTAGATCTCGGGAAGCGCATGGCGCGCGCTGTGCCCGGCCCAGGGCAGCCGCTCGCGCGTGTCGAGCATCTCGACCAGCGGCGGCGCTGCGCCGCCGGCGATGACAATGTCGGCGGCCTCCGGCTTTTCCTTGGGTTGCGGCACCAGGAAGCGCGCCAGCGATTCCGGCTCGGCCACCGTCGCCGACAGGCCGATCGCGCGCATTTGCGGCGCCAGCCGCCACAACCGTGCGAGGCCAAGCGAGAGCAGATCGCCGCGCTTGGACGTCACCAGCGCGTGCAGCTCGTCGAGCACGATGCGCTTGAGCGAGGAGAACAGGAACGGCGCGTCGTCGGACGACAGCAGCAGCGCAAGCTGCTCCGGCGTCGTCAGCAGAATGTCCGGCGGATAGCGCCGCTGCCGCTGCCGCCGCGACACCGGCGTGTCGCCGGTGCGGGTCTCGATCTTGATCGGCAGCCCCATCTCGGCGACCGGCCGTTCCAGATTGCGCGCGATGTCGACGGCGAGCGCCTTCAGCGGCGAGATGTAGAGCGTGTGCAGGCCGCCGCTGCGCTGCAGGCTGCGGCCGGTAGAGACGAGACGTTTCAACTCGCTCGCCTGCGCTCCCTCCCCCCTTGCGGGGGAGGG
>NZ_VSTH01000066.1 GCF_008123965.1 Bradyrhizobium hipponense | reverse complement strand
CGACCCTCTCGCGCTTGGCCAGGCGAGCGATATCCTCCTTCCACAGCTGCTGGGCCTGCACATTGCGGCAACTCTCGAGCCGGTTCTTGAGCCGGGCAATGTCTTCCGTGATCTGGTCGATCATCGTCAGATGCTCGGCAAGGGGCTGCAGCCGGGGATCCGGAGCGGGATGGATCTTCTGGACCGCCGCTGTGCAGGCCGCAATCAGCGCCGCATCAATCTTGTCGTTCTTGGCCCGCCGCAGCAGGAACCCGGCATAGGCGCGGACCTGAGCCGGCTGAAACACGACGACCACAAACCGCTTGCGTCGCAGTTCGGCAACCACCGCCTGCTCATAGCCGCCACTCGCTTCGATTCCAATCCGTTTGACCTTGTGGCGCTTCAGCCACTCCACCAGCGCCTGGTGATCTTCCGCCTTGTTCTCCACCTGCAGCTGCTCAGAGCTGCCATTGAGCGCCACGTCGAGCTTGCGTTTGCCGGTATCGATCCCGGCACAGATCGTGATACGTTTGGCCATCTTCCTCGACCCTCCCTTGTGAATGCGAACCTGAAGTTCGTTCAACCATGCGGGTCCCGATGAAGTGCCGACCGCGATCTTGCTACAAAACGCAGCCCTCAAGGCTTCGGTGGGCATCGATCCGATCGATCGGCGGCCCAGCTCGGGCGGCCACCCGGGCTGGGCCATTCCTCACGGAACGAGGCCATCATAGTCCGGCGCGCTAATACAAGGGTGGGC
>NZ_VSTH01000065.1 GCF_008123965.1 Bradyrhizobium hipponense | reverse complement strand
TGCCCTGATCAATCATTCCCCTTGACAACCACATCCCCATACAAGCCCGGATGGAGCGGAGCGTAATCCGGGGTCGCCGATCCCGCATTCCGCTACGCTTCATGCGGGCTACGTGCGGCGTTTGGAATGAATGATCATGGACGAACAGAGAGAGCAACAGAACCGGCGCCCCCACTCGCCCTTCAATGCCATCCGCGCGATCGATTATACCGTTATTTTCGTTCGCGACATGGCCGCGATGCGCCGCTTCTACGAGGATGTGCTCGCCTTTCCGTTGCTGCGAGAGCTGTCGCCGAACTGGATCGAGTACGGTCTGGGCAGCAACACGCTGGCTTTGGCGAAGCCGGGCCGCACTGCAACTGATGCGCCGATCCCGCACGGCAGCGCCGCGCTTCAACTGGCCTTCAAGGTGTCCGCGGCCGAGGTCGACCAATACGCCGATGAGCTGGTGCGCCAGGGTGTGGCGCTGCTGTCGCCGCCGACGAACCAGTCCTTTGGCCACCGCACGTTGTTCTTCCGCGATCCCGACGACAATCTTTTGGAAGTGTATGCGGAGATCTGAAACGCGCAGAGGCGGGATGCCCAAAAAGGTTCCAGCAAAAATTCGCGAGTTATCCGCGTTCAGGTGAAACTTCGGTCCAAGTTCCGGCTTTCACTCAGCGGGAGAGCAGCCGTGAAGCGAATCCTGAGACCCGTCACTTATATCCTGGCCGCCATCTACTTTCTGGTGGATGCGCTCTTTATGGCCGCGGCCGCGCCGATATCGCGCTGGGTTGCGCGGCATTTGGAGCTCAGGAGATTGCGGGCCTGGATCAGATCGCTGCCGCCTTATCCCTCGCTCGCACTATTTTCCATCCCCGTGATCATCCTGGAACCGATCAAGCCGGTGGCGGCCTATCTCGCCGCAACGGGCCAGGTTGTGGGCGGCGGCGTGACCTTCATCGTCGGCGAGCTCATCAAGCTCGTGCTGGTCGAACGCCTGTTCAATCTCACGCGCTATAAGCTGATGAGGATTCCGGCTTTCGCTTGGGCCTATACGAAGTTCACGGAGGCCAAGGCATGGCTGCAAGCGACCGAGGCCTGGCGTGTCATCCAGGCTTTGAGCCGCGCGGCACGCGATCTTGTCACGCAGGCAAGGGCAAGGCTCGCCGGCGGCTTCAGCAAATTGGCGGCCTTTCGCGATTAGCGCTCCGAGGGAGCAATCTGTCCTCAGGCAAGCTTGCGCGGTGCAGCCGTCGCCTTGTCGCCGGTGTTCGGCGTGCCGGTCGGCTCGATCAGCAGCAGGTGAACCTCTTCCCGTGTCACAGGGCGATGCTCGACGCCCTTCGGCACGACGTAGAGTTCACCCGGGCCGAGCGTCACCGTGCGGTCGCGCAATTCGATATCGAGAACGCCTTTCAGGACGAGAAAAAAGTCGTCGGCGTCCTCGTGACTGTGCCAGGTGAACTCTCCCTTCACCTTCACCACCATCACGTCGCAATCGTTGAAGGTCGTGATCGTGCGCGGAGACCAGTGGTCCTGGAACGTCGCGAGCTTGTCGGCCAGCGATATCTTGTCGCCCATTTGTTAGCCCCGTGTTGGTGGATCTCGTGACCGGCGATTTGGGATCGCGCTGACGAGGCGACAAGGAGCCATTTGTGCTGCAAGTGACCACCTCCCGGAGCAGCAAGCAGGGGGTGGGATACGCCCTCGACGCGCGTAAGGTTAAGCGAGGTGACCGCGAAAATCTTCTGCTCTGGCGCAAATTCGCTCTATATGCAGCAAAGCAGCTCAAAAATGCTGGATGTAGTAGGTCGGGCTGCCGTGTGAGCTTGTTCTCGGTATCGGCGAAGCCATGCGTCATAGGCATGGTGGTTTGCCCGCCTTTGGCGTAAAGAGCCTGCAAATCAAATCACCACGCGTGCGGCCGGGCTGACTGCCGCGCACGCAAGCTTCAGGTCTCGCGGCTCGATGTTCCGCGCCTGGACCCAACCAAGGTTTTCATTCGTGTCATTCCCGACCTTAAGTCCGCCGCTCGCCCGTGCTTTGGCCGAGCGCAACTACGATTCACCGACCCCTGTTCAGCTGGCCGTGCTCGCCGACGACGCCGTCGACCGCGACCTCCTGGTTTCGGCCCAGACCGGCTCGGGCAAGACGGTCGCCTACGGGCTGGCCATTGCAAAGGATCTGCTGGGCAGCGCCGAGCGCTTCGAGCGCGCCGCCGCACCGCTGGCCCTGATCGTCGCGCCGACCCGCGAGCTTGCCTTGCAGGTCCATCGCGAACTCGCGTGGCTCTACCAATATGCGGAGGGGCGTGTAGTCTCCTGCGTCGGCGGCATGGATCCGCGCCGCGAGCAGCGCGAGCTGGCCGCGGGTGCCCACATCGTGGTCGGCACGCCCGGCCGGTTGTGCGATCATTTGCGCCGCGGCCGTCTCGACATCTCGGAATTGAAGGTTGTCGTCCTCGACGAGGCCGACGAAATGCTCAACCTCGGTTTTCGCGAGGACATGGAATTCATCCTCGAGACCACGCCGGAGACGCGCCGCACCTTGCTGTTCTCGGCAACCTTTCCGCGCGGCATCGTTGCGCTGGCCAAGCAGTATCAGCAGCAGGCGTTCCGGATCGAGGTCGCGGGCGACGAAGGCGGGCACGCCGATATCGAATACCGCGCCATCCGGGTCGCCCCTGGCGATGTCGAGCATGCGGTCGTCAACGTGTTGCGCTTTTTCGAGGCGCCGAGCGCGCTGGTGTTCTGCAACACGCGCGACGCCGTCAGGCATTTACAGGCGGCGTTGCTGGAGCGCGGTTTCTCCGTGGTCGCGCTCTCCGGCGAATTGACGCAGAACGAGCGCACCCAGGCGCTTCAGGCGTTGCGGGATGGACGTTCCCGCGTCTGCGTGGCGACCGACGTGGCCGCGCGCGGCATCGACCTGCCGAGCCTCGACCTCGTCATCCACGCCGACCTGCCAAACGACGCGGAAGTGATGCAGCATCGCTCGGGCCGCACCGGACGTGCGGGACGAAAGGGCGTCAGCGTCCTGCTGGTGCCGCCGATACGGCGGCGGCGTGCCGAGGTGCTGCTGAATCTGTCCGGCATCGACGCGGTCTGGGGCACGGCGCCTCAAGCGGATGAAATCCGCAAGCTCGATCACGAGCGCATGCTGAAGGATGCGCTGTTTGGCGAGGAAACCACCGCCGACGATCTGGTCATGGCGCAGGCATTGCTGGCCGAGCGGTCAGCCGAGGATATCGCCGCGGCACTTGCGCGGCTTTATCGCGCGCGGCTTCCATCGCCTGAGGACATTCTCGATCCCGGCGAGGCGCGCGGTCGGCCGCGTGATGATCGTGGCCGCAGCGACGTCCGTACGCCGCGCGACGATGCGCGCAGTTCGCGTGGCGATGAACGCCCTGCCGGGCCGCGATCCAAGCCGGGTAAATCCTCGCCGCGTCACGGCATGGGGGAGGCCAGCGTCTGGTTTCGGGCCAACATCGGACGCAAAAAGAATGCGGAAGCGCGCTGGCTGTTGCCGATGATCTGCCGTCGCGGCGGGATCGACAAGGGCGACATCGGCGCCATCAAGATCATGGACACCACCACCGAGTTCGAAATTTCCGCGCGGGTCGCGGACTCCTTCGCAGTCAAGATCAAGCGTCCGGACAAGGAAGACAATATCCGCCTCGAGCCGATGGCAGATGCGCCGAAGGGCCAGGCGCCGTCGGAGAAGCGGTCGCACGCGCCGCGGCGCGAAGCCGGCGAGGGCGGTGAGAGTGCCCGTCGAAGCGATTATTCGCGGGCCGCGGCAGGACCGAAGCAACACGGCAAGCCTCATGGCGAAGGCGGCTCGAAATTTGGCGACGGGCCGGCGTTCGGAAAGAAAAAGAAACACCGCGACAAACCCGGCCAGGCGACCGAGTGGCCGGTGAAGGGCGCAGCCGGCAAGAAGGCAAAGAAGAAGCATCGCGGCTGATTGACCGCCGCAGGGAGGTCATGTGTCGGCGGCGGGCGGATCCGTGAGACCGCGGAGCATGTAGGTCGCGGCCGCGCTATGTTGCATCGGCCCTGATTGCTGGGCCGGGCCCCACGCTTGCCTGCGATGCCCCGCCGGTGCTTCTGTCCGGCTATCTCGGATATTCGAGCTGCATCGCGACAAAGTCCGCCGTGTGTTGGCCGTAGCGCGCCTCAATCGCTTGCAGCGTCGCGTCCAGGGCTTTCGCTGGAGGCAATTCGACCGCCGGCGGTGGTTTCTCGCGTGCCGGCCAGTCGACTGCAACCTTGTCCGGCATGATGAGCAAGCCGTTGCGGCTTGGCCGGGCGTCCGCCGTCGCGGCAAAGGTGAGGGCGCGGGACCGGTAGGTCCGTGACCACGCATCGGCCACCAGCGCAAGCGACACCTCATCGATCCCTGATGTGAGCTCGATTCCGACTTCGTCGCGCCTCCAGAATGCGAGCGTGTTGCCGATCGCCGTCAGCGCGAACGGGCGCGTGAATTGGAACGCATCGCTGCGATGGCGCGCGTCCCACTCCACAAGGCCGACGTCGCGGGCGACCGCGGCGGCCTTGTTGCGGTCGGCAATGGCCTCGATCAAAGTGAGCGCCATCGGCATCGATGCGGTGATACCGGTCGTCGTCGCCACGCCGCGGTCGACCACCAGCCTGCGGTCTGCCACGTAGCGGATATCCGAATGCTTGCGGAGATCGCGCACGGAATACCAATGGGTCGTGGCCTGCCTGCCGTCGAGCAGCCCCGTGTTGGCGACAACCATGGCGCCGACGCAGACGCCGACAATGATGGCGCCTCTCGCGGCCTGGGTCCTGATCCACTGCAAGGCGACGGGATCGTCGTCGCGGCTCATCGCGGGGACAATGACGTAGTCGGCGCCGTCAGGATGCTCGGCGTCGAATGCGGCGGTCGTCGCGTGAGGCTCTACTTTCAGTGCGGGAAAGAGCGTGACGGGACCCGGCTGTGTCGCCAAAGTCACGACGTCGGCGATATCGGCGCGCGCGAGGATGCCGTACGGCATCAGATAATCGGTGGTCTCGCTCATATTGTTGATGCCGACAATGGCGATCAGCGGACGCTGCCGTTTCGGTGGCTTCAGCGCGGCGAGCGTCGCCTCCGACTCGTCCCTGGCAATGGCGGGCGCGGATCCGCGCGCCGGCGCCGGGGGCAGCAGGTACAGCCAAATGCCTCCGGCCGCGAGAAACAATGCGACGCAGCCAAGGCCGCTCAATGTCAGGATTCGCCAGGTCATGTGAAAGTCGACGTCATGTGCAGTCGGTCGATATCCGTTGTCTCACGAGCGCCGAAACTACGCGTTCGCGGCGATGTCGGGAATGACGCAAATCCGGCAAAAACCGCCATCGCGCGGCCCGCCGGGCGAGGGCTCGAACACGGCCTCGGGGCATGTCGTACGAGTAGGTCCGCCTGCGCGCCTTGTAATCGACGGTTTCGTAGCCACTTCGAGCCGAGTCATTGCCGAAAGGGCATTTTCGATGAAGTTCCGTGTCGGATTCGAAATGCTCTACGATTTCCCGCAGCCGACGCCGATCATCATGGTGCTGGGCACGCATTTCACGCGTGCCTCGGATGTCATCGTGCCGGACTTTCTGACCACCACGCCTGCGGTCGAGATCACACCCTATCGCGACTTGTTCGGCAATTGGTGCAGCCGCATCGTTGCGCCGGTTGGTCGCATCCGCCTTGCCGCCGACGGCGTGGTTCGCGACAGCGGGCTGCCCGACCCGGTGTTTGCCTCGGCCGTTCAACACAGCATCGAAGAGCTGCCGTCCGATACGCTGGGCTATCTGCTCGGCAGCCGCTATTGCGAGACCGACCGGCTTTCGGAGATCGCGTGGCAATTGTTCGATAAGTCGCCGCCTGGCTGGGCGCGGGTGCAGGCGATCTGCGATTTCGTGCACCGCCACATCGTCTTCGGCTACGAGCACGCGCGCGCCACCAAGACGGCGTGGGAGGCGTACCAGGAAGGCAAGGGCGTCTGCCGCGACTATGCGCACCTTGCCATTGCGTTCTGCCGCTGCATGAACATTCCGGCGCGCTATTGCACCGGCTATCTCAGCGACGTCGGCACGCCGCAGCCCTGGGCGGTAGGCGATTTCGCCGGCTGGTTCGAAGCCTACCTCGGCGGCCGCTGGCACACCTTCGATCCGCGCAACAACGTGCCGCGGCAGGGCCGCATCCTGATCGCGCAGGGCCGCGATGCCTGCGATGTCCCGATCACGCAGACGTTTGGCCCGAACGAGCTGGTCAGCTTCAAGGTCTGGACTGACGAGATCGCGTGATGCCCGGTCATCTCCCGCTTGGCGACGGCGAATTTGTGAGCTGACAGCCGCCGGGATCAAGTGCCTGGCGACGGAACGACGGCATTCGCTACCTCAGACCTTCGTAGACCATCAGCCCGCGGGCGATCTGCAATTTGCGGATGGTGCGCGGCAGCAGTTTCTCCGGCTGATGCAGATAGCGCCAGGAGGTGAGGGTGAAGCTACCAAGCGCGCCGCATTCGTCGTCAAAGGGCGCGAGCACGCCGGTGACGCTGACCGGCGTATGCGGACGGGCGTTGAAGGGGAGCAGCAACAGCTCGAGATGCGCCTTGCTGCCGTCCTCGCGCGCGGCGGTTACACCTGCAATGGCGCCGAGCGTCTCGTCGGCGACGATGGTGGCGATCTCCTCGATCTCCCGGCGGCTGGCCTCGGTGAACAGCGCCGCAAAGCTCTGGTCCTTGAGGTCGAGCCCGGCGAGCGCGCAGACGCGCGTGCCGGCGACGCGGAACGGAAAGCCAAGCTTGGGTTCGCAGGACAGCACGAAGATGTCGCCGAGCAGGCCGCGGACCGCAGCCGGATCGATGTCGGCCCTGTCAGGCGCCCGCGCGGTGCCGCGCTTGTCGTTCCAATACGCGAAGAACTCGCGGCTCGACGGATGTTTCATGACTGACCGCTTACCTCGGGTGCAACCTTGCGGGACAAACCTGTCCCGCTTCAGCGCACCGCGATCCCTTCTGTTGTTGTGCAGGAGAGGATTTGCAGCGTCCATGCCGCGGAGGCGTTTTCGCAGCTCCAGGCCGAGCCTTTGCGTCGTTAACGTTAAATTAACTATGCACTTTGCGCTCTGCCTGCCCCTGTTATGGTGACCGCGATCGCAAGCCTTGCCGCTTTCATCCAGGTTCTCGGCAAGGCTTGTGCACGGGCGTCAAACAGTTTGGTCACCGGCCGCGGGGAGGGGTGGGGATACCCCTTATTCCTCTGCTGCCGGAAAGGCCGACACGGACAGGGAGGGCTTTCCCAGGCCCTCCCTTTTCCTTTTGTCTTTTCCTTTGTGCACTTGCACCGGGTGGGTAAAGGCGACTATCTCCAAGCTTGCCGCACCGATCGCGCCTGAAAGCGAAGCCCGTTGGATTCCCCGCCAAATTCCCCGCCGGATGGACCGGCCGTCATCGAGGAAGCTCCGCGCGAGCCGATCCTAACGCTGCCGGCGGCGCTGACCGCCTATATCATCCTCCTGGCGGCGATCCATCTGCGGGTGCTGTTGCCGCCGGACATCGAGAACTGGATCATCGACGTCTTCGGCTTCATCCCGAAGCGGTACGATTCCTCGCTGCTCAATCTTGATATCCCCGGCGGGACCGGCGCCAAGGTCTGGACCTTCGTCACCTATTCGCTGCTGCACGCCAATCTCACCCATCTCGGTTTCAACGTGCTGTGGCTGTTGCCGTTCGGCAGCGCGCTGGCACGGCGCTTCGGCACTGTCAGGTTCTTCCTCTTTCTCGCGGTGACTGCCGCGGCCGGCGCGCTCGCCCATCTGCTCACCCATGAGCACGCTGTGGCGCCGATGATCGGCGCCTCGGCCTCGGTGTCGGGCGCGATGGCGGCGGCGATCCGCTTCGCCTTCGTGCGCGGCAGCTTCCTGTCATTCAGTCGTGCGGACGCCGATACCGCCGCGAAGGTTCCGGCGCTGCCACTGTCGCGTGCGCTGCGCGAGGGCCGGGTGGTCGCGTTCCTCGCGGTGTGGTTCGGCGTCAACATCATCTTCGGCATCGGCGCCCTCGGCATCGAGACCGAAGGGGCGAGCGTAGCCTGGCAGGCGCATATCGGCGGCTTCTTCGCCGGGCTGATGCTGTTCGCGCTGTTCGATCCCGTGCCGCGCTTGCGAGGTGATGCTGCGGATGCGTCATCACGGGACATTTCAACCCGTATCTGAAGCGGTGCTTGCGGCGCGGCCCGATTTCATCCATCATTCCTGTGAAGAATGTTTGAGGCGACAAGCCGCTAGCGGCGATGCTTCGACAAGCGCCTGAAGCGCGAAACCGGTGCCATAACTGTTACTCGAAGAACAAGTCCGGACCGCGAACAGCGGACGGTCCGATTCAGGGAGGCGACAATGACGGTACGTTCGATTCTCGACACCAAGGGCCACCAGATCGTGAGCGTCGAGCCCGGCACCAAGCTGGCTGCCGCGATCCAACTGCTCGGCGAGAAGAAGATCGGCGCGGTGCTGGTGATGAACGAGAGCCGGCTGGAAGGCATCCTGTCGGAGCGCGACATCGTGCGCGTGATCGGTGAGCGCGGCGCCGGCGCGCTGGAGGAGCCCGTCAGCCAGGTCATGACCCGCAAAGTCGTGACCTGCAAGGAGACTGACACGGTCGCCGAACTCATGGAGATGATGACGACAGGCAAGTTCCGCCATCTGCCGGTGACCGACAATGGCAACGTGGTCGGCCTCATCTCGATCGGCGACATCGTCAAGCGCCGCGTCCAAGAATACGAGGCCGAGCAGGAAGCCCTGCGCGACTACATCAAGACGGCCTGATCCTCACTCGGTCGCTTTCGGCGCAGCACCCTCGGGCGGCGGCGCCAGCACGTGGATCGCTTCCTGGATCGAGTCCAGCGCGCGCTCGGCGGCGCGGGTGCCCAGCGCGATGAGGTCATCGGCGCGATGGAAGTCGAACCAGCCGAACTGGCCGACCCGCGGCGTGATCAGCATGTCCGGCGGATCGCCGGCGAGCCGCGCGCGGGTGATGCGGTCCTGCATGATGTTAAAGGCGTCCACCATCACCGAGGAGAGGCCGGGACGGCTGCCGCCGAAGAACTCGCGCTTCACGGTCTTCTCCGCCGAGAAGAATCTCGGAAAGCGGCGTTTGGCCGTCGTCTCTTCGGCCACAGCAACGGCTGGCTCAGGCGCCGCGCCGTGCGAATAGACCGTCGTGGAATAGGTGAAGATGTCGCTGGAAAGGTTTGCGGCGATGACGATTTCGGCGCCGAGCGCGCGTGCGGCCGAAACCGGCACCGGATTCACCAGCGCGCCGTCCACCAGCCAGCGGTCGCCGATCAGGACAGGGGAAAAGATGCCGGGCAGGGCATAGGAGGCGCGCATGGCGTCGACCACGCGGCCGCGCGTCAGCCAGATCTCGTGGCCGGTACGGACCTCGGTCGCCACCGCGGCGAATTTCACCGGGAGATCCTCGATCAGGGTCTGGCCGATCGACTCCTGAAGCCGCGTCGCGAGCTTCTCGCCGCCGATCAGGCCGGAGCCGTTGAGGCGGATGTCGAGATAGCCGAGGATATTGCGCACACCTTGCAGGCTGCGACCCCAGTCTTCCAGCGTATCGAGCTGGCCGGCCGCATAGGCACCGCCGACCACGGCGCCGATCGAGGTGCCGACCACCACATCGGGCGCGATGCCGTTGGCAAGCAGGGTCCTCACGATCCCGATATGGGCAAAGCCGCGCGCCGCACCGCCGCCGAGCGCAAGGCCAATGACCGGCCGGCGGATGCTGCCGAGGCCGACTTTCTCGCCATTGGACCCGTTTGCGCGCCGGCCCTTCAATATGTCTAGCACCGAAAATCTCCTACGCCGGGCCAGCCCCGATCATCAGGCAACCGGACTTGCACTCCGCTAGAACCAGGGCGAAGCATGGTTTATGCCGCTTTGGAAAGGGCACGGGGCAGGAGTATGACGATGGGCGGTTGCCTGAATACTAATCACGCAGGCGTCGATCAAGTTCCAAATGTCCTTATTTCCTGGGACTGCTGAGGCTTGAATTTGCCGCGTTTTCAGTGAAAAGCAGCTGACATGACTCTCGGGGGTGACGGCATCATCGCATGGCGGCGCGGCGCATTGCTGCTGCCTGCGCTGATCTTTGCTGCGTGCCTGCTTACCCTTGGCCAGTTTACCTTCGGTCAAGGCACTGCACAGGCGCAGCTTTTCTCCGATCGCCCGCCGCCGGTGCCGCCGGCTTCGGTGCCTGACCCAGGTGGCGCCGTCAGCCTGGCGCCGCCCTCCGGGCCGGGCGCTGCGCCCCCGAGCCTGCCGCCGGCCCTGATGCAGCCGGCTTCGCCCGCCATTCCGCCCGCGGTGACCACCGTGCCGCCGGCCGCGCCGCTCAATGCGGCGGTGCCAGGACAGGCCGTGCTGTCGTTGAATGCGAAATACGGCAAGGATTCCCCCCCGATCACCAGCGGCCTGGTCTGGCGGGTGTTTGCCGATCGCCCCGACGAGAACGGCACCTTCAAGCTGATCCGCGAAGACCGCAACGCCACGCCCAACATCGTGCTGCCGCCCGGCAATTACGTCGTGCACGTCGCCTTCGGCCTCGTCAGCGCGGTGCGCACCGTCAGCTTGAAGGCCGAGACCGACCGCGAGTCGTTCGTGCTGCCGGCCGGCGGATTGCGTATCGAGGGCCGCGTCGGCACCAGCCGCATTCCGCTGAACCAGATATCGTTCGCGATCTACAAGGGCAGCCAGTTCGAGTCCGGCGAGCGTGCCTCGCTGGTCCCGAACGTCGCCGCCGGCGACGTCGTGCTGCTGCCGGAGGGCACTTACTACATCATCTCCAACTATGGCGACGCCAACTCGGTGGTGCGTTCCGACATCCGCGTGCAGGCCGGCAAGCTCACCGACGTCACCATCACCCACCGCGCCGCCGTCATCACGCTCAAGCTCGTCAGCGACAAGGGCGGCGAGGCGCTCGCCAATACCGCCTGGTCGGTGCTGACGCCTGGCGGGGACGTCATCAAGGAATCGATCGGCGCCTTCCCGCGCGTGGTGCTCTCCGAGGGCGAATACCGCGCCATCGCCAAGAACGAAGGCAAGGTCTACGAGCGCGGCTTCAACGTCGTCAACGGCGTCGACGGCGAAGTCGAAGTCGTCGCGCGGTAGCTAGCTCGGACAATGCTGCGACTTCGGGTGAGGGGATTCTCCGCGAGTCCAACTCTCGCCGACCGCGCTGAACTTCCCGCATCGTCGTGACCGGGCCTATCCCGGCCATCCACGCCTTGCGCCGTGGCACGAAGACCGTGGATACCCGGGACAAGCCGGGGCATGACGATCAGGCGTCCACGGCGCGGCCGCGCTTTCCACAACATCGTACCGCACTTCTCATCGAGCGCACGGAGAGCCAGCCTGACAGGATTCGATCGGATGTCCGTGAGTGTTCGCTTACCGGGGCCTGTCGTGCGTTCGGATTTGAATAGATGTGAGCGCTACCAAGCTCGGCAAGAGGTCTGGAGAGACGCCGCCGGCAGCGGCTTATTTCCGAAGCGTCGCGACCTCGTCATAACCGGTGCAAGATACGCATTTCCTATAATCTATTATGTTCTCTTTCGACGCCGCTGCGTTATATGTCGGGCATCCGTTATTGGGGCCCGGAGCAGGCGTGTATGTTTGCTATACCGGCATGGAGCAGGGGACCCGGCACGTCGGCATGTTCGAAGTGATCCTTACCAGGCGCAAGCGGTTTGGTTGGCGGTGGCAGGTGTGCGACCAATCCGGCAAGATATTTGCGGGTGGGTTCGAGCGTACCCGGCCGTCAGCCAAATATCATGGCGAGCGCGCATTGTTCTTTCTGCTATCGCAGGCCTACCTGCGCAACCGCTCCGCGGCCTCCAGCGAGGACTAGCGGGGCGCGTCTTTGCATGCACCGCGATGAGCCCGCGATCGATGTCTATCCGCTGGAGGCGATCGCCCGCCGCCGCGCCGCGATCTCAGATGTCGACGACGAGCTTGCCCCTGGCGGTGTGATCCCTGATCAACGCATAAGCATCTCCAACGCTCTCCAGCGTGAAATGACTGACATCGAGCAGCGGCACGAGCTCGCCGGCTTCGGCAAGACGCGTGGCTTCAGCCATGATCTCTCCGTGACGTGCGCGGCCTTCGCCTGACAGCAGCGGCAGTAGCGTGAACACGCCGGAATAGGTGGCGGCGCGAAACGACAGCGGCGCAAGCGCATGCGTGCCCCACCCGAGCGCGCTCACCACATGGCCGAAGCGGCGCACGGCTTCGAACGAGGCATCGAGCACCTTGCCGCCGACGGTGTCGTAGACGATGTCAAAACCCCGGCCGCCCGTGTGCTCTGCAACGTAAGTCGCGATGGCGGTGTTGCGGTCGATGAAGGTCGCGCCGAAACCTTCGATGATTACGCGCTGCGATGCCGAGCCGGTTGCGAACACCTGCGCTCCGAATGCGCGCGCGATCTGGATGGCGACATGGCCAACGCCGCCCGCGCCGCCATGGATCAACACCCTTTGGCCGGCCTCGAGCGCGGCGCGGTCGATCATACCTTCCCACGCCGTAATGAAAATGAGGGGCAGGGCGGCCGCCTCGCGCATGCTGAGGTTGGCAGGCTTCAATGCCAAAAGGTCGGTGTCGACGGCGGCGAATTCGGCCAGCGATCCCTGCACGCCGCCGACGCCACCGGTCATGCCATAGACTTCGTCGCCGAGCTTGAACCGCGTCACCTCGCGCCCGGTCTGTTCGACCACGCCGGCGAGATCCAACCCGAGGATTGCCGGCAGCGGATGGCGTGCATGCGCAGCCGCGCCAGCGTGGATCTTGGTGTCGAGCGGATTGACCCCGCTCGCGCGCACGCGCACCAGCACCTCGCGTGGGCCGATCTCGGGCGTGGAGATGGTTGAGACGCGCAGCGGTGCGTTGTGAGTTTCCAGGATCGCTGCGCACATGGTCGACTGTCTCGTCATGATCGTCTTGCTCCGTTGTCCACTCCAATATGCCCCTAACTTTTTTGCATGAGAAGAGGCGGAGATGTATGATGATCATACAATTTTGTATGATTGGATTTCCGATGGACTGGAGCGATCTGCGCATCTTCCTGGCGATCGCGCGTGAAGGCACGCTCGGCGCTGCTGCGCGAAAAATTGGTCAGAGCCAGCCGACCATGGGCCGGCGGCTTCGCACGCTCGAAACCGCGCTCGGACAGGCGCTGTTCCAGCGCACCGCGGACGGTTTCGTTCTGACTGACGAGGGCACCGCCGTGCTGCGGCATGCGGAGCGGATCGAGGAAGAGGCGATTGCGCTGGAGCGGCACGTGTCCGGCGTCGAGATGCACCTCGACGGTCTGCTCCGCCTGTCGTCGTCGGACTGGTTCGGGACGGTGATGCTGTCGCCGGTGATCGCTGCGTTCGGCAAGCGCCATCCCAGGGTGACCGTCGAACTGTTGACCGATGCGCGGCTCTACAGCCTGCCGCGCCGCGAGGCCGATCTTGTGTTTCGCATCAAGCCGTTCGACGAGCCCGAGGTGATCTCCAGAAAGCTGCTGCATGTCCCCTACGCGCTCTATGGCAAGAAAGGCAGCAAGTCGCCGCGCGCCGGCGATGGCCGTGGCGTCCGTGTCGTGACCATGAATGCCGAATTCGCCGAGATGCCCGATGCCCTCTGGCTGAAGCGCACGCTGCCGAACGCAGAGATTGCCTCACGCAGCAACAACCGGCAGGCGCAGGCTGAGTTCTGCGCCTGCGGTGCCGGATTGGCCGTCTTGCCGCGCCCGCTCGGCGACCGCGACCGCCGCCTGGTCGCGCTCGACATCGGCGCGGCGCCGCCCGGCCGCGATACCTTCGTCGGCTATCACCGCGATCTGCGGCGCCTCGCTCGTCTCCGCGCGCTGCTTGATCTCGTGATCGAGCGGCTGGCGGGATGAGCCCATCTACAATTCCGGCACTTCCCGTCGGGCAAAACACCCCAATTGCTGGTCAATACACTCTCGCAAAAATATTCCACTTTACCGAAATTCGGAAATATCTTATCTGTCGCCTCACCCCGGCCCAAGGAAGAGGGGCGTATCGCGATCGTCACGAACGCGGGCCGGACGGCGGTGGACGCAGGCCACATCGGCGCGAAGGCGGTCGCAGGGCGGGAAACCGTGAGCGAAGGCGTCGCGCACACGACCGGTGCGGCTCGCGTACGGCAAAATCGTGTGGTCCTGACGCCCGGGTCTGTGCGTCAAGTCTTGCGGTGATGTGGCGGCCCGACCGGGCCCGCGCATCAGTCATCTGCATGGCGACGGGGGCAATAGTGCATCGCTCCCCGGGGAGAGCGCGACATAAGCCGTAAAACCACTGCGCAGGGGTTCACATATGGCAAAAAGACAAGTGCTATCAATTAGATGAATCCGATGTGTCCTTCGTCGTGTCCTGATCCGCTGTTCTTGAAAATTTCTCTGTGTAAGCCCTTAAGCCTCTCCACGCCTCCCGAACCACCGCCCGCGTGCACCACTCTGCCCATCTAGGAACCAGCGCTGGCCGCCCAACTTAGTCCCCGGGCCGGGCTGGTGGGCTTAGACATGGGTGGACGGTATGCTCGGCTTGTTAATCCTGATCGCGGTGTTGGGGCTGGGTTTCGCCATTGGTTATGGAACCCGAGGAGTTGTCTCGCGCAAACGACGCGCCGAGCTTCTGGCGTATGCGCCCTATCTTCCGCCCCCGAATGTTCAACGCACTGAGAGCAACGCAGACGGTGCCGCGCGCCAGCCAGCAGCATCGGTCAAGACCACCGTCGCCATGCTCGCCGACCGCTTGATGTTCGTGATCGCCTTGGACTTTGTTGTGGTGCTGCTGGTGATCCTCTTGTTGCCGAGGCCATCATGACCAGCGGCCTAATAATGCTCGCGAGGATGAACCGCTCTTCGACAGCCGCAGCAGTTGCATCCTCTTCAAAAAAATGGCTCCCGATGATCGGGAGCCATTTTCGATTAGTCGTCCCAGTCATGGTAATGGTGACGCCTAATCACTACCGTGCGGTCGCTATCGCGATCATACCATCCATGGTGCCAGTTTCGATCATGTCCATAGAAGTGAGCACGCGGGCCGTAGTAGTGGTCGGAATAATCCGGGCCACCTCCGATCCGGAAACCGAATTCCTCAGCGCTTGCGATGGTGGGCGCCGCCACCGCGATGGTCGCTAACGCGGCGAGAACGTAAGAAAGCTTCTTCATCTATCTCTCCATTCGTTAGTTTCCCCGTGGCAGAAAAACGAATGGTGCATGGCGACGTTCCGGTTCTCTTTGGAAACTTTCCTGAACAGATATTCATTGTCATCTGAAAGCGTACCTTTGTCTGCCTCCTGAATGTGATCAGTCCTGCTCACCTTCCGTCCATCGGTCGCGACGACTACACCGGCGGCCATGAGGGGCAATGAGCTTAATTCCAGCATGCCAACTGCGAACTCCGCAGTGAGCCGGTGGCGATGGAGCTTCCCCTCCTTGACGATAAGACCAGCGATAATGACTGCCAGCACCAGCAGCAGGGGCAGCAGTTCTTTTCGATAAAACATGCGGATCAACGCGAACGCTTTCCGTGCAGTTCCCCAGACTCAGCAGCTGATTCCGACCACCGCTTCCATGGAACTGATCTGGACCAATCCGCGATATCCAAAGGCAGCACCGTAGTCTTCCGGCCCCGCACTACCCAGCATTGTGCCATCGTGTGTGCTCCCGATTCGCAGGAAGCAAAATCAATGACTGGTGACACCGAAGATTTCAGCTGGCGAGACACCGATTCCGTGGTCGTCCGCCAGCAGGACGCCATTGCCGTCTACAGCAACCCGGATGGCGCGACCTTGTGATCAGACGCCGCCGAGCATGGGATGAAAGATGATGACGTCTGGATCGTGGTGGCGCAGTCGCAAATTCGGACCGTCATCGACGCTATGGAGAAAGTCTTGAAGGACCTTCAGACCAGATAGCGCCTAAAGAAGCTCAGCAGCCGCAAAATGTCCGATTTCACGCCTAAGCCGGGCATACCTGTTGGCCAAAGATTTTCGCACGTCTACGGACAGAGAGGAGAGCCGAAACAAGACAGTTGCGACAATGCGCAGGCGCCTCGCCTCAGTGATCGAAGGTACCGAAGCATTGTTTGCAGCGGAACACACCTTCGTGCTCGCGTTGTTTATTGGAGGCGTAGCGATAGAAGTCCCGATAGGTTCACCGCCCTACCAGCGTTGTCGGTCTGGTCGACCCCGCCCCACAATGTTGTAAAAGGAAAAGCCCGCATTGCTGCGGGCTTTTCCTGTTTACCAGCCGCGGTATCCGCCGCCGCCAAAGCCAAAGCTTACGCTCGGCCCGCCATAACCATAACCACCGCCATAGTACGGTCCACCATAGCCGCCGCCATAGTACCGCGGCGCGTAACCGTAGCTTCTATAGTACGGGCGGTAATGACGATAGCCGTAATGGCGGTAATGACGATAGCCGTAATGGCGGTAATGACCATAGCCGTAGTGGCGGTAGTGCCGGCTGCGCGAGCTGAAGTCAGTAGACAGCGGCGTTACATCGGGTACGGCTTTTGCCCTCACCGTGTTGTCCGCCGCGTTTGCAGCGGAACCGCCGAATAGCGCGGCTGCGCTGACTGCCACTGCGACAAATAACCTTTTCATACGAGCACTCCCATTAGCGCGTGCACTGCTAATCGCCCCGGATGTGTTACGTTCCGAAGTGCGACATCAAATCCCCTATAGCTGAACAACGGTTCGTACTGGGCTTCCCCTGGGAGTAAAGTGCCGCGTCCGATTACCAGGGTCAGGCCCTAACCCCGCGTTCAGCGCCCACATCACGCCAATCCGCGCGAACATCGCAGCCCCGACAGCGTTGCTATTGCGGCTGGCCGTTCCCCAACCCGGTTGTTGCCCTCGGGATCGGCTGGCCGAGGGCCGCTCTGGGCCGGTGCCTGCAAGTACCCCTTGAGTGAAGGCGCTGGTCGGGCGGCCCACCATTGGCACTGCGAAACGAACGGCCCTCAGCCCCGCATATGTCGCCTGTCGGACAGACAGCCCGCGTTTCTCCATCTGACTGGACCTGTGTGCTTGGGTCCTGCAACATGAGTACACCCGCAGAGACAAACCCACCCGGCGATGAAGAGAAGCCGCCCACGGCGGCTCACCAGCCATCGTGCATCCAAGAAGTTCTCAACATCATCAAAGACTACACCGACGATCAGCGCGCGATTATGGAGGTGCTGCGCAAGACGCTATTGCACTGTGGTGGGTCAATGTCTCGCGGCGCAGAATAGTGATCGGCCGTTTTCTCTTCTGCTTGTGTGAGGATGTCCAAATGAATCGTGATCGAGCGGTGCATAATGTTGTTGTCCTTCGCCAACATCTCGAAATGCTCGCGTCTCAGCTTTTCGAACTGGAAAGTCTTCGAGCCCGAGTCCTTGAGGCGCAGCGGAAAGTGGAGCGCCAACCAGCTTCGCGCGCATCGGCGTCACGCGAGCGCGGCACACCGGGAGGCCCGAGCTAGGCCGCGGGTATGAGCATGGCACCGAGGCGATGACGAAAGCCTATGCCGAGATGAACCATGCCAACCGGCTGGAGCGATACGGGCGGTGACGCGCATAGAGCGGCCCGATGCCGGCGGCATGCCACCGCCACCGCGCACAGGGACCGCCCGTCACCAACATCCGCAAAACATCATCGCCGCACTGGAGCGGATGGCTGAAGCCTGAGAACCGTTCACGGCATCGCTGCGCTGAAGTAACTGCCTAGCACGCCCAATTTGGCGATGGTCCGGGCTTGCATCATTTCGTTCCAAATTCGGAACGCGGTGAAGCAAAAGTCGCGGGCGTTGCAGATTTACAACCCGCACAGCCGTTCGAGATACTAAGGTCATCCATTGGAGACAACCGAAACATATTTCATTCTTAGTTCAATATGATCATCGGGGGGAAGGTGTTTGATGTCTATCGCAATGACAAGCGCGACTTGCTCGTTCTGAGTACAGGCTCTGCCGTGCCCGTGCTTTACTCTGCACATAAGTGGCGCAAGAGCAGAAAAAGAGTTCTCAAGGTTAGCGACGAGATCAAGTCAGCCGTTCAGACACAAGGCTATTACGTCCGCAGCCTGCGGGCCACTAAGACGCGGATGATCAAGACGCGGATGATCGAGATCCAGTAGGTCGCAGGCCGCCGCCCCTGACGCGCTGGGGAATGCTTGTCAGGGACCGGTGCTTACGTGAACGCGAGCGGCTCGGGCGGTTTTGAAAGCGCGAAGAGTACGTTCAAGGGTGCGGGTCTCTACGACGGAAGGATTTATCGTCAAAACGCCTTGAGCGTGTTCCGCTAAACGTTGGCGCTCGCGAGCCAAAACCTCGGTTCGCGGGCGCCTTGGCTTTATTCATTCAATCACGCGCGCATCCGAGACCATCATCACGGTTTCTCTCGACTGCGGCACACTCTCTAATCGATGTGCTCCACGGCCATGGCCGCGCGAGCACCAGCGTGATCACCAGGAAAACGCAACCCCGATCCGTCGCTCCGAGCGCCACACCGCTCGACAGGAAAGCTGGGACTGCGCACTCGGAATGACCAGCGTGAACTCGTGCGGAATGCCAGATGCGCTTGGCACGTCCAGCTGGGCGCCCACATCGGAGAAGTTTCGGACGACGCAGCTGAAGGCGCCTCCGGGAAACTCGATGATTGCCGACTTAAATACACGTTGACGGGGCGCGTTTCGCTTTTCCATGGGGACGGGTTTAAGCCAGCTTTTCTTACAGATCGATAAAGCTGTCGCGGAAAGTCGGGGCACAATTCGCGGGCAAAATAGAGAAATCGTTTACTTGATGCTGGCCCGGCGAGCCCACTCCAATGACCGGATGTCTTCGCGCAACCCACTCGGTTCACTGACGCCGCCTCGTCACGGAGCAAGTCACCAGGTGCCAAAGTATACTCAAGTATACAGTTGTTCCGATCCCATTTGTGAAGGCGCGACTCAGCGTACTGTGGGTCAAGATGGTGGGACGGCATTGACAGGTTAGGGGCGGCCCTATAGCGCGACAATCTGG
>NZ_VSTH01000064.1 GCF_008123965.1 Bradyrhizobium hipponense | reverse complement strand
GTCCGGTCGCGCCGCCGCCGCGCCCTGCGCCGCCGCCGCCCCCCGCGGCCAAGAAATGCCCGCCTAACCAGCCCAAGTGCTAGGCCACCGGGCGGTATTCGCGGAACGGGCCTTTTGCGGGCGACAAGCG
This sequence comes from Bradyrhizobium hipponense, assembly GCF_008123965.1. Lineage (GTDB taxonomy): Bacteria > Pseudomonadota > Alphaproteobacteria > Rhizobiales > Xanthobacteraceae > Bradyrhizobium > Bradyrhizobium hipponense. The sequence goes on along the minus strand of NZ_VSTH01000064.1, from coordinate 49,029 downwards.
CCCCCGAAAGGCCCTTATTTCCTTGCTTCTGGCCGAAATCGCGCTATACAGCGCGCCATCTCACACGGAAGCATGGCTCACAAGGCCGTCCGGTGGCAGCCGGGGCGACAACGCTCCGTTTTGCTCACACGCTTCCGGAGGAACCAACCGGAGAATTAGAACGATGGCACTACCCGATTTCACTATGCGTCAGCTGCTCGAAGCTGGCGTGCACTTTGGTCACCAGTCTCACCGCTGGAATCCGAAAATGGCGCCGTTCATTTTCGGCAGCCGCAACAACATACACATCGTCGATCTCGCCCAGACCGTGCCGTTGCTGCATCACGCCTTGCAGGCGGTCAGCGACACCGTCGCCAAGGGCGGCCGTATCCTGTTCGTCGGCACCAAGCGCCAGGCGCAGGACGGCGTTGCCGACGCGGCCAAGCGCTGCGCGCAGTACTTCGTCAATTCGCGCTGGCTCGGCGGCACGCTGACCAACTGGAAGACGATCTCGGCCTCGATCAAGCGCCTGCGCCACCTCGACGAGGTGCTGGCCGGCGGCGATGCCAACGCCTACACCAAGAAGGAGCGCCTGACGCTTCAGCGCGAGCGCGACAAGCTCGACCGTTCGCTCGGCGGCATCAAGGACATGGGCGGCCTGCCCGACCTGATCTTCGTGATCGACACCAACAAGGAAGACATCGCGATCCAGGAAGCCCAGCGGCTGAACATCCCGGTCGCCGCGATCGTCGACACCAATTCGGACCCGAAGGGCATCACCTATGTGGTGCCGGGCAATGACGACGCCGGCCGCGCGATCGCGTTGTACTGCGATCTCGTTGCGCGCGCGGCGATCGACGGCATCGGGCGCGCCCAGGGCGATTCCGGCATCGACGTCGGCGCGTCGGCCCAGCCGGTCGTCGCCGAAGAGCTGCCGCCCGCATCGAGCGGCTTCCAGGGCCTTGCCGGTCCGCGTGGCACCGCCGACGACCTCAAGAAGCTCCCGGGCGTGTCGGGTGCGATCGAGAAGAAGTTCAACGACCTCGGCATCTTCCACTTCTGGCAGCTCGCCGAGCTCGACCACGACACCGCCCACAAGATCGGCGAAGAAGTCGGACTGCCGAGCCGTGCGGACGCCTGGGTGGCCAAGGCCAAGGCGCTGACCGCGGAAGCGGAATAGTCAAAAGCAGCGACGGGTTGGCCGGACACGATCCGGCCACCATTTCAGTTGACGCGAATTCCTGAGATGGACCGCGGCGGGCGCTTCGATGCCACGCCGCGGCAAACCGGCAGGCAAAAAGGATTTTCAACGATGGCAACGATCACAGCGGCGATGGTCAAGGACCTGCGCGAATCCACCGGCGCGGGCATGATGGACTGCAAGGCTGCGCTCACCGAGACCAGCGGTGATATGGAAGCGGCGCAGGATTGGCTGCGCAAGAAGGGCCTGTCCAAGGCCGCCAAGAAGTCGGGCCGCGTCGCGGCCGAGGGCCTGATCGGCGCGCTCACCAAGGGCAGCAAGGGCGTCGTGGTCGAGGTCAACTCCGAGACCGACTTCGTCGCGCGCAACGGCCAGTTCCAGGGCCTAGTCAAGATGATAGCCCAGGTGGCGTTTGACGTCGGTGCCGATGTCGAGAAGATCAAGGCTGCCAAGCTCGGCGACGTCACGGTGGAAACCGCCATCAATGACGCGATCGCCACCATCGGCGAGAACATGACGCTGCGCCGCGCCGCTTCGCTCGAAGTGAGCCAGGGCGTGGTGTCGAGCTACGTTCACGGCGCGGTCATCGACGGCGCCGGCAAGATGGGCGTGATCGTCGCGCTGGAATCGCCCGGCAAGGCCGACGAGCTCGCAGCGCTCGGCCGCCAGATCGCGATGCATGTCGCGGCCGCCAACCCGCTCGCGCTCGATCCGTCCGGCCTCGATCCGGCCGTCGTCAAGCGCGAAAAGGACGTGCTCGCGGACAAGTATCGCCAGCAGGGCAAGCCGGAGAACGTGATCGAGAAGATCGTCGAGTCCGGCCTCAAGACCTATTACAAGGAAGTCTGCCTGCTCGAGCAGGCCTTCATCCACGACACCGGCAAGTCGGTGGCGCAGGCGCTGAAGGAGGCTGAGGGCAAGGTCGGCGGCCCCGTGAAGATCGCGGGCTTCGTGCGCTATGCTCTCGGCGAGGGAATCGAGAAGCAGGAAAACGACTTCGCGGCCGAAGTCGCCGCCGCCAGCGGCAAGAAGTAAGCGCCGGAAACTTCCTTCCGGCGTGCCGCCGGAAGCGGCGCCCGGACGAGGAAAGTGCTCATGACTGATCCGGTCTATCGTCGCGTCGTGATCAAGCTGTCCGGCGAATATCTCGCGGGACAGCAGGGGTTTGGCATCGATCAGCCGACCATCGACCGGGTCGCGGATGATCTGATCGCCGCCCGTCATCTCGGCACCGAGGTGGCTGTCGTGATCGGCGGCGGCAATATCGTGCGCGGCGTCGAGGTCTCCTCCCGTGGCGTGTCGCGCCCGACCGGCGACACCATGGGCATGCTCGCCACCGTGATGAACTGCCTCGCGCTGGAGTCGGCGATCGAGCGCAAAGGCACGCCGGCGCGGACGCTGTCGGCTTTCGTCATGCCCGAGATTTCCGAACTGTTCACCCGCGCGGCGGCACACAAATACCTCGCCGAGGGCCGAATCGTGCTGCTCGGTGGCGGGACCGGCAATCCGTTCTTCACCACCGACACGACCGCGGTGCTGCGCGCCGCAGAGATCGGCGCCCAGGCGGTGCTCAAGGCGACCAATGTCGACGGCGTCTACTCGGCCGACCCGAAGAAGGATCCGACCGCCAAGAGGTTCGACCGGCTGACGCATTCGCAGGCCATCGAAGGGGACTACAAGGTGATGGATGCGACCGCCTTTGCGCTTGCCCGCGAGACGTCGCTGCCTATCATCGTGTTCTCGATCGCGGAGCCGGGTTCGATCGGCGCGATTCTGCGTGGCGGCGGCCACGGAACCGTCGTCGCCGGCTGACGGCTCATCGGTCGCGCCTTGAGGGAAGGGCGCGGAGACGTCACCGGAGTTTTGGCCGGGGTTCTGGCCGGGATTATGAAGGAGAAACGTGATGCCGACGGGTAATTTCGACATGAACGAATTGAAGCGCCGCATGCAGGGCGCCGTCCAGTCCCTCAAGCACGAACTCGGTGGCTTGCGCACGGGACGTGCGTCGGCATCGATGCTGGACCCGGTCCAGGTCGAGGCTTACGGCAGCCACATGCCGCTCAACCAGCTCGCCACCGTCAGTGTGCCGGAGCCGCGGCTGATCTCGGTCCAGGTCTGGGATAAGTCGATGGTCAAGGCGGTCGAAAAGGCAATCGTCGATTCCAATCTCGGCCTGTCACCCGCGACTGAGGGACAGGTGCTGCGCCTACGCATTCCCGAGCTCAACGAGGAGCGGCGCAAGGAGTTGGTCAAAGTCGCGCACAAATACGCCGAAGCTGCCAAGGTCGCCGCGCGCCATGTCCGCCGCGACGGCCTCGACGTTTTGAAGAAGCTCGAAAAGAACCACGAGATGTCCGAGGACGACCAGGAGCGTCTCGCCGGCGACGTGCAGAAGGCGACCGACAGCACCATCGTCGAGATCGACCAGTTGCTGGCCGCCAAGGAAAAAGAAATCCTCACCGTCTGAAGCGCGATGAAGTGTTCATCGCGCTTCAGGTTAATTGTTCGCGCATGATCTTTTCGGAAAACCGCTTCGCACTTTTCCGGGTCATGCTTTAGGGCCGCCTTTATGTCCAACGCCGCCGCGCCCGCTACGGAGGGACCCGACCGGTCCGACGCGCCTGCGCATGTCGCCATCATCATGGATGGCAATGGGCGTTGGGCAGCCGCGCGCGGCCTGCCGCGGGCCGAAGGCCATCGCCGCGGCGTTGAGGCCCTGCGCCGCGTGGTTCGCGCCTCGCACGAGCTCGGCATCCGTTACCTCACCATCTTCTCCTTCAGCTCCGAGAACTGGTCGCGCCCGGCGAGCGAGATCGGCGATCTCTTCGGCCTGCTGCGGCGCTTCATCCGCAACGACCTTGCGAGCCTGCATCGCGACGGCGTCAAGGTGCGCATCATCGGCGAGCGGGACGGGCTTGAGGGCGACATCCGCGGGCTCCTGAACGAGGCCGAGGAGCTGACACGCGGCAACACGCGCCTCACGCTCGTCGTCGCCTTCAACTACGGCTCGCGGCAGGAGATCGCGAAGGCGGCGCAGAAGCTCGCGCGCGAGGTCGCCGAGGGCAGGCGCGATCCTGACACGATCGACGCCGAGACGCTCGGGGCCCATCTCGATGCGCCCGACATCCCAGATCCCGATCTCATCATCCGCACCTCGGGCGAGCAGCGCCTGTCCAATTTCCTGATGTGGCAGGCCGCCTATAGCGAACTCGTGTTCGTGCCGATCCACTGGCCCGATTTCGACAAGGCGGCGCTGGAAGGCGCGATCGCCGAATTTGCCAGGCGCGAACGCCGTTTCGGCGGCCTCGTCGCGAAGACCGCCTCGTGAGCGATCCCGACGCCGCACCGGCGGGCGCTGCGCCGGCCTCCAGCAATCTCGTGATGCGAGTTCTCGCAGCAATCGTGCTGGCGCCGCTCGCCATTGCGCTCGCTTATGCGGGCGGCTGGCTCTGGGCATTTCTCGTCACCCTGGTGTCGATCGGCCTGTTCGCGGAATGGCTGATGGTGGTGGGCGCGGGGTCGGCCGCGCTGACCGCGTGCGGGACGATCGTCCTGGCCATCATGGGGTTCTGCATCGCATTCGGTGCGCTCAAGACTGCCGTGATCACCGGGCTTGTTGGTGGCGCGATCGTTGCGGCGGTTGCGCGGGGCAAGTTTGTCTGGGCCGCCTCGGGCTTTGCCTATGCATCGGCTGCGCTGCTCGCCTCGATCCTGGTGCGGCAGGACCCCGTGCACGGCTTCGCCGCGTTGATGTTCGTGCTGCTGGTGGTATGGGCCACCGATATCGGCGGTTATTTCGCCGGCCGCGGCATTGGCGGGCCGAAGCTTTGGCCGCGCGTGAGCCCGAAGAAGACCTGGGCCGGCGCGTTCGGCGGCTTTGCGGCGAGCCTTGCGGTTGCGGCCGGCTTTGCCGCCTGCGGGCTCGGAAAGGCAATTCCGCTGCTGCTTCTCAGCGCCATCCTGTCGGTGGTCTCTCAAGCTGGCGATCTCTTCGAATCCGCGGTGAAGCGGCGCTTCGGCGTCAAGGATTCCAGTCACTTAATTCCCGGCCATGGCGGGCTTTTGGACCGTTTGGACGGATTTGTCGTCGCCATCCTGGTGGCATGGATTATCGGCTTCCTCCGCCATGGTGTGCATAGCGCCGGAAGCGGTCTTATGGTTTGGTGAGAATATGAGCGCGGTCCCATTGCGTAACAACAAGGCTGCGGCGTCGAGCGTCCGCAGCGTCACGGTTCTCGGCGCCACCGGCTCGATCGGCGACAGCACGATGGACCTGCTGCGCGCTTCTCCCGAGCGCTACCGCGTCGAGGCGTTGACGGCGAACGGCAATGTCGAAGCGCTGGCAAAGCTCGCGAAGGAATTTTCCGCGCGCTTCGTCGCGATCGCCGATACCTCCAAGCTCGCCGAACTCAAGGACGCGCTTGCGGGAACGAGCACCGAATGCGGCGCCGGCGAAAGCGCAGTAATCGAGGCCGGCGCGCGGCCGGCCGACTGGGTGATGGCCGCGGTCAGCGGCGCGGCCGGACTGAAGCCGGCATTGGCCGCGGTCGATCGCGGCGCGCACGTCGCGCTGGCCAACAAGGAGTGCCTGGTCTGCGCCGGCGACTTCTTCATGCAGCGCGCAGCGAAGGCGGGCGCCTGCATCCTGCCGGCCGATTCCGAGCACAATGCCCTGTTCCAGGCGCTCAGCTCGGGCAATCGCGACGAACTGGTCCGCGTCATCATCACCGCCTCGGGCGGACCGTTCCGGGCCTGGAAGAGCGCAGATATCGAGCAGGCCACGCTCGCCCAGGCGCTGAAGCATCCGAACTGGAGCATGGGCCAGAAGATCACGATCGATTCCGCCTCGATGATGAACAAGGGGCTCGAGGTGATCGAGGCGTCCTATCTGTTCGCGCTGACGCCGGACGAGATCGACGTGCTGGTTCATCCGCAGTCGATCATCCATGGCATGGTCGAATTTTCCGACCGTTCAGTCGTGGCTCAGCTCGGCGCGCCCGACATGCGCACGCCGATCGCGCACTGCCTCGGCTGGCCCGACCGCATCAAGGGGCCCGCGGCCAAGCTCGATCTGGCCAAGATCGGCCAATTGACCTTCGAGGCGCCGGATTTCGAGCGATTCCCGGGGCTCCGCCTGGCCTACGATGCGCTACGGACCGGGAAGGGAGCGACCACCGTCTACAACGCTGCCAACGAGGTCGCGGTCGCCGCCTTCATCGCCGGCCAGATACGATTCGGCGCGATTGCGCGGCTGGTGGAGGCGACGTTGGAGGACTGGATCAGGACCGGGAACCAAGCGCCGCTGACCTCGGCCGACGACGCCATTTCCGTTGACCATGTTGCGCGAAATAGAGCCGCCGCCCTATTGCCTCAAATTGCCTTAAAGGCATCCTAGGTGGTTCGGGGCCAGGGCCTTGCGGCGCTGGATGAGGGATATCGATGATCGACTTTTTTATCCATAGTTTCAATACGTTGAGCCATGGGCTCCTCGGCTACGCGGTCCCCTTCCTGTTCGTGCTGACCATCGTCGTGTTCTTCCATGAGCTCGGCCATTTCCTGGTCGCGCGCTGGGCGGGCGTTCGGGTGTTGACCTTTTCTCTCGGCTTCGGCCCTGAACTGGCCGGTTTCAACGACCGCCACGGCACCCGCTGGAAGATCTCGGCGATCCCGCTCGGCGGCTACGTCAAGTTTTTCGGTGACGAGAGCGAGGCCTCGACGCCATCGCCCGAGGCGCTCGCGGCCATGACCGCCGAGGAACGGGCCGGCAGCTTCCACCACAAGAAGGTCGGCCCGCGCGCTGCCATCGTCGCCGCCGGTCCGATCGCCAATTTCATCCTCGGCGCGCTGATCTTCGCCGGCATGGCGCTGTACTACGGCAAGCCGAGCACGATCGCACGCGTGGACGGCGTTGTCGCCGATGGCGTTGCCGCCACGGCCGGTTTCAAGGTCGGAGACGTTGTCGTGCAGATCGACGGCAAGCCGATCGAGAGCTTTGCCGACATGCAGCGAATCGTTGCGATGAACGCCGGTTCGGCGCTTACTTTCCAGGTGAAACGGGACGGCGCGGTGGTTTCACTGACGGCGACGCCGGCGCTGCTGGAGCGCAAGGACCCGTTCGGCAATAGCCATCGCCTCGGCGTGCTCGGCGTCGAGCACAAGTCTCAGGCCGGCGAGGCCTCGACCGCGCCGGTCGGCGTCGGCGAGGCACTCAAGATCGGAGTCGAGCAGGTCTGGTTCATCATCACCAGCACCTTCAAGTTCCTCGGCTCGCTGTTCGTGGGAAACGGCAATCCCAACGAGGTCAGCGGCGTTCTCGGCATCGCAAAGATGTCGGGGCAGGCGGCCAGCGCCGGGTTCCAGTTCGTGATCAACCTCTGCGCCGTGCTGTCGGTCTCGATCGGGCTGTTGAATCTGTTCCCGATCCCATTGCTCGATGGCGGTCACCTTATGTTCTACGCAGCCGAAGTGGTTCGGGGCCGGCCCCTGTCCGAGCGGACGCAGGAGATGGGGTTCCGAATCGGATTGGGTTTGGTGCTGATGCTGATGGTGTTCGCAACCTACAACGATATCCTGCGAATGGCGGCGTCCTGATAGGGGCTTTTTTGTGACGTTGCTGATCAGCAACGTCTTGGATTGAAATTGAAATTACGGCGCGCTCAACCGTTTGCGACGTCGGGGAAATTGGCTACAAGCGGCCTGAACTTGGGGAATCTCCAGACTGGCTTTGGGGTTGGGTCTGGTACGGAATGATAAGGGCGCGCTGCGCATGAAGTTTGGTCTGCGACTCCGGGGCGGCTTGCTTGCCACCCTGATCATGTTCGGCGCGCCGGTGGTTGCCCCGATTGGGGCTGTTTTTGTGTCTTCGTCTGCGCTCGCTCAGACCGTTCAGTCGATTTCGGTCGAGGGAAATCGCCGTGTCGAGGTGGAGACCATCCGCTCCTATTTCAACCCGGGTCCAGGCGGCCGCCTTGATCAGGGCGCGATTGATGACGGCCTGAAGCGGCTGATCGAGACCGGCCTGTTCCAGGACGTGAAGATCAATCGCGGCGCTGGCGGCCAGATCATCGTCTCCGTAGTGGAAAACCCGGTGATCGGGCGTATTGCCTTCGAGGGCAACAAGAAGATCAAGGACGAGCAGCTTACGGCTGAAATCCAGTCCAAGGCGCGCGGCACCTTCTCCCGCGCCATGGTGCAGTCCGACACGTTGCGAATCGCCGAAATCTATCGCCGCTCCGGCCGCTACGACGTGCGCGTCACGCCCGAGGTCATCGAGCAGCCGAACAACCGCGTCGATCTCGTCTTCACCATCGAGGAGGGGGCCAAGACCGGCGTCAAGTCGATCGACTTCATCGGCAACAATGCGTTCTCGTCTTACCGGCTCAGGGACGTCATCAAGACGCATGAAACGAATTTGCTGAGCTTCCTCGGCAGCGGCGACGTCTACGATCCGGATCGGGTCGAGGCCGACCGCGACCTGCTCCGCCGATTCTATCTCAAGAACGGCTTCGCCGACGTCCAGGTCGTGGCCGCGCTCACCGAATATGATCCGGAGAAGAAGGGCTTCCTCGTCACCTTCAAGATCGAGGAGGGCCAGCAGTACCGCGTCGGCGCGGTCGACTTCCGCTCTAGCATTCCGAACTTCGATCCCACGTCGATGCGCGCCTTTTCGCGCATCCACGCCGGTTCGCTCTACAACGTCGAATCGGTCGAGAAGTCGGTCGAGGAGATGCAGATCGAGGCCTCGCGCCGCGGCTATGCCTTCGCCGTGGTTCGTCCCGGTGGCGACCGCAATTTCGAAGCCCATACCGTGACGGTGGTCTTCAATATCGACGAGGGCCCGCGCACCTATATCGAGCGCATCAACATCCGCGGCAACACCCGCACGCGCGACTACGTGATCCGGCGCGAATTCGACATCTCCGAGGGCGACGCCTACAACCGCGCGCTGGTCGACCGTGCCGAGCGGCGCCTGAAGAATCTCGACTACTTCAAGACCGTGAAGATCACGACGGAGCCGGGCTCCTCCAGCGACCGCGTGGTTCTGGTCGTCGATCTCGAAGAGAAATCGACCGGCGACTTCTCGGTTTCGGGCGGCTACTCCACCACCGACGGTGCGCTCGCCGAAGTCTCGATCTCCGAACGCAACCTGCTGGGCCGCGGCCTGTTTGCCAAGGCATCGGTGACCTACGGCCAGTATGCGCGCGGCTATTCGCTGTCGTTCGTCGAGCCGTATTTGCTCGACTACCGCGTCGCGCTGGGCCTTGACCTCTATCAGCGCCAGCAACTGTCCAACAGCTACATCTCCTACGGCACCAAGACGCTGGGCTTCAGCCCGCGCCTCGGCTTCAGCCTGCGTGAAGATCTGGCGCTGCAGCTGCGCTACTCGGTCTACCAGCAGGAAATCACGCTGCCGAGCTATCTGGCGAACTGTAACAACGTTCTCGGTTCGTCGGCATTCAACCCGAGCCCGGCCTTCGCCGCATCGCAGACCCCGCCGATCGATCTGACCTCGACCAGCGGCCTCGGCTGCTACAGCGACGGCGAAGCCTCGCTGCCGGTGCGCAAGGAACTTGCGAACGGCAAGACGCTGACCTCGGCTCTCGGCTACACGCTGACCTACAACACGCTGGACAACAACAAGAACCCAACCGACGGCCTGCTCGTCGACTTCCGGCAGGATTTTGCCGGCGTCGGCGGCGACGTCTCCTACCTGAAGTCCGCTGTCGATGCGAAGTATTACGCTCCGCTGGTCGCGGACGTCGTCGGCCTGGTCCATTTGCAGAGCGGCATCCTGAACAAGATCGGCAGCGATGACCTGCGCATGCTCGATCATTTCCAGATGGGTCCGAACCTTGTCCGCGGCTTTGCTCCGAACGGCATCGGTCCGCGCGATCTGAATCCCTACGGCTCGCGGGACGCGCTGGGCGGCACCAAATATTGGGGCGCTTCGCTCGAATTGCAGATGCCGTTCTGGTTCCTGCCGAAGGAAGTGGGTCTGAAGGGTGCGGTCTACGCCGACGCCGGCGGCCTCTACGACTATCAAGGCCCGACGACGTGGTCGGTCACGAACGAAATGACCACGACCAAGAACTCGACTTGTACGCCGTCGACCGTCAACCCGGCCTCGCCTGGAACTTGTACCGGCCTGGTGTACGACAACGGCAATGTCGTCCGCTCGTCGGTTGGTGTCGGCCTGATCTGGCAGTCGCCATTCGGACCGCTGCGCTTCGACTACGCCGTGCCGCTCACCAAGGGCAAGAACGACCGTACGCAGGAGTTCCGGTTCGGCGGCGGCACCAGCTTCTAATACGAGCAGCAGGGCACGATCCGGATCAGGGAAGCCGGTTTCCGAAGGGGTCGTGTCGATCCAAGAGATGAGGCATGATGCGGCTTGACCGCTTCATGCCGAAGCCGGACCGCGACGGGGTGGAATGGCGCAGCCGACCTTCTTCACAAAGCCGCCGGCCTCAGCGCTGGCTGACATTGCCGCGCTGAGCAAGGCGCAACTGGTCGATCCTATCAGGGGCGGCCAAATCATCACCGGCCTGGCTTCGCTCGACGAGGCCGGCCCGATGCATCTGACGTTCTTCGACAATTTGAAATATGCCGACCAGATCAAGGCGACCAAAGCCGGCGCCTGCCTGGTGAGCCCGCGTTTCGAAGCCCAGGTGCCCGCGCATATTGCCGTGCTGCGGGTGAGCCAGCCGTTCCGCGCCTTCGTCAGGATCGCACGGGAATGGCACGGTGACGCGCTCAGGCCGCAATCCTGGATGGGCAATGACGGCATCGCGCCGTCGGCGATCGTCGACCCCTCGGCGCGGCTCGAGGACGGCGTCATCGTCGATCCCCTGGCGGTCATCGGCCCGGATGTCGAGATCGGCAGCGGCACGGTGGTCGGCGTAGGCGCCGTGATCGGACCCGGCGTCAAGATCGGCCGCGACTGCAACGTCGGCGCCCGCACGGCGATCCAGTGCGCGCTGATCGGCAACAACGTCCTGATCCATCCGGGCTGCTCGATCGGCCAGGACGGCTATGGATTCATCTTCTTCGGCCCCGAGGGCCATCTGAAGGTGCCGCAGACCGGGCGGGTGGTGATCCAGAACGACGTCGAGGTCGGCGCCGGCACGACGATCGATCGCGGCAGCTTGCGCGACACCGTGATCGGGGAGGGCACCAAAATCGACAATCAGGTTCAGATCGGCCACAATGTGACAATCGGCCGGCACTGCCTGCTGGCGGCCCAGATCGGGCTGGCCGGCAGCCTGACCATCGGCGACAACGTGGCGCTGGGAGCGAAGGTTGGCATCAACAATCACCTCAAGATCGGGGACGGGGCCCAGGTAACTGCCATGAGCGGCGTCAAGGACGACATCCCGCCGGGCGGACGCTGGGGCGGTTTTTTTGCTAAGCCGACCCGGCAGTGGTTCAAGGAGATTTTGGCGGTGGAGCGCCTGGCGCGCGACAGCAAGGCCGATCCGAAGCAGGAGGAACGGGAGTGACGGACGAAGCACCGGTCAGGTTCGAGCTTGTGGACATCAACATGATCCTGCAAACGCTCCCGCACCGCTTTCCGATGCTGCTGATCGACCGCGTGATCAACATCCGCACCGATTACAGCGGCATCGGCATCAAGAACGTCACCTTCAACGAGCCGCCGTTCCAGGGCCACTTCCCGGATCGCCCGGTCTATCCCGGAGTGATGATGATCGAGGCGATGGCGCAGACCGCGGGCGTGATCGGCATCAAGTCGGTCGAGGGCACCGAAAAGCCGCGGGCGGTCTATTTCCTCACCATCGACAAATGCAAGTTCCGCAAGCCTGTGATGCCCGGCGATACCATCGAGTACCACATGCGCTCGATCGGCCGCCGCAAGACCATGTGGTGGTTTCACGGCGACGCCAAGGTCAACGGCCAGGTCGTCGCGGAAGCCGACGTCGGGGCGATGCTGACCGACTGAGCGGCAGGGCTACGCTCTCAAGGCCACATCGGCTTCATCTGGCTGTTAGCAGGTCTGATCGCGCAACGCGCATCAGGCCTGTTTCGCCTGGTGCAAGCCTTAAAGCTCTTGATGAAGTCGTTGATGCGTCGATACGACCGCCTCACCTGGCACCTGAAACAGGCAGAGATGATACGTCACTGGACAGATCGGGCATAGTCGCGCTAACCAGCGGAAAACGAAGCAACTTCAACGCATAACCAGACCTTCTTGATAAGTATGATTGCTTGATGAGCAAGATTGATCCCACCGCGCGGGTGGCAGACGGCGCATTGATCGGCGAGGGCACCGAGATCGGACCCTTTTGCACCATCGGTCCGCATGTCGTGATCGGCAAAAACTGCAAACTGATCGGGCATGTGCATATCACCGCGCAGACCACGATCGGTGATGATTGCACCATCTATCCGTTCGCCTCGCTCGGTACGCCGCCGCAGTCGCTCAGCTATCGTGGCGAGCTGACCAAGCTGACGATCGGCGCAGGCTGCACCATCCGCGAATCCGTGACCATGAGCGCCGGCACGGTCGCCGGCGGGGGTATCACGGAGGTCGGCGACCGCGGCTATTTCATGAACTGCAGTCATGTCGGCCATGACTGCCATGTCGGCAACGACGTGATCTTCGCAACCTCTGCCACGCTCGGTGGTCACTGCGAGATTGGCGACTTCGTCTTCATCGGCGGGCTGTCCGCAGTGCACCAGTTCACCCGCATCGGCCCGCAGGTCATGGTCGGCGGCGTGTGCGGCGTGCGCGACGACGTCATCCCGTTCGGGCTGGTCAACGGCCAGTATGCGGCGCTCGAGGGCCTCAACATTATCGGCATGAAGCGGCGCAAGTTCACCAAGCAACGGCTTGCGATTGTACGTGCGTTCTACCAAAAACTGTTCCACGGGCCCGGCACGTTCGCCGAGCGGCTCGAGGCGGTGCGGCCGCTGGCAGGCGAGGATGCCGCGATCGCCGAGATCCTCGACTTCATCGGCAAGGGCAAGCATCGCCCGCTTTGTCTTCCCGCCATCGCAAAGTGAGTTCTGAGATGACCGCGGGCGCGACATCGGCGGCTTCGGGGATTTCATCTCCGGTCGGCGTGGTCGCTGGCGGCGGCGCGATGCCGTTCGCGGTCGCCGAGTCGCTCGCCGCGCGCGGCGTTACGCCGGTGCTGTTTGCGCTGCGCGGCGCCTGCGATCCGGCGCAGGTGGAAAAATTCCGCCACCGCTGGATCTCGGTCGGCCAGCTCGGCCGCGCGATGCGGTTGTTTCGCGAGGAGGGCTGCCGCGACCTGATCTTCATCGGCACGCTGGTACGGCCGTCGCTCTCGGAGATACGGTTCGACTTCACGACGCTGCGGCTGCTCGGCAATGTCATCCGCGCCTTCCGCGGCGGCGACGATCATTTGTTGTCCGGCGTCGGACGCATCCTCGAGCAGGGCGGCTTTCGCATGATCGGCATCAGGGACGTCGCGCCCGACTTGCTGATGCCCGAGGGCTGCATCACCCGCGCCTGGCCGAGCGACAACAGCAAGACCGACATCGAGCGCGGGCGCGCGGTGCTGAGCGCGCTCGGGCCGTTCGATATCGGCCAGGCCACGGTGGTGATCGACGGCCACGTGGTGGCGGTCGAGGATATCGAGGGCACCGATGCCCTGCTCGCGCGCGTTGCGCGCCTGCGCGAGGAGGGGCGTATCCGTGCAGCCACCGGCCGCGGCGTGCTGGTGAAGGCGCCGAAGAGCGGCCAGGATCTGCGTTTCGACCTGCCGACGATCGGCGCACGTACCATTGAGGGCGTCGCCGCCGCTGGTCTCGCCGGCATCGCCGTCATCGCCGGCAACACCATTGCCGCCGAGCCGCAGGCGATGATCGGGATCGCCGACGCCAAGTATCTCTTCGTCATCGGTCTGCCGGCGTGATGCAGGGGCGCGATCCGAAGCGGATAATTTTCCTGGTCGCGACGGAGGAATCCGGCGACAGGCTCGGCAGTGCGCTGATGAAGGTGCTGCGCCAGCGGCTCGGCGATGGCGTGCAGTTCGAGGGCGTCGGCGGCCGCACCATGACGCGCGAGGGGCTCAATTCGCTGTTCCCCATCGAGGAATTGTCGATCGTCGGCTTCGCCGCGGTGGTGCAGCAATTGCCGAAGATCTTGCGGCTGATCCGCCGGACCGCGGACGCCGTGACGGAGGCAGCGCCCGACGCGCTCGTCATCATCGACAGTCCCGATTTCACCCATCGTGTCGCCCGCCGCGTGCGCGCGCGCAATCCGGCGATTCCGGTCGTCGATTACGTCTCGCCCTCGGTCTGGGCCTGGCGGCCGGGCCGGGCGCGCGCCATGCTCGGCTATGTCGATCATGTGCTCGGACTGTTGCCGTTCGAGCCGGAGGAATACCGCAAGCTGCGGGGACCGCCATGCAGCTATGTCGGCCATCCCCTGATCGAGCAACTGCCGTCGCTGCGGCCGAATGCCGAGGAGCAGGCGCGCCGCGACGCCGAGCCACCGGTTCTCCTGGTGCTGCCGGGTAGCCGCCGCAGCGAGATCAGGCATCATCTCGACGTATTCGGCGCGACGCTCGGCCGATTGCAGGCGGAGGGCCGCGCGTTCGCGCTGATGCTGCCGACCATGCCGCATCTCGAAGCCGCCATCCGCGAGGGTGTTGCGAACTGGCCGGTCAAGCCGCAGATCGTGGTCGGCGAAAACGAGAAGCGCGCCGCCTTCCGCATCGCGCACGCGGCGTTGTCGAAATCGGGTACGGTGACGCTCGAGCTCGCGCTGTCGGGCATCCCTATGGTGACGGCTTATCGCGTCAGCGCGATCGAAGCCTTTATCCTGCGCCGCGCGGTCAAGGTCTCGTCTGTGATCCTCGCCAATCTCGTGATCGGCAGGGAGGTCATTCCGGAGTTCTTGCAGGAGGACTGCACGCCGGAGAAATTGGCGCTGGCGTTGGCCGAGTTGTTGACGGATTCGCCCTTGCGCCGGCAGCAGGTCGAGGCGTTTGCCCAACTCGACACGATCATGTCGACCGGCAACAAATCGCCGAGCGTGCTCGCCGCCGACATCGTGCTGGCCACGATGCGCAAGGGCAGGCGATAAGCGACGGATTTGTAGGGTGGGCAAAGCGAATGCGTGCCCACCTTTTTCCAGTTGCTGAGAGACGGTGGGCACGCTTGCGCTTTGCCCACCCTACAGGACTTGCGCTAGCCCAAGCCGCCGTCGACTTGGAAGCATTGGCGCGTGATGCGCTGGCTCTCGTCGGAGGCGAGGTACAGCGCCATGTTCGCGATGTCCTCGGGCGTCACCGCATCGGGGATGATCTGCCGCGTGCGAAGCTCGGCGATGCTCTGCTCATTCGGATACCACAGCCGGCGCTGGCGTTCGGTGATCACCATGCCGGGTGCAATTACGTTGACGCGGATGCGGTCGGGACCGACTAGCCGGGCCAGCGAATTGGTGAAGCCGACGATCGCCGCCTTCGCCGCGGCGTAGACCGGCAGCGCCGGCGCGCCGCGCATCCACGCCACCGACGACATGTTGATGATCGAGCCGCCGCCGCGCGCCTGCATCTGCGGTACCACCGCTTGCGCTGCAAAGAAGACGTGCTTGAGGTTGACGCCGATCATCCAGTCGAATTCGGTGGGCGTCACCTCAGCCAGTGCCTGGCGCTGATCATTGGCCGCGTTGTTGACCAGGACTGCGGCATCGCCGAGCGAGCGGTGGACCTTTGCGATCGCGGAGCGCAGCGCGTCGATGTCCAGGAGGTCGCAGGGCACGAACAGCGGTGCGGGCCCGGACGCGGCCGCGACCTCCGCGACCAGCGCGCCGCCGGCCGCTTCGTCGATATCGAGGAACGCAACGCGGGCTCCCTGGGCCGCGAAGGCGTGCACGAAGGCGGCGCCGATGCCGCTGGCACCCCCGGTGATCAACACCACGCGATCTGCGAGACCGGCATAGCTCGTCTTTGTCATGCGATGAGTCGCTCCGTCTCGGGGTTGAACAAGCAGATGCGGCGCGTATCGAGCGCGAAAGCGGCTGGCGTCCCCGGCGTGGGGCGGATATCCGGCGTGATGCGCGCCAGCGCAGACTCGCCACCGAGCCGCAGCAGCACGATGGTTTCGGCGCCGGTGGGCTCGACCATCTCCACCGGGGCGTTGACGACAATGGGCGCATCGCCGGAAAATACGCGGCTGCCCTCGGCGATGCATTCTGGCCTGATCCCGAACACCACCTCGCGGCCGACAAAGGGCGCGGCCGCATCGTATCCTTGCAGGCGGAGACGAACCTCATCAGGCCGCCCAGCTCCGATCACGGCCACCAGCCCACTGGCATCGGCCTCGAGCCGCGCCGGCATTGTGTTCATCGGCGGCGAGCCCATGAAACGGGCAACGAACAGATTGGCGGGATAGCGGTACACGGTATCAGGATCGGCGAACTGCTGCACCACGCCGCGATGCATCACGGCGATCCGCGTCGCCATCGTCATCGCCTCGATCTGGTCGTGCGTGACATACACGATGGTGGCGCCGATGCGCTGGTGCAGCCGCTTGATCTCCATCCGCATCTCGACGCGCAGCTTGGCGTCGAGATTGGAGAGCGGCTCGTCGAACAGGAAGAGCAGGGGATCGCGCACCAGCGCCCGGCCCATCGCCACGCGCTGGCGCTGGCCGCCGGACAATTGCGACGGCTTGCGGTCGAGCAGCGGCTCGATCTGGAGCAGCCTTGCCACGTTTGTCAGCGCCTTCTCCTGCTCCGCTTTCGGCACATGGCGGCATTCCATGCCGAAAGTGATGTTCTGGCGCACCGTCATCGACGGATAGAGAGCGTAGGACTGAAACACCATGGCGATGTCGCGGTCCTTGGGCGGGATGTCGTTGACGACGCGTCCGCCGATTTCCACGGTCCCTTCGCTCGGACGATCAAGCCCGGCTACGATGTTGAGCAGCGTGGACTTGCCGCAGCCGGACGGCCCGACCAGCACCGTGAATTCGCCGCTCTCGATGTCGAGATCGATGCCCTTCAGCACCTCCAGATTGGCATAGCGCTTGGATAGGGTGCGAATGCTCAATGCTGCCATGGTGACTCCATCATTTCACTGCGCCGGCGGTAAGGCCGCGCACGAAGTACCTGCCGCCGAGGAGATAGATCAACAACGTGGGCAGGGCCGCGATGATCACCGCAGCGCTCTGCACGCCATGCTGCGGGATATCTGCGATTGCAGCAGATAGCGCGATGAGCGCAGCCGTGACCGGCTGCTGCTGGCCGGTCGTGAATGTCACGCCATAGAGGAACTCGTTCCAGATGTGCGTGAACTGCCAGATCACGGTGACGATCAAGATGGGAGCCGAGAGCGGCAGAATGATGCGCCAGAAAATACGAAAGAACCCGGCGCCATCGATGCGCGCGGCCCTGATCAATTCATGAGGAATGGCGACATAGTAGTTTCGGCAGAACAGCACGGTGAAGGAGAGCCCCTGGATCGTGTGAATTAGTACGAGGCCGGTCAGCGTGTTGATGAGACCGATGTCCCGCAGCACGATGGTCCAGGGAAGCAGGCGCATCTGCTGGGGAAGGAAGAGGCCGAGGGTCACGATGCCGTAGATCCAGTTGTCGCCGCGAAAACGCCAGAGCGAGACGGCGTAACCGGCAATCGCTCCCAGTATGGTCGAGAAGATCGTCGCGGGAATCGTGACGAGCACGGAGTTCAGCATGTACGGCCGGATACCGGCGCAGGTCTCAGCGACGCAGAAACCGCTCCAGGCAGCGGCATAGTTCCTCCAAGCCAATTGCTTCGGCCAGCCGATCATCGAGGCCTGCGCGATCTCCTCGTTGGTACGGAGCGAGTTGAGAACGACAACAGCCAGTGGCGCGAGATAGGCGGCCGCGAACAACGAAACGACGAGATAGATCAACATCCGGCTCGGCGCGAAGGTTCGGTCACGCATGGTTCGACCGCCGTCGCTGGACATAACGCCAAGCTGCGTAGGGCAGCAGGACCGCGAGGAGAATGAGCAACATGAGCACCGCCGCCGCCGCACCCCGGCCGAGCTGGCCGCGCTGGAACATGAGATCATAGACGACAAGGGCCGGCAGCTGGGTCGCTATACCGGGCCCGCCATTGGTGAGAGCGCGGACGAGGTCGAAGGCCGAAATTGCGAACTGCAACTGGACCACGACGACGGTGATGGTGATCGGCCAAAGCGTGGGCAAAATGACGCGCCGGTAGATTCTGATCGGACCAGCGCCGTCGATCTGCGCGGCCTTGATAATGTCGGCGTCGACGGACCGAAGGCCGGCGAGGAACAGCGCCATGGCGAAGCCGGAGGACTGCCAGACCGCAGCGATAACGATGGTCCAGATTGCCATGTCGCGGTCGACCAGCCAGTCGAACCGGAAGGAGGTCCAGCCGAGGTCGTGAACGAGTTTCTGGATCCCGATGCCGGGATTGAGCAGCCAACTCCAGACCGTGCCGGTGACGACGAACGAGACCGCCAGGGGGTAGAGGAAGATCGTTCGCAGCACGTTCTCGCCGCGAATGCGCTGATCGAGCAGGATCGCAAGCATGAGGCCGGTCACCAAACTGAGCAGCACGAAAGCGCTGCCAAACAGCAGCAGATTGTCAAAGGCAATCTGCCAGTTCCGCGACGCCAGGACCGCGGTGTAGTTGCGCAAGCCCACCCAGCCCGACACCGGAACAAGCGTGGATGGCGTGAACGAAATCCAGATCGTCCACAGCGAAAACGAAACGAGGTGCGCCGCCGACACCAGCAGCGGCAGCCAGATCGTCAGATATTCGGGCAGCCGGCGCACCATTTCAGAGGTCGCCGGCCGGCCCGGTTGCGTTGCTGTCGAGACGGCGCTGGTCAACGCGCGCCCTCGACGGCCTCGGCGAGGCGGGTGACGGCCTCCTCCGGCTTGATCGTCTTGTTCTTCACGTACTCGGTGATGACGTCGATCATCGCGGCGGTCAGTCCGTTTTCCTGCGCCATGTTGTGCGCGAGGCTCAGGACGGCCTGATTGTTGGCGACAGCGTCCTTCAGTGCTGCGGCGGTCCGCCGTTGACCATCCGACCAGCCTTCGCCGGAGAGATCGACATCGGTGCGCACGGGTATCGACCCCGTGATCTGCGAATACATTGTCTGGATCGCCGGATCCATGACGAGCTGGGCCATCAACGTCTGACCAGCCTGCAGGTCGGGCTCCTTGCGCTGCCAGAATATGAAGGCATCGGCATTCAACAGGAAGACCGGCTTGCTATTGTCGCTGGGGCCCGGCGTGATGGTGAAGTCGTCGAATTTGAAACCGGCGTTGCGCAACACGCCCTGCGCCCACCCGCCCTGGATCATCATGCCCATATCGCCATCGATGAAGCGCTTCAGGTTGGTGGCATAGGGTTGGGCGCCGACGTTGGGATCCATCCAGTCGGAGATCTTGCGGGCCTGTGCGAACGCGGCCTTTATCTCGGGACCCTCGAGGGCCTTCTTGTCGAGATTCATGATGGCTGCGCGGTATGCAGCGGGGCTGATGCCGGCGAGAGAGGCTTCGAATTTCTGCCCGTCGTCGGGGCGGGTGCCGCCGTTGGCGATGGGATATGTAACTCCGCCCGCTTTCATCTTTTCGGCAAGCTCGTTGAAGTCAGTCCATGTAACGGGGATCTTGTCGGCCTTGGCTTTGTCCATCGCGCGTTTGGAGAGAAACAGCATGTTGGTGCTGTAGATCTGCAACGGCAATGAAATCCACTTACCCCCCGGCTTATGCAATCGTGCAAGGTCTGGAGCGACAACTTTTTCGTAGCCGGCGGCGGCGACAAGGGCGTCCAGATTAATGGTCGGGGCGATCTTCGACCAAGCCGCAATCTCGGGGCCCTTGAGTTGCGAACAGGCCGGCGGATCGCCGGCGATGATCTGAGCGCGCAGCTTGTTCATCATCTCGGTGGTGAATCCGGGGACGGGCGAGTGCTGCCAAGTCCCGCCCTTCTCCTCGAATTTCTTGCCGAGCGCGGTGATGGCCGCCCCATCGCTGCCTGCGGACCATTGCGAAATCACGGTCAGGCGCGGCTTGACCGCGCTTTGCGCGCGGGCAAATGCCGGCAGCGCGAGCGCAGCAGCAGATCCAGCGAGCAGACGACGCCTTGTTGTTGTGATCGGCATGGCAGTTCCTCCCGGTGTGAACTCTTGGCGCCTTGAAGCCGCGCGGCTCAGGGCGTGTCAGGCGGCCTCCGTCGATGCCGCCGGCATACCGCCGCGGCTGGCCAGACAGAACGCGGCGAAGGCGAGGGCTGCCTGCGGATCGTTGCCGGTCGAGGGCGGCACGAAGGCGAGGGACACCTGTGCCAACGTCCGCCCGCCCAGCAGGCAGGCATCGATCCCTTCGACCAAGGCGCTGCGATCGTCCTCGGAGAGAAGCGACGGCCAGCCGCTGATCGCGACGCCATTGCATGGCCTGACATTCAATGTGTTGCCGATCGCAAGGCCGAGCCGGAACAGCCGCCGGCGCAATTCCTGGCGCACGCGCGACGAGATCGAGATCCTGTTCACCCACTCGCTGCCAATCTGGAGCAACTCGGCTTCCGCGACGCCGAGAACCTCGGCGAGCGCGGTAAGCGACGTATAGGCCTCGACGCAGCCGTGATGGCCGCAGCGGCAACGCGGTCCCTCGGGCCCGAACACCATGTGGCCGAGCTCGACCGGTTGCAGGGCATCGGCCTCGGCCGGATCATCCATCCAGGCGCCGGCAACGCCGTGGCTGACAAACACAAAGAGATGCGCGCCGCTGAATGGATAATTCTCCGTGCGGAAGCGATGGAAGGTGGCGTGCGCAACGACCGAATTGGTCAACTCGACCGGCACGCCGGCAAACACCTCGCCGAACGTGGCGCTGATATGCCTGACGTCGCAGGGAATGATCGGGTTGCCTGATGTGCTCAACCGGCCGAGGCCCGGAATGGAGACGCCGATCTGCGCCAGGGTGATGCGGCGAAGCCGGGTCTGCTCGCGCAGCAAAGTCAGCGCCTCGCGGAACGCCCGGCCGACGCTCTCGACGGTTGGCGTCTTCGGCAACGGGACGCATTCGGTGTAGTGCAGCTTGCCCGACAGGCCGCCAACGCCGATGCTGAGCCGCTGGGTGCTCAGCTCGAAGGCCGCGAGCGCCACCGAGCCGTCGAGTGACACGAGGCCCGTCGGGCCGCCGACGTAAGGAGCGGGGCGCCGCACTTCCTCGATCAGGCCTTCGGCCTTCAGATCGAACAGGATGCGCGACAGGCTCGCTTCCGACAGGCGCACGGCCTTGGCCAGCGGCGGTCGGAACGAGCCGCCTGACTGAAGCAGATGAGTCAAAATGGCAGCGCGCGTCTGCCGCCGACTTCTCGGCTGCTCCGGCATTTCCATCCCTGTCGTCATTCTTACTTAGTGTAAGAATGCGCGCGCTACGTTCCGACTGTCAAGCGTTCGCCGGCGCGATGCAGGGACTTGTTGTTGTGCGCGGCAGCAAATCGGAGAGTGGCCCGCATCTATGTCTCGGCTGCGGACAGCTGGTGGGCAGGCTTCGCTTTGCCGGCCTATGATGCCGCCAAACGAAAACGGCGCCATCGCGAGATGGCGCCGCTTCGAAGGCCGTGACGGCCGAACTTACTTCCGATCGTTGATCGCCACGTAGTCGCGGCGGGTGACGCCGGTGTAGAGCTGGCGCGGACGGCCGATCTTCTGGTGCGGATCCTCGATCATCTCGCTCCACTGGCTGATCCAGCCGACGGTGCGGGCGACCGCGAACAGTACGGTGAACATCGAGACCGGGAAGCCCATCGCCTTCAGGGTAATGCCCGAGTAGAAGTCGACGTTCGGGTACAGCTTGCGGTCGATGAAGTACTGGTCGCTGAGCGCGATCCGCTCCAGCTCCAGCGCCACCTTGAGCATCGGATCGTCGCCATGGCCGGTCTCCTTGAGCACGGCGTGACACATCTTCTGCATGATCTTGGCGCGGGGATCGTAGTTCTTGTAGACGCGGTGGCCGAAGCCCATCAGGCGGACTTCGCTGTTTTTGTCCTTCACCTTGGCGATGAATTCCGGAATGTTGTCGACCGAGCCGATCTCGGCGAGCATCGCCAGCGCGGCTTCGTTGGCGCCGCCATGCGCCGGGCCCCACAGGCAGGCGATGCCGGCGGCGATGCAGGCGAACGGGTTGGCGCCGGAGGAGCCGGCGATGCGCACTGTCGAGGTCGAGGCGTTCTGCTCGTGGTCGGCGTGCAGGATGAAGATCTTGTCCAGCGCGTCAGCCAGCACCGGGTTGATCTTGTACTCCTCGCACGGCACGGCGAAGCACATATTGAGGAAGTTCTCGGCGAATTTCAGCGAGTTCTTCGGATACACGAAGGGTTGGCCGATCGTGTATTTGTAGGCCATCGCCGCCAGCGTCGGGATCTTGGCGATCATCCGCATCGACGCGATCATGCGCTGCTTCGGATCGTTGATGTCGGTGGAGTCGTGATAGAACGCGGCGAGCGCACCGACGGCTGCGACCATGATCGCCATCGGATGGGCGTCGCGGCGGAAGCCCTGGAAGAAGCGGGCCATCTGCTCGTGCACCATCGTGTGATGGATCACGCGGTCGTCGAAATCCTTCTTCTGCGCGGCAGTCGGCAGGTTGCCGTAGAGCAGCAGATAGCAGGTCTCGAGGAAGTCGCCGTTTTCGGCCAGCTGCTCGATCGGATAGCCGCGGTATTCCAGCACGCCCGCGTCGCCGTCGATATAGGTGATCTTGGACTGGCAGCTCGCGGTGGAGGTGAAGCCGGGATCGTAGGTGAACAGCCCGGACTGGCTGTAGAGCTTGCCGATATCAATGACTTCAGGCCCGACGCTGCCGCTGTGGATCGGGAGATCGTAGTTCTTGTTTCCGACCGTCAGCGTGGCGGTCTTGTTGCTTGCTTTTGCGTCCATCAGAGGTCCCCGATGTATGGTGAAACGGGCCGGACCCGGAAGCCCCCGATAAGATGATGGGGCAGGCCGGATATTCCAGAAGGTACGGGGAAGATGGGTATATTATTGCTGTGTGCGCTGCAAGATGGCGCCGCGCATGGTCGACTTACGTCGTAGCCTGGTCCTTGGCCTAATCCTTGGCCTAGTCCTTGGCCTGATCGCTGAGCCGGCCCAGGCTCTCCTGGCGTCCGAGCACGTCCAAAACCTCGAAAATCCCCGGCGATGTCGATCGTCCGGTCAGCGCCGCCCGCAGCGGCTGGGCGACCGCGCCGAGCTTGAGACTATTTTCCTCGGCAAAGGCGCGCAGCGCCTCCTCCGCGTTGGCCGCGCTCCAGGTCTCGACATTCTCCAGCGCGGAATGAAGCTGCCCGATCAGCTTGCGGTTCTCCGGTGTCAGCAACGCTGCCGCCTTGGGATCGAGCTCCAGCGGCCGGTCGGCGAAGATGAAGTAGGCGCCGTCGATCAGCTCGATCAGCGTCTTGGCGCGCTCCTTCAGGCTCGGCATGGCCTTGAGAAGCTGCGTGCGCGTGGTGTCGTTCAACTTGGCCTTGAGGTCGCTGCGGCCGGGCACATGGTCGAGCACGTCCTCGAACATCTTCACGAGCGATTGATCGTCGGAGTGGCGGATGTAGTGGCCGTTGAGGTTTTCCAGCTTGGCGAAGTCGAAACGCGCGGCGGCCCGGCCGACGGTCGCAAGGTCGAACGCCGCGATCATCTCCTCGGTCGAGAAGATCTCCTGGTCGCCGTGGCTCCAGCCGAGCCGGACGAGGTAGTTGCGCAACGCGGCCGGCAGGTAGCCCATGGCGCGGTAGGCATCGACGCCGAGAGCGCCATGGCGCTTGGACAGTTTCGAGCCGTCCGGACCGTGGATCAGCGGGATGTGGGACATGTTCGGCAGCGCCCAGCCCATCGCATCGTAGATCTGCTTCTGGCGCGCGGCGTTGATCAGATGATCGTCGCCGCGGATGACGTGGGTCACGCCCATGTCGTGGTCGTCGACCACCACCGCGAGCATGTAGGTCGGGTTGCCATCGCCGCGCAGCAGCACGAGATCGTCGAGGTTCTCGTTCTGCCAGACCACGCGGCCCTGGACCTGGTCCTCGATCACGGTCTCGCCGGTCTGAGGCGCGCGCAGTCGGATCGTCGGCTTGACGTCGGACGGAGCTGTGGCCGGATCGCGGTCGCGCCAGAGCCCGTCATAGAGGCGGGTGCGCCCCTCCGCGCGCGCCTTCTCGCGCATGGCGGTGAGCTCTTCGGCGGTGGCGTAGCAGCGATAGGCCTTGCCGTCCGCCAGCAGCTGTTCGGCAACCTCGCGGTGGCGGGCGGCGCGGCTGAACTGGTAGATGACCTCGCCATCCCAGCCGAGCTCCAGCCATTTCAGCCCGTCGAGGATGGCGCCGATCGCCGCCTCGGTGGAACGCTCCCGGTCGGTATCCTCGATCCGCAGCAGCATCTTGCCGCCGTGCTTCTTCGCATAGAGCCAGTTGAACAGCGCCGTGCGGGCGCCCCCGATGTGGAGGAAGCCGGTCGGGGAGGGAGCAAAGCGCGTGACGACGGAATCGGTCATTCTTGGCAGGGCCTAATGCATTGGAGGCGGTGGTATATAACAGGA
Source organism: Bradyrhizobium hipponense (assembly GCF_008123965.1). Taxonomy (GTDB): domain Bacteria; phylum Pseudomonadota; class Alphaproteobacteria; order Rhizobiales; family Xanthobacteraceae; genus Bradyrhizobium; species Bradyrhizobium hipponense. Next base: position 24,292 of record NZ_VSTH01000064.1, on the reverse strand, counting down.
CCGGTGCATAACTAAAGCCCGGTAGCGGATCTGCTAAGGCCTTGGCTCAGCCACGCGAATTTGGCAGAAGGACCGCTGATTTCCCTACAGGATATTCGGATGAGCACAGAACCGGTGGCGACTGAGGTTGGGCGCGATTTCATTCGCGACATCATCCAGGCCGACCTCGACCAGGCCAAATATAGGGAGATCGTGACCCGGTTCCCGCCGGAGCCGAACGGCTACCTGCATATCGGCCACGCCAAGTCGATCGCACTCAATTTCGGCATCGCCCAGGAGTTTCCGGGCCGCTGCCATCTGCGCTTCGACGACACCAACCCGGTCAAGGAAGAGCAGGAATTCATCGATTCCATCCAGGCCGATGTGCACTGGCTCGGCTTCGACTGGGGTAAGTACCTGTTCTTTGCCTCGGATTATTTCGATCGCCTGTACGACTGGGCGGAGCAGCTGATCCGCGACGGGCTCGCCTATGTCGACGACCAGACCCAGGAGGAGATCCGCGCCTCCCGCGGCACGCTGACCGAGCCGGGCAAGAACTCGCCGTTCCGTGACCGCACGGTGGAGGAAAATCTCGACCTGTTCCGCCGCATGAAGGCGGGCGAATTCCCCAACGGCGCGCGCGTGTTGCGGGCGAAGATCGACATGGCGGCGGGCAACATCAATCTGCGCGATCCCGTGCTGTACCGCATTCTGCATGCGCACCATCCGCGCACCGGTGACAAATGGTGCATCTATCCTAGCTATGACTATGCGCACGGCCAGTCTGACGCAATCGAGGGCATCACCCACTCGATCTGCACGCTGGAGTTTGAGGATCACCGGCCGCTCTACGACTGGTTCATCGAGAAGCTGCCGGTGCCGTCAAAGCCGCACCAGTACGAGTTCGCGCGGCTGAACCTGACCTACACGCTGCTGTCGAAGCGCGTGCTGACCCAGCTTGTGCGCGAGGGCCATGTCGCAGGCTGGGACGATCCTCGCATGCCGACCATGGCGGCCATGCGCCGCCGCGGCGTGCCGCCGGCGGCATTGCGCGAGTTCGTCAAGCGCATCGGTGTTGCCAAGGCCAACAGCGTGGTCGATGTCGGCATGCTCGAGTTCTGCATCCGCGAGGAATTGAACCGCAGGGCGCAGCGGCGCATGGCGGTGCTGCGGCCGCTCAAGGTCGTGATCGAGAATTATCCGGAAGGGCAGGTCGAGGAGCTCGACGCGATCAACCATCCGGACGATCCGTCAGCGGGAACACGAAAGATCGCGTTCGGCCGCGAGATCTATATCGAGCGCGACGACTTCATGGAGAACCCGCCGAAAAAGTTCTTCCGCCTGTCGCCGGGCAACGAGGTGCGGTTGCGCTATGCCTATTTCATCAAGTGCACCGGCGTGATCAAGAACGAAGCCGGCGAGGTGGTCGAGCTGCGTTGCACCTACGATCCCGCGACCAAGGGCGGCAACGCCCCGGACGGCCGCAAGGTCAAGGCGACCATGCACTGGCTGCCGGCGGCGGCGTCAAAGCCGGCAGAGATCCGGATCTACAACCAGTTGTTCGCGAACCCGAGCCCGGATTCGGCGAACTTCGCCGCCGATCTCAATCCGCAGTCGCTGGAGATATTGCCTGACGCGCGGATCGAGGCATCCGTTGCCGAGAGCAATGCGACCGAGCCGATGCAGTTCGAGCGCCAGGGCTACTTCGTGCGCGACAAGGATTCGACGCCGGGCAAGCCGGTGTTCTCGCGGACGATCGGGCTGCGCGACACATTTGCGAAGGAAGTCGCCAAGGGCTGAGGCTATTCGGATGCGATGGAGCCGCTGGCAACCTCCGTCAGCTGGCCGCCATCGGCCCGAGCATGATCGGGAAAAGTGTGAAGCAGCTTTCCCTCCCGACAAACGCAGAGCGTTTGGAGATCATGCTCAAACGAGGACCTAAAGCGCGATGATGATTCATCCTGAGTTCATCGCGCTTTAGGTGTTCAGCCCTTGGGGCGTGTGCGAATCATGAAGCTTTCATAGGAGTACTCGGCGACCTGCCACCAGAGATTCTCGTCATTTCGGAAGTCCATCTGCGAATCGTAGATCTTCTTGAAGTCGGGGTTGGACGCGGAGGTTTCGGCATTGACCTGGTTGGAAGCCTTTAGGCAGGCTTCCATCACCGCCAGGCTGAACGGACGCAGGAGCGCCCCATTTGCCACGAGGCGCTTGAGCGCCGGCGGGTTGCGCGCATCATACCGCGCCTGAACATCCATGTTCGCATAGCCGCACGCCGCCGTGAGCAGCGACTTGTATGTCTTCGGCAAGGCATCCCACTTATCCAAATTGATGAGGAAATGCAGCGCCGTGCCACCCTCCCACCAGCCGGGAAAATAGTAGTACTTGGCGACCTTGTAGAACCCGAGCTTCTCGTCGTCGTAAGGGCCGACCCATTCGGTCGCGTCGATGGTGCCTTTTTCCAATGCCGGATAGATGTCGCCGCCCGCGATCTGCTGCGGGACTGTGCCAAGCTTGGAAAGCGTTTTGCCCGCCCACCCGCCGATCCGCATTTTGAGCCCGTTGAGGTCCTCCACGCTGTTGATCTCCTTACGGAACCAGCCACCCATCTGAGTGCCGGTGTTGCCGCCCGCGATGCCATATAAATTGTACTTCTTGCCAAACTCGTTGAGCATGTCCTGGCCGCCGTGATCCTGAAACCAGGCATTCTGCTGGCGCGAATTCAGCCCAAATGGAACGGAGCAATAGAGTGCGAAGGTGGGATCCTTGCCGATGAAGTAATAGGCGGCGGTGTGACACATCTCGACCGTCGCATTGATCACCGCGTCGAGTGCCTGAAGTGCGGGAACGATCTCGCCGCCGGCGAAGGGCTGAATCTGAAATTTGTTGTCGGTGACTTCCGCGACATATTTCGAAAGCGTCTCTGATGCACTGAAGGGAACGTCGAGCGACTTCGGCCAACTCGTGGTGCATCGCCATTTCAATTCAGGCATCGACTGCGCGATGGCTGGCGTGGCAACGGCGGTTGACGCGGCCAGCCCGATGCCTGCCGTTCTCAGAAATTCACGACGTTTCATGGCGTTTCTCCTTCGGCTTTTCATGCATTTGGAGTCGCCAACTCGCGGCGATTCCGGGTGCCCCCCGGGATCTGCGCGCTACGTGTCGTAGTACAGATGAAATTCATAAGGATGCGGTCGCAGCCGGATTGCGTCGATCTCTTTCTTTCGCTTGTAGTCGATCCAGGTCTCGATCACGTCGGCGGTGAATACGTCGCCGCGCAGCAGGAACGCGTGATCGCGCTCGAGCGCGTCGAGCGCCTGGTCCAGCGATCCCGGCGTCGACTTCACCTCCTTCGCTTCTGCAGGCGGGAGGTCGTAGAGATTCTTGTCAATCGGGCTGCCAGGGTCGATCCGCTTGTCGATACCGTCGAGGCCGGCCATCAGCATTGCGGCAAAAGCCAGATAGGGATTGCAGGAGGGATCGGGCGAACGAAATTCGACGCGCTTTGCCCGCGGGTTCGGCGAATACATTGGAATCCGGCAGCAGGCCGAGCGATTGCGCTGGGAGTAGACCAGGTTGATTGGAGCCTCATAGCCCGGCACCAGACGTCGATAGGAGTTCGTCGTCGGGGCGCAAAGCCCGCACAACGCCCACGCGTGAGTCAGGAGCCCGCCGATGTAGTAGCGGGCGAGCTCGCTCAGCTGGGCGTAGTCGTCCTTGTCGTAGAACAGGTTGGTCTCGCCCTTCCACAGACTTTGATGAACGTGCATGCCCGACGCGTTGTCCTCGAACAGTGGTTTCGGCATGAAGGTGGCCGTCTTGCCGTACTGATGCGCGGTGTTCTTGACCACGTATTTGTAGATCATCAAGTTGTCGGCCATACGGGTGAGGGTGGTGAAGCGCATGTCGATTTCGTTTTGGCCGCCAGTTGCGACCTCATGGTGATGAGCTTCGATCTGGATTCCGAGTTGCTCCATCGTCAGCACCATTTCAGTGCGCAGCGCCTGCATGCTGTCGGTCGGGGGAACGGGAAAATATCCCTCCTTCGGGCGCGGCTTGTGAGCCAGATTCGGCTCTTCGTCCTTGCTCGTGTTCCAGCTGCCTTCGCTGGAATCGATTTCATGCAAGGCGTAATTGATCCCCTGACCGTAGCGCACGTCGTCGAAGACGAAGAACTCCGCTTCCGGCCCGAAATAGCTGGTATCGGCGCGCCCTGTGCTGTTGAGGTGGGTTTCGGCCTTCTGGGCGATGTAGCGGGCATCCCGGCTGTAGGACTGGCCGGTCACGGGGTCGCGGATGTTGCAGATGAGGACCAGCGTCTTTGCCGGACTATAAGGGTCGACGAAGGCCGTCGTCGGATCGGCGACGACGAGCATGTCGCTTTCCTGGATCTCCTGGAAGCCGCGGATAGATGAGCCGTCGAATCCAATACCCTCGCTGAGAGCATCGACATTCACTGCGCTCGGCGGGACCGAAAAATGTTGCCAAACCCCCGGCAAGTCGGTGAACCGCAGATCGATCATCTGGACCTTCTCGTCCTTGATGGCCTTCACGAGGTCTTCGGCTGTCGCGCATTTCGGAACCATGGTTTCGCTCCCAGATCAGCGTCCTGAGATCGCGTTCCGTTCGGCCGCGGCCGAGCGGCTTGCGACGGACTGTGGTCCACGTTCACCGTCGGCATCGCGCCAGCCTCAAGCCCGGCATGGCGCGGTACTCGCGGTCAGGCAGCTTTTGCACGCGCGCCGGCAGCCTCAGCTTTGGTGTGGCCCGCGCATCAGCTTCATCGCGTCTTCGATATGCCGCCAGGTTCTTGCCAATTCGAGCTCGCCCTTCTTCTCGAGATCGATGGCGTTCTGAGCGGCTTCGGCGATGGCTTTGGGGCCATGTGCTTCCAGTAACTGCCGAGCGTAGTCGTGGATTTCCATTTCTCGCATGGCGTCATCTTCCTCATGCTGGGCGCAAACTGGGCGGCGCCGAGAACGGTCGATATTGACACCCGTCAAGCATCGATAGTCTGCATCCTGGTGCGGCGCACTCGCAAGGGCCTTTCCGCGGCACAGGCAGCCGGGACTGGGCGCCGGCTCTTGGATCGATAATCGCGGCAACACAACGCAGGCTGGACGGATGCTTCTTGAGCGCTGCGACCCCATATAAATGTGAGAAGGGAGGTGAGCATCATGCGTATCCAACATTGGCAAGACGCTGTCAGCCTGCTGGTGGGCGTATGGCTGGTCCTGTCGTCCTTTGTCCTGGGTCTATCCGGGGCAACTGTCTGGTTCACCATCGCACTCGGGCTCGGCGTCATGCTGTTTGCCGTAGAAGCCTTTGTCATCCCGTCCTACCTGGAAGAATGGGGCGAAATGCTGCTGGGCCTGGCTCTGGTGGTGGCGCCTTGGTCCATTGGTTATGAGTCCGCATCCGCCACGGTGAGCAGCGTATCGTCGGGCCTATTGGTGATCTTGCTCGCTGCCTGGGAATTGACGACCGATCGCGACGTCACCGCCTGGTGGCACGATCACTGGCATCACCGAGCCGGCTGAGAAGGAAGCCAGTCCACTCTTCTCCGACCGCCATCGGCTGGCGGCCGGAGGAGAGTTGATCACGTCACGATGCGGTTCTGGGCTCGATCGGTTGCCAGATGCTGATCTTGCGGGTCTCCGGCATCAGGAAGACGGCAAGCACGAAGCAAACCGCAGGGACAGCAATCGGGTAAATCAGCGCATAGCCGATGCTGCCGGTGGCCGCGAAGGCGGCCGAAGTGATGAACGGCACCAATCCGCCGCCCCAGCCATTGCCGATGTGGTACGGCACGGACACCGAGGTGTATCTGATCCTGGCGGGAAAGAATTCCGCCAGAAATGCGCCGACCGGCCCGTACACCATCCCGACGTAGCAGACGAGGATGAAGATGATGAAGATCGCGATCGGATAGTTGATATTTCCGGGCTGCGTGACCGACCCCAGCCACAGATAGAGCGGGTAGTACGTGATCGCGGCGAGCAACATGCCTCCGAGGATCACCGGCTTGCGGCCGATCTGATCCGACAGCCAGCCAAAGAAGATCAGGCTCGGCGTTGCAATGAGTAGCGCAGCTCCCACGATGTAGGCGGAGGTCAATGCATCCACCTTGGAGACCTGCTGGAGAAAGTAAAGCGCCCAGAACTGACCGCTGTACCAAACCACGCCCTGTCCGATCAGGACTACAATGGCGATCCCGATGAATTTGATGTTCGAACTGAGGAAGGCCTCCTTCCATGGATTCCTCGTCATCTGGCCGCGGGTCCTGATTTCCTGGAAGATCGGCGTCTCCTGGAGTTGGAGCCGAATGTAGATCGCGATGGCCACGAGCAGGAAGGACGCCAGGAACGGAACACGCCACGCCCATTCGTCGAATGCCTGATTACCGGCATACGTCCGCGTCAGGATGATCACGGCCAGCGACACGACGATCCCGAGAGTCGGAGAGGTCTGGAGCCAGCCGGTGTAGTAGCCGCGCCGGTCGTCCGGCACATGCTCGGCAACGTAGGTGATGGCGCCACCATATTCGCCACCGAGGCACAGGCCCTGGATCATGCGCAAGCCGAACAGAACGAACGCGGCCGTGAGGCCGATCGACTGGTAGGTCGGGATCAACCCAATCGCTCCCGTGCCCAATCCCATTCCGCTGAGCGTGATGAGGAACGTGTATTTGCGGCCGACCCGATCCCCCATCCATCCGAACAGGAATGCGCCCAACGGACGGATCAGGAACCCTGCCGTGAACAGTGCGATCGTGCTGAGCAGGGCCGCAACGGGATGGGACTGCTCAAAGAACTTGACCGATAGAACTGCGGCCAGGCTGCCAAAGATGTAGAAATCATACCATTCGATGACGTTTCCCACCGATGCAGCGATGATCACGCGGCGAAAATCGCTCGGTACTTGTAGGGCCATGTGCAACTCCTATGGTTTCAAGACATCATCTCCTCGCACTTCAGCGGTCGATCTTCCCGCGGAGTCGGTGATGCGGGGCGTTGCAGCCGCCCAATTCGGTTGCGCCGGCAACGCCTGGCCTCAGGGGTTTTGGACCACCCGAGGAGAGCTCCAACGGCCTTAGAACCGCGAGCCTCCACTCCCCCTTGCCCGTCTGTCGGGGAGGCGGGGAAACCAGTGTAATCCCGCCGGGAGCCGGCAGCTTATGAGACTTTCGGCTCAGTCAGCTCGATCCGAGGCTACTCCGTCCCAGGATAGGAGAAGCCCATGGCGCACCCGCCGGCCCGTCATCAACGAACGCAAAAGGCCTCTCAAACGTTGTGTGGGTCCCAACGAGGATCCCATCATGCAGAACATCTCAGAACACATGGAAGTCATCGGCGCCGACGGCGTCCACGTCGGCACGGTCGACCGTGTCGAGGGCAATCGCATCAAGCTGACCAAGAAGGACAGCGGCGAGGGCAGCCACAAGGGCCACCATCACTTCATCGACAAGGGGCTTGTTGCCGACGTCGAGGGCAACAAGGTGCGGCTGTCGGCCAAGGCCGCGGTCGCGGTGACGATGGAAGAGGAAAAGTAGGGCTCGGCCCGACCGTTCCTGATCCGTACCGCTATTCGCCGGCCTGCACGTTCCGGTAGCCTCCAAGTCAGTCGCGTATCGTAAGGTGCAGGGGAATGGCGGAGCCGGGCCGGCCAGTTCGGTCCCAGGGTGTCGCAGGGACTTGGCCGGTCGGCAGGGCTGCTCCTGCCGGTGGCTTCGTGCCGGCGGGCTTTGGCGTTTGGCCCTCTATCGTCGAGACATTGCGCTCATGGGCGAGTGCAGAGGCCGGCGCCGGGCGGCTGCTGCCTTGGCTGCCCGTCGCCTTCGGCTGCGGCATCGCGCTGTATTTCGCCGCCGATCATGAGCCGGTGCTGTGGGTGGCCGCAGTAACGGCGGCTGCGCTGACGATCGGTGCCGTCCTGCTGCGGCGGAGCCGGCTGTTCGGGCCGGCGATCATGATCGCAGCGGTCGCGGCCGGGTTTGCCGTGGCGACCTGGAAGACGGCGCGCATCGCGCATACCGTGCTGGCAAAGCCGCTCTATTCGGTCTCGCTGTCCGGCTTCGTCGAGACCCGCGACATCCGCGAGCGCACCGACCGTTTCGTGCTGCGCGTGACCGCGATGGAGGCGCAGCGCAGCGACGTCAGGCTCGAGCGGGTACGGCTCTCGGTGCGCAAGGGCACTGCGCCCGAAGTCGGCAGCTTCGTGCAATTGAAAGCGCGGCTGATGCCGCCGCTGTCGCCAGTGCGGCCCGGCAGCTACGATTTCTCCCGCGACATGTTCTTCCAGGGCATCGGCGCCTCCGGCTTTGTGATGGGCGCGATCACGGCATCGGTGCCGCCGGATGCCGGCGGTTTGAAGCTGCGCTACGCCGCCTTCATGCAGGGCCTGCGCGATGCGATCGACGCGCGCATCCGCGCTACCCTCGACGGCGACAACCGCGCGATCGCGACCGCGCTGCTCACGGGGCGGCGCGACGCGATCACCACGCCCGTCAACGACGCGACGTTCATCTCGGGCCTTGGCCATGTGCTCTCGATCTCCGGCTAACAGATAGCCTCATCGATCAGAAGCATTCACGAAGCTTCTAAATCCACAGTTTTCAACGGCTTAGGCCAAGAAGCACGTGGCGGCTTCGTTCACCTGCGGTCACAATTGATCACTGGTTCGCGTCCCCGGTGCTTCCCAAAAAGGATGGACTGCTTCCCATGCTCAAGATTTCCGACGATCGCATCCGATTCACCGACGCGTACGTTCGGCGGCTCAGCCTCCCGACCGGCAAGGCCGACCATATTGCGTGGGACCCGGACCTGCCGGGCTTTGGCGTGCGGCTCCGGACCGGCAAGGCCTCCTATGTGGTCCAGTACCGCGTCGGATCGAGCAGCGGCGCAAGAGCCTCGGCGACGTCCGGAAGGTCACCTTGGAGGCTGCCCGCGGCATCGCCCGAAACCGGTTCGCCCAGGTCGAGCTCGGCATCGATCCGGACGCTGAGGAGGCCGGCCGGCGGGCGGAGCAGGCCGCGGACGCACTGACGTTCGAAAAGGCTGTAGAACAGTACCTCGCGGCACAGGAGGCCAGATTAGCAGCCAGGACGCTGCGGCAAAACACGTTCATCGCAGAGGAGCGATACTTGCGTCGACACTGCGGGCCCCTGCAGAAGAAGCCCGTGGCGAAGGTGGCGTTCGAAGACGTCGCCAAGTTGATCCGGGACCTCATCCGCGACCACGGACCGACCTCGGCGGCTCGAGCCCGGGGGGCCATATCGACGTTCTATGGGTGGTGCATGCGCCAAGGGATAGGTGTGAAGGCAAACCCCACCATCGGCACGGATAACCCCGTTTATGGCAAGCCTGCCCGAGATCGGGTTTTGAACGATGACGAGATCCGCATCATCTGGCGGAACTGCCTCGATGACGATTTCGGGAAGATCGTCCGGCTGCTGCTGTTGACCGCCTGCCGGCGGGACGAAATCGGCGGCCTTCGCTGGGAAGAACTCGACGTCGGCCAGGGCAAGCTTTTGCTGCCCCGAGAGAGGACCAAGGCGAAGCGGCCGCACGAGCTCCCACTGTCCGCAACGGCCCTTGAAATCGTCCGATCAATCCGGCGACGCAACAGTCGCGCAACGCTGTTCGGCGGCGGGGCGAACGGCTTCAACGCGTGGTCATACAACACCCTTGCGCTTAACGCGCGCATCACGGCGACCGAAGGCAGAGCGTTGGTACCTTTTCGCCTTCACGATCTTCGCAGGACCGTCCGCACTCGAATGGGCAAGCTCGGCGTCCTCCCCCACGTTGCCGAGCTGGTGCTGAACCATGCCGGCCACAAGTCTGGTATCGGCGGCGTATACGATCACCACGATTACGGCCCCGAGATCGCCGAGGCGCTTCAGAAGTGGGAGGCGCACCTGCTTGCGATCGTGCAGTGAAGCCGCCCGGGGCCGGTGCCGCTTTTGATCTTGGCCTCACCGAAGAAGCGCGTGAACATTTTAGGGAACGGCTCGTATTCCTGTTTCGCGAAGGTTGCGCGATCTTCGGTCCGGCGAAGGCAGCCAAATTGTTTCGTGAACAGGCAAGGGCGGCCCCGAAGGAGCTCCGCCGCGCGAAAAGCGATGCCGCCTCAAAACGGAAAGGCCCTCACGACCCCGAGTCCGACAAATACCTCGTTCAGCTTTGGCTGGCTGGACATTGGCAAAGCAAAAGCGACTTCGCGAGGCACGCCTTGAAGAATCAATCGGTGAAAATCCGAAAGAGGATTGTGGGAAAGGTGGTCGGCAAAAACCGAGACCAGGACGAGAGGGAAGTCAAATCCATCATCCGACGCCTTGACCGAGCGCTTCAGCGTCAACCAGCAGTGAGACAAATAGGGCGACAGAAACGGAAGGCCTAATCGTCTCACTTAACGCCGACAAATCAGCGATACCTCTAGCGGCATCTTGAAGACGCGCAGAGGTGCAGAATGTCTCAGAAGCAGGAAATACCAGGCTATATTGAGGGCGACCGGGTTTTATCGTTCGACGACTGGTGCAAGCTGAATGGCTTTTCACGCAGCACCGGACAGAGGCTCATCGCCGCCGGCAATGGTCCGCAATTCATCAAGCTTTCGGAACGTCGCAAGGGCGTGACGGTCGCTGAAAACCGGCGCTGGCAGGCGTCGCGCCTGATCGAGACGGCGGCCTAGTCATGGCAGCCCGCAAGCCTGAGCTGCCCGAGCCGGTCGTCGTCGACCGCTTCTTCTCAAATCGCCGCAAGGACGTGATCACCACGACGTTGCAGACGTTCAAGGGTCACACCCTGGTGGATCTGAGGAAGCACGTTCACGACAAGGAAGGGAAGATCCATCCAACGACCAAGGGCATCACCATGAAGGTGACGCGGTTGTTGGACTTACAAAGGGCCATCAACAAAGCGCTCATCAAGGCCCAGGAGCTCGGCCTCCTCGAGGGGGACGAGGCCGAATGAGTGCGCCAGCAAAAATTCTCGATGGAAAAGCGCTGGAAGATGCAATCTGGCTGCTCGAAACGCGCGCGCTGATCCGCGCCTATCTCGAATACGAATACCAATTCGAACATCTCGCTGACGCGGTTGATCCCCTTCAGCAGTTTGCGGAGGAATCGGGGCTCGTCGCTGCTTGCGGGCAGGACCATGTACAGCGGCTAATCGCAAAGCCCTTTGAGCGCTTCCGCGCCATCGTGGCCGCGCAGGTTGCGGACGAGTTGGCCGGCACAGAAGTCGAGCCGGAGATACCTTCCGACTATGCGTCGCAACTCGTGATGCAGTGGGAATTGGCCGATCCGCGCGACCGGTGGCGCTGGACTGGTGAACTGCCGCCAATGAAGGCCGCCATCGAGAAGGCGTCATATCGCACGCCACAATCAACGATCGACGACTTCTACATCGTGATGAGCGAGGGCAATCCCGAGCTGCTCGCCGCTTGGCTCCGCGGTCATCCGGATGATGCGCCGGCGCTGCTCGAGATGCTGGAGGCCACCTGATGCTGAGCCCCGCAAATAAGGCGATGGCCCTGCAGGTCTTGACCGATATGGGCCTCGATAGGCGCCCACCCGCCAAAACCGAAGAACTCGCAGAACATCGCGATGACGTTCCGCGCCCGCCCGCTTTTACCGACGAGGCACTCGCTCTGCGCTTTGCCGACGAGCACCGCAACGACCTGCGCTTCGTGTCTGCCTGGGGCAAGTGGATGATTTGGGACGGCCGTAAATGGGGGGCCGATGAAACGCTCGCTGGCTTCGACTATGCTAGGTGCATCTGCCGCACTGCCGCCGCCGAATGCAACAAGCCGAAGGTTGCCGTTAATCTGGCAAGCGCGAAGACTGTGGCAGCCGTTGAGCGGCTGGCGAAGTCGGACAGGGCAATCGCCGCCACCACCGCACAGTGGGACATCGATCCGTGGCTGCTCAACACGCCGGAATGCGTAATTGACCTCCGGTCGGGCGTGCGCCGGCCGCACCGCTCTGACGACTACTTCACCAGCATCACCGCCGTGTCTCCGGCGGGCGCCTGTCCGATCTTCAGGCAGTTCCTGATGAGGATCACGGAAGGCGATACCGAGCTCCAGGCCTTCTTGCAGCGGGTTGCCGGCTATGCCTTGACCGGCTCGACCAGCGCCCAGGCACTGTTCTTCCTGTACGGCACCGGAGGGAACGGGAAGGGCGTGTTCATCAACGCCATCTCGGGGATCCTGCAAGACTACCACAGGACCTCGCCGATCGAGACCTTCACGGCGTCCTCATTTGCCCAGCATCCGACCGAGCTTGCCGGACTTCGTGGAGCCCGGCTCGTCACGGCCAATGAAACGGAAGAGAACCGTCGGTGGGCCGAGGCCCGGATTAAAGCGCTCACTGGCGGGGACAAGATATCGGCGCGCTTCATGCGGCAGGACTTCTTCGAGTTCACCCCGCAGTTCAAGCTCTTGATCGCCGGCAACCACAAGCCCGGCCTTCGATCGGTGGATGAGGCCATCAAGCGGCGCTTTCACCTGATCCCCTTCACCGTGACCATCCCGGCGGAGGAGCGGGACCCGGACCTGTCTGACAAGATCAGGGCTGAGTGGCCGGGCATCCTGTCCTGGATGATCGAGGGCTGCCTCGAGTGGCAGCGCATTGGATTGGCGCCGCCCGAGGCGGTGACCAAGGCGACCGCTGAATACCTCAACGCCGAGGATAATTGACGACCGATGCAGGCGCGACCCGAACGCCTGGACCTCGTCCACCGCGCTGTACAGCGACTGGAAGGCCTGGGCCGACGCTTCCAGCGAACACGCCGGCAGCAGCAAGACGTTCACCCAGAAGCTGGTCGATCGAGGCTTCACGCCCCATCGCCTCAATTCCGGACGTGGTTTCTATGGCCTGCGCTTGACGTCAGACCTGTCCGATATCGTAGGGGATTATGCTCGGTGACGGATGTGACACGAGATTACTATAACCACGTTACACGCGCGCGCGTGACGCCGATAAGTAGGTTTCCCGTCACATGCGTCACCAGCCTTTCGAAGAGGGGGCTTAGGACAGGTCGTTGTCGGCATGCATGTCGTAACGCCGAGGTCGGAGCCAGCGGACGGTGCATTATGCGCTCACCTGGCCGCGGGAGTAACTTGTTACGAATGTCGCCGTTGCCGGGCCGAACGCTTCCCATGCGCTTCCCACTACCGCACGACCGATCGCGGTTAATCGGTAATTCGCTGATTGCGTTGCTCAACCGCCATCGTCGTCCGATTTGTCCCAATCATGTGGTGTCCGTCGGCGAAGGGTTTTCGCGCGCGCTCTCTCATGAACTTCAACACTCTTGGAAGCTGACGCACGCGCGAGGCAGCCGACCGATCGTCCGCCAGATCCCCATGGTTTGGCCTGGTGAAATCCAAGATCGACGGGGGGTGGGGGAAATCCCGCGCGCTTGTCCCGATTTCATGTCCTCTCCATTTTTCGCGGCGGCTCCCGAAAAAATCGGCGGCGTCCTCTCCGAGAACTTTCGTCCACAACGGCGCCACTTGCACACGGGTGTCCCGAGGTGAGTGAGCAGCTGGACCTTCTCGAGGAGATCGACGAGCAGAACGCGTTTACGGCCAACGTCGGGACGCGCGACAAGAAGCAGTGGCGATCCGGGTGCCTCAGCATCTCACCGCAATTCGAGCGCTCCAAGGCCGCCCGCGCGGCGCCGGTTGAGGCTGCACCGGAACCGCGTCCCCGGCGACCGCAAGCGAGCCAGAGCCAGCCCCAGAGCCTCCCAGTGAGCCTGCGGCGGTACCGCGGATCATCACCACGCCGGACGAGTTGCTCGACCTGATCCGCCGGCGCCGTGACGCCCTTTCCCTGACGCACGAGACAATCGATCATTTGACCGGGTGGGCGTCTGGATACGCCAGCAAAGTCCTCTCGCCGGAGCCACTGAAGCGGCTGGGCCCGCAGTCGCTCGGCTTGATCCTGGGCGCGCTCGCGCTCGGGATCGCACGGATCGAGTTCGTTGAAGATCCCGAGATAGCGGCTCGCATGCGCTCGCGCTGGGTGCCGCGCCTCCGCCCCAAGATGCGCCCCCGGCGGACACGCGGTGCGTTGCTGAACGCGCGGGGACAAAAGACAGTGACGGCCACAACGGAGGACAACAATGTCGAAACCCCACCTGAGCTTCCGCCCGAAGGCTGAGCTCGCCGACGCAATCCGCGCCGCCGCGTTGGAAGAGCGCCGCCCGGTGTCGCAGTTCCTGGCGAACCTGATCGAGGACGCGCTCGCGGCGAAGATCGCTCCGAACCCGCAGCCGGCGCAGGCGTCACAAGCAGCATAGGTGTGGGGGATCATGACCATGTTCCGGAAGAAGCCAGCCGAAGAGGCCGCAGAGCATCCGTTGTCGCAACCCAAGGCATCGGCGCCGCGCGCGCCGGCGGTGCAAGAGAAGTTGAATTGCGCCATTGGCGCGCTGGCCGAGCTCGAGGAGCAGGGCGCAGAGTTTGCCCTCGATGCTGCGGAGCGGAAGGCGGGGGCGGCAGACAAACTTGCGGCGCACAGGTCCAAGATCGAGGCCGCCAGAACAGCCGTGGCCGAGCTGCAAGCGGCCTTGCGTCTCGCGTTGCGTCAGGACGCAGAGGCAGATCTCGCCGAGCATGCTGCCGCTCGCGACCGGCAATTGCGCGAATTCGCGGCGACCGCGGAGGAGTGGACGCGGGTCGGCGTCGAGCTATCCGGACTGCTTGAGCAGGCGGCGAAGCTGCGCGTCAATCTCGGCGCGCTGACCGAGGAGATGCAGCAAAAACTCCCCATCGGGATTGTTCCGCACCCGATCGACTTCAAGTCGGTGGACATCATGATGCGCGGCGTCGCGAACCCGATCCACATCGACGCACTTCTGGCCGGCGAGACCTTCCGGAACGGAATGCCCAATGCCTTTTTGCCTGGCGCGCGGCCGCCTCACGCAATGTTGGCCCACGACCGGCCTTCCATCGAACCGGCAGCGGCGGCGTTTCGGCGAGCCGGTGCGTACTTCGTCGGACTCCTGCGCGATCGGTTTGACGCGCTTAAATCTCACATTTCGGAGGCAGCATGAGGGACACGATCAAATATCCCGTCGATTTCGATATGGTCGATCGCGAGGCGAGTAGGCGCAGCATCGCTGCCGCAAAGGGCTTGGAGGCTGCTTACGCCAAAGCGTTTAGCGATCTGGCTGCCGCCAACCTGCCCGACGCGGAGAAGGTCTCGCGGCTCAACAAGATTTCTGACGTGTTTGATCGGGCAGGCAGTGAGATTGAGGGACTGGCGGCATGACCAATCCAGCTAATACAACTCCATCCACACCCGCAACCGCCGCCGAGGCCCGCGCGCAGATCGATGCGCTCACGGCAAACACTGAATTCGGCTCAAAGCTCCTATCTGGCGACGTCGCAGCGACGCAGCAGTGGAACGACTTGCATGGCGTGCTGGGAAAGGGCGGCGATGAAGTCGAGCGTGCCATGCGCGGCGAGATCCTGGGAGCGGACACAATCCCCGATAGCGGATCCAAGCGGCTCGCCGAGGGCGCATCATGGTTGCGAACGCTGGGCCTGTCCGATGGCGTCGTGCGGGAGGCGCTTGAGGGCGCCGGCGTTAGCAAAGAGGAATACCGGATGGTTTCTGATTGGAAGTCGCGCCACATGGCCGACCCGGTTTTCTCAAAGCGTTTTCTTTCAAACGAAGCTGAAGCAGTCCGGCTGATGATGACGGCGAACGTCGTGATCGCGGGCGGCATCAAGGGCGAGCGGAAGGGTTTTTGAACATGATCGAATATCAGGTCGACGTCGTTGACCCCAAGACCAACGAAGAGCGGCAGGTCACAGTGTCCGTCACGCCTCTGCAGCGCGCGCGGGCAAAGCGCAGCAGCGACTGGATGCGCGCGATCCAGGATCTCGCGCGACCGCTGATCCCGGCCGGCTTCCTGCCGATCGGCAATCGCGTCCGCATGCTTCAGTGAACAGGGGGACGGACCATGGCTGATCACTTCATCGCCCTTAACCGCGGCGTTCAGGGCTTCAAGCAGAACGACTTCATCACAGGCACGGCATCGAGCGCCGGCGCCGGCATAGAGCTTCGCATTCTCGACGGCGCGGGCTGGAACAAGAAGGACGCACTGAACGCGCTCAATGCCTTTCGTCTTTTCATCGAGACGGCGCCCTGGGTCGCAGCCGCCGGCGTGGACCTGAAGTTATAAGAGCTCCAAGGAGCGTGTGAAACGCTCCGCGCATCCGCGCTCGGGCCGACGCGGGGAGAATCGGCCCAACAACTACGATCGAGTAGCCTCCGCAAGGGCAAGGCTGGATCAGTAAACGCCCCCCGCAAGGGACAAGGCAAAAGAAAGGACGGCGGGCCGGCAAAGACCATACGCCCGAACTGACGATGCTGGTGACGGCACAGTCGAGCCATGGCGATCGAACGATGACCATCCGCTGTTTACTCGGAATTCTGCTGACGCTGCTCTCAGCCGCGCCAGCGTCTGCGCAGACCTATCCCAACGTTGCATCTCAGACGGTCATCGGCCGCCTCGGCACTCCGGGGACCACCGGTCCATCGTCGGCCATCCCGTTTTCCGTGCTGCGGGCCTATGTCGGATCGGGGGTCTCGATCGGCGGCTCGATCGGCCCAAATTTTCTGCTCGATCCAACACTGGGCATGTCCGGGGCGACTCTCAGGGTGGTGACGGGAACTTCCGGGGCAACCATCCCGCTGAATTCCGGCAGCAACTTTTTCAGCGGGAACAATACGTTCAGCAACAGCGTTCTGTTCAGCGGCTCCGTCACCTTTCCGAACCAGGCTGCTTATAGCTGGCTGCTGAATAACACGGCCAGTTCTGGCCCACCAACGCAAGTGACCATCGGCACCCTGACGCTGAACGGAGCGCCGGACCCATCGAATACCACGCTGCCTTGCGAGACCGGCGGCGTGCTCGGAAAGTGCACGGCGGGCTCGCTCGCCGGCAGCTTGACGTCGGGGATCACGTCGATCGGCGGATCGAGCGGACCGAGCATCTCGCTCGACAGCAATTCGCTGGCGATGACCGGAACGACCCTAAGCGTAAAAACCGGCGCATCGGGGCACACGATCCCGTATCTCGACGGGACGAACATCTTTTCTGGCGTAAACACTTTCAGTGGAGTGACTTACTTTTCCGGCGCTGCGGGATTTGGAACGGCGTCGCCGACGACAGGATTCAAGATCGACTCGCAAGGACCGGTCCAGATTGGCGGCGCGGCGATTTCGACGGTTCTGGCGAACAATCTTGCTATAAGTTACGAGACATCGCGGCACCGTTTATATTCAACTGGTCCCGATAGCGGCACCGCCGGCCAGATCGATTTGACAGTCGGCAGCACCATCGGCTCGCTGCAGCAGACTTTGCGGGTGAAGCCGAGCGGACTTCTTCAAGCCACGGCCTACACCACGGCCGGCTGCCTCGCGAATGACACCTCGGGGAATATCAGCACCGCGACTTGCGGCGGGAATTCGCCGAACCTGCTCAACGTGCGCGATTATGGCACAGTCGGTGCCGGCAGCGATCAGACCGCCTTCCAGAATGCGGTCAATGCGCTGGCGGTTGGAAAGACTGTCTATGTGCCTTGTGGCAACTACACTTTTACCGCGACCGTCACATTCGGAAATAACGGCTTCAGAATCATCGGCGACGATGTTGGCTGCGTGCGCATCACTGCCAGTGGAGACTTTCCGATCTTCACGGTCTCCAGCAACGCAGATATATCCGGCAATGTCTTTCGAGATATAACCTGCATCTACACGATCGACGGGAGCTCCACAGCATGCCTCTGGCTGGCCGGCACGTCTGGCGTGATCGGATACTCCCAGATTTCTCGCGTTCGATGCTTTGGAGCGAATACTTGCCTGCGAAATGCTCGCAACGTCAATGTGGGCGGTGAGGCGAGATTCGACTGGAACAGCTTCACCGATATTCAGACGTCAAACAACGGCGCCGTGCCGACCAGGTACGCGATATTCTTTGACAACGGATCCGGGACTGGCAACGTCTACAGCAACATGAACCTCGTGAATGCCAATGGTGGAATCTTATTTGGCGGCACGAATGGTTCGAATATCGGAGACATCACCATCTCCAATATCCAATTTGGTGGCGCTGGAACAGCCATGTCCTTCGGTGCCAGCGGGGCTTATCGATCTCGTGTGACCATGAGCAACGTGCAGTGCGATGCTGGCGTGGTGACCTGCGTCGCAGCGGCCAATTATAACCGCTTGTCGCTGACATCAGTTATCCTGGGCGGTGGCGTTGCCAACTCGATCAGCGGGTCGACCGAGTTCTATTGCGGATCGTTTGCCTGCTAAGGCTTCACAGCATAGAAGATCACGCGCTGATCGTAGTTAAGATTGGCAAGCTGCTTTGCGAACTTGTTCCGTGCGAGCAGGTTGCCGCGCCTGAGGCTGAGCCAATCCCGCAACGAAAATAGCGGCGGAGCGCTTGGATGGCCCGCCGGCATCAGCACCAGTTCTGACAGCCCTGCGACCATCGCGCAGTGGTTGATTTCTTCCAGCACAATATCACGCTCGATCCACGTCGGATCGTGCTTCTTGAGCTCCAGAAAGGCGATCGTCTCAGCCGATGTTGAGTGCTTCGCTCCGGGCTCCACGAAGATGGCGCGACCGCCCGGAACGAGAACGCGGGAAAATTCCCGGAAGACCGCGTCAAAATCATGCATATGATGCAGCGTGTCATAGCATAGCAGGTGACCGAACTTGTCGCCCGCGAAAGGCATCGCGTGCCCGTCGCCTCTCGCGTAACTGATCAGCGACGCATCGATGCGCTTATCTGCGGATGTTCGGCCCGTGATGCATCCTTGAAGGTCAGGGTGGATGTCGAATGCGGTGACGCGATGCCCCATGCGGGCAATCGCCTCGGTGATCCAGCACGACCCCGCGCCGAAGTCCAGAATGGGGTGCGTCAGCATCTGCGGGTTCAAAAGCGACAGCATCGCCCCGAGATCGTGCAACAGTCGACCTGTGTCGCGGCCATTGATGAACGGCTCGCACAGATGCGGGTCTTTGACGATCACTTGTTGATTACTCATTGCAAACTGCCCCAGACCCGGCCGCATCCAATCGCAACCATGGGTGGAGAGCAAGGGTGGCGCGCAAAAGCGCCCCAAAAGGGGTAGATTTCTTAACGCAAATCATGTGTGATGTTCGCGGAGCGTCGAAACTCCCGAAGCGGTCCCTTGCCGGGGATTGCGCTTCATCGGACAGCGGCATAACGGCGAACGCACCAGCGAGTCCCGCAAGCCCGCTGAGGGGCTATCCCGCCGCAACCTGCTCGGGGCCCTGGCCGTGCTGCCCGTTGCATTGCCGGCGGCCGCAGCGGTGCCCGATCCCGTCTTCGCGGCGATCGAGCGCTATAAGATGCTTTCCGTCGAATACACCGCCGCCGTCGACAGGTGGGCGCCGTTAGAGCACGAGCACCCGGACCGTTCGGATGCGGAGGACGAGACGTCGCGGACGAGCGACGCGCTGTTCGAGCAAATAGACGTCCTTTTCACGTTCCGGCCATCCACCATTGCCGGCGTGGCGGCCTTGCTGAAATACATCTCGACGCTCGAGGAATGGCAGGTGCCACGCGGCCTCGAGGAAAGCGAGGCCATGCAAGCCGTGCAGACGCTTTGCACGTGCCTTGCCGCCGCGATCGAACAGAGCTGGGTGCGGGCATGAGCAACCTCGTCCAATTTCCCGGAACACCATTCTCGCGCCCTCAATGACGGTAGCGACCGGAGCCACGCAGAGGCATTTCGTGACATGGAGTGCGAGGTCGGCGACCTCGACCGAATGGGTGAGATTGCCACCGACCTGATCATGCACTGCTCGGCGAGGGAAGACAGCTTCCATAAATTGGAGTTGGCTACGTTTGCCGTTTGGCAGATGGCGAAGATGCTGAAGGAGTTCAGGAAGAACTACTACAAGCGCTATCAGGGCGAAGAGGTCGCATCATGAAGCGCCGGCGCAGGATCCACCGAAAGCGGGACCGGCAGCGGCTGCTGACCCATCGCCGACGGCTGAAGCGGTGAACGACTAGGGCGCGGGGCTTCGGTCCCGCGCTCGCCGTATTCGGTCTCGTTGCCTGATTTGACCTTGGACAACCAGCGTTGGGCAGATGGCTTGCCACTAATCGAGAGCGGCCGCTCTTTGCGTCACGACTTCCTCAGCCACGTGATGACACGCCGTTACGACAAATGCCGCTTTGCTGCATTGCCATTCATTACCGAGGTCAGCACTTGAGACTGGATCGCGAGCGGCCCATCCTAACAGAGCGGCCGCGCCGATCAGCAGATTTGCGATAACGAGCTTACGTGCTTTGCGAGTCCACGTTGGGCTGATCATAGAAGTACTTCCCTTCTGGGACATGCGCTGGGAGAGCGGAGGCTGGGACTCGTTTGTTTCAGGCCGACTTCGCGGCGCTGGGAAAATGGTTTCATGGCGGACGAGGCCATAACGAGCGGGCCGCGGACTCCTCATTTGCCCATGCTGAGGATTGGGACGCATGCGCGTCGGCTGAGGCAGTGACCAGAAGGCTCGCCGGTTCACGGTACGGCCCGCACGTCGCCGGCCTCTTTCTTCGAAATTGGAACTTCTGAGGTTCCCGCGTGAGGGGGTTTAGTGGAACCTAAGTGCTTAACATGTATCAATGATTTTCGATCGATGTTCGGTGACGAGTGTTGCGGGCCGGTTACAGCCATTAAGGCGCGAGAAGACTAGATTTCTGATTACAGGTGGGCCAACGCGCCGATTTTTTTGAACTTCTTTCTGGGGAGACACGGTATGAAAAAACTTCTCGTTGCTGCGGCCGGGGCGATGGCCCTAGGGCTTTCGGCTCCCGCCAACGCGGCGGATCTAGCGGCTCGTCCTTACACGAAGGCGCCGCCGCCAATGGTCGCCGCGATCTATGACTGGAGCGGCTTCTACATCGGCATCAACGGCGGTGGCGGCTCGAGCCACAAATGCTGGGACTTCGTGGACACGTTCGGCGCTGTGACCGGTGTTCCGGGTGGTCTTGTGGGCGAAGGCTGTCATAATGCAACTGGCGGCACGGTCGGTGGCCAGATCGGTTATCGCTGGCAGTCAGCAAACTGGGTGTTCGGTGTCGAGGGCCAGGGCAACTGGGCGGATTTCAAGGGCGACAATATCAGCGCGATCCCGGGATTCGGCCTTCGCAATCAGTCGAAAATTGACGCCTTCGGTCTGATCACGGGCCAGATCGGTTACGCCTGGAACAACGCCCTGTTCTACGTCAAGGGTGGCGCCGCCGTCGTCGGCGATCGCTACAGGACCTTTGACGTTGCAACCGGCCTTGAATTCGACCGGGCGAACGACCAGACCCGCTGGGGCGGGACGGTCGGCGCCGGATTCGAATATGGCTTTGCGCCGAATTGGTCGGTTGGCATAGAGTACAATCACATCTTCCTCGAGCGTCGAAACGTCGATTTCACCGGCTCCGGCAACTTCGCCGGTGCGGGGCTCGGTGTCTTTACGCGCACCGAGCGTATCGATCAGAACGTCGACATGGGCCTCGTCCGCCTGAACTACAAGTTCGGTGCCCCGTTGATTGGGAAGTACTGAGCTCGCCTCGTTCAATAACGAAGGGCCGGCTTAAAAAGCCGGCCCTTTTGTTGTGGAGACCGACATGACCAAAACTTATAGTCCCGTCGCGCCCTCCCAGTTGGCTAACGAGCTGAACGCGGCATTCGAGTCGGCTGAAGCTCGCACGATCTGCAGGGCAATCGGGAGGGCGCTCGACCATTTCAATATTTCAGAAGTCGCAAGACAAACCGGTCTGCAACGAACGAGCATTTATCGAGCCTTCGGCGACGAACAGCTTCCACATTTTTCAACTGTTCTCGGTGTGCTCACGGTTCTGGGATTGGAGATGAGGGTAGTTCCCCGGCGACGTCGCAAGAAGTCGCCTAACTGATTGGAGTCAGCAGGGCGGAGAGACGGCCCCGGCTTCAGGGTGGCTTTTGGGGTACGCCGGGGCCGTTCCGCCAGCTTGGGGAACTGGCGAGACAGCAAACCAGATAGTCCGGCCTCGGTTCCTAATGGAGCCTCAGCAGGTCCTGCCCGGGCGTGAGCAACCGCACGTAGGTACCGCTCTCGTGCAGGTCGAGCCAGCCGCGCTCGACTGCATACTTGATGCCGGCGCCGAACTCCGCGCCGCTTCCCTTGAGCGTGTAGAGGAAGGGATAGTTGATCTTCTCGATGTGGATTCGGCCGTCCTGTACCGGCTCGATGCTCGATGCCAGCTGAACGAGCTGGCGGGCGGCGACTTCCGGATTGGCGAAGGGGCGTTCGGTGACGAGTTTCATTGCTGGAATCAAAACCTCGACCCCATGCTTGGCCTGACTTGCCCGCGACTGTCATGCCAGTTCGGAACGATATGCACAGT
Source organism: Bradyrhizobium hipponense (assembly GCF_008123965.1). Classification (GTDB taxonomy): domain Bacteria; phylum Pseudomonadota; class Alphaproteobacteria; order Rhizobiales; family Xanthobacteraceae; genus Bradyrhizobium; species Bradyrhizobium hipponense. Next base: position 1,877 of record NZ_VSTH01000064.1, on the reverse strand, counting down.
TCCTGCGGCGCCGCATGCCGAGCAGACCAGGCGCAAGCCGACGCGCGACCACGGCTGATCCTGCGGGAGCGTGTCGAGCCGCACGTCAACCCTGCGATCGCAGCGGCCGTTCAGGCACTGGATGCTGCAGGTCACATGGCCGTCAGCCAGCCATTCAACAGGGCTGCGGGGCGGATAATGGCCGGCCCATTTCGTGTATCGTCGGCGAGCGCGCATGCCGCGATCAAAGCGGCATTGTCAGCACCTCGCAAATTATCAATCCCTTGGGCCTTGGACCGCGCGCGACCTACTGCGGGTCATGCGAGTTGAGGAGCGGCAAAGCCGGCAGATCGATCGGCTCGCATGGAGGTCGATCAACCCTGCCCTTCGCCAAGTGGGCCAATCGACGCCGAGCCCGAGGCCGCGAATGACAACGCGGGCGGCTGGCCTCTGCTACCATTTCCTGATCGCTGGTACGCCACCTGCTGAATTGAGATGCGGCGTCTGCCTCTACGGTGCCCGGCAACCGGCAAAGCCGGCAATCTGAAAGCGTCTGCGGACCGCTGGAGGTTGCCCATTTAGCACAGTGACAAGGATTCGCCCCAGTCGGGGACGATGTGTGAGATAGTCGAGATAGTCGACAGACAGTGTCGGAAGAGGCGATACTCTTGAGGCGCGATGATGGGCCTACTCGCGTCATTTTGCCATGTCGGAAGATGTACTTCGCTTCTACCACTTAGCTGAAGTGTGCAGGGAACGGGCGGCGCAGGCCCGTCACTCCGTCGATGCGGAGCCGTGGCTAAAACTTGCTGAGGACTGGCTCGAATTCGCGCGAGCCGACCAGCAACGGCGCGACAACGGAGCGCCTACGAGCCGCGCTGCATCCGATGAACGGCGACCAGAAGATCTGGCCGCTCGAGCACTTCCACTAGCTTGTCCAAGATGATGCGCTCGTTATTCTGGGGCCTCGGTTCTAAGTATTCTTCCAGAATGCGCTGAGCATCACTAACAGCCTGAAGAGCTAGCTGTTCATCCGTCATCTGTTAGCCTCCGGTGGCCATTCAGAACGGAAGAACTTACGTGTAAGATAGTTCCAAATCCCTTAATTGCCGGTTGATGATGCGGTGCTCACGATGGGGGCCGCCGTCCATGGGCAGCCGGCGGCGTTGATGAGTGCAGGGCCGCCGGAGTCTGATCGCCGGATGGGGCAACATCAGCACGACATCGACGAGTTCACGCGCATGGAGCTGCCGAGATCGGGCGACGAAAGCGCGCCGCCGCTACCATCGGCCTAACTTGCCATTTGCAATACAATTGCCGTTCCGGCAACCGCCGAGGCAAAGGCAATTTGGGAGCTCACCCCCAGCGGCCAAGTGAGTTTGCGCTTGCTGTGGATCCAGCTGTGAAAGCGTTGAAGTGTGGCCAGCGGCTCCCCGGGTGAGAGCGTATGAACGAACTGCAGCGGGTCAGGAAGCATTCCGCCGACGGCGCCGGCAACAACAGCCACCCAGTTCGCTTCCGTGCCGAAGATCGCGATGGCGAGAAAAAGTCCCGCGAGTGCGTCAAAGCCGATGACGGCAAAATCGCGCAAACGATCCGCAGTCAAACGTCCATCGTTTCGAGCTGCGAGACCTAGCGATATCGATTTGAGCGGATAATCCCAATGCGGAATTGCGTCTATAGCGAAATGGCTAGCAAACCCCGCGACGAACGCGACAACCGGGTGGGATGGGAGCGCACTGGCGACAGCCGCCCCAAGGATGGCGTGGGTGCTTAGAATCATATTGGACCTTAACCTTATAGAACGAGCCTGCTTAGTTTCCCATTTGCTTCCCAGCAAGAAAAATGGGGAAGCAAAATTGCCTTAAGTCACTGTACTTAGTCCTCCGTGAAGAATT
>NZ_VSTH01000063.1 GCF_008123965.1 Bradyrhizobium hipponense | reverse complement strand
AAGCGAAGCGTGCCCACCGCTTCTGTTGCAAGTAACGAGAGGGTGGGCACGGCGCGACGCGCCTTTGCCCACCCTACAGCGGCTTCTCTAACGTGGCTGCTAGGTTCCTTCCTCGTTGAACTTGCTCTCAACGAGTTCCGTGATCGCGGCCAGCGCGGCTTCAGCATCATCGCCGGCGGCAGCCACCGTGATCGTGGTGCCGGGCCCTGCGGCGAGCATCATCAGGCCCATGATCGAGGTGCCGCCGACGGTCTCGCCGCCGCGCGTCACCCAGACCTGCGCATTGAAGCGCTCGACCGCCTGGACGAACTTTGCGGAAGCGCGGGCGTGCAGGCCACGCTTGTTGATGATCAGGAGCTCTTTGGAAATCGCGCCCGCGGGCACGCCTGTCCCGATCTGGTTTCCGAGCGGCGCGTCGTCGCTCATTTGCCGGCGAGCACGCGGCTGGCGATCGTGACGTATTTGCGGCCCGCTTCCTGGGCCATCGCGATCGCATCGGGCAGCGAACGCTCCTCGCGCACCTTGGCAAGCTTCACCAGCATGGGAAGGTTGATGCCCGCGAGCACCTCGACCTTCGGCCGGCTCATACAGGATATTGCAAGGTTGGATGGGGTGCCGCCGAACATGTCGGTGAGGATTGCAACCCCGTCGCCGGAATCGACGCGGTTAACCGCCTCGATGATGTCGCTTCGACAGAGATCGGAATCATCCTCGGCACCGATCGTGATCGCTTCGATTTGCTTTTGTGGGCCCATCACATGTTCAAGCGCTGCCTTGAATTCGTCGGCAAGGCGCCCGTGGGTCACAAGTACTAGACCAATCATCGGAAAACTCCTCGCGGGCGCTTTTGGTGCACCGCACGAACGCGCCACTTTGACCATCCAGAGCCCCTGCGCAAGAGGGGATGTTGCGTATCTCCCTGAATCTAGACGGATGGATGAGGGGAGCTGCGCCGGTCTATTCGGTCGCGATAGTGGGGTTCATATGGTTACCATTTCCCTTCAAACAATCGCCCGAGGAGGTAACGGAAGATTAACTCTTGGTAGTGGTCAAGGTCGCAACAACCAGAGGGAGGGGCGAATAGCCCCGCGCGACCGGGATTCGCGGTAATTCAACACCGGAGAGGCTCATTTTTAGGCATTCGGGCGACGGCAGACGTTCCGCGTCGTCCGCGTCCAGATCGACCACGAGCCCGACGGTCGCATGCTCCACGAAGTCGCAGCGCCGGATTCCCAGCCCCCGCACTTCGATCAGTCCGGCCAACACGTGGACGGGGCGAACCACAATTTCATCGCCGACTGTCGCAAGATGGACACGGTCGTCGCCGACCAGAACGGCCCTTTCGACCACCCCCGCGCGCCCTGCCATGATCAAATCGAAGGCAAGCCGCGACTTGCCGGCGCCCGAGGGCCCGCGGATCAGCACCGCCAGATTCCCGACCTTGACGGCGGAGGCGTGAACGCTGAGGCCGCCTTCGCTCATAGCGCCGGCAGCCTCACCACGAAGTGCGCGCCGGCGACCGTCGGTGCGCCGTCAGCGTCCGCGGGGCCTGCGCGATTCTCGGCCCAGATTCGTCCGCCATGGGCGTCGATGATCTGCTTGGAGATCGACAGCCCGAGGCCGGAGTTCTGGCCAAAACCCTGATGCGGACGGTCGGTGTAAAAGCGCTCGAAGATGCGCTCCAGCGCGTCGTCGCGGATGCCGGGGCCGTCGTCGTCGACCACGATTTCGATTTCCCCGCGCACGCGGCGGCAGGTGAGGCGCACCTTGCTGCCGGGCTCGGAGAAGGACTGTGCGTTGGAAAGCAGATTAGAGACGACCTGCCCGAGCCGCGAATCATGACCAGTCACGGCGAAAATGTCGGTCGGGCTGCGGCCCTCGAAGCGCGCCTCGACCGCAACGTCGTGACCGAGTTTGGTCTCGTTGGCGACCGACACGAGCGTCGTCAGCAGGCGGCGCAGATCGACCGGAATGGCGTCCTGCCGCTGCAATTCGGCATCGAGCCGGCTCGCATCCGAGATATCGGAGATCAGCCGGTCCAGCCGCTTGACATCATGCTCGATGACTTCGAGCAGGCGAGCGCGGCTGTTCTCGTTGCGGGCAAGCGGCAGCGTCTCGACCGCGGAGCGCAGCGAGGTCAGTGGGTTCTTCAACTCATGGGCGACGTCGGCGGCGAACATCTCGATCGCCTCGATCCGCTTATAGAGCGCGTTGGTCATGTCGCGCAGCGCGCCGGAGAGATGGCCGATCTCGTCGCGGCGGCGGGTGAAGTCGGGGATCTCGACGCGGCTCTTGATGCGACGGCGGACCCGCTCGGCACTGTCGGCGAGCCGGCGCACCGGGCCTGCGATGGTGCTGGCGAGCAGCAGCGACAGCATGATCATGACGGCGGCAGCGACGCCGCCCACCTTGAGGATCGCCAGGCGCTCGGCCGTGACCATCTGGTCGATGTCGTCGCCCTGGGTGGACAGCATCAAGGCGCCGTGGATGGCGCGCGATCGTAGCACGGGGACCGCGACCGAGACGATCACCTCGCCGCGCGGATTGACCCGCACCATCGAGCGCTTCTGGCCCTGCAGCGCATCGCCCACTTCCGCATAGCCATTGCCGTTCTCGGGTCCGAGCTCGCGATAGAGCGGCAGGTCGCCGCGGTTGAGCCATGTGCGCACCGCGACCATGCCGCGCTCGACGATGCCGGGCTTCTCGGCGGAGGGCGGCGGCAGATCGTAGCGCAGCACGTTTTCGAGGTTGCGGCTGTCGAGCAGCAGGCTTCCGTTGGGATCGTAGATGCGGGCGCGGGTCTTGGTCGGCGAGATCAGCGTGCGCAGCACCGGTGCCACGCGCTCGGGGTTGATCGGGAAGTCCAGCGGCGAATAGTCGTCCGGCCCGCCATAGGTCTCGCCCGGCTTGAGGTCGAGCAGCCGGTCGGGGTCGATGGTGATGGCGTTGGTCTGCACGGTCGCGGAGGCCGCGATCGCGCCGGCGATGATCTCGGCCTGCACCAGCAGGCTCTGCGCGCGCGCGTCGATCAGGCCGGCACGGAACTGCGACAAGTACAGGATGCTCGCGACCAGCGCGACCAGGCCCGCCAGGTTGAGCGAGACGATGCGGCGGGTCAGGCTCGAGAAGGACAGCGCGAAGAAGAACTGGCCGGCGCGCTTCAGCCAGTTGAGCGGCCGCCAGCCCTGCGCGACCGGCTTGTCCTCGGCCACGTGCTCCGGGCCGCCGCCGGATGCGATATCCTCGGCGTTCTGATTGGAATGAGGCTGCGTTCGGTCAAGCAATGCTTACGCCCGCGTTGGCACAGCTCGTGCGATCAAGTCCCCGCATCCTAGAGCCATCCCGGTTCCGATGGAATCGAAACCGGCGATGCCCTCGTCGTTCGTGAAGGCGCGCGCCTCAGGCTTCCTTGAAACGGTAACCGACGCCGTAGAGCGTCTCGATCATCTCGAACTCGTTGTCGACCACCTTGAACTTCTTGCGCAGCCGCTTGATGTGGCTGTCAATGGTGCGGTCGTCGACATAGACCTGGTCGTCATAAGCGGCGTCCATCAGCGCGTTGCGGCTCTTCACCACGCCGGGCCGGGTCGCCAGCGCCTGCAGGATCAGGAACTCGGTAACGGTCAGCGTCACCGGCTCGTTCTTCCAGGTGCAAGTATGCCGTTCTGGATCCATGCGCAGCAGACCGCGATCGAGGGCCTTGGCGTCGTTCTCCTTCGGCGCGACGGTCGGGTCCTTCGGCGCCGAGCGGCGCAGCACCGCCTTGACGCGCTCGACCAACAGCCGCTGCGAGAACGGTTTGCGGATGAAATCGTCGGCGCCCATCTTGAGACCGAACAGTTCGTCGATCTCCTCGTCCTTGGAGGTGAGGAAAATCACCGGCAGGTCGGATTTCTGCCGCAGCCGGCGCAGCGTCTCCATGCCGTCCATGCGCGGCATCTTGATGTCGAGGATGGCAAGATCGGGCTGGGTGGTGCGGAAACCGTCCAGCGCAGAGGCGCCGTCGGTGTAGGTCATGATGCGGTAGCCTTCCGCTTCCAGCGCGATCGAGACGGATGTGAGAATGTTGCGGTCGTCGTCGACCAAAGCGATTGTGGGCATGAGCCTGCTTTCTGCTTTCCGTTTGGATCGTGGCTTAAACGGCGAGCAATCCAGTGGTGCGCCGCATACATGGGTCCCGAACTTGGAGGTCCCGAACTTGGAGTTCGAACTTTGTCACCGAGCAATGCAAGCTGGGCTGAAGTGTGACCAAGTTCCGCGAAACACGGCAGATCCGCCGCATATCGACCCATAACCGGATCCCCGTTTACCCGAAAAAAGACCCACCTTGCAACCACCTGACCCGAGAAACCCATGGAACCGACCCCCGATTTCGACTCCGGAAAGCTTGCCAAATCGCTGCTCAGGCGTTCCCGGCAGGGGGCCCTGGCCACACTGATGGCCGGCAGCGGCGATCCCTATTGTTCCCTGGTCAACCTGGCGAGCCACCCCGACGGCTCTCCCATTCTCCTGATCTCGCGCCTGGCCGTTCACACCAGAAATATCCTGGCCGACCCCAGGGTCTCCCTGATGCTGGACGAGCGGGCGGCGGGCGATCCGCTGGAAGGCGCCCGGATCATGCTGTCCGGACGGGCGGAACAGGCCGACGCCGAGACGGGCCTGCTGCAGCGGCGGTATCTCAATGCTCATCCATCGGCGGAGGCCTTTGTTTCGTTTAAGGATTTTTCCTTCTTCCGGATCCGGCCCACGGCAATCCATCTGGTCGCCGGCTTTGGCCGCATCCTAGACCTTAAACCTCAGGAGTTCCTGACGGATCTCGCGGGCGCCGAGGATCTGCTGGCGTCAGAGGAGGGGGCGGTCGAGCACATGAATGCCGACCATCGCGACACCCTGGGCCTCTATGCGACAAAGCTCCTCGGCGTGGCCGAGGGCGACTGGCGCTGCACCGGCTGCGACCCCGAGGGCCTCGACATGCAGGATGGCCAGACCGCGCTGCGGCTGGAGTTCCCGGAGCGGGTGACCACCGGCACGGCGCTGCGCAAGATGCTGGTCCGCCTGGCGGGTGAAGCGCGCGCAAAAGCCGACTAGCGATAAATTGAACGCTCCCGTGCATCGCCGCGACCCAAGACCGTAGCCGGTCTGATTGGTAGCGAGAGGATTCATGACGCGTCGTCGTTTGGCACTGGTCGCGGGTCTGGCGCTTGCGATCACCGCGTCGCTGGTCACGCCCGGCCGTGCCCAGAAGGGCGATCTCTCGGCGCAGAGCGCGCGCATCAACGGGCTCAGGAGCGCCGGCAAATATTGGGAGGCGCTGCCGCTGGCGCATACCATGGTGGCGAGCCTCGAGAAGACCAGCAACAACCGCGATCTTTCCGCCGCGCTCAACAACCTTGCCCAGATCTACGCCGACCAGGGTCACGACGATCAGGCCGAGCTGCTGTACAAGCGCGCCATCGCGCTGATGGAGAAGGCGGTCGGTCTGGACAGCGTCGAAATCGCGCCCGTGCTCAACAATCTCGCCGCGCTTGATCAGCGGCAGGGCCGCTTCGCCGAGGCCGAGTCACTGTTCAGGCGCGCGCTCGCGATTCGCGAAAAGACGCTATCGCGCGAGCATCCCGATGTCGGTCAGTCCCTTAACAATCTCGCCACACTCTATGTCAAGCAGGAGCACTATGCGGACGCCGAGCCGCTGTTTCAGCGCGCGCTCGCGATCTACAATGCCGGCGGCCCCGAGCATCCGGCGGTCGCGACGCTCCTCAACAATCTCGGCCAGGTCTATCGCGATCTCAACCGCGACGCGGATGCCGAAGCGCCGATCAAGCGCTCGCTCGCGATCCGCGAGAAGGTGCTGGGGCCGGATCACCCCGACGTCGCGCGCTCCCTCAACAATCTTGCCGGGCTCTACGAGCACCAGCTGCGCTATGCCGAGGCCGAGCCGCTCTATCGCCGCGCGCTTGTCATCCGCGAGCGCGCGCTCGGGCCGGATCATCCTGACGTCGCGACCTCGACCAGCAACCTCGCCTATTTTCTCTATGCATCTGGGCGGAATGCCGATGCTTTGCCGTTCGCCGAAAAGACGCTCGCCAGCAATCGGGCGCAGTTGCGCGTTGTGCTACCTGTCCTGTCCGCTGCGCGGGAGCAATACCTGTTACCCGACGACAAAGCGCTGGATGAGGCGCTGGCAGCGATCCAGCGCGGCACGCAATCCTCCGCCGCATCTGCCGTGAACAAGCTGGCGGTGCGGCTCGCCGCCGGTAGCGACCGGCTCGCCGAGCTCGTGCGCCGGGACCAGGATCTGGCGACCGAGACCGAGGCGCTCGACAAGGCGATCATCACTGCCGTGTCGAAGCAATCGGCACAGCGCGACGTCGCGTCCGAGCAACGCAGCCGCGCCCGGCTCGTGTCGATCGCAAACGAGCGCGCGGGCTTGCAGAAGACGCTCGCCGTCGAGTTTCCAGGCTATGCCGCGCTCTCGAACCCGCTGCCGCTGACGGTGAAGGACATCCAGCCGCTGCTGTCGGCCGACGAAGCGATGGTGCTCTACTCGGTTGTCGACAAACAAAGCTATGTCATCGCGATCACGCGCGAGGGTGTCGACTGGAAGGAAATCCCGCTGGGTGCGGACGCGCTGGCACAGAAACTGTCCGCGTTCCGCAGAGGGCTCGACGTCGGCAAGGCGGGCGATGCATCGGGCAAATCGGGATTGTTCGATCTGGCGCTCGCGAGCGATCTCTATGTTGCGCTGCTCGGCCCGGTCGAGATGCTGACCAAGGGGAAGCGCAGTCTGCTGGTCGTGCCGTCCGGTGCGTTGACCGCGTTGCCGTTTCATTTGCTTGTCACTGAGAGACCGCAAGCTGCCATCCCGGACAAGCTCGAAGGCTATCGCAACGCCGCCTGGCTGTTGCGGCGTCAGGCCGTGTCGGTGCTGCCGTCGGTCGTCAGCCTCAAATCGCTCCGTGCCTTCGCGCGCAAGGACCAAGGCGTCAAGCCGATGACGGGCTTTGGCGATCCCGTGTTCAACCCCGCGCAGGAAGGTCCCGCCGACCGGCGTGCAGCGAACGACAAGATCGCTGCGCGCAGCATCGCGACCGTGGCCTATACGGATTTCTGGCGGGGCGCGGGTGTCGATCGCGCGCGGCTTGCGCAGGCGTTGCTGCAACTGCCCGATACCGCGGACGAGCTGATCGCCGTGGCCAGGGATGTCGGCGCGGCCGACGCCGATATTCATCTCGGCCGCGACGCCAGCGAAACGACGCTCAAGCGTGCAGCGCTTGCTCAATACGGCATCATCTACTTTGCGACCCACGGCCTCGTCGCCGGCGACGTCAAGGGTCTTGGCGAGCCGTCGCTCGCGCTGTCCATTCCCGATCAGCCCTCGGAGCTCGACGACGGCCTGCTGACAGCAAGCGAAGTCGCCCAGCTCAAGCTCAATGCGGATTGGGTAGTGCTGTCGGCCTGCAACACCATCGCCGGCGACAAGCCGGGTGCCGAGGCCCTGTCTGGATTGGCGCGGTCGTTCTTCTATGCCGGTGCGCGCGCGCTGTTGGTCTCGCATTGGGCGGTGGATTCGGAAGCTGCCACCCGTTTGACCACGTCGACTTTCGATCTGCTCAAAAACGAACCAGCTATAGGCAGAGCGGAAGCGTTGCGGCGCGCGATGTTAACTTATCTCGACGACACCTCGTCGCCTCGCAATGCCTATCCCGCGATGTGGGCGCCGTTCGCGCTGATCGGCGAGGGGGCGGTACGATAGAACGTCTCTGGAAGTTGTGCGTCGCACAATCAGCCGTAACCGAGCAAAACGCTGAATCGCGCGTTTGGTTGCGCGATCATCCGCAATTTATTTGATGCGCCTGCTCAGAGCAGACATGCGCGACGTTTGGCGCGGTCCTTGAATAAACCAAATCCTGCGGGATCAGCTTGGCAACGCCAGCGTTCATCATTATTAGATCGTCCAGCCGAGGCCGGATGGCCTATTATTCACGGTGACCGCGGCGGCGCCAAAGCATGATCGCGCTGAGTGTCGCGGGTTCTAGGAGGATTTTTCGTGCAAGAGACGGGCGTGCGCAACGGTGCCTTCGGCGCTGACAAATTCGGCTTAAAGAATCTCAACCGGGTTCACTGGAATCTCGGCGCGCCACAGCTTTATCAATATTCGCTCTCCGAGGGCGAGACCGTGCTGTCCGCCGACGGCGCGCTCTGCGCCGACACCGGCGAGTTCACCGGCCGCAGCCCGAAGGACAAGTTCACGGTGCGTGACGCCACCACCGACAAGAAGATGTGGTGGGCCGGCAACCAGTCGATCACCGCCGAGCAGTTCGAGACGCTCTACCAGGACTTCCTCAAGCACGCCGAAGGCAAGTCGCTGTTCGCGCAGGACCTCTATGGCGGCGCCGATCCCGCCTACCGGATCAAGACCCGCGTCTTCACCGAGTTGGCCTGGCATTCGCTGTTTATTCGCACGCTCCTGATCCGCCCCGAGGCGATCGAGCTGTCGAGCTTCGTGCCGGAGCTCACCATCATCGACATGCCGAGCTTCCGCGCCGATCCCAAGCGTCACGGTGTGCGTTCGGAGAACGTCGTCGCCATCGACTTCGCCCGCAAGATCGTCCTGATCGGCGGCTCCTATTACGCCGGCGAGATGAAGAAGTCGGTCTTCACCACGCTGAACTACTACCTGCCCGAGCGCGGCGTGATGCCGATGCATTGCTCGGCCAATGTCGGTGCCAAGGGCGACACCGCAGTCTTCTTCGGCTTGTCAGGCACCGGCAAGACGACGCTATCCGCCGATCCCAACCGCACGCTGATCGGCGACGACGAGCACGGCTGGGGCCCGAACGGAGTGTTTAATTTCGAAGGCGGCTGCTACGCCAAGTGCATCAAGCTGTCGCAGGAAGCCGAGCCCCAGATCTATGCCGCCTCGACGCGCTTCGGCGCGGTGCTCGAGAACTGCGTGCTCGACGAGGACACTCGCGTTGTCGATTTCGACGACGGCTCCAAGACCGAGAACACGCGCTCGGCCTATCCGCTCGACTTCATCCCGAACGCCTCGCGCACCGGCCGCGCGCCGCAGCCGAAGAACGTGGTGATGCTCGCCGCCGACGCCTTCGGCGTGCTGCCGCCGATCGCCAAGCTGTCGCCGGCGCAGGCGATGTATCACTTCCTCTCCGGCTACACCGCCAAGGTTGCCGGCACCGAGCGCGGTCTCGGCAACGAGCCGCAGCCGGAATTCTCCACCTGCTTCGGCTCGCCCTTCCTGCCGCTCGACCCATCCGTCTATGGCAACATGCTGCGTGACCTGATCGCCCAGCACAATGTCGACTGCTGGCTTGTCAACACCGGCTGGACCGGCGGCAAGTATGGTGTCGGCTCGCGCATGCCGATCAAGGTGACGCGTGCGCTGCTCACCGCGGCGCTCGACGGTTCCTTGCGCAACGTCGAATTCCGCACCGACAAGTATTTCGGCTTCGCGGTCCCGACCGCGCTGCCGGGGGTGCCAGCTGAGATCCTCAACCCGGTCAACACCTGGAAGGACAAGGACGAGTTCGACAAGACCGCCCGCGCGCTGGTCGGCATGTTCCAGAAGAATTTTGCAAAGTTCGAAGCCCAGGTGGACGCCGAGGTGCGTGCAGCCGCGCCGGACGTCAAGCTCGCGGCGGAGTAATTTGTCCTGCTTGAAACGCGAAGGGGCGGCCGTGAGGCCGCCCTTTTTGTTGTGTGCCGAGTATGAACGA
>NZ_VSTH01000062.1 GCF_008123965.1 Bradyrhizobium hipponense | reverse complement strand
AGGGTGGGCAAAGGCGCGAAGCGCCGTGCCCACGATGCCTGCGGCTTCAGGACGATTGGTGGGCACGCTTCGCTTTGCCCACCCTACGGCAGTTGTACGTGGCGTCTACTTCGCCACCACTTCCGGTACCTTGCCCGCCGGCGGCGTGTTGCGGCTGCGCTGGGTGCGGACAATGCCATCGATGATGGTCATGCCGATGCCGGGGAGATCGCCGAGCTGCACGCTCTCGAGGATATTTTTGCCGGGTGAGTGCTGCGCCTTGTCCATCAGGACGAAGTCGGCGGAGCGGCCGACCTCGATCAGTCCGCAATCGAGTTCGCGCATCCGCGCGGTGTTGCCGGTGGCAAGACAAAAGGCGAGCTCGGCCGGCAGCTCGCCGAGCGAGGACAGCATCGAGACCATACGCAAGATGCCGAGCGGCTGCACGCCGGAGCCGGCAGGCGCGTCAGTGCCGAGGATCACCCTATGCAGATCGCCCATCTCGCGCGCGGTGCGCAGCGTGAACAGGGCGGAGCGTTCGTTGCCATTGTGAACGAGCTCGAGGCCGCGCTTGCAGCCCTCGCAGATGCATCGGATCTGGTCGTCGGGGAGCGCGGTGTGGCCACCGTTGATATGTCCGACCACGTCGGTGTCGGCCTCCAGCACCACGTCCTTGTCAATCAAGCCGGAGCCGGGGATCGAGGGGCCGCCGGTGTGGATCGTGCTCTGGATGCCGTATTTGCGCGCCCAGCCGACCATTTTTCGCGCGGTCGGGCCGTCCTTGACGCCGCCGAGGCCGACCTCCCCGAGCAACTTGACGCCGGCCGCGGCCAATTCCTTGAAATCCTCTTCGACCATCTCGCATTCGATCACGGGCGCACCGGCATGAACCTTCACGCCGCCCGGACGCAGCGTCCAGAACGCGCGCTGCGCGAAGATCGCCATGGCCTTCAATCCCACCACGTCGCGGGGGCGGCCGGGCATGTGCACCTCGCCGGCCGAGATCATGGTGGTGACGCCGCCGTGGAGATAGCTGTCGATCCAGTTGGTCTGGTTCTGCCGCGGCGTCCAGTCGCCGGCGACGGGGTGGACGTGGCTGTCGATCAGGCCCGGCGCAACGGTCGTGCCGTTGGCATCGACGATGGTGGTCGCGCCTTCCGTATCGAGATCTCTAGAGCGGCCGATCGCGGCGATCTTGCCGTTCTCGGCGACGATGGTATCGCCGTCCAGGATCGGCTTTTCCAGCGCGCCGGACAGGATCAGGCCGATATTGCGGATCACGAGCTTCGAGGGTCCGGTGGCCTGGGGTGCGTCATGCGCCATTGAATGGGTCCTTGTCCTTAACTGCAACGCTATCGATCTTGGGCAGCCTTGACCGCGGGATCAAGCCGGATTATTCATTAGTATACGAATGATCGTGTACAAACGACGCATAGCTGACCGCCTCGAAAACCGCCACGGACGCGACACGGAAGGGTGAGATGAGCAATTTCAATCAGGAAAGCGTTTTGAGCGTCCACCACTGGACCGACACGCTGTTCAGCTTCAAGACCACCCGTAGTCCGACCTTCCGCTTCCGCAACGGCGAATTCACCATGATCGGGCTCAAGATCGGCGAGAAGCCGCTGCTGCGGGCCTACAGCGTCGCCAGCGCCAACTATGAGGACACGCTCGAGTTCTTTTCGATCAAGGTGCCGGATGGCCCGCTGACATCGCGGCTCCAGCACCTGAAGGAGGGCGACGAGATCATCGTCAGCCGCAAGGCGACCGGCACGCTGGTGATCGATAACCTGGAAGAGGGCCGCAACCTCTATCTGATCGGCACCGGAACGGGGCTCGCGCCGTTCCTGAGCGTGATCAAGGATCCCGAGACCTATGAGCGTTTCGAGAAGGTCGTGCTGCTGCACGGCTGCCGGCACGTCAAGGAGCTCGCCTACGGCGAGATGATCACCGAGACGCTGCCGAAGGACGAATTGCTCGGCGACTTCATCCGCAGCCAGCTCATCTACTACCCGACCGTGACCCGCGATCCCTTCCGCAACCGCGGCCGCATCACCGACCTCATCACCTCCGGCAAACTCTTCGCCGATATCGGACTGCCGTCGCTGGAAGCGGCCCATGACCGCATCATGATCTGCGGCAGCCCGGCGTTGGTTGCGGACACCCGCGTGCTCCTGACCGAGCGCGGCTTCGTCGAGGGCAACCATGGTGAGCCGGCCCAGTTCGTGGTCGAAAAGGCCTTCGCCGAGCGGTGAACGCGGGCTCCCTGTAAGGGCATGATCTATTCGGAAAAACCGCTTTCACAGTTTATGCGAGGGCGGCGCTACTAAGGCGGCGCTACCGGTCCGGGCCATGCCCTTTGCGCAATAAGGCCGCATTTTCGTCGTCGCGCGGGCGTTGCGGTGCCGATTCGGCGCGCGATACTATGTGGGTGCGAATCAGCGGAGTTCCCACATGGTTGCGGACAGCGACAGCAATATCGCCTGGCACCGGGTCCAGTTGAAGAAGAACCGTGCCGAGTTGAAGGCGCTCGAGACAGCGCGCTTCATGATGGGTGAGATCGCCTCCTCGAAACGCGATGGCCGGGTCCAGAAGGCGATCGGGGAACTCAAGCGCAAGATCGCGCAGTCCGAGCGTTCGATCGCCGACTATGACAAGCGGACACGCCGTCCGCTCGGCACCGACCTGCAAAGTCTCAGCAATGGTAGCTGGAGCCATTGGGACGCCTATACCAGCCAGCAGCAGCGCAAGACCGGCCAGCGCTCGCCGGGGCGTGGATAGTTCGTCTCGGTCCTTTCCGCCGGTGGACAAGGCGGGTTCCGGCTCTTGCGCGTTGCTCGACGCATACCATCTGGTTGGTACGCGACCAACCACGCCGGTGATCCGTGACAGCGCGTATCGACTTTACCAGTGAGTCCTTCTTTCGCGATCCGTCCAAGGCCATTGCGACGCTGCGGGCGTCCGGCCCTGTGGTCGCGACACGCTTTCCCCTGGTCGGCGACGTCTGGGTCACCACCACGCATGACGCGACGGCTCAGGTGCTGAAGGACAGCGCGACATTCACGCTGCGCAAGGAGGATGGGGAAGTCGCGGGGCTGCGCTGGTGGATGCCAAAACTCGTCACCACGATCGCCAACAATATGCTGACCATGGACGAGCCGGATCATACCAGGCTTCGCAGCATCGTGGACGAGGCTTTCCGCCGCCGTGCGATCATGGACATGCAGCCGCGTATTCGCGCCATTGCCGATGATCTTGCGGCCGACCTGTTTGCGGACGGCAGCCCGGCCGATCTCGTCCAGCGCTATGCGCGCATCCTGCCGCTGTCGGTGATCTCCGAACTCCTGGGGCTGCCGGCGGCGGATCGCCCGAGGTTCATCGCCTGGGCCAATGCAATGTCGTCGTTGACGAACGTATTGAGCTTCTTTCGGCTGCTGTTCGCATTCCGAAAGATGCGGGACTATCTCGAAGAGCAGTTGCGGATTGCTCGCGCGCAGGGCGGTGAAGGCCTGATCGCCGAACTGGTCCAGGTCGAACGCGAAGGCGGCCAGATCACGCGGGACGAAATGGTATCGATGGTCTTTCTGCTGCTCGCTGCGGGCTCGGAAACCACCACGCATCTCATCAGCGGTTCGGTCTACGAACTCCTCAGAAATCCTGGTCTGCGCGATTGGCTGGAACAGGACTGGAGCCGCGTCGGTCTCGCCGTCGAGGAGTTCTTGCGCTTTGTCTCGCCGGTGCAGTTCTCCAAGCCGCGCTATGTGCGACAGGACGTCGAGATCGAGGGCGTGCGGCTGAAGAAGGGCGACCGCGTCATGGTCATGCTCGCCGCCGCGAACATCGATCCGGCGATCCACGACCAGCCCGAACAGCTTGATCTGGCGCGAAAGCCAAATCGGCACATCTCGTTTGGCACAGGCATCCATTTCTGCCTTGGTCATCAGCTCGCGCGGATCGAAGCCGCCTGCGCGCTCGAGGCGCTCTTCGCACGATGGCCTGAACTCGGCCTAGCCGTCGATCCAATGCAGGTCCGATGGCGCAGGCGCCCGGGCCTGCGCGCGATCCGGCAGCTTCCAGTCGTGGCGGCTGGTCGTGGAACACAGGAAACGACGTGCCAACACAAGAGGCCGGCCGTTCCCTTAATGCGGCGAACTGACGTGAGCGCTGCTTCGGAAAATTGTCCCTGAGCGGGGCAGCCGGGAACGGTCTACGGCGCTTCCTGTTGTCATCAAGACCTTGAAGCAGCGACGAGTTTCTTTCCGCTCGCTTCGTCTTTGCAGGAGATCAGGATCATGACCAGTAAGAAGCCACCTGTTCCCCCTCAAAATCAGAGCCCAAGGGGAACCGGCGACAACAAGCAGATGTCCGCGGACCAGGCGCCGCACGGCCAGCAGCGCGTGCAGAATCCGGATCAGCAGGGTCAACAGGGCAACATCAAGCAGAACACGACCAATCAGGGCTACCAGCAAGACCGCTGAGGAGGGCCTTATGTCGACATCCACCAAGACACCCAACAGCATTCGTCAGGGCGGACCTGGCGCAGCCCACGAGAACGCCAAGGCGCCGCTGGAAGTCAAGAAGCCGCCGGCCGATGATCCGCAGCGAAGGCATAGCCGCGTTTCCGGCGGCGGAGGTGAACGCGATTCCCATCACAGGCACGATGCCAAAGACAAGGGCGGAGGGTAATCTAGTCATGAGCAGCAAACAGCCAAAACTATATACGCCGACAAGTAAGGATCTTCGCGATAATCCGCTGATCGGAGGATCAAAGGGAGCGAACATGGCGGGTGCGTCGCCCGATGATGTCGAGGATGCGCTCGGGGAGAACACGATCGAAGGCGACTTCGAGAACGACGTGAACATCGCCGGCGGCATCGACAAAGACGTCGCACACAGCGGCGCCCCACGACGAGGGCGGAGGCCATAAATGCAAGGCAAGAAAACACACGAACAGCAGGTGCGCATCCTCGAGCGCAAACCGGATGTTCCCGATGCGCGAGAGCTAGACCGAGCGCTGGGCCGCAATCCCGAGGAACACCGCGCACACCACGCGCGAAGCGAGGCGCGGCATAGCGAATTCCCCGTGAGCCGCGGTGGCCTCAACCAGGAAAGCGACCACAACAAGCATAACCGTGCTCGCCAGAGTGGCCACATGCGGCCGAAGCCAACGCCGGCGCAACAGAAGCACTGACTTTCGGGGTGATAGCGCAAGAGGAGAGACCGATGCCAGGTGGGCATGGCAGCAAGACGCATTTCAGATCCGGCATGCGCGGCAAGGGCGATGGCACCGGCGCCTTCGCCGAAGTCCCAAAGGAGAAGATCGGCGACAACATGGTGCTGTCCAACCGAGATAAGGCCCAACATTCGGATATTCGCGGCATGGACGGGAAGTCCATCCAGACCGAGCAATACCAGGATCACTCGGCCAACCGGATCTTGCGCGAGGATAATGAAGGCGACGAGACCTGAGAGCTGTTCCTCCCGACCAACTCGCGGACCGGTGTTCAGCCGGTCCGCTTTTTTGTTGGCGCGAGATCGCGCTCCCAGCCGAACACGGAGCGGCCGTCGAGATCGGGCGAGGCGGCGCGTTCGCCGGCAATGTAGGACTCGACCGACGGACCGTGCGCGCTGCGTTCCAGCCGCCGCGCCTGATCGTCGAGCCGCCTGATCGCCTGCATCTCCTCCTCGCGCCCGAGCTTTGCGCTCTGGATTGCGTCCTTCAAGACGCGGATGGTCTCGTCATAGACCTTGATCGGAACGGGGTAGGGATGCCGGTCCTTGCCGCCGTGCGCCAGCGAGAAGCGTGCGGGATCCGCAAAGCGATAGGGCGCGCCATGCACGACTTCGGCGACCATGGCGAGCGAGCGCACGGTGCGCGCGCCGACGCCGGGCGTGAGCAGCAGTTCCGGAAAGTCGACCGGGCCGCGCTCGGCTGCCGCGGTAAGCGTGCCGTGCAGGCGCCGCGCAAATACATCCTTCGGCCGCACGTCGTGATGGGCAGGCATGATCAGGTGCGGCAGCATGGCCTGCGCGGGCTCTGTCCCGTTCAGCCGTACAAATTCGGTGATGATGCGGTCGGGGCCGAGCCCGGACAACAGTTCTAGCTGGGCCGTCCGCGAGACGTCGGCGCGGTGGTCGGTGAGGTTGACGATCTCGCCCTGCTCGGGGCCGTCGATCGCGCTGTGCGGCGTGTCGACAAAACTCGTCAGCGCCTCGGAATGCCAATGATAGCGGCGGGCCTGCCGCTTGTCGCCATTCATGCCCTGCTGCACCACTGTCCATTTGGCATCGGCGGTGACGAAGAAGCCATGCAGGTAAAGATCAAATCCGTCCTGCACCGCTGCGCTGTCGACCTTTGCGACGAGGCGGCTGGCGCGGGTGAGTTTCGCGCCGTCGAAGCCGACGCGATCGCCGAGTTGCGTCAATTCCTCCGGTGTCTTGCGCGAGTGCTGGCCGCGCCCTCCGCAGACGTAGATTCCAAGCTCGTCCTGGAGCGGACCGAGCCCCCGCTTCAGCGCGCCGATGACCGATGTCGTGATGCCGGAGGAGTGCCAGTCCATCCCCATCACAGCGCCGAACGACTGGAACCAGAACGGATGCGACAGCCGCTGGAGAAATGCGTCGCGTCCGTAATTATGCACGATTGCCTGCGTGACGATCGCCCCGAGCGAGGCCATACGGTTCGCCAGCCAGGGTGGAACCCGGCCGTTGTGAAGAGGAAGGTCGGCGCTGCCGGTACGTCGAGTCATAATGCCCAGAAATAGCGCAGTTCGGCGGCGATTGCACCAGAAGGATGGTGCATTGCACTGAGGGGGAGCGAAGCGCTGTGAACGTGTTGAGCGCGGACGCCAACGCAATGCGGGGACACGGATGCATGGAGGACATCGCCTCGACCTATGTGGTGATCCGGCTTTGGGACTGGCGCCGCGCCCGGCATCTGATCGGACACGCGACGAGTTCGCCTCACTGCGCGCGGATGTCGGCGGCCTTCAGCACCGGCTCCCATTTGGTGGCCTCGGCGTGCATGTAGGCATCAAAGTCCTTGGCGGACGAGCCGAGCGGTGCTGCACCGATCTTGCCGAGCGTCGACAGCACATTCGGATCCCTCAGCGCCGCCTTCAAATCGGTCTCGAGCTTTGTCACGATTTCCGCGGGCATTTTTGCCGGGCCAAGCACACCCCACCAGACCGAGACATCATAGCCGGGCACGCCGGACTCCGCGACCGTCGGGACATCGGGCAGCGCCTTCGAGCGTTCGGCCGAGGTCACCGCGAGCGCGCGTACCGGGCCGCCTTCGAGCTGACCGATCGCTTCCGCAAGCGGGTTGATGCTGAGCGGGATTTCCCCGGCGATCACGGCCGTCAGCGCCGGCGCGCCGCCCTTGTAGGGAATCGCGACGATCCTGGTGCCGGACATGTGTTTCAGCAACTCGCCGGCGAGATGCGCCGAAGTGCCGTTGCCGGACATGCCGTAGGAGAGCTTGTCTGGCTCCTTCTTCGCGGTGGCCAGGAGATCGCCGAGCGTTTTATAAGGACTGTCCTTGGCGACCACGATTGCAAGCGGCGACGATGCGACTTCGGTGATCGCGGTAAAATCCTTGAACGTATCGTAGGGCACGCTCGGATAGATGAACTGATTGAGCGGATGACCGCTCGCGACCAGGATCAGCGTATAGCCGTCGGGCGCGGCCTGTGTCAGCGCCTGCGAGGCGACGATGCCCCCGGCGCCGGGACGATTGTCGATCACGGGCTGCTGGCCCCAGCTCTTCGCCAGGGCCTGGCCCAGCGTGCGTGCGAGCACGTCGACCGCGCCGCCGGCCGCGTAGGGCACGAGGATGTGAACCGGCTTGCTCGGATAATTGTCGGCCTGCGCGGTGCCCCCTGCCAGCAGCAGACCGGCACCGAGCAACAAACCGCCGATCTTCTTGTTCGAACCCAGCATTTTCCGCGCTCCTGAGGGCATTTGGGTCCGTGCGACGAATTCCACGCCGCTCCGGACGCTGCCAACTGGTTTTTGTTGACGAGACCTGATCTTTTGTACGATAGTACAAATCGCATGGTACGCAAGCCCACCAGCAAGGAAACGGCCCGCAAGCCGAATATGCGCGAGGCGATCCTCGCCGCGGCCGAGGAGCTGTTCGCCACCAACGGCTTCAATGCCGTATCGGTGCGCGACATCGCGCAGGCTGCCGGTGCCAATCCCGGCAGCGTCACCTATCATTTCAAGACCAAGGACGGTCTGCTGCTGGAGATCTATCGGCGCCATTGCGGGCCGATGAATCTTCGCCGTTCCGAGCTGCTCGCCGCCGCCAAACGCGTGCGCGATCTGCAGGACCGCTTGGAAGCGATCGTGCGCGCCTATGTGGTGCCGGCCTTCACCTCGGGTAGCGATCTGGCCGGCGGCGGGGCGCGCTTCACGCGGCTTCGCGCGGTGATGTCGGCGGAAGGCAACGAGGTCGCGCGAAAAATCATCGCGCAGACCTTCGACGACACCAGCCACGCCTTCATCGATGCGATCCACGAGAGCCTGCCGCACATCCCTCGCACCGATATCGTCTGGCGCAGCCATTTCCTGCTCGGCGCGCTCTATTATTCGCTGGTGACCCCGGAGCGCGTTTCGCGCCTGTCGCGCGGTGAGGCCGACGGTGGCGATGCCGCCAGCGCCATCGAGCAGCTGGTGCAGGCAACCGTCGCCGCGTTCCAGGCGCCGCCGCTCGATCAGGCCGCGCCGACGCGCCGGCGCACGGTCGCGACCACCAAGACTTGAAAGAAACCGTCGAGGGGAGCGCATCAGCGTTTCCGCTCGCAAGCGGTCCATGTGACGGGGTGTTGAGGAAATGAACAGGCGGGCGTGCTTGCATCTCTTGACCGGGTTGGCCGGAGCCGCATGGGCAACGGACGTGCGCGCGCAGACCACTGCGCCGAAGGCGATCCCGACCATCGAGCCGCCGGATCCCAATCCAAAGACGCCTTCCTTCAAGCTGCCGCCGAAATCCTGCGACAGCCACACCCATATCTTCGGCCCAGCGTCCCGTTACCCCTTCGCTACGAACCGCCCCTACAACACCGCTGATGCGCCGCTGGAGGCGTTTCGCAGGGTGCACGAGACAATCGGCGTCGAGCGCTGCGTGATCGTCAATGCCACCGTGCACGGCACCGACAATCACGTCGTCATCGATGCCATCGCGCAGAGCGAGGGCGCCTATAAGGGCATCGCCAACGTCAACGACGAGATGACCGAGAAGGAGCTGGCGGCGCTCGACAAGGCCGGCATCTGCGGCTGCCGATTCGCCTTCCTCAAGCGCCTCGGCGGCGTCGGCGACATGACCAAGTTCGAGCGTATCGTGCAACGCGTTGCCGAGCTGGGCTGGCACATCGACGTCTATTTCGAGCCGGGCTCGATCGCTGAATTCGCGCCGATCCTGACCGCGCTGCCGACGCGCTACGTAATCGATCACATGGGCACGGTGCAGGCGGCGACGGGGCTCGGGGATCCCGGATTCACTGCGCTGATCGACCTTCAGAAGAAGGACGAGAAGTGCTGGGTCAAGATCACCGGTCTGGAGCGCGCCTACGCCGCCGGCAAGCCGTTCCACGACGCGGTGCCGTTTGCAAAAGCGCTGATCGACAACGCGCCCGATCGCGTTATCTGGGGCACCGACTGGCCGCACCCCAACGTCAAGATCATGCCGAATGACGGCGACCTCGTCGATCTGATCCCCCTCTATGCGCCCGATAGCGCGATCCGGCAGATGCTGCTGGTCGACAATCCGGCGCGCCTGTTCAAGTTCAGCTGACGACAATGATGTACACACCGACCATTCCGCCGCCCGACCCGAACACGCGCACGCCGAAATTCAAGCTGCCAAAACAGTCCTGCGACGCGCATTGCCATATCTTCGGGCCGGGCGTGAAATATCCCTATGCGCCGGATCGCTCTTACACGCCGCCCGACGCGCCGCTTGAGGACTTCAGGATTCTGCACGCAAAGCTCGGCGTAGAGCGCGCCGTCATCGTCAATGCCAGTGTGCATGGCACCGACAATACGGTGGCGCTCGACGCCATCGCAGAGAGTAACGGCGCCTACCGCGCAGTCTCCAACATCGACGGCACCATCACCGAGCGCGGGCTTCGCGATCTGCACGAGGGCGGTTTTCGCGGCTGCCGCTTCAATTTCGTTCGCCATCTCGGCGGCGTGCCCGACAAGGACGTGTTCGACCGAGTCATCGCGATGGTCGCGCCGCTCGGCTGGCACATCGACCTGCATTTCGACGCGATCGATCTGCCCGAATATGCCGACATGCTGGCGAAGCTGCCGCTGAGCTACACGATCGACCATATGGGGCGGGTCAAGGCGTCCGAAGGGCTCGATCAGCTTCCGTTCAAGATCCTGATCGAGCTGATGCAGCGCGACGAGAAGTGCTGGGTCAAGATCTGCGGCTCCGAGCGCGTGTCCTCGGCCGGTCCGCCCTTCACGGATGCGGCGCCGTTTGCGCGCAAAATCGTCGAGACCGCGGTCGATCGCGTCATCTGGGGCACCGACTGGCCGCATCCCAACGTCAAGGCGATGCCGAATGACGGCGATCTCGTCGACTTGATCCCGCTGTTCGCGCCAGAGCCCGAATTCCAGCAGAAGATCCTCGTCGATAATCCGGCGCGCCTGTTCGAGTTCGACCGATGACGGCGCTCGCGATCGACAAACCGCGCGGGCGCGCCTGGTGGAAGGAGCTCTGGATCCAGGTGCTCATCGCCATGGCGGCCGGCATCGCGCTCGGGATCGCCAGTCCCGAGGCGGGCGCCAAGATGCAGCCGCTCGGCGATGGCTTCATCAAGGCGATCCGGATGCTGATCGCGCCGATCATCTTCTGCACCGTCGTGCACGGCATCGCGCATATGGCCGACATGGCGCGGGTGGGCCGCGTCGCGGTCAAGGCGATCGTCTATTTCGAGATCATGACCACGATCGCACTGGTGATCGGCCTTGTCGCTGTCAACGTGCTGAAGCCCGGCGTCGGCATGAACATCGATTCCGCCAGCATCAACGCCAGCGCGATCGAGCCTTATGTCAAGCAGACCGGCGCCATCGGCTTCGTGCCATTCCTGATGAACATCGTTCCTGCCACTTTCGTCGGCGCCTTCGCCGAAGGCAACATACTGCAGGTCCTGTTCATTTCGGTGCTGTGCGGCTTTGCGCTGGTACAGCTCGGCGAACGCGCGGCACCGCTGGTCAATCTGATCGACATCGCCGCCAAGATGGTGTTCGCCGTCGTCGGTTTCGTGATGTGGGCGGCGCCGATCGGCGCGTTCGGCGCCATTGCGTTTACGGTCGGCAGGTTCGGCGTCGGCTCACTGGCCTCGCTCGGCAAGCTGCTGGGTGGCTTCTATCTCACCTGCGTGATCTTCATCATCGTGGCGCTCGGCCCGGTCGCGCGTCTCTGCGGTTTCTCGCTGCTCAAGTTGATCCGCTATATCTGGGAAGAGTTGTTGATCTGCATCGCCACGACATCATCCGAAACAGTGTTGCCGCGGATGCTGACCAAGCTGGAGACAGCCGGCTGCGAGAAGAGCGTGGTCGGGCTGGTGATCCCGACCGGCTATTCCTTCAATCTCGACGGCACCTGCCTGTATCTGGCGGCGGCCTCGGTGTTCCTGGCGCAGGCGACCAATACACCGCTCGGGCTCGCCGAACAGGTCGAGTTGCTCTTGATCCTGCTGGTGACCTCCAAGGGCGCGGCGGGAATCGCGGGCGCTGCCTTCGTCGTGCTGGCGGCGACGCTGTCGGCGACCGGCACTATTCCGGTGACGAGCGTTGCGCTGGTGCTCGGTATTCACCGCCTGATGTCGCAGGGACTGACGCCGACCAATTTGATCGGGAACGCGGTGGCGACGATTGCGATTGCCAAATGGGAAGGCGCGCTCGACGGCGAGCGCTTGAAGCGCGTGCTCGATGGCGAGGAACCCGCGGTCGCCGCGGCCTGATGAATTGGCTTCCCGCAGGACGCAAGGAGCCCATGATGTCTACGAATGAGAGAGGGGAGTTTGTCCCATGAATACAGGTCTCGTGATCACGGCACATCCGGGCGACTTCGTCTGGCGCGCTGGAGGAGCCATCGCGCTGCACGCGAAGAAGGGCTATCGCATGAAGATCGTCTGCATGTCCTTCGGCGAGCGCGGCGAGAGCCAGTTTGCCTGGAAGGAGGCGGGCGCGACACTGGAGTCGGTCAAGGGTGGGCGCAAGGATGAAGCGGAGCGGGCGGCCAAGCTGCTCGGCGCCGAGATCGAGTTCTTCGACTGCGGCGATTATCCGTTGAAGCTGAACGAGGCGCATTTCGACCGCATGGTCGACATCTACCGCGAGCTCAATCCGAGCTTCGTGCTGACGCACGCGCTGGAAGATCCCTACAATTTCGACCACCCGAACGCGGCGCATTTCGCCCAGGAGACCCGCGTGGTCGCCCAGGCGATGGGCCACAAGCCCGGTGCGCACTACAAATATTCCGCTCCCCCGGTGTTCCTGTTCGAGCCGCACCAGCCGGAGATGTGCAACTTCAAGCCGAACCTGATCCTCAAGATCGATGAGGTCTGGAAGGAGAAATACGAAGCGTTCCAGATCCTGGCCGCGCAAAAGCATCTGTGGGGCTATTACGAGCGCGTCGCGCTCAACCGCGGCATCCAGGGCAGCCGCAACACCGGCGTGCCCATGACCTATGGCGAGGCCTATCAGCGCTTGTTTCCGACCGTTGAGGAGGTCTTAGCATGAAGCCGGTCGTCGTTCGCAATATCAAACGCGCCGATCCCGCCGGAATGGCAGAGTACGGCGTCTCGACCGTGCACGAGGCCTATGGCCGCATCGGGCTGATGAAGCCGTACTTGCGGCCGGTCTGGCCGGGCGCGGCGATTGCGGGTCCCGCGGTCACGGTGCTGGCGCAGCCCGGCGACAACTGGATGATCCATGTCGCGGTCGAGCAGTGCAGAAAGGGCGACATTCTGGTCGTCGGCTGCACCACCGACAATACTGACGGCATGTTCGGCGAATTGCTTGCGACCTCGCTGAGGGCGCGCGGCGTGCAGGGCCTGATCATCGATGCCGGCTGCCGCGACGTCAAAGCGCTGCATGAGATGAAGTTTCCGGTATGGTCGCGCGCAATCTCGGCCAAGGGCACGGTCAAGGCGACACTCGGCTCGGTCAACGTTCCCGTGGTCTGTGCCGGGGTCAACGTCGAACCCGGTGACATCATCGTGGCCGATGACGACGGCGTCGTGGCGGTGCCGAAGCGTTACGCCGCTGAAGTCGCCGAGAAGGCGAAAACGCGCAATGCTGACGAAGGCGGCAAGCGCAAGCGGCTGGCCTCGGGCGAGCTCGGCCTCGACATGTACAGCATGCGCGAGGCGCTGGCGAAGGCCGGACTCGTCTATGTCGACAATCCCGAGGATGTCTAAGGAAAACAGCGGAGCGGGCGGATGGATCGTCTCAAGCTGAAGGCCGTGCTCGGCAGTCACCGCCATGTCCAGGCGGTGAAGAGCGGCGAGCTTCGCTCCGACCTTTTCGATCTCGACTTCATCGAGTACACGCCGACCAACACGGCGTTCAAGCCGATGGTGCGCGAGCAGGCGTTCGACGTCTGCGAGATGGCGATCGTCACTTATCTGATGGCGAAGGCGTACGGCAAGCCACTAGTGCTGCTGCCGGCGACCATGCTCGGCCGCTTTCAGCATGCTTACGCGCTGTATAATCCCGCGCGCGGAACGCTCGGGCCGTCAGACCTCGAAGGCAAGCGCGTTGGCATCCGCTCGTTCACGACGACGACCGGCGCCTGGATCAGGGGCATCCTCGCCAACGATTACGGCGTCGATCTCGACAGCATAAGCTGGGTGACATTCGAGGATCCGCACGTCGCCGAATATGTCGACGCCACCGAGCGCGCGCCAAACGACAAGAAGATCCTGCAAATGCTGATCGACGGCGAGATCGACGCCGTCCTCGGCGAGACCTCGAACGACGCGCGTCTGAAGCCGTTGTTCCCAGATCCCACTGCAGAGGCGGCGAAATGGTACGCCCGCTGCGGCGTCGTCCCCGTCAACCATCTCGTGGTCGTGACCGAGCAACTCGCGAAATTGCATCCCGACGTGGTCGCAGATGTTTATGATCTTCTCAAGCAGAACAAGATGCAGGCCGGGCCGGCGGCAACGCCCGACCTCCTCCCGTTCGGCATCGAGGCAAACAGGAAGCCACTGGAGCTGATCGTCCAATATGCGTTCCAGCAGGCGCTGATTCCGCGGCGATATGAGGCCGACGAGCTCTTCGACGCGACGACACGAGGACTGAACTGATGTCGGATCCGAGGCGATGGCAGATAGGACTGGTCGGCTATGGCGAGGTTGGCAGGATTCTGGCCGAGGATCTGCGGCAGCAGGACATCAAGGTCGCAGCCTATGACATCAAGCTCGGCGGCGAGCAGGGCGCGCCGCTAAGGGATCATGCGGCGAAGTTCGACGTGGCGCTGGCGGCGTCTCATGCCGAGCTCACCGCGAGATCCGATTGCATCGTGTCTGCCGTCACTGCCAGCCAGGCCGTGCCGGTGGCAAAGGCCTGCGCTGCGGCGATCAACCAGGGCACGTGGTTCCTCGATTTCAACTCGGCCTCCCCCGGCGCCAAGCAACGCGCCGCCGCGCTGGTCGATGATGCCGGCGGACGTTATGTCGAGGGCGCGGTGATGACGTCTGTTCCGCCCTATCGCATCAAGGTGCCGCTGCTGCTCGGCGGTCCCGGCGCGCGGGAGCTCGAGTCGCTTCTGAACGCGATCGGTTTTTCGGCCAAGGTTGCCAGCGACCAGCTCGGCGTATCGTCCGCGGTAAAGATGTGCCGCAGCATCATGATCAAGGGCCTTGAGGCCATGGTCATCGAAAGCTTCACCACCGCGCGTGCGTACGGCGTCGAGGACGCGGTGCTGGCCTCGCTCGCGGAAACGTTTCCCGCGATCGACTGGGAGAAGCAGGGTGCCTATTTCTTCCAACGCGTGATCGAGCACGGCCGCCGTCGTGCCGAGGAGGTGCGCGAGGTCGCGGAGACCGTTCGTGAGGCCGGGCTGACGCCGTGGTCGGCGCAAGGCACGGCCGAACGGCAGGCCTGGGTGGCCGACCTCGCCGACCAAGGTCTGTTCGGCGCAAAGGGCACGAAGGAGTTTGCCCGCAGTGCTGATTGGCGCACGGAGGCGGACCGCATCCTGGCCAGGGTCAAGCGTGAGGGATGACGACCCGCGCCTTACCTGACTCGGACGGCGGAAACGTCACGGCTTGATGCCGTTCGAAGGTCTTCCGGCCGCTCTTGAATCCCATCAGGATTTCAGGCAGCTCCGCGATGGCGAAGCGGCTGTCGTGCGTATCGAGCACGATGAGATCGGCGGGCCTTCCGACCTCGATTCCGTAATCCTTCAAGTTCATCAGCCGCGCCGGCAGCTCGGTCACGAGGTCGAGGCAGGTGTCGAAATCGCTGACCGAGGCATGCGCAACATTGGCGTAGAAATTCGCCATGCGCAGCAGCGAGGCATCTCCGAACGGCGTGAAGGGATTGAGTACGTTGTTGGTAGCGACCGAGCAGAGCACGCCGTTATCGACGAGCTTGTGGGCAAGAGTCAGCCCGCGCGGCGCGCTGTGGGTGGCTTCGCGTCCCATCAGATAAAGATCGGTTGCGGGCAGCACGGTGACGGCGACGCCAGCTTTCGCCAGCTGTGCGGTAGCGGCCTTCAGCCGTTCCGGCGGCAGCGCCGAGAGTTTTGTGGCGTGGCCGATCGCCACGCGCCCCTGATAGTTGCGCCGCTCGGTCTGCCGGCAGACTTCGTCGAGGTGCCACCAGGACGGATCGAGATCGAAGTCGAGATGCAGATCGACGTCGACGTCGAATTCTTGTGCAAGATCGAAGATACGCGCGAGATGGGCGTTCGGATCGGTGTCCGTGTAGGGACAGCCGCCGATCGTTTCGCCACCGTCGCGCAGCGCCTGGACCAGGAGCTCATCGCTGCCGGGATCTTTGGTCAGGCCCTCCTGCGGGAAGACGCAGAGCGACAGATCGATCGCCCAGGCATAGTCGCGCTTGAGTGCCTTGACCGCCTCGAAGCCGCGCAAGCCGATCCGCGGATCGATCTCGACATGGGTGCGCATACGCGTCGTGCCATGCACGATGGCACGTTCAAGCACTTTGGCGCCGCGTGCGTAGACGTCCTCGACGGTGAAATCCCGCTTCATCCCGGCGACGGCGCGGATGGCTTCCGAGACGCTGCCGAGATTGTGCCCGCAGCGACCGAGCAGGCAGGCCTTGTCGAGATGGATATGGCTGTCGACGAACCCGGGCAGGGCCAGCCGGCCGCCGATATCGACTTCGACAGCCTCGCAGGCGAGCCTTGGTTCGATCGCAGCGATGCGGCCGTCCTTCACGCCGACATCGACGGGTGCGGCGGATGATCGCAACAGGGCGTTACGGAAGATAAGATCGAAGGCGGTGTGTGCGATCATGGTGCTGGATCTTGCGGAGCGTACCCTATAGCAGCTTGCTGCGTTCGGCACCTCGGCTTGGGCGGCAATGGTGTGTGGAAACTGATCAAAATATATGCACGCATTCCCCAAGGCGGGAGATAGTATTTCGCAGATTCCGCGGGAGATATAGCCATGTCCATTGCCGTGAAAAGCGAAAGCACGTCCTTGTCGGACGCGCAGATCGTGGAAGCCTACCTTACGGCATCGATGATTCCCGATCCCGACGCCGCGGCGGCCTTTATGGCGCCGGGCACGATCATCACGTTCACGGGTGGGCGTGAGTTTGATCATCCGCGGGGCCCCACCTCCTTCAATGCGATGCGTTACCGCTGGGTCAAGAAGAAGATGGATCGGTTTGACGTCTGTCCAGGTAACGGCGAGACCATCGTCTACAGCGTCGGCACGTTGTACGGCGAGTGGAAGGATGGGATCGCCTTCGAAGGCAATCGCTATGTCGATCGCTTCGTGGTGAGGAACGGCAAGATCACAAAGATGGACGTCTGGAACGACGGCGCGGAGCGCATTCTGGTGCGGCGCGGCATCGAAGCGTAAAGTGGATTTCGTCGATCGAACAGCTTGAAGGCTGCGCAACGGCACGCTCGACCTGCACTGCTCGGCAACCACCAACAACGCCGACCGCCAGAAGCAGGTCGCCTTGAGATCGAGGTCCTCTACAAGAAGTGGCTGCAATCGCCAACGCCGCCGAATGGCCTGAACTACAACGTCCCGATGTCGCCGTCCCTGCGCAATGCGTTCAAGAAGCCGAGCTCGAGCTTCGATCCCGACGTGTATGTGGTGAATTGAGGCGAGGGCGCCGAGGCGCTGGTTGCGATCACGGTGCGCATAATTGTGCCCTCTCCCTTTGTGGGAGAGGGCAGCTCCGCTGGTGGACACGTATTCGTAGGGGTGAGGGGTCTGTCTCCGCGGACAAAGACCCCTCATCCGGCGCGCTTACGCGCGCCACCTTCTCCCACAGGGGGAGAAGGGAAGACGGCACTGTGCTCTCGGCGAGCGCAGTGAGAGAGGCGACGGCAGCGCCTAGCCGATCTCGAGATAGTCCGGGCCGGGCAGTCGTGGGAAGGGCGGCGTCGGCAGCGTTTGGTACCAGAATGCGACCGAGGCGATGTCATCCTGCAACGGAAGATATTTCGCCTCCTTGGTGCCGGGCAGCCACCCCAGCGCCTGGATCGTCACGCGCAGATCGGATTGAAAGCGCACGGGGTCCGGGATGTGCCAGCGATACATGCCGAAGCGCTGCTGCGACTTGTAGACGCCGTCGGGTCGGATCACCTGCGGCAGGCCGGCATAGGACGTGGTGAATTCCTGGTAGCGCGATTGCTGCACCGGGCCTTGGCCGGAATGGGCGACGTAGGGATCGAAATTATAGGCGCCGCAGAAGTAGTCCTCGGTGCCGGTGCCGCAGATGGTCGGAAATTCGCCGTCGCCGTCGATGAAGAATTTGATCTCGCCTTCGCCCCACCAGCCATTGTTGTTGACGCCCCAGGCCATATAGGTGCCGACATAATGGCCGCGGCCCGTTACGCCATCGAGGACGGTGTAAGCCTCCTTGTAGGGCAGCGGGTTGGTGCGCCGGAACTGGGCATGGAAATAGGCGCAGTCCTCAAGCACCTCGGTCAGCGCATAATTGATCTGGTAGTAAACGGTCAGCGGCTCCTCGCTGCGGTTCTCGAGCGTGAAGCGCGCGCGCTTGCGAAACGGCATTTCCCAATAGCAGTTGAAGGCGCGGCCGGGATTGACGCAGACTGCGAGCGAGGACACTTGCGCAAACTCCTCCCATCCGCAGGCAAAGAAATCGCCGGCCGGGCATTCCACGCTCGGGAGCGTTTGATCGTCCCAATAGACGCGCAGAATCGAATGGCGCAGGCGCCCGCGCGCGAGCGTCATCCAGATCTGCTGGATCGCGCCTTGGCCGGCGATGTCAGCAAGGCTGAACGTCGCGCCGGGTTCGATGACGACGTAGGGCGAGACCTTCCAGCCCTGCCCGAGATCACGGGCCTGACGCGCCGCGGGCCCATCGACGGACATGCCGCCTTTGCCCTTCTCACCGGTGAAATTCTCGGGGCTGATCGAGCGCGTCTGCGCATTCGACAGGCGCGACAGGTTGCCGAGATGCATGCCCAATCCGGAAAACGCCATGATGTCCTCGATTCAGGGTTTAGCGAGGTCTCGATATATCGCTCCCGAATCTACCAAAAGATGAAGACCGCGCACGGAAGGGGCGCGTGCTTTATGCGACGCGGTACTCCCTGAACTTATCGCGCAGGGCCGATTTGAGCACCTTGCCGGTGCCGGTCATCGGGAATTCGTCGAGGAATTCGACGGCATCAGGCATCCACCAGCTCGCAATCTTCGGGCGCATGTGGTCGAGCAGCGTCTTGCCGTCAACGGTTGCTCCTTTCTTGCGGACGACGAGCAGGAGGGGCCGCTCCTGCCACTTCTCGTGTGCGATGGCGACGACGGCGGCTTGCAGCACGTCGGGATGCGACAGCGCGACGTCTTCGAGCTGGATCGAGGAGATCCATTCGCCTCCGGACTTGATCACGTCCTTGGAGCGATCGGTCAATGTCACATGCCCGTGGGCGTCGATCACGGCCATGTCACCGGTGATCAGCCAGCCGTCGCGGTCGAGACCTTCGTCCAGCTTCATGTAGCCGGAGGCGACCCAGGGACCACGGGCGCGCAGATGACCTACCGTCTTGCCATCGCGCGGCAGTTCGTTGCCGCCGTCGTCGACGATGCGCAAACTTGTGCCGAAACAGGCGCGGCCCGACACCTGCCGCCGGTCGAATTTCTCCTTGTCGCTGAGATGCTCCGATCCGGGCCGCAAGCCCGGCATCGAGCAGCCCAGGGCCTCGGTCATGCCCCAGGCCTGGATGTAGTCGATGTCGAAGTCGCGCTTCAGCTTCTCGACCATCGCGCGCGGCGGCGCCGAGCCCGACGACAGTGTTGCGCGCAATGTCGAGAACCGGTTGCCTGTGCGACCGAGCCAGTCGAGCAGGATCAGCCAGAAGCTCGGCACGCCCGCCGACAGCGTCACCTTCTCGCCTTCGAGCAGTTCGTAAAGCTTGTCGGGCTCGTAGTTGCGGCCGGGCAGCACCAGCTTGGAGCCGGTGTAGGGCGCGGTGAACGGCATGTTCCAACCGTTGCCGTGGAACAGAGGCGCCATTGGCATCATCACCTCGCGTACGCCTTCGACATGGCCGGGCAGGAAGTCGAAATTGCAGCAGGTCATGGTCTGCAGGATCGCGGCGCGGTGCGAATAGATCACGCCCTTGGGATTGCCTGTAGTGCCCGAGGTGTAGCAGATGGTGGACGCGGACTTTTCGTCGAACAGCGGCCAGGCGAAATCGGCATCGCTCTCTTGTTCCAGAAGCTCTTCGTAGCAATGCGCGTTCGCAAGCCTGGTCTCCGGCATCCGCTCGCGCGAGGACATCACGATATACCCCTCGATCGTCTTGAGCTGCGGCGCGATCGCCTCGACGATCGGCAGCGTGGCGCGGTCGACGAATAGGAGTCGGTCTTCGGCGTGGTTGATGATGTAGACGAGTTGCTCGGGAAACAGCCGCGGATTGACGGTGTGCAGAACATAGCCCATTCCCGGTGCCGCATAGAACATCTCGAAATGGCGGTGGGTATTCCAGGCGAGCGTGCCGACGCGGTCGCCCGCCTTCATGCCGAGCCGCTGCAAGGCCCGCGCCATGCGCTTGATGCGCGGATGCGCATCGGCATAGGTGTAGCGGTGGATATCGCCCTCGATCTCGCGCGCGACGATCTCCGCTTCGCCGTGATAGTCGGCGGCGTACTGGATGAGGCCGCTGATCAGGAGCGGCATGTCCATCATCAATCCCTGCATCGTTTCCTCCTCACAGCCATGTCGTTGCATGGCGTACCCTGTGATTTGAACGAGGGTAGCGGAACGCCACGCGACGTTCACGCAAAAAGCGGCGGACGCGATTGCAGGCGTCGCTTTTTCGGGGCTAACTGATGTGAGCTGCCGGCGAAACGGCGTCCGCCGTGGAGGAGATGAATGTCAGCGGAAAAACACAAGACCGGCGCAGCCGGCGCCTCTACGATCGACATCGCCTCACTGCGTGCGCGTTACCGCGACGAGCGGGATCGCCGGCTGCGTGCTGAAGGCAAGGCGCAATATGTCGAGGCCAGCGGCAACTTCGGCCGCTATCTCGACGATCCCTGGGCCGATCCCGGATTTGCACGCGAGGCCGTCAGCGAACGGACCGAAGTGCTCATTGTCGGCGGCGGCTTCGGTGGCCTTCTGTGCGGCGCGCGTCTGCGCGAGGCCGGCATCGATGATTTTCGCATCGTCGAGAAGGCTGCCGACTTCGGCGGCACCTGGTACTGGAACCGTTATCCCGGTGCTGCCTGCGATACCGAGAGCTACATCTATCTGCCGCTGCTGGAGGCGACCGGCTACATGCCGGTGCGCAAATATGCGCGCGCGCCGGAGATCTACGAGCACTCGCGCCGCATCGGGCGTCACTTCGGTCTCTACGACCGCGCGCTGTTTCAGTCCGTCATCTCGCGTATGGAATGGCAGGAGGGCGAGGGACGCTGGCTGGTCGAGACCGATCGCGGCGATCGCATACGCGCGCGCTTCGTCGTTCTCGCAGGCGGTCCGCTGAGCCGGCCGAAGCTGCCGGGCATTCCCGGCATCGAAAGCTTCAAGGGCCACAGCTTCCATACCAGCCGCTGGGACTACGCCTACACCGGCGGCAACGCCGAAGGCGGTCTCGCCGGCCTTGCCGACAAGCGCGTCGGCATCATCGGCACCGGCGCCACCGCCGTGCAATGCGTGCGGCATCTTGGCCGTTCCGCGAAAGAGCTCTACGTCTTCCAGCGCACCCCGTCGGCGATCGGCGTGCGCGATGACCGGCCAACGGATCAGTCCTCGGCGCAGAACCTCAAGCCCGGCTGGCAGCGCGAGCGCATGGACAATTTCACCGCGGTGATCTCGGGTGAGCCGTTCGAACAGGATCTGGTGCAGGACGGCTGGACCGGCTTGCTCGGCGAGATACTGCTCGCGCCGCGCCGCCAGCCGCAGCCGGTGACCTCGATGGAGGAGGCATTGAAGGTCATCGAGCAGGCCGACTACCGCAAGATGGAGGAGATCCGCGCCCGCGTCGATGCCATCGTGAAAGACGAAACGACTGCGTCGGCGCTAAAGCCCTGGTACAAGGCGTTCTGCAAGCGGCCGTGCTTCCACGACGAATATCTCGATACGTTCAATCGCGCCAACGTGCATCTCGTCGACACCAAGGGGCAAGGCGTCGAGCGCATCACCGAGAACGCCGTCGTCGTCGACGGCAAGGCCTACGAGCTCGACTGCCTGATCTATGCCAGTGGCTTCGAGGTCGGCACGGACTACGCCCGCCGAATGGGATTCGAGGTCTACGGCCGGGACGGCATGAGTCTGTCAGAACGTTGGCGCGAGGGCGTCAAGACACTGCACGGGTTCTACAGCCGCGGATTCCCGAACTGCTTCCTCATCGTCATGGTGCAGGCCGGCCAGAGCGCAAATTTCCCGCACGTCATCGACGAACAGTCTCGGCACATCGCCTATGTGATTGGAGAAGCGCGCAAGCGCGGCGCCCGGACGCTGGAGCCGACTTTGGCCGCCGAGAACGCCTGGGTCGAGGAGGTCGTCAAGGCGGCGCTCGGCCGCCAGACCTATCTCGCTGAATGCACGCCGGGTTACTACAACAATGAAGGCGTGTTCGATCCGATCGCGGCAAGAAACAGCCAGTATTGGCGCGGGCCGGTGGCGTTCCTGCGGCTGCTTGAGAAATGGCGGAAGCAGGGCAATCTGGAAGGCCTCGAATTGTCCTATGATCAGGCCATAGAGTCGGCGCCTTCCAGCGGGTAGGATTGCGGTACCGAACGGTACGGGACGGAGATAGCGGGTATGATCAGGGGCAGGGCTGTTGCGGCGGCGGTTTTTGGCGCGATTCTTGGTGCGATGGCGCTGCTTGGTTGCCTGGCGTCCTCCGCCGAGGCCGCGCAATGCGGCAGCTCGCCGGCCGGGTTCGAAGGCTGGAAGCGCGAGTTCAGTGCGGAGGCACAGGCCAAAGGCATTGGCCCGACCGCGCTTGCGGCGCTGATGCAGGCCAATTACGCCAGCGCCACCATTGCGGCCGACCGGGGCCAACGCAGCTTTTCGCTGTCGCTCGACCAGTTCCTGGCCAAGCGCGGCGCCACCACCATCGTCGCGCGTGGCCGCTCCCTGAAGCAGTCGCAGGCCGCCCTGTTCGCCTCGATCCAGCAGCGCTATGGCGTGCCGCCGGGGCCGCTGATCGCGATCTGGGGCATGGAGACCGGATTCGGCAGCCAGCGCGGCAACCAGAACATGCTGTCGTCGATCGCGACGCTCGCCTATGACTGCCGCCGCCCCGAATTCTTCGCCGATCAGCTCTATGCCGCGCTGAAGCTGATCGACCGCGGCACGCTGTCCGGGGCAACCCGCGGCTCCATGCATGGAGAGGTCGGCCAGACCCAGTTCATGCCCAAGAACATCCTGGCCTACGGCACCGGCAACCTCGAGGTCGCTGCCAACGCGCTGAGTTCGACTGCGAATTTCCTCAAGGCCCATGGCTGGCGCGCGGGAGCCGGTTACCAGCCGGGCGAGCCGAATTTCGCCGCGATCGAGGCCTGGAATGCCGCCGGCGTTTATCAGAAGGCGATTGCGCTGATGGGGCGGCAGATCGACGAGGGCGGAGAGGCGGCGGCGTCGAGGTGATCAGCTCCGCAAGGTGTGACCGCCGTACGCGAGAAAGTTGTTGCCGTCTGGAACCGTCGGCATGAGGATTGCTTGATCAGGGCAGGGCTGGGCATGAGGAGACTCAATATGGCTACCCAGATCGTGATGGACCAAACCGGAGACACGCGCCACGAGTTTGATCCCGACAATGCCGAAGCGCTGGCGCGGGCCGAGCAGCGTTTTCGGGAGCTGACCGGAGCCGGCTTTACCGCCGCTTTGCGAACCGGGCCTGGCGAAGTCACCCGTATCCGGTCGTTCGACCCCACCGCACATGAAACGCTGTTCTATCCCCGCCTGGTTGGCGGTTGATCTGAGCTGCTCATGATTGCGGCAGTTTGGTTTCGCGCACCGGCGCGAGCGCGCCTGCACGCGCTGCGCGGGCTTTACCGGCGCTTTTTCGGCGAGAACACGCCGGATGCCCGCGGCCGCCGGCTGTTGTCCGAATGGCTGTCGCCGGCCCAGCGTACCCAGTTCGAGCAGCACCGGTATTTCGACGTGATCGGCTGCGATACCGGCAAGCGGTATCGCATCCACTACGGCACCGCCGCCAATGTTCACGAAATCGACGATGCCGGGGTTGCGACGATGGGCTGGTGCTTTGTCCCATCAGGCTTCCTCGCGCCAGGCGACGTGATGCTGGCGCAGAAGATCGCGCTCGAGACGGACGAGAGGGGGGCGCTGGCGCTCGCCAACCGGTTTCCGGCGGCAACGCATTCGGAGCATTTCTACCGGCGGCCGTTCTAGATCAGCACCGCCGGCGCCGGCCGGTCAGAAATGCGCGGTGCGGTAGGCATCCACAGCATGCGCTGCAAAGACGCCGATGCTGCAAAGGGCGAGCAGGGCCGAGATAAGTTCGATCATAGCTCGTCCTCCGGCAGCGGATGGGCGACGAGATGTTGGCAGCAGGAATAATCCCAGATGAGGTCGAGCAAGAATTGCATGGTGGCCGTCCCTGTCTGATTTTGACAACTAGATAACCGGCCATCTGTTTCAGGCGTGTTTCGTCGCATCTGGAAAGGGGTTTCGTGGGAACCTGGGCTGGTTTGTGTCCAGCGAACGCCGTACATTCCTCAGTCAAACCCTTTAGCCTCGCAAGATCGTGCTTGTTCTGTTGTGCTGTCAGGTATCTCCCTGATCTAGCGACCGAGCCCCTGGACGGGCGCCGCGCTGGTGTCGCTGCCGTGATGCGTCAGCGGCTTCATGCCGGTGATGGTGCGGAGCAGCACATAGAACACCGGCGTCAGGAACAGGCCGAACACTGTGACGCCGATCATCCCGGAGAACACCGCTACGCCCATGGCGCGGCGCATCTCGGAGCCGGCCCCGGTCGAGAGCACCAGCGGCAGCACGCCCATGATGAACGCCATCGACGTCATCAGAATCGGGCGCAGCCGCAGCCGGCTCGCCTCGATCGCGGCCCGGATCGGCGTGCGGCCCGTAAATTCGAGCTCGCGCGCGAATTCGACGATCAGGATCGCATTCTTGGCAGAGAGTCCCACGAGAACGATAAGTCCGATCTGCGTGAAGACGTTATTGTCGCCTTTCGAAATCCAGACGCCGAACATCGCTGCCAGCAGTCCCATCGGCACGATCATGAGGATGGAGAGCGGCAGGGTTAGGCTCTCATAGAGCGCTGCCAGCACCAGAAACACCAGCAGGATCGCCAGCGGGAACACCCAGAGCCCGGAATTGCCGGCGATGAACTCCTGATAGGTCAGGTCGGTCCATTCGAAGGCGAAGCCGGTCGGCAACACTTCGGCAGCAATCCGCGTCGCGACTTCCTGCGCCTGACCGGAGGAGTAGCCTGGCGCAGCCGCCGCATTGATGTCGGACGACAGGAAGCCGTTGTAGCGGATCGCGCGCTCGGGACCCGCGCTCTGGCGGATATTGAGCAGCGCCGACAGCGGCACCATGTCGCCGGATGACGAGCGCACCTTCAGCTGGCTGATGTCGTCGGCACGTGCGCGGAACGGCGCATCGGCCTGGACATAGACCGAATAGGTCCGGCCGAATTTGTTGAAGTCGTTGACGTAGTAGGAGCCGAGGTAGATCTGCAGCGTGTTGAACACTTCCGTCACGGGCACCCCGAGCTGGAGCGCCTTGGTACGGTCGATGTCGGCGAAGAGCTGGGGAACGTTGACCTGGAAGCTCGAGAACACGCCGGCGATCTCCGGCGCCTTCTGCATCGCCGCCATGAACGCTTTCGTCGCCTCGTTCAGCGCCTCATAGCCGAGACCGGCGCGGTCCTCGATCTGGAGCTTGAAGCCGCCGATGGTGCCGAGACCATTGACGGGCGGCGGTGGGAACATGGCAATGAAGGCTTCCTGGATCCCGGAATATTTCTTGTTGAGATCGGCCGCGATTGCATTGCCGCTCAGGGCCGGGCTCTTGCGCTCGTCGAACGGTTTCAGCGTCGAGAACACGATGCCGGCGTTGGAGGAGTTGGTGAAGCCTGAGATCGACAGGCCCGGAAACGCGACCGAGCTCTCGACACCCGGCTGGGTCAGCGCGATGTCGCTCATCTTGCGGATCACCTCTTCGGTGCGGTCGAGCGTTGCGCCATCAGGCAGCCGCGAGAAGCCGACCAGATATTGCTTGTCCTGGCCCGGCACGAACCCGCTCGGCACCTGCTGGAAAAGGAGAGCGGTGAGGCCGACCAGGACCACGTAAAGCCCCATCACGGCTGCCTTGCCCGAGATCACCTTGGTGACGGTGCCGCTGTAATTCTCCGAGGAACGGGTGAAAACGCGGTTGAAGCCGCGGAAGAACCAGCCGAACGCCTTTTCGAGGATCAGGGTCAGCCTGTCCTTTGGCTCGTTGTGGCCCTTGAGCAGCAATGCCGAAAGTGCCGGCGACAGCGTCAGCGAGTTGACGGCCGAGATCACGGTCGAGATCGCGATCGTCAGCGCGAACTGCTTGTAGAACTGGCCGGTGAGGCCGGAGATGAAGGCGAGTGGCACGAACACGGCGATCAGCACCATCGCGATCGCGATGATCGGGCCGGAAACCTCGCGCATCGCCTGGTAGGTGGCATCGCGCGGCGACAGTCCGGCCTCGATGTTGCGTTCGACGTTCTCGACCACGACGATGGCGTCGTCGACGACGATGCCGATCGCAAGGACGAGGCCGAACAGGCTGAGCGCGTTGATGGAGAAGCCGAACATGTGCATCACTGCAAAGGTGCCGACGATCGATACCGGCACCGCCAGCAGCGGAATGATGGAGGCGCGCCAGGTCTGGAGGAACAGGATGACGACCAGCACCACGAGTGCGATCGCTTCCAGCAGCGTGTGGATCACCGCCTCGATCGAGGAGCGTACGAACTGGGTGGGGTCGTAGACGATCTGGTAGGACACGCCCTCCGGCATGTTCTTCTTGATCTCGGCCATGGTGGCGCGGACGTGGTCAGAGATCTCGAGCGCGTTGGAGCCGGGCGCCTGGAAGATCGGGATCGCCACCGCCTGCTTGTTGTCGAGCAGCGAGCGCAGGCCGTATTGAGAGGCGCCGAGCTCGATGCGCGCGACGTCGCGCAGCCGCACCACTTCGCCTCGCGTTCCGGCCTTGACTACGATGTCGCCGAACTGTTCCTCGTTCGCGAGCCGCCCTTCCGCATTGACGGAGAGTTGCAGGTCGATGCCCTTGACGTTCGGCGAGGAGCCGACCACGCCAGCGGCGGCCTCGACGTTCTGCGCCTGGATCGCCTTGACGATGTCGCTTGCGGTCAGCCCATGCTCGGCGGCCTTCTGCGGATCGACCCACACCCGCATCGAATAGTCGCCGGCGCCGTAGAGCTGGACGTCGCCGACGCCGTCGATCCGCGCCAGCCGGTCCTTGACGTTGAGCACCGCATAATTGCGCAAATACGTCATGTCGTAGCGGTTGTTCGGCGACAGCAGATGCACGACCATGGTGAGGTCGGGCGACGACTTCTTGGTGATGATGCCGAGCTGGCGCACCACCGCGGGGAGGCGCGGTTCGGCCTGCTGCACGCGGTTCTGCACCAGCTGTGTCGCCTTGTCGGGATCGGTGCCGAGCCGGAATGTCACCGTCAGCGTCATTGCGCCGTCGGTGGTCGCCTGGCTCGACATGTAGAGCATGTTCTCGACGCCGTTGATCTGCTCCTCGATCGGCGTCGCCACCGTTTCCGCGATCACCTTGGGATTGGCGCCGGGATAGGTCGCGCGCACCAGCACCGACGGCGGCACCACGTCCGGATATTCCGAGATCGGCATCGCGAACAGCGAGATCAGGCCGGCGAGGAAGATCAGGACCGACAGGACGCCGGCAAAAATCGGACGGTCGATGAAGAATTTTGAGAGATTCATGGCTTTGCCCCTGCGCAATTTCTTGCGAGTCTCCGATCCCTCCGTCGTCGTTCCGGGACGCGAGGAAAGCGCGCGAACCCGGAAAGCCGGAGGCGATGTGCTCGGAGTTTTCAAACTTCGAGAGTCTCAGGTGCGCAAGCGCGCACCATAGCTCGTGCCAAGCGCACGTCCCGAAACGACGCAACTAGCGCTGCACGACGTCCTGGTTGCTGTGGTTGGAGGCCTGCTGCGGCCCGCGTGCCCCCATCGCCGCGACCTCGGTCTTGAGGAGGGCGCCCGGACGCACGCGCTGCAGGCCATTGACGATGATGCGGTCGCCGGGCTTCAGCCCCGCCGTCACGATGCGCAACCCATCGACGGAGCCGCCGAGCGTAACCGGCCGGTAGACCGCGCGGCTGTCGTCGCCGACCCCCATGACGAACTTCTTGTCCTGGTCGGTGCCGATCGCGCGCTCGTCGATCATCACCAGCGTCTGCTGCTTCGGCTGGCCCATGCGCACGCGGGCGAACTGACCGGGAATGAGACG
The DNA here is from genome assembly GCF_008123965.1 of Bradyrhizobium hipponense. Lineage (GTDB taxonomy): Bacteria > Pseudomonadota > Alphaproteobacteria > Rhizobiales > Xanthobacteraceae > Bradyrhizobium > Bradyrhizobium hipponense. Next base: position 66,703 of record NZ_VSTH01000062.1, on the reverse strand, counting down.
CCCGTCCTCGTTCCGGAACACCGCGCGGACACGGATCGTTCCACTCTGGCCGTTGACCTGGTTGTCAATGAGCTGGATGTGGCCCTTGGCCGAAAGTCCGCCCGAGGTTGTCATCTCCACCGGGATCTGGTCGAGATTGCCGCGCTTGCCCGAGCCATCCGCGATCGAGTTCAGCGCCCGCAGCACGACCTCCTCGTCCGCATCGAACGATGCGTAGATCGGATTGACCGACACCAGCGAGGTCAGGACCGGAGAGGCGGTGCCCGCGGCGACGAGATTGCCGACAGTGATTTCGATCTTGCCGACCCGGCCGTCGACCGGTGCGCGCACCTCGGTGTAGTCGAGATTGAGTTTCGCGGTCTGAAGCGTCGCCTCTGCCGCCTTGACGTTGGCGATCGCCTCGCGATGCGCGTTCTCGCGCTGATCGTAGTCGCGGCGGGTCACCACGGCGTTGCCGACCAGCTGCGCGCCGCGCTCGAGCTCGCTCTGGGTGAAGACCACGCGCGCCTTGGCGGCTTCGAGTTGGGCGTTGGCCTTGTCGACCTCGGCCGCATAAGGCGCCGGATCGATCTTGAACAGGACGTCGCCGGCTTTCACCAGCGCGCCTTCGGTGAAATTGGTCGACAGGATCGCGCCTGCAACGCGCGGGCGGAGTTCGACGCGGTTGATGGCCTCTAACCGGCCGGAGAAATCGTCCCACAGCACGGTCTGCCGCGGCTCGATCATCGCGACGGTGACGGAGACGGCCTGCTCGGCGGCGGCGGCCGGCGCGGTCGCCTGCGCCGCGTGAAAATAGCGGCCGGTTGCGATCGAACCGGCGATCGCGAGGGCGCCAACAATGGCAACACCACCGAGAAGGCGGCGGACGCGGCCAGGGCGAGAGGTATTTTGGGAGGGGGGCATTTGCGCGCTCCAGATATGTAGTGTTCACTACAGATGTGGAGCTGGATGCCGCAGTGCAAGATACCTATGTACCGTTCACCCTAGAAAATCTTAGCCGCGGAATGCGAAAAGTGGAAGACGGCAGAGAAATGAAAGTTAGAACAAATAGATAGGATCAGGCGTTAGCGCGAGGCGCGACGCCGATTCTCAAGGAGACAGGCACATGGCCGCCATGGGACGCCCCCGGGAATTCGATGCCGAGACGGCGTTGGACCAGGCAATGGAAGTGTTTTGGCGCCACGGTTATGAGGGCGCGACCATTGCCCAGCTGACCGAGGCCATGGGCATCAACCCGCCGAGCCTTTATGCCTGCTTCGGCAACAAGGAAGGCCTGCTGAAGGCCGCGCTCGACCGCTACACCAAGCTGCGCGGCGTCTGGATGGACGAGGTGGTCGCTGCCCCGACTGCCCGCGACGTCGCCGAGCGGATGCTGATGGGCATCGCCGACAAGCAGACCGATCCCGCCAATCCGCCCGGTTGCCTGCTCGTGCAAGGCGGCATCGCCTGCGGCACCGGCTCCGAAAACGTCCCGTTCGAGCTCGCCGCACGCCGCAGCCAGAACGAAGATCAGCTCCGCGACCGCTTCATCCGCGCCAAGGCAGAAGGCGATCTCAAGCCGGCGTCGGATCCGGCAGCGCTCGCGCGCTACGTCTCCGCCGTCGCCGTCGGCATGGGCGTGATGGCGTCCTCAGGCGCGGACCGCGAGGCACTGCGGCAGGTGGCGAGCGTGGCCGTGCAGGCGATCGAGGCGCAATCGGGGAAGTTTCCTCCGAGCCGGCCGTGAAACTGACACCCTTGAAGCAGACCCGAAACGGGACGGCATAACCGACGCTGCGATCGCACCGCCTAGACTCGCCAGCCGATCTGTCGACACCGTTCTTGCGACCGCGCACCACCTGTCGAGCCAAGCTACGCAGTTACTGACGTCTGCGGATCGTGGCATGATCGCTCATCGCGATTTCGGTGCTATTTGCAACGTCGGCCCATGCCCAAAATCTAAATCCTCAATACACTCCGCACGAGCAGACCGCGAATGAGCGATTGCAGAATTTCCAACCGCCTCCGCCGCCTCCCACAACGTATCCAAACATCAGCGGCCAAGGTTCGGATGCGCGCTTGAATGTAACCCCAAACACGTCGTTGGGCGGAAGCATTAGCAGAGAGGGCGGCGGCACTGCGAGTGGTAACGTTCATACTACCATAGGCAAATAGCGACGACGAGTTCGAGCAGCCGTCGCCAACTGTCGGATACGTACCCTAGCCAGCCAGCGCCAAAAACCGGCAGCCGAGCCCAGCGGCAAGTCGTCATTTCTTTAGCAGGCTGTCGAAGGTCAGTCTGGATTCAAAGCGAGACCGATCAGCATTGTCCCGGCTCGGAAGGAGCCGCAGCAGGGAAGGATATCGGTCGCTAGATAACGGTTGATTTTGCCATCCCGTGCAATCCATAGTCGCAGCATATTTGGGGGAATTTCAAGGGATGGGGGACCTCGATGCGCGTGGTGCGTTGCGTCGCGTTAATTATTGCCGCGGCAATTCTTGGTTCATGTTCGACTGTGCCACCTCTTTCCGAGGCAACGGGATCGATACCTATCCGGGATATCGTTGAACGCGTGAAATGCGAACTTGCTGACTCCTTCAGCGAGAAAATTCGAGAGCCACACTACCGCTGGCTCCAGTATTGGGCGGCCAAGGTCGACATGACCCTGGCCGCCAACAATCTTGGATCAATTGCGCCGGTCGGTTCGTATATTGAACCACTCGGCACTGCGAGCGGGGTTGCTCAGCAGTTTACGTTCGGGGCCGGGGCGTCGATTTCAGGACAGGCGGTAAGGACAGAGGCGGTCAGCTTCTCATTGTCCCTCGTTGAGCTGCGGCGGTGGCGGCAAGAAATGATTGCGCAAAGCGTGAAGTACAATTTGCCAGATCCTTGTGCTCCAGGTCTACGCGGTAATCTTGCCGGCGACCTCGGATTGAATGAGTGGGCAAATTCGGCGTTATCGCCCGTTGTTACGCGAGACCTTCAGGCGGGCGACCATCCGGCCCCGGGGGCGGCCAAGGCGGCTGCTCAGCCATTAGTAACCGTGAAGCCGCCGACTATTAAAGGTGTTCAAGGGCCGCGTCAGATCGCCGACGAGGCGGTGAAAGACGCGGCGAAGAGTTACGAGGCCGCCAAGAAATCAGCTAACGACGCCGAACAGGCATCTAAGAACGCGGCTAGATCAATTGCTCAATCGCTCTTCCGTGAAGTCGAAGACCGGGAATTCCTGAGGATTTCGCGCCAGATTGCCTCGGTTGCTGAACATCAGGCGAAAGCGGCGCGCGACGATGAGGCAACAGCCAAGGACAAGACTGAGCAGGCATCAGGTATTGCCAAGACCATCGAGGACGGAGATACCGGTAGTGAGGCATATCAAAGAGCTAACCAGGTAAAAACTTTGGCGGAGGACGTTGCCAAGTTGGCTGCGGACGCCGGCGAACAATCAAAGGCAGCGATCGAGAACGCCAAGAACGTGGTTGTCAGGATACCGGACCCGCCGATAGACTCAATTTCGCACTCGGTGCAATTCATAGTCACCGCCGGCGCGAGCGTAGCACCAAGCTGGACTTTGGTGAGGTTTCGAGGGCCGACCGGGAATCTCGCCAGCGTGACCGCGACGCAAACGCATACGTTGAACATAGCGCTCGGTCCCCGGGGAGATAATGGAGCTAGGTACTCGCAGGAGGCGGTTCGTGCCTTGCAGAACCTGACCATTCAGCAGATCAGGCTGGCGCCGTAGCGAGCGATGACCTGTTCATCCGACACACTGCGTCCTCGTGCAAGGGATTAAGGCTCTACCGCGTTTCTCCACGTATGGGGATGGGAGAAAAGCGACGTGAGCCGAGACAAATTTGCGTCAGCGCAAGAACTTACGAAAATGGCTCCTCGCAATGGATCCGCGCAGGTCGTTCAGAGGACAAGAAACTCCGGCCCGCGCGTGCTTATTGGATAGAAAAGCCGCCGAACGACCACGTCAGAGTTCATCGCAGATTTCGGATTCGTGCGGCGATTGCATGGTCCGCAACCGTCCACAAGTATGGTCCATGATCCTCGCCGTGGATCACGGCTGCGGCGAAAAACCAAGTTGGACTAGGCGGTTGATTAATTTTCGAGTCTGGCTGGGGAACTAGGATTCGAACCTAGACAAACAGAGTCAGAGTCTGTTGTGCTACCGTTACACCATTCCCCAACGGAATAGCCGAACAAATTCAATCACTTGTTGATTTGTCCGGCTGTTGCCGGAAGCGCGGTTTGCGCAAATCACGGCTCAGGCGTGGCAGGTTTCTACCTGCTCGCCTCCGGGCTGGCAAGCGCCGCAGTGAACGGGTGCTCTGCGGGCTGCCTGAGGGCAGGCGAGCCGGCCAGAGGGCTGGTGCTTCCGCTGCGTCTCGGCCGCTCGCGACCGTTTGCCTCATCTGAAAAGTGCCTTTGCGGGTCGGATCGCCATGAGCCGCATCGTCCTTGGAGTTCAACGTCACCCTCAACGTCACCCAAGGAGATCCGTGATGCCCTATGTCGATGGTTTCGTGCTGGCTGTCCCTAAGGACAAGATCGAGGCTTACAAGGCGCTGGCGAAAACGGCCTGCGCGGTCTGGATGGAACATGGCGCGCTCGACTATGTCGAATGCATCGGCGACGACGTTCCCTATGGCGAGCTCACCTCGTTTCCGCGCGCCGTGATGGCGAAAGAGCATGAGATCGTGGTGTTCTCCTGGATCGTCTACCGCGGCCGCGAGACCCGCGATGCCGTCAACCAGAAGGTGATGGCCGATCCGCGGTTGAAGTTGGACGGGATGCCGTTCGACGGCAAGCGCATGATCTATGGCGGCTTCACCACGCTGCTTCAGGCGCGCGACGTGACCGGCTGAGCGCAGGGCTCGCCGCCAGCGAGCCGCGTCTCAACGTGCAGATGGCACGGCAGTAAACCGTCGGGGAGCCGTTACTTGATCTTGTCGTAGGCCGCCGCGAAGTCGTTCAGCGGCATCGGGATCGCGATCGTCTCCTTGGCCATGTTCTGGAAGGAGACCTTCAGCTGATTGCCCGATTTCAGGCTTGCGAGCAGATCAGGCGTAATCGGCGTCGAGGCATAGCAGCCACGATTTTCACAAGTCTGGATCTGGAGATCGACCGCCTTGCCTTCGTCGACCTGGAGCTTTGCGCCAACCGGCAGATTGAGGCCGAGCGGCAATTGCAGCAGCGCCACCGGCGTGCGGGTGTCGGTCGGGATGCGGATGTTGATCAGGACGATGGTCTGGCCGGTCTTGGTCAGCACCGCGTTCTGTTCGATCGCGCATTCGAGCGGCGCGTCGCGGCTCACGCTGGTGCAGCGTGCGATCCAGCCGGGCTGTTGCGCCGCGGCGCCATCGCCCTGAGCCGGAGCCGGCGCGGGCTGAGCGGCCGGGGCCGATGGAGCCGCGTTCTTCTTGGCGCCCTGCTGGGCGTATGCGACGCCCGTTGACAATAGGACGGTGGCGGCGAGGGCGACAAGTCTGGATTGCATGGACATGACGTACCGCGCTGGCATGAATCGAGGGCCTCGCTGTACCGTCGCCTGACGCACCGTGCAAGCTGCTACTCGGCAGCTTCCTTAACGGTGCCGTGCTCGACCGTCTCGTCGCCTTCACCGTCACCCGAACGGCCCCAGCCCGAGAACCAGTTGTTGAGCTTGTCGAGATAGAGATAGACGACCGGCGTGGTGAACAGCGTCAGCGCCTGGCTGACGATCAGGCCGCCGACCATGGCGTAGCCGAGCGGCTGGCGGATCTCGGCGCCGGTGCCATGGCCGAGCATCAACGGCACCCCGCCGAGCAGGGCAGCCATCGTCGTCATCATGATCGGACGGAAGCGCAGCAGCGCGGCCTGGCGGATCGATTCTTCCGGCGTCTTGTGCTCGTCGCGCTCCGCGGCGATGGCGAAGTCGACCATCATGATGCCGTTCTTCTTGACGATGCCGATCAAGAGAATGATGCCGATCAGCGCGATCAGGCTGAACTCGAAACCGGCCGCCATCAGGATCGCGAGCGCACCGACGCCGGCCGAGGGCAGGGTCGACAGGATCGTGATCGGATGGATGTAGCTCTCATAGAGGATGCCGAGGATCAGATAGACCACGACCAGCGCGGCGAGGATGAGGAGCGGCACGGTGCCGAGCGATTGCTGGAACGCCTGTGCGGTGCCCTGGAAGCTTGAATTGAGCGTCGGCGGCGCGCCGAGATCGGCCATCGCCTTCTGCACGGCCTCGGTGGCCTGGCCGAGCGCGACGCCCTGGGCGAGGTTGAAGCTGATCGTGATCGCCGGGAACTGGCCCTGGTGGCTGATCGAGAGCGGGCGGACCGGGTCGGTGGTCCAAGTCGCAAACGTCGACAGCGGCACCTGCTCGCCGGTCAGCGGCGATTTGAGATAAAGCTTGTTCAGGCTCTCGAGACTGCCCTGCATCTCCGGCACGATTTCGATGATCACCTTGTAGGTGTTGAGCTGGGTAAAATACTGCGTGACCTGGCGCTGTCCGAAGGCGTCATACAGCGTGTCGTCAATCAGCTGCGGCTGGATGCCGTAGCGCGAGGCGGTGTCGCGGTTGATCTTGAGCTGGACCGTGGTGCCCTGCGTCTGCTGGTCGGTCGCGACGTCGCGCAGTTGTGGCAAGGTCTGCATCTTGGCGAGGATTTTTGGGGCCCACTCATTGAGCTCCGCAAGATCGGCATCCTGCAGCGTGAACTCGAACTGTGTGCGCGTCGGGCGACCGCCGAGCCGGACGTCCTGGGCCGCCTGCATATAGAGTCGGGCGCCTTCGACCTTGTCGAACTTCGGGCGCAGCCGCGCGATGATCTGCTGTGCCGAGGCCTCGCGTTCATTGCGCGGCTTCAACGTAATGAACAGATTACCGTTGTTGCCGGCCCGGCCGCTGCCGCCGATCGCCATCGCGACACTCGCGACGTCTGGGTCGGCCATGATGATCTTGCCGAGTTCCTCCTGCCGCTTGACCATCTCCTTGAAGGAGATGTCCTGCGATGCCTCGGCGGTCGCGGTGATCAGGCCGACGTCCTGCTGCGGGAAGAAGCCCTTCGGGATCAGGACGAACAGGTAGACCGACAGCCCAAGCGTGACGAAGAAGATCGCGAGCGTCGTGCGGCGCCAGCTCAGCGCGTGGTCGAGGATGTTTTCGTAGCCGCGCAGCATCGCATCGAAGCAGCGTTCGCTCCACTGGTAGAACCGGCCGTGTTTCACCTCGCCATGAGCGCGCAGGAACCGCGAGGCCATCATCGGCGTCAGCGTCAGCGACACGAACATCGAGACGAAGATCGTCATCGCCAGCACGACGGCGAATTCGCGGAACAGGCGTCCGATGATGCCGCCCATCAGCAGCAGCGGGATCAGCACCGCGACCAGCGAGACGCTGATCGAGACGATGGTGAAGCCGATTTCCTTCGAGCCCCTGAAGGCCGCGGCCATCGGCGCTTCGCCTTCCTCAATGTAGCGCGTGATGTTCTCCAGCATCACGATGGCGTCGTCGACGACGAAGCCGACCGCGATGGTGAGCGCCATCAGCGATAGATTGTCGAGCGAATAGCCGAACACCCACATCAGCGCGCAGGCGCCCAGCAGCGCCAGCGGGACCGTGATGGCGGGGATGACGGTCGCCCAGAAGCTGCGCAGGAAGATGAAGATGACCATGACCACGAGGCCGATGGTCAGGAGCAGCGTGAATTGAACGTCTTCGACCGCGGCGCGGATGGTCGTGGTGCGGTCGCTGATCAGCTCGATCTTGATCGCGGGCGGGATCGCCGCGACCAGGCGAGGCAACGTCGCCTTGATCCTGTCGACGGTCTCGATGACGTTGGCGCCCGGCTGCTTGAACACCACCAGGAACACGCCGCGCTTGCCGTTGGCCCAGGCCGCCTGTTTGGCATCCTCGGGGCCGCTCACGGCCTGGCCGATGTCGCGAATCCGCAGCGGGCCGCCGTTGCGGTAGGCGATGATGACATCGTTCCAGTCCTTGGACTGCGTGAGCTGGTCGTTGGCGTAGATCGTATAGGCGCGTCTCTCGCCGTCGATATTGCCCTTGGGGCTGTCGACCGTGGTGATTGCGATCTGGCTGCGCACGTCCTCCATCGAGAGGCCCTTGGCGACGAGCTTCGCCGGGTCGATCTGAATGCGGATGGACGGCTTCTGCTGGCCGCCGATGAAGACCTGGGCCACGCCGGAGAGCTGGCTGATTTGCTGGGCAAGCTGGGCGTCGACCGCGTCGCTGACGCTGGTCAAAGGCATCGTCTCCGAGGTCGCCGACAACAGCAGGATCGGGGCATCCGCCGGGTTGACCTTGCGGTAGGTCGGCGGCGAGGGCAGGTTCTTCGGCAACTGGCCACTGGCCGCGTTGATGGCGCCCTGCACGTCATTGGCGGCGCCGTCGATGCTGCGATTGAGGTCGAACTGGATGGTGATCGACGCGGTGCTCAGATAGCTCGTCGAGGTCATCTGCGCGATGCCGGGGATTTGGGCGAACTGGCGCTCCAGCGGCTGCGCCACCGACGAGGCCATCGTCTCGGGGCTGCCGCCCGGCAGGTTGGCGGTGACCTGGATGGTCGGGAAGTCGACCTGCGGCAGCGGCGCGACCGGTAGCAGGGGATAGGCGACGAGACCGACAAAGAGAATGCCGGCCATCAGCAGCGAGGTGCCGATGGGATAACGGATGAAAGGTGCCGAAATCCCGCCCGCGTTCATTCCCGTCGAACCTTGTTCTGGGCCGGATCAGAGCTCGCCACGGCCGTGGAGACGAGGCTTCCGGGCTGGACCTTGAATTGACCGCCGGTGATCACTTGCTGCCCCGGCGTCAGCCCTTCGTCGACCACCGAACGACCGTCGATGGCATAGCTCACCTTGATCTTGTGGACCTCGGCCTTGTTGTCCTGGTTGACCGTATAAGCGTAGAGGCCGTTGGTCGAATGCTGGACCGCGTCATCCGGAACCACGGTCGCGTCCTTCAGGGTCCGCACCAGAAGGCGTGTCGAAACCGACTGGCCCGGCCACAGCGTGTGGTCCTTGTTGTCGAACACGGCCTTGAGGCGAATAGTCCCGCTGGTCGTGTCGACCTGGTTGTTGATGACCGCGAGCTTGCCTTCGGCCAGCGTCTTCTTGCCGTCGGTGGTGAACGCAATCACCCTGAGTGCGCCGGCCTTCTGGCCCTCGGCGATGTAGGGAAGCTGATCCTCCGGCGCGGTGAAGATCACCGAGATCGGCTCGACCTGCGAGATCGTGACGATACCCGTCTGCGTCGAGGCGTTGACGATGTTGCCGATGTCGACCAGGCGCAGGCCGGCAACGCCGGTGATCGGCGCCTTGACCTGAGTGTAGTCGAGCTGGGTCTGAGCATTCGAGATCGCAGCTTCGTCGGCGGCGATCTGCGCGTTGAGCTGGGCGACGGTCGAGCGCTGGGTATCGACCCGCTGCGCGGTGGCGAATTCGCCGAGCTTCATGGCACGCTGGAGTTCGAGATTGGCGTTGGCCAGATTGGCCTCGTCCTGCGCCTTCTTGGCCTTGGCCTGGTCAAGCGTGGCTTGATAGGGGCGGGGATCGATCGAGACCAGAAGCTCATCCTGCTTGACGATCTGGCCTTCGGTGAAGGCGATCTTGTCGATCTGGCCGTCGACCCTGCTGCGGACTTGCACGGTGTTAAAACCCTGAACCGTGCCGAGGCCGGTCAGATAGACCGGGAAGTCGACTTTCTGGACCGGCGCGACGCTGACGGGGACGGGGGGCGGGCGCGGCGGTCCCTTCTGGGCGGTCTGGGTTTTTCCGGCGCCGGGGCCGGCGAATTTCTGCCAGCCGTAGTAACCTGCGGAGGCCGCGGCCGCGACGATCAGAATCCAGAGGATCGGCCGTGTTTTTTTCATAGCGGCTCGCGTCGACTCGTAATGCCCAAAACGAACGAATTGTGGGTCAATCGAAGGGTTCCAAGGTTTGTATAATACACGCCAAGTTCCAGTGTAAACAGCACTATCAGTTGAGAATCCTAAACAATTGGAAAGCTTTGCACTGCTTGGGCAACCTTGTGCCGCAGCGGTGTGCAGTGCTGCATTTTCCCGCCGCGACCGATCCGCGTGTGCAGAACTTGAGAAATGCTCGGAGGCGGTGTCGCTGACCTGTCGAGCCGTCCGCAAAGCCGAAGGAGGTCCTGGCGAAGGGACACTTCGCACACTTTCGCGAGAACGGTTCTAAATCGTCCGCACGGTGTTTGGGTTGCCAAGGAAAACCGGCATCGTTCATATCGGCCCGCCACAACGGGAGCGCAGGATGGACGAACTGAACGGCAAGCTGATCGCGTGTCAGATCTTGATCACGGGACTGATCGCGCGCGTTGCCAACGAGCAGCGCGATCCCTTGCGCTTCCTGACCGACTTCCGCGACGAGATCAAAGCCGTCGTCAGTGGCATCAACATCGCCGGCATGGACAATTCCGATCGCGTGCGTGTGGTCGCGCAGCACGCCGTCGACGAATTGTTCTCGCTGATGAAGGCGCCAAGCAGCGATTGACAGCGCGAGCGCGTCGCCGAGTGTTGCGGTATCTTTCGCGCTGGTTTTAGAACGAATCCAAGTCTCGGTTTAGAACGATTTCAAACTGCAGTTTAGAATCGTTTTGATCTGGACTTATTCAAGCGTTCTCGCGGGTTGCTCGCATTGACCCGCTATTTTGCGGCCGATACCAACACCCCATCGTTCGTCGAAGTGAGCGAGCGAACAAGAAAATGGGGCGTGTTGTAATGGGGCAGGTGGTCGCACCGAAGTCGTTGCGTTCGGTAGCAGCGTTCGATTCGATGGATGAAAGATCGTCGGGTGGTTCTGGCAAGACGGTCTCGGCGGTTGCGAGCCTGATCGCAGTGGCGTCGGTGTCGACCGGCGCCCAGGCGCAGCAATCGAACCTGCCGCCGGTGACGGTCGACGCTCCCGTCGAGCGTCCGCGTCCGGCCGCCTCGAAGCCGACCGCCGAGCAGGTTCGTGCGCGCAATGCGCTGCGGCGCGCGGCGCAGCGGCAGCAGGCCGCAACGGCGCCGGTGGTCCCCACAAATGCACCGGCAGCGGACCGCAATCCCTATGCGGATCCCGCTGCGCCCTACAAGGTCGATCACGTGCAGGCCGGCGGCAAGTTCCCGGAGAAGCTGGTCGACACGCCGAAGTCGATCACGGTGCTGAGCAAGGAAGTGCTCGAAGACAAGAATGCGACGACGCTGAAGCAGGCCATTCTCAGCACGGCCGGTGTGACATTGGGCACGGGCGAGGGCGGCAACGCCTTCGGCGACCGCTTCTTCATCCGCGGCTTCGATGCCCGCAACGACATCTTCATCGATGGTGTGCGCGATTCCGGCGTCAGCGTGCGCGAGAATTTCTTCACCGAGCAGGTCGAGATTTTGCGCGGTCCCGGCTCGACCTTTTCCGGCCGCGGTATCGCCGGCGGTGCGATCAACATCGTCACCAAGCAGGCGACGACGGAGACGAGCTTCTACAACATGGACACCACGTTTGGCACCGATCACGCCAAGCGAGTGACGCTCGACGTCAACCAGGTGATCAACCCGACGCTCGCCGTTCGCGCCGGCGGCCTGTTCCAGGACGCCGATGTCGCGGGACGCAGCTATGTCACCGACAATCGCAACGGTGCTTTTGTCGCCACGACCTGGAATCCGACCGATGCGATCAAGGTCACCGGCAACTATATCCACACCGAATTGACCGGCATTCCCGATTTCGGCGTGCCTTATTATCGGCCGAGCACGTCGTCGACCGCCGGCGGCCCGTTCCCGGACTTCGGCGTCAACCGCAACAATTTCTACGGCTTCGTCAACCGCGACTTCTTCCGGACCGGGCAAGACATCGGCACCATCAATGCCGAGATCCAGATTACGCCCGACCTGATGCTCAGCAACAAGATTCGGGACTCGCGTTCGACCCAGAACTACATCGGCACCCTTCCCGAAGCGCCGTCGCTGAAAAATCCACTCTCGGCCTCGACGCTCAGCGCCAATCCGCAGAGTCGCTACCAGGTCACTGACGTGTTCGCCAACCAGACCGAGGCGACCTACAAGTTCAACGACGACGCCGGCTTCAAGCACACCCTGCTCGGCGGTGTGGAGTACGATCGCGAGCGCTCGTCGATCGACAGATACACCGGTCTCAGTTCCGAGCAGGCGACCGGCACACCCTTCAGCGGCAGCGGATCGAAGAGCGACGTCAGCGTGTTCAATCCGCAATACACCAATCTTCCGTTCCCAATACCAGGAGGCCTCACCGGCCTGCCGACCAAGATCAGCATCGACACTGTCAGCGGCTATGTCATGGACAGCGCGAACTATCGCGACATGGTGATCCTCAACGGCGGCTTCCGCTATGACGATTACAGCATCAAGACGTCAGGCTATGCGGCGAGCGGCGCCTTCGGTCAGCAGTCGGCGGAGTTCCTGATCCCGAACTTCAATCTTGGCCTCACCTTGAAGCCGTTGCCGAACGGCAGCGTCTATGTGGCGTACGCGACCTCGGCGAATCCGGTTGGCGCCGAGTTCGACGGCACCAGCACGGCCTATGGCGGCCTCAACCCGACCCTTGCCGGCGGCAACACCCAGATATTCGGGCCGGAGAAGAACAAGGCCATCGAGGTCGGCACCAAATGGGAGCTGTTCGACCGCCATCTGCTGCTGACGGCGGCGCTGTTTCAGACCGAAAAGGAAAACGCCCGCGAGTCGCAGAACGTCGGCAGTGCAGCCGCCGCCGCAGCGCTTGGATGTTCGTATCCCGCCGGAACGACGGGCAATATCTCCTGCATCACGGCCGGCGCTTCCTACCGCATCCGTGGCATCGATCTTGGCGTCGGCGGCAAGATCACAGACAAATGGAGCGTGTTCGGCGGTCTCGTTCTCATGGAGTCGGAGGTCACGAAGTCGCTGGCACGGCCGGCAAACACGATACTGTACACATCGAATGTCGGGCTGCCGCTCGCCAACATCGCGCATCAGTCGTTCAGCCTGCTATCGAAGTACCAGCTCAACGACACCTGGGAGCTCGGCGGACAGGCAGTGTACCGCTCGAAGATCTACGGCGGCACATTGCTCGCGGCCAACCAGGGCACGTCGATCCCGAGTTACTGGCGGTTCGACGCATTTGCGGAGGCGAAGATCAACGAGAACTGGAAACTTAAGCTCTTCGTCAACAACATCTTCGACAAGCGCTACTATGACGCGCTGTACCAGAGCGCTGCGCCGTTCGTGCTGGAGGCGCCGGGACGCGCCGCCTATCTGGTGCTCTCGGCGCGCTATTGAGAAGCTTCTACGAGGTACCATGCTGACATGCATCGAGGGCATCCTGAGCAAAGATGATGTGGCGGAGTTCCGCCGCATCATGGATGCCAGCGATTGGGAGGACGGTCGCTCCACCGCAGGCGCGCAGTCGGCAATGGTCAAGCGCAACGAGCAACTGCCGCCCGACAACGAAGTCGCGCGCAAGCTGGGCAACCGCATCATCTCGGCGCTGACGTCGAATCCGCGGTTCCTGGCCGCGGCGATTCCGCTACACATCTTCCCGCCGCTGTTCAATCGCTATGCGGCGAGCAGCGGCCACCATTTCGGCCTCCACGTCGACAATGCGATCCGCGGCGACCGTCTGACCGGCCTTCGCATCCGCACCGACCTGTCGGTGACGCTGTTCCTCGCTGAGCCGGAAGAGTACGATGGTGGCGAACTTGTGATCGAGGACAGCTACGGTTCGCACGAAGTCAAGTTGCAAGCCGGGGACTGCGTGCTCTATCCCTCGACCAGCCTGCATCTCGTGACGCCGGTGACCCGGGGAACGCGGGTTGCGTCTTTCTTCTGGCTTCAGAGCATGATACGGGACGATCAAGCCCGCAGCATGATCTTTGACCTCGACACCGCCATTCAGGCGCTAGTGAAACGGCTCGGGCGTGACGATCCCGAAACGGTCAAATTGACGGGCATCTATCACAACCTCATTCGCTACTGGGCCGAAGTATGAAGAGCACATCTTTCCAAGCAAGCCTTGTCCAAGCAGGCCTTGTCCGAGCAAGCCTTGCCGCAGCCGTGATGCTGGCGGCCGCCTGGCTCGCATCTCCCGTTTCTGCCCAGCAACAAGCCCGGCCGGCGGCGCCGGCGCCTGCGACGACCCAGCCTTCGATGGCCCAGCCATCGGCAGTCAGCCCCGCGCCTGCGCCTGCGACCTCGACGCCTGCGGAGCAGTCCGCGGCGCCTACCGCTCCGTCGGCGACGGCTGCTCCGGCGGCCTCGGCGCCGGACGCGGTGCCCGCCGATGCAGGCAGCCGTCCGCTGAAGTCGGCCGCGCCGGCCATGAAGGAACTGTCGCCCTGGGTGATGTTCATGTCAGCGGACATCATCGTGAAGGCGGTGATGATCGGGCTTGCGTTTGCCTCGCTGGTGACCTGGACCGTCTTCCTCGCCAAGTCGATCGAGCTGTCGGTTGCCTCCGCCAAGCTTCGTTCGGCGCTGAAGAAGGTTGCGGACACCCGCTCGCTCGCGGAAGCGCAGATGGCGCTCGGCTCCAAGGAGGGCGTGTTGCCGTCTTTCCTGGCCTCGGCGCTGCGCGAGGCGCGGATGTCAGCGGGCATCTCCAGCGACACCGGCATCAAGGAGCGTGCGGCCTCGAGCTTTGCCGAGATCGTGCGCGCCGAGGGGCGGCGCATCCGCATCGGCATGGGCGTGCTCGCGACCATCGGCTCGACGTCGCCCTTCGTCGGCCTGTTCGGCACGGTCTGGGGCATCATGAACAGCTTCATCGGCATCTCGAAGTCGCAGACCACGAACCTCGCCGTGGTCGCGCCCGGCATCGCCGAAGCGCTGCTCGCCACCGCGATCGGCCTCGTCGCCGCGATCCCTGCCGTCATCATCTACAATCACTTTTCGCGCGTGACGAAGAGCTATCTCGAGCTCGTCAGCCGTGCCTCGGGTGCAGCGGGGCGGCTGCTCTCGCGCGACCTCGATCGCAGCCATGGCAGCGTGCATTCGCGCGCGGCGGAGTGAACGATGGGCGCTTCGATCGCAGATAATGACGTCGATGACGACGATTTCTCTGAAACCCATGAGATCAACGTCACGCCGTTCATCGACGTCATGCTGGTGCTGCTGATCATCTTCATGGTCGCCGCCCCGCTGTCGACGGTCGACCTGCCGATCGATCTGCCGACGTCGACATCGACGCCGCAGAAGAAGCCGGACAAGCCAACTTACGTCACCATCAAGCCGGATCTCTCGGTGGCGATCGGGGAGAACTTCGTCAAGCGCGTCGATCTTGTCAGTGCACTCGACAACACGGCGGACATGAGCAAGGACAAATACATCTTCCTGCGCGCCGATAGAGCCGTGCCTTATGGCGAGCTGATGGAGGTGCTGGAGTTCCTGAACAAGGGGGGGTATTCCAAGGTCAAGCTGGTGACGCTGGAGGGTGTCCCGGGGGCTGCGCCGCCGCAGGGCGCGCCGCCGGAAGCACCGAAGCCGTGACGAAGGCCTAACGCCGATGTCCGATCTCGAACTGAAGCCCTCTCGGAAACTATGGGTCGCCGCCGCAGTGGGTGCGCTCGCGCTTCATCTGGGCGGAGCGGCGCTGGCGCTCGCCAATCTACGCGGCGACGAGCCGGACTTCATCGCTGATCCGCAGGGTATCGAGGTCGGCCTCGAGGCAATGTCGCCCAACGGTGAACCCAGCGAATTGCCGCCGGGGCCGGACTCCAACGAATCCGTGGCGTCCCCCGAGCTGACCGAACAGAAGGCGGAACTCAAGGAGAGCAGCCTTCCGAAGGACGTCCCGATGGAAGCCGAGCAGGCTGACCGGGCCGTGACGATGAACGAGACCAAGAAGCCGGTCGAGGAGGAAACCAAGGAGTCGGTTGTCCCCACCAACGCCTCGGTAGCTTCGCCCGCCGCGGAAGCGACGGCTATGCCGACCTCGGACGCCGAGAAGAAGAGCGACCGCTCCGTTCGCATTCGCCAAGGCTGGGAAAAGGACTTGGTCGCGCATCTCGACCGGCACAAGCGCTATCCCAAGGGCCTGTTCAAGGCCGCTGAACTCTCGGTTCGGCTGACGCTCGACCGGCTTGGGCATGTGGTCGCTGTCGCCATCGAAAAGGGCTCTGGCGATCCGGCCTTCGATGAGGCCGCCATCGGCATGGTAAAGCGCTCCGATCCCGTACCGACGCCGCCGCCGCTGGTCGCAGACGACGGGCTGACATTCGTCTTGCCGGTGATCTTCAGGAAGAACGAAAAGGCAGCGAGTAAGGGCTGAGGCCGCGATGCGGCGATAGCTTGGTCAGCGCCAGTAAAGCCGGATCCCGACATAGACCACGACAAGGCAGGCGAAAATCAGCGCCACTGGCAGCGGACGCTTCTGGCTCCCGCTAAACGTCGACGCCACGAAGGAGGCCGCCTTCTTCGGCTTCGGCGCCGGACGGCGGAAAGCGGTAACATTGTCCGCCGCCGGCTCGGGCGGGCGAGCGCGGACGTCCGGCGCGATTCCAGCGCCGCCCATCTCGGTATAGTAGGCCTTGTAGATCGCAGCCGTGGTGGCCTCGGAGGCCTCGCCTTCGCCCATCTGCGCCAGGAGAGTTTTGTAGCTGGCGAGGAATTCCTGGGCCTCAGGCGGCAGCGCGGACAACCCGTTGAGTTTGGCCATCATCTTCCAGGTGGCGAAATCAGCGCGAGCGCGGGTATCGGCGCGTCGCGCGATCAGCATATCGGCAGCTTTGACCAAGTCGGCCTCGGGCCCTTCGGCGTGTGTGCGGGTGTCGCGTTTCAACTACGCATTGCCGGTCAGAATGAGAACAGCCTGAATCACATAACCGGTCAACGTTCGTAGTATTGCTGAAATAACATCAAGATTTAGACCGAACTGGGAACCCGCCAAGGGTAGCAGGATCAGGAAGGCGATCAGGATCAGCATGCCGAACGGCTCGAGCCGCGCCAGTGGCAGGGCGAGCGGTCGGGGCAACAGCCCGACCGCGACCCGCCCGCCATCGAGCGGCGGGATCGGCATCATGTTGAAAACCGCGAGCACGGCGTTGATCAACAGGGCATTCTTGAGGTTGTCAAAGATCCATTGCGCCGAGTTGGCCGGCGCCCAGGGCAGCGCGTGGAGGGCGAGCGCCGCCACCAGTGCCAACAGGATGTTGGTGACCGGCCCGGCCAGTGCCACCCAGACCATGTCGAGCCTGGGGTTGTTGAGGTTGCGGAAATTCACCGGCACCGGCTTGGCATACCCGAACAGGAACGGCGAATGCGCAAACAGCAGCATCGCCGGCAGGATCAGGGTGCCGAACGGGTCGATGTGCCGGAGGGGATTGAAACTGACGCGGCCCAGCTGCGAGGCCGTGTTGTCGCCGAGGCGATGCGCGACGAAGCCGTGCGCAGCCTCGTGAAAGGTGATGGCGAGCACCAGCGGCAGCACCCAGACGGAAATGTCATAAATGGAAATGTTCACGGCTCGTCTGTCCCGGTTTTTTGCCTGCGGCCTTGCAGCCGTTCCAGCGAAACCGGCGGTGCAGCGACGCTTCAAGTCAACATAGGGTGGCAGGTTCCGGAATGCCACGCTGCAAATGATCGGCGAGGCCCGCGGCCTCTGCGTCGAGCCAGCGGCGGCGCCGGCGGAGCCTACGCAGGAATCGTCGTCGGATATTGCGTCAGACCGTCGTCGAGCTTCAGCCAGGCGAGCTTTTCCGAGACCCAGATGTGGTCGGTCGGCGCGAAGGCGTTGCGATCGTCGAAGGTCGCGAGCGCGACGCCCGCCAGCGTGCCATTGCGCCGCCAGGCGAACAGCCGCGTGCCGCAGCGCTTGCAGAACACGCGGTCGATGTTTTCCGAGGATGCATATCGCGCGGTCTCACCCTCGACCGTGAGCGCGCGCTGGTCGAACTGAGCGCGAGCGAAGTAGGGCGATCCCATCGCCTTCTGGCACATGCGGCAATGGCAGATGCGGACGTTCAGCGGTTCGCCCTCCGCCTTGAACCGCACCGCGCCGCACAGGCATCCGCCTTCCCGGATCATGCGACCCGCCACTCGGCGACCTGACGCGCCATGCTCCAGTTCAGATTGTCGAGATCGCCATCCATGCTCGAATTCCTCCGTCTGGCGTTGGTGAAGGCGGCCCAGCAGAAGCCGCCATGGGTCCGCACGGCAATCGTGCTGGTGCCCGGCAAACTACCATTGTGCCACCAATTGTCGAATTTGTTGACGCAGAAGCCCTTGGCATAGTTGGGGCTGTAGGCGGGCGCGGTGGTCATGACCTCGATCGTGCGCGGCCGCAGGATGTTCGCTGGCCTCGCGTAGCCGTCGACATGCATCAGAAACTGGACGAGATCCGATGGCGTCGCGATCCAGCCGCCATGGGAATCCATCCGCCTGACATTCATGTCGTAGGGACCTTCGCCCTGGCCGTAATAGGCGACCTCGCCGGCCTGGCGCTGGTCGCGCGTGTTGCCGGCGATAGTCATGTCGGCGACACCGCAGCGCGCCAGCACCTCGGCGCGGACGTGCTCGGCATAGGCTTGGCCCGTGAGCTTCTCGATGACGCGCCCCAGCACGCAATAGCCGAAATTGGAGTAGGCGTAGTGCTGGCCTGGCGGGCGGTCCAGCGGCCGGTTGGCGAGCGTCCACGCGATCAGCTGTGCATGATCCATCCGCGGATGCGTAAACATGGGATCGCGGTTGTCGTTGCTCCAGCCGCCGGCGGCGTGCGTCAGGAGATGCTCGAGCGTGATCTGGTCGATACTGGGTGAGTAGGGCGGCTGCCCATAGTCGGTGCCGAGCAGCGCGCCGGGACCGAACACCCGGTCCGTCAGCTTGAGGCGGCTCTCCTCGATTAGGCGGAAAAGCGTGACCGAGGTGATCATCTTGCTGACGCTGGCGATCCGGAACAGGTGCCGCGGCGTCACGGCCTCGTTCCGCTCGATATCGGCAAGACCGAAGGCGTCCTCGTGGACAACAGTGCCTGCATAGCCGATCGCAAAGGACAGCGCCGGCACGCCGTACTTGTCCATGAAGCTGTGCGCGAGCCGTGCCATGGCGCTGCGTTCAGCCGGCGAGGGCGAGCGGATGCTCGGCGGGTTCGGCGCGAGTTGCGCAAGCACATTGTGCGGAAGTAGCGGCAGCGCGGCCGCTGCGAGCTTGACAAAATCCCGACGCCCAAACCGCATGGTCCGCCCCCTCGGGCGGCCAATGTCTCAGTACGTCGCCCGTCCCCCGGAAATATCAAACACCGCGCCGGTGGAGAAGGCACAATCTTCGGATGCGAGCCACGCCACCATCGCGGCAAGCTCTTCCACCAGCACGAAGCGGCCTTTCGGAATCTTCGACAGCATGAAATCGATATGCTGCTGCGTCATCTGGTCGAAGATCGCGGTCTTGGCCGCCGCCGGTGTCACCGCATTGACCAGGATGTCATGCGCGGCGAGCTCCTTGCCGAGCGATTTCGTCAGCGCGATCAGGCCGGCCTTGGAGGCCGAATAGTGCGAGGCGTTCGGATTGCCTTCCTTACCGGCAATGGACGCGATGTTGACGATCCGCCCGTATCTCTGCTTGAGCATCGCGGGCACGATGGCCTTGCAGCAGATGAAGGGGCCGTCGAGGTTGATGCGCAGAACTTTCCGCCATTCCTCCAGATCGGTTTCCCAGACCGGCTTGTTGACGCCGGCGATGCCGGCATTGTTGACGAGGATCTCGACCTTGCCGAAGGCGCCAAGCGTCGCATCGCGCGCCTGCTCGACGCCGGCGGTGTCGGTGATGTCGACCTTGAAGACTTTGGTCTCGCCGCCGATCTCCTTTGCGGTTTTCTCGGCCAGCGGCGCATCGAAATCCCAGATCGCGACCTTGGCGCCGGAATCGACGAAGCGTTGAACGATGGCGCGGCCAAACCCCTGCGCGCCGCCGGTGACGATGGCGACGCGGCCGTTGAGATCGATCTTGTTCATGCGGAAATCCCTTCCCTATCCCTCATGGTGAGGAGCGCGCACTTGCGCGCGTCTCGAACCATGAAGCCCATGGTCCATCCCTCGAGACGGCGCTGGTCGCGCCTCCTCGGGATGAGGAGTGATCAGAGCATGTAGCCGCCGTCGACGACGAGGTCGACGCCGGTGGTGAACGCGCTTTCGTCACTGCCGAGATAGACCGCCATCGCCGCGATTTCGTCGGCGGTGCCGAGCCGGCCCATTTTCTGGCGGGAGATGAACATCTCCTTGCCCTGCGGACCCTGGGCGGCGGCGCGGTCGAGCATCGACGGCGTCTCGACGGTGCCAGGGCAGATGCTGTTGCAGCGGATGCCTTGTGTAATGAAGTCGAGCGCAACCGCGCGCGTCAGCAGCGATACTGCGGCCTTGGACGCGCTGTAGGCATAGCGGTTGGCTGGCGGCCGCAAGGCCGCGCAGGACGAGATGTTGACGATGCTGCCGCCGCCACCCGCCAGCATCGCCGGCAGGAACGCCTTGATGGTCCGGTGCATGGACTTGACGTTGAGGTCGAACGAGAAATCCCAGTCTTCCTCCGAGCAATCCAGAATGGTGCCGTGATGCACGAAGCCGGCTGCATTGAGCAGGATGTCGACCTTGCCGATGCGCTTGGCAAATGCGTTGACGTCGGCGGTGTTGCGAACGTCGAGCTTTGCGGTCTCGGCGATGCCTTCCTTCGCCAGGCTCGCGATGCCGCCTTCATTGATGTCGGTGGCGATGACGATTGCACCCTCACGCGCGAATGCGATGGCGCACGCACGCCCGATGCCTGCAGCTGCGGCGGTGACAACAGCGCGCTTTCCCTTGAGGCGGTCTGCCATTTTCTTGTTCTCCTTTTGAATTCGTCATTCCGGGGCGCGCCTCTTGGCGCGAGCTACGATGCGCGATTGCGCATCTGAGAATCCATTGTGCGGCGCGCTCTGCGGCCTGATGGATTCCGGGCTCGCGACTTCGCCGCGCCCCGGAATGACAGTGGCTGTCAGTGATTATCCCGCGCCACGCCAAATGCACCCGCGACGTTCTGGTAGCGCGTGGCGAGTTCCATGCAGGCGCCGGTCGACTGCTGACCGACGGTGTTGCGGTAGAGCTCCTGCCACGGCGTCTGGTTCGGCGGATGCTTGAATCCGCCATTGGCCATCAGCTCGGCGTGGCGCTTCTTCAACTCGTCGTCGGAAATCAGGATGTTGGCGCTGCCCTTGTTGAGGTCGATGCGGACCTGGTCGCCGGTCCTGAGGATCGCAAGCCCGCCATTGGCGGCGGCCTCCGGCGAGGCGTTGAGGATCGAGGGGGAACCCGAGGTGCCCGACTGGCGGCCGTCGCCGATGCAGGGCAGGGAGTGGATGCCGCGCTTGATCAGTGCCGCCGGCGGCTGCATGTTCACGACCTCGGCGCCGCCGGGATAGCCGATCGGGCCGGTGCCGCGAATGAACAGCACGCAGCGCTCGTCGATCTCGAGCGCGGGATCGTCGATCCGCGTGTGATAATCCTCCGGCCCCTCGAACACGACGGCGCGGCCCTCGAAGGCGTTGAGGTCCTTCGGGTTGCTGAGGTAGCGGTCGCGAAACTCCTTGGAGATCACGCTGGTCTTCATGATCGCGGAATCGAACAAATTGCCGCGCAGCACCAGGAAGCCGGCGTCCTTGACCAGCGGCTTGTCGTAAGCCCAGATCACGTCGTTGTCGGGTTTCGGCGCATTGGCGCAGTTCTCGCCGATGCCGCGGCCGTTCACCGTGACCGCGTCTTCATGGATGCGCTTGTGCTTCATCAGCTCGCGCACCACGGCGGGTACGCCGCCGGCCCGGTGGAATTCCTCGCCAAGATAGAAGCCGGCCGGCTGCATGTTGACCAGCAGCGGCACGTCGTGCCCGACTTTCTGCCAGTCGTCGATCGACAGCTCCACGCCGATATGGCGGGCCAGGGCGTTGATGTGGATCGGCGCGTTGGTCGAGCCGCCGATCGCCGAGTTGATCACGATGCAGTTCTCGAACGCCTTGCGGGTCAGGATGTCCGAGGGTTTCAGATCCTCCCAGACCATCTCGACGATGCGCTTGCCGGTCTCGTAGGAGATCTGGCCACGCTCGCGATAAGGCGCCGGGATCGCGGCGCAGCCCGGCAGCGAGAAGCCGAGGGCTTCGGCAAGCCCGTTCATGGTCGAGGCGGTGCCCATGGTGTTGCAATGGCCGACCGAGGGCGCGGAGGAAGCCACGATCTCCATGAACTGCTCGTAGTCGATCTCACCGGCGGCGAGCCGCTCGCGCGACTTCCAGACGATGGTGCCGGAGCCGGTGCGCTCGCCATTGTGCCAGCCGTTCAGCATCGGGCCGCCCGACAGCACGATCGCGGGCAGGTTCACGGTGGCCGCCGCCATCATGCAGGCCGGCGTGGTCTTGTCGCAGCCCGTGGTCAGCACCACGCCGTCCAGCGGATAGCCGTAGAGGATCTCGACCAGGCCGAGATAGGCGAGATTGCGGTCGAGTGCCGCGGTCGGGCGCTTGCCGGTCTCCTGGATCGGGTGGGTCGGGAATTCCATCGCAATGCCGCCGGCCTCGCGGATGCCCTCGCGGACCCGGTGTGCAAGCTCGATATGGTGGCGGTTGCAGGGGGAGAGGTCATTGCCGGTCTGGGCAATGCCGATGATCGGCTTGCCGGACTGAAGTTCCGCGCGGGTGAGGCCGTAGTTCAGGTAGCGCTCCATATAGAGCGCGGTCATGCCCGGGTTGTGCGGGTTGTTGAACCATTCCTGCGAGCGAAGGTGGCGGCGGCTGCCGTTGCTGGCGGGCGCATGCCCGTTGGTCGGCTTTTTTGTCATTGATCTCTCCTGCAATGCAAACGCACGGGCGTCGGTCCTATGGGTGTCGGCTTGTGCGATGCCCAACGGCGCGCGCGATAAATCGCAGGCCCGCTGGCGGGTGGTTTCCTCACAAATGCGATACTAGTCATGGCTGCTTGGTAACGCTACCATTTTGTTGGCGGCGCCTGCGCCGGAAGCGCCCGGCCTGCTGTCCGAACGCCGCGCCGGCGAACTCTGACGTTCGATCACCTTGAAGCCGAGGTCGAGCACCGGTTGCTCCGGGCGGCGGCCCTCGATCGCATCGATCAGCATGGTGGCGGCCATCCGGCCCATCTCGTAGCGGTTGGTGCGAACGCTGGTGAGGGTGGGGACGGCGGAGGCCATGAATTCCAGATCGTTGAATCCGATAATGGCGATCTGCTCGGGGATCGCGATCTCGCGGCGGCGGCATTCAAACAGCACGCCGAGCGCGAGGTCGTCATTGGCGCAGAACACCGAATCGATATCGGGCGACTTGGCCAGCAGATCAGTGAACAGCGCCCCGCCGAGCGTGACGGAGGTCGGCGTCGCCGTGGCAACGATCAGGCGCTGGTCGAACAGGCCCGCATCCTTCATGGCCGCCTGGTAGCCGTCGAGCCGCCGCTGCACCCGCGGGTCCATGCGCGCGCCGAGGAATCCGATTCTGCGATGGCCCTGTTCGAACAGGTGCGCAATCGCAGCGCGGGCCGCATCATAGTGCGAAAAGCCGATCATCATATCGACGGGATTGGGCCCGATTTCCATGATCTGCATGATCGGGCAGTCGGCCGCCTCCAGCATCGCGTGCGATTCCGCGGTCTGGTCGATGCCGGTGACGATCAGCCCGGCCGGCTTCTGCGCGAGAAACAGCCGCAGCAGTTTTTCCTCCTGGAGGATGCTGTAGCGTGTGTTTGACAGCTGGATCGAGTAACGGTTGCCCTCGGATGCATCGTAGATGCCGCGCAGCACGTCTGAGAACACGTTGTTGGTCAGTGACGGGATCAGGACGCCGATCACTTCGGTGCGATGCGACGCCAGCGCGCGCGCCGCGAGGTTCGGTACATAGCCGAGCTCCTTGGCCGCGCTTTCGACCCGCGCCCGCTTGGCGACCGAGAGCGCCTCGGGATTGCGAAAGAAGCGAGAGGCCGTGATCGGGCTCACACCGGCGTGCTCGGCGACTTCCGCCAGCCGGATTTTGCCTGACTTGGTGCGCTTTCGACCCATATATTGCTCTTAACACAGTCGATCCCGCAAACAAAGGAACGTTGACAGCGCTACCACCAACGACTAACCAAAGACAAATTGCCAAAACCGCGCAAACTGCCGACAATGTCGCCCGAGTAGGTCGGGCTTCGTTCGGTGAAGTCTGAAAAAACAAGACGGTGGCGGCGCGACAGCTGCGTCGTCGAGTCGAAGGAGGGAGCTAGATGTCGTCTGTGCAAATCCGCGACGTGCGGAAATCGTTCGGCAATTTTGAAGTCCTGCACGGAGTCTCGATCCCGATCGAGGATGGCCAGTTCGTCGTCCTGGTTGGCCCCTCCGGCTGCGGCAAGTCGACGCTTCTGCGCATGCTCGCAGGCCTCGAGAACATCACCTCCGGCACGATCTCGATCGGCGACCGCGTCGTCAACAATGTCCAGCCCAAGGAGCGGGATATTGCGATGGTGTTCCAGAACTACGCGCTTTATCCGCACATGACGGTCGGCGAAAACATGGGTTTCTCGCTCAAGCTGCGCAATGCCAGCTCCGACGAAATCAACAAGCGCGTCAAGCGCGCGGCCGAAATTCTAGCGCTGTCGCCGCTGCTCGAACGCTATCCGCGCCAGCTCTCCGGCGGCCAGCGTCAGCGCGTCGCCATGGGCCGCGCCATTGTGCGCGATCCGCAGGTGTTCTTGTTCGACGAGCCGTTGTCGAATCTCGACGCCAAGCTGCGCGTCGCCATGCGCACCGAGATCAAGGAGCTGCATCAGCGGCTGAAGACGACAACCGTCTACGTCACGCACGACCAGATCGAGGCCATGACCATGGCCGACAAGATCGTTGTCATGCACGACGGCATCGTCGAGCAGATGGGCACGCCGCTCGAACTCTACGACAAGCCGGAGAACCAGTTCGTCGCCGGCTTCATCGGCTCTCCTGCGATGAATTTCCTCAAGGGCCATGTGCGCGCCAACGGCGTTGCGACCTTCGAGGGACCGAACGGGGTCAAGCTGCCGCTGCGAAGCGCGCCGGCGGCGTCCGACGGCCGTCCTGTGGTCTTTGGCGTCCGGCCCGAACATTTCACCATCGCCGACGACGGTGCCGAAGCCGAGATCGTCGTGGTCGAGCCGACCGGTTCCGAAACTCAGGTGTTTGCAAAGCTCGGTGGCGAGCAGGTCGTCGCGGTCTTCCGCGAGCGTCACCAATTCAACCCCGGCGACAAGGTTCGGCTGAAGCCCGATCCGTCCGTGGTTCACTTGTTCGACGAGGCGACAGGGAAACGGCTCAATACGTAAGGCGAGCTGAATAAAGCAAGCTACAAAAAAAGCATCACAGGGAGGACACTATGCAAGACTTTACCCGCCGGGCTCTGCTTCAAGGCGGAACGGCACTGGCTGCCACCGGCGCACTGACCGGGCCGGCACTGTTCGAATTTGCAAAAGCCTGGGCGGCGGATTCGCCCTGGAAGGCCGAGGCGGGCGCCAAATTGACGGTGATGCGCTGGAAGCGCTTCGTGCCGGCGGAAGACGATGCGTTCAATGCCACGGTTGCCGCGTTCAAGGCCGCGACGGGTACGGACATGAACGTGTTCAGCGAGTCCTTCGAGGACGTGCAGCCGAAGGCGTCCGTGGCCGCCAACACCGGCTCGGGTCTCGACATGGCGTGGGGCCTCCACACACTGCCGCAGCTGTTCCCGACCAAGGTTCTGAAGATGAACGACGTCGCGGACTATCTCGGCAAGAAGTATGGCGGATGGACCGACGCCGCTGCCAAGACCTGCAAGAAGGGCGATGACTGGCTTGGTATCCCCGTCGCAACCGTCGGCGGCTATATGACTTACCGGAAGTCGGCGACTGACAAGGCCGGGTTCAAGGAGTTTCCGAAGGATTTCCCTGGCTTCCTCGAAATGTGCAAGGCCATGAAGGCGAACAACACGCCGGCCGGTTTTGCGCTTGGACACGCCAGCGGTGACGCCAATGCCTGGCTGCACTGGATCCTCTGGGGTCACAACGCCTGGACCGTCGACAAGGACGACAAGGTCATCATCAACTCGCCTGAGACGTTGAAGGCGCTGGAATACGCCAAGGCGCTGTCGGACACTTTCATCCCCGGCGTCGCCTCCTGGAACGATTCCTCCAACAACAAGGCGTTTCTTGCCGGCGAGCTCTTCTGCACCTCCAACGGTATCTCAATCTATGTCGCCGCGAAGGACGATGCGACCAAGAAGGATCTTGCGGAAGATACCTATCACGCGTTGTGGCCTGTGGGCCCGATCGGGAAGCCGACCGAGTTGCAGCTCACGGTTCCGATCCTCGCTTTCAACTTCACGAAATATCCGAACGCCGCGAAGGCCTTCACCGCGTTCATGCTGGAGAAGGAAAATTTCGAGAAGTGGCTGTCGGGCGCGCGGGGTTATCTGACCCACACGCTGAATGCTTACGATAGTGCGCCGGTGTGGACGGCGGATCCCAAGAACGCGGTGTTTGCCGAAGCCTCCAAGCGCGCGCTACCGGCGTCGGGCATCGGCACGCCGGGCGAGAAGGCTGCGACCGCGATCGCGGATTTCATCGTGGTCGACATGTTCGCCAACTACTGCACCGGGGCGAAGGACGCCAAGGGCGCCGTCACGGAAGCCGAGCGGCAGTTGAAGCGGATCTATCGCTAATGTCATGGAGCGGGCGGTTTCGCCGCCCGCTCATTTGCACTCCGATCAGGGATGTCGGGTATGGCTGATATCGCAGTTGCCCCCCGAGCCAAGCCTCAACTTCGCGAGGCGACCGCCTGGGAGCAGCTCAGGCACAACCGCAATTGGCTCGGTTTCTGGTTCATGCTGCCGGCCATGGGGTTCCTGATCTTCTTCCTGGCCTATCCGCTGGGGCTCGGCATCTGGCTGTCCTTCACCGACACCCGTATCGGTCGGGTCGGGCACTTCATCGCCACGGAAAATTATGAGTGGCTCTGGGATGATTCCATTTTTTGGCTGTCGGTGTTCAACACGCTGCTCTATACCTTCGTCGCCAGCGCGCTCAAATTCGCGATCGGACTGTATCTTGCGTTGCTCCTGAACGAGAATATGCCGTTCAAGGCGATGCTGCGTGCGATGGTCCTGATCCCCTTCATCGTACCGACGGTGCTGTCGGCGCTGGCCTTCTGGTGGATCTTCGATTCCCAGTTCTCGATCATCTCCTGGTCGCTGAAGCATCTCGGCCTGATCAGCCAGAACATCAACTTCCTCGGCGACACGACCTGGGCGCGGATCTGCGTGATCTTCGCCAATATCTGGCGCGGCGTGCCTTTCGTCGCGATCACGTTGCTCGCGGGGCTACAGACCGTGTCCCCGTCGCTCTACGAAGCCGCAACCCTCGACGGCGCCTCCAGCTGGCAGAGGTTCCGCTACATCACCTATCCGCTTCTCACCCCGATCATCGCAGTCGTGATGACCTTCTCGGTGCTGTTCACCTTCACCGATTTCCAGTTGATCTGGGCGATGACCCGCGGCGGTCCGGTCAACGCCACGCATCTGATGGCGACATTGTCCTATCAGCGCGCGATCATCGCGGGACAGTTGGGGGAGGGTGCCGCAATCTCCAGCGCCATGATTCCCTTCTTGCTCGCGGCCATCATGATCTCCTGGTTCGGCTTGCAGCGCCGCAAATGGCAGCAGGGAGAAAGCAATGACTGACCTGCCCACCAGATCCATCGATCTCAAAGCCGTACTGACTGCCTCTTCGCCGACGGCCGATCATAGCGAGGGCATGAGCTATCTGCAGTCGGTGCCGCGGCGGATCGTGACGCTCTATCTGCCGCTCACGATCATCGTCGTGATCCTGCTGTTTCCGTTCTACTGGATGGCGCTGACCTCGGTGAAACCGGACGAGCAACTGCTCGACATGGAGACCTACAGCCCGTTCTGGACCTGGAGCCCAACGTTCAAGCACTTCCACAAGCTGCTTTTTGAAAGCTATTACCCGCACTGGCTCTGGAACACGATGTATGTGGCGGTGTGCGCCACCGTGCTGTCGATCATCGCGAGCGTGCTTGCGGCCTATGCCATCGTGCGGCTGCGCTACAAGGGCGCCAATCTGGTCGGCGGCCTGATCTTCCTCGCGTATCTCGTGCCGCCCTCGATCCTGTTCATCCCGCTCGCCACCGTCGTGTTCCAGTACGGCCTGTTCGACTCGCCGATGGCCCTGATTCTGACCTATCCCACCATCCTGATCCCGTTCTCGACCTGGCTGTTGATGGGCTATTTCAAGACCATTCCCTTCGAGCTCGAGGAGTGCGCGTTGATCGACGGTGCAAGCCGCTGGCAGATCCTGATCAAGATCGTGCTGCCGCTCGCGATCCCCGGGCTGATCTCGGCTTTCATCTTCTGCTTCACGCTGTGCTGGAACGAGTTCATCTACGCGCTGACCTTCCTGCAATCGACCAGCAACAAGACGGTGCCGGTCGCGATCGTCAACGAGTTCGTGGATGGCGATATCTACCGCTGGGGCTCGCTGATGGCAGGCGCCTTGGCCGGCTCGCTGCCGCTGGTCATCCTTTACGCCTTCTTCGTGGAGCATTATGTGTCGGCGATGACCGGCGCCGTGAAGGAATAAGCACGGGGCATTGAGAGCGCGCCAAGGGAAACCGAAGCGAACGTGCCAGGAGCGGCGCGTTCCGGCCAATTAGCGCGTTCCGGCCAACAATAAGGAGTAGGCTCTTGCGCATTCTGGTTCTGGGCGCCGCCGGCATGGTCGGCCGCAAATTGTGTGAACGGCTGTTGCGCGACGGCCGTCTCGGCAAGAGCGACATCACCAAGCTGACCATGCACGACGTGGTCGAGCCGAAGAAGCCGGAAAAGGCCGGTTTTGCCGTCGAGACGGTGTCGGGCGACTTTGCCGTCCTAGGTGCGGCTGAAAAACTGATCGCCGGCCGCCCGGATGTGATCTTCCACCTCGCCGCGATCGTCTCGGGAGAAGCCGAGCTCGACTTCGACAAGGGCTACCGCATCAATCTCGACGGCACCCGGATGCTGCTCGATGCTGTCAGGCTCGCAGGCGGCGGTTACAAGCCGCGTGTGGTCTTCACCTCCTCGATCGCGGTGTTCGGCGCGCCGTTCCCGGACGCGATCGGCGATGAGTTCTTCCACACGCCGCTGCTCAGCTACGGGACCCAGAAGGCGATCGGCGAACTGCTGCTCGCCGATTATTCGCGCCGCGGCTTCCTCGATGGCATCGGCATCCGCCTGCCGACCATCTGCATCCGGCCCGGCCTGCCCAATAAGGCGGCATCGGGCTTCTTCTCCAGCATCCTGCGTGAGCCGCTCGCCGGCAAGGAGGTCGTGCTGCCAGTCTCCGAGGACGTCCGCCACTGGCATGCGACGCCGCGTTCCGCCGTCGGCTTCCTGCTCCATGCCGGCACCATGGATCTCGCCGCGGTCGGCCCGCGCCGCAACCTGACCATGCCGGGGCTCTCGGCCACGGTCGGCGAGCAGATCGCGGCGTTGAGGCGGGTCGCGGGCGACAAGGTCGCGGCCCGCATCAAACGGGAGCCGGATCCCTTCATCGTCGGCATCGTCGGCGGCTGGCCGCGTAATTTCAACCCAAAGCGGGCGCTCGAGCTCGGCTTCACCACCGCCGAGAAGTCCTTCGACGACATCATCCGCATTCACATCGAAGACGAGCTCGGCGGCAGTTTCGTCGCCTGATCTGTGACCGAGCGGGTAAAAGTGATGGCGAGCGTTGCTTGCATCGGCGAATGCATGGTCGAGCTCCGGCAGGCCCAGGGCGGGCATTCTGCTGGCCCGTCTAGCAGCGGACAAGGGCAGGGCGGTGGCCTGTACTCGCGCGGATTTGGCGGTGACACCCTCAACACGGCGGTCTATCTCGCGCGGCTCGAGGTCAAGGTCGATTATTTCACCGCGCTCGGCGATGACGCCTTGAGCGATGAGATGATTGCGGCCTGGACCGCGGAGGGGGTCGGGACCCGGCGCGTCGTGCGGCTACCGGGGAAGCTGCCCGGCCTCTACATGATCCAGCTGGATGCAAACGGCGAGCGGCAGTTCTTTCACTGGCGCGACAGCGCCGCGGCGCGCCGGCTGATGGATCTGCCGGAGACGGACGAGCTGCTCAACTCGCTGATGAGCTACGACATCGTCTATCTCTCCGCCATCACGCTGTCGATCTACGAGCCGGCCGGGCGCGAGCGTCTGTTTGCGGCGATCAAGCGTGCGCGCCTGCTCGGCACGCGCTTCGTGTTCGACACCAATTTTCGCGCGCGCGGGTGGCCCGATCGCGACGTCGCTCGCGAGGTTTTTGCGGCGGCCTTCGCCGCGGCCGATATCGTGCTGACCTCGACCGAGGATTTGCTCGCGCTCTATCCCGGCGAGAGCCACGAGCAGTTGATGGCGCGCATTCCCTCGCCGGAGCTGGTGTTCCGGCTCGCCGAGCCGGTGAGCCTGCTGCGCTTTCCCGGCGGCACGAGCAAGGTGCATGCCGAACCCATGACCAGGCCCGTGGCCGACACCACCGCCGCCGGCGACAGCTTTGCCGCGGCCTATATCGCGGCCCGGCTCGGCGGTTCCGATCCGGTCGAGGCCGCCCAGGCCGGACACCGGCTCGCCAGCCTCGTGATCTGCTATCCCGGCGCCATCATTCCGGGCTATGCCATGCCGCCGAAGAAACGCCACCGGCCGGCGGCGTCACGCCAGGCGACCAAGTAAAGAAGCGAAACGATGACCACGACTGCCCAACAAAACCACCTCGTCGCGCTGTTTCGGGACGCGACCGTCATCCCCGTTCTCACCATCGAGCGTATCCAGGATGCCGTGCCGCTGGCGCGCGCGCTGGTCGCCGGCGGCGTCCGCACGCTGGAAGTGACGCTGCGCACCCCTGTCGCGATCGAGGCGGCGAGGGCGATGATGGCTGAAGTGCCCGAGGCCAACGTCGGCATCGGCACGATCCTCAATCCGGCCGACTTCGCCCGTGTCGAGAAGCTCGGCGTCAAGTTCGGCATCAGCCCCGGTTTGACCCCCGATCTGCTGAAGGCCGCGGCCGACAGCGCCTTGCCGTTCGCGCCGGGCATCGCTACCGCCTCCGAGCTGATGATGGCGCTGGCCCACGGCCTCGACGTCGCGAAATTCTTCCCGGCCGAGCAGGCCGGCGGCATCAAGGGCCTGCGCGCGCTCGGCGGTCCCTTCCCGAACGTGCGGTTCTGCCCCACGGGCGGGATCGGCGAGGCCAATGCGGCGAGCTGGCTCGCCGAACCCAACGTGGTCGCGGTCGGCGGTTCCTGGCTGTGCCCGGCCGCGGAGATCAGGGCCGGCAACTGGGCCGGCATAACTGCCATCTGCCAGCGCACGCTGAAGGCCCTGAAAGCCGCGTGAAGTCTTGCCATCCTTGGGCTAAGACTTAGGTCAGTAAGAGATCCTAGGGAGAATGACCATGACCGCCAGCATCGTCGGATGGGCGCATACGCCGTTCGGCAAGTTCGACACCGAAACCGTCGAAAGCCTCGTGACCCGCGTTGCCAATGAGGCGATGGCCGATGCCGGTATCTCCGCCTCCGACGTCGACGAGATCGTGCTCGGCCATTTCAACGCCGGCTTCTCGCCGCAGGATTTTACCGCCTCGCTGGTGCTTCAGGCCGATCCGAAGCTGCGCTTCAAGCCGACGACCCGTGTCGAGAACGCCTGCGCCACGGGATCCGCCGCCGTTCACCAGGGGGTTCGCGCGATCGCCGCAGGGGCGGCCAGGATCGTGCTGGTCGTCGGCGTCGAGCAGATGACGCGAACGCCGAGCGCCG
This sequence comes from Bradyrhizobium hipponense, assembly GCF_008123965.1. Classification (GTDB taxonomy): domain Bacteria; phylum Pseudomonadota; class Alphaproteobacteria; order Rhizobiales; family Xanthobacteraceae; genus Bradyrhizobium; species Bradyrhizobium hipponense. The sequence goes on along the minus strand of NZ_VSTH01000062.1, from coordinate 34,930 downwards.
AGATCGGCAAGAATCTTCTGAAGGCGTCGTATCTGCCGGAGGACGGCGACACCGTCGGCGGCTTCGCCGGAGTGTTCGGCAAGATCGCCAGCTCCTATTTCCAGAAATACGGCGACCAGTCCGATGCGCTGGCGCTGATCGCGGCCAAGAACCACAAGAACGGCGTCGCCAATCCCTACGCCCAGATGCGCAAGGATTTCGGCTTCGAGTTCTGTCGTGCCGAGAGTGAGAAGAATCCTTACGTCGCCGGTCCTTTGAAGCGCACCGACTGCTCGCTGGTCTCCGACGGCGCTGCCGCCCTGGTGCTGGCCGATGCCGAGACCGCCAAGGGCATGAGCAAGTCGATCGGCTTCCGCGCCACTGCGCACGCGCAGGATTTTCTGCCGATGTCCAAGCGCGACATCCTCCAGTTCGAGGGCTGCACGGTCGCTTGGCAGCGCGCGCTCGAGAAGGCGGGCGTGGCGCTCACCGACCTCTCCTTCGTCGAGACCCATGACTGCTTCACTGTCGCCGAGCTGATCGAGTACGAAGCGATGGGGCTGACGCCGAAGGGGCAGGGCGCCCGCGCCATCAAGGAAGGCTGGACGCTCAAGGACGGCAAGCTGCCGGTCAATCCGTCCGGCGGTCTGAAGGCCAAGGGCCACCCGATCGGCGCCACCGGCGTCTCCATGCACGTGATGACGGCGATGCAGCTTGCGGGCCAGGCACCCGAGGGCATGCAGCTCAAGAACGCCACCCTCGGCGGCATCTTCAACATGGGCGGCGCCGCGGTCGCAAACTACGTCTCCGTGCTGGAGCCGCTGAAGTAAGTCTTGTAGGGTGGGTTAGCGAAGCGTAACCCACCATGACTGCTTCCGCGGAGAAAGAAGCAGTGGATTACGCCTCCGGCTAATCCACCTTACAGCCTTTGCGCCAGATCATGGTGGGCGCGCTCGGCTTTGCCCACCTTACGGCTCCTGATCGATTTGCAAGGAATGCATCATGAGCGACGACACACTCTCACTCGACCAACTCAATGATCGCATCGCGATCCTCGAGGACAATATCCGCCAGCTAATCGAGCAGGCCGCCGCCGCTTCGGGTGAGCAGAACGAGGCGCGCATCGCCGACCGCATCAATCAGCAGAACGACGAGCTCGATCGGCTCTTGAAGATCCGCGAATCCCGCCAGAAGAAATAGCGGCCGTTTCACCGCGCGGCGCATGGGGCCATACCCCGCCCGCCCTTGCGCCGCAGGCGCCGCTGCCGTTAGCTGGACCGATCGCGGGCCGATTTGAGCCCGCGCAATCGAGAGCAAACGATGGGGCCGCTAGAGGGCATCAAGGTCATCGACATGACGACCGTGCTGATGGGGCCCTATGCGACCCAGATGCTCGGCGACTACGGCGCTGATGTCATCAAGGTGGAATCGCTCGACGGCGACGTCACCCGCCTGATCGGCCCGATGCGCCCATGCCGGCATGGGTCCGGTGTTCCTCAACACCAATCGCAGCAAGCGCTCGATCTGCCTCGATCTGAAGAAGCCGGCCGGCCGCGAGGCCGTGCTGCGACTGCTGAAGGACGCGGACGTTCTTGTCTACAACGTCCGTCCGCAGGCGATGGCGCGGCTTCAGCTCGGCTACGACGTCGTCTCCGACATCAATCCGCGCCTCGTCTATGCCGGCGTGTTCGGCTTCGGCCAGGACGGGCCCTATGCCGCAAAACCCGCCTATGACGATCTGATCCAGGGCGCGACCGCGCTCCCTACGTTGATGGCGCAGACCGGCGACGGTGTGCCGCGCTATGTGCCGAACGCGCTGGTCGACCGCATCGTCGGCCTGACCGCCGTCGGCGCGATCTGCGCCAGCCTCGTGCATCGCGATCGCACCGGACGCGGCCAGCGCGTCGATATCCCGATGTTCGAGACCATGGCCGGCTTCGTCATGGGCGACCACATGGGCGGGCTCACCTATGAGCCGCCACTCGACAAGGGCGGCTATGCCCGCCACCTCTCGCGCGACCGCAGGCCCTACAAGACATCGGACGGCTATCTCAGCGTCATCGTCTACAACGACAAGCAGTGGGAGAACTTCTTCAAGGCGACGGGACGCGACGACCTTCGCGCCGATCCCAAATTCGCAACCTTTGCCGGCCGCGCCACCAATATCGACGTCGTCTATGCCGAGCTCGCCCGCATCTTCGAGACGCGCACCACGGCCGAGTGGATCGACCTGCTGACCAAGGCCGACGTGCCGGTGATGCCGATGCACGACCTCGCGTCGATCCTGCACGACGAGCATCTCGAAGCGACGAATTTCTTCCCGGTCGTGAACCATCCCACAGAAGGCCCGATCCGCAGCATGAAGGTGACGGCGACGTGGTCGGAGACCGAAGCCGAGCCGGTCCGGCTGGCGCCGCAGTTGAACGAGCACGGCGCGGAGATTCTGAAGGAGATCGGATACCGCGCGGATGAAATTGCTGCGATGGTTCGCGACGGAGTGACGCGGTCAGCGCCGGAGTAGGGGAGAAGCAATGACCAAGATTCTCTCATCCGTCATTCCGGGGCGCGGCGAAGTCGCGAGCTACGATGCGCAATTGCGCATCTGAGGATCCATCGCTCGGCATGTTCGGAGGATAAATGGATTCCGGGCTCGCGCCCCAAGCGGGCGCGCCCCGGAATGACAGCGGGGGAACCCCATGAGCTTCATCACAGACGTGTAGCAGGATTCGTCATTCGGGGGCGGTCCCAACAAAAACAACAATGGACCGAGCCTGGAACGGGATTCTGGGCCTGGCTCGTGCGAAAGCCACCCCGGAATGACGAAAGCTCTTGCTAACGCAAATCCAACTAACGCCCGTAGAACAGGATGCTGGCGATGACCAGCATCGCCGTCACCGCCAGCATGTGCGCGAGCGCTCCCGAGGCTGCCCCCTTGGTGGCTTCCCTCATGCCGTTTTCTCCCTAGACTTGGGCGCGACTCATCGTTGCGCGCGAGCGCAAGCGACGGCCATATTTTGTTACTCGGAACACCCCACTTCGAGTATCCGCTGCGATGTGTCCCCACGCAGCGAATATCGACCGTGCCAAGGTCGATCAGCAATGCGGCGGCATTTTGACTCGATGTTGTTGCTCCTGCGTCCCCGCGCGAATAGAGTTTCAGGGAACCGATACCGGTAACGACAATAAGCCTCAAAGGCTTAGGGAAAATCTTCAGGAAAATCATGGCCCGCATCAACTACAGCGACCCGTCCAAGGCCTCCGACCGCACCCGCGAGATCCTCGACAAGAACCGCAACGCCAACATCTTCCGGATGATGGCGCATTCGCCGAGCTATTTTGAGCAGTACTGCCGGCTCGGCGGCGCCATCCGTCACAAGGGCGAGCTCGATCCGGTCGTGCGCGAGCTTGCGATCACTCGCACCGGCATTTTGTGCGAGGCGCCATACGAGATCGTCGCGCACAAGCGCATCGGCAAGAATGTCGGCGTCACCGACGCGCAGAACGAAGCGCTCGAGAACTGGCAGGCCGCGACTTGCTTCAATGAGGTGCAGCGCGCGGCACTCGCTTTCACCGACGAGATCGTGAAGCTGAACAAGCCGACGGACGCCACCTTCAAGGCGATCGCGTCAAAACTGACTCCAGGTGCACTGGTTGAGCTGCAACTGTCGGTCGGCTTCTACATCATGACCTCGAAATTCCTGGAGACTTTTGAGATAGATCTTCAGCCGGTCGCGGAAGTGGTGGGTTGAACCGAAAACGCCGAGAGAAGCCGATGACGATCGATGAATATGCGGCCTGGGCCGCTGGCGTTGCGAAAGTCGATGAGCATCCGTCGAACGAGCGGTTGTCCTATCTCGGTCTTGGCCTCGCCGGTGAGGCCGGCGAGGTCGCTGATCATATCAAGAAGCTGTTGCGCGATGGCTGGCTCGATCAGGCGGGTCTCGTCAATGAGCTCGGCGATGTCATCTACTACTGGGCCTGCCTGTGCGCAGCGACTGGCCAGAAGCCGTCCGAATTGCTCAAGGCAAGCTCGCAGCGGATCAACCGGCGGCTGAGCGAGGCGGCGAGCCGCTGAGCTGTACCGGCCAGCTCACGTCGACGTCAAAATATCCACCTTGGCGTTGGCGACGATCAGGCGATCGGCCAGGAGCTGCGCCAGATTGCGCATGATGCGCTCGCTGGCATGCGGGTGCTGCTTGCGGAAGCGCTCGAAGGCTTTGAGAGGCACTTCGAATGCGGTCGCTGCCATGTCGGCGAACACATCGGCGGAGCGGGTGGCTTCCAGCAAGGCCATCTCGCCAAACGCCATGCCGGCAGTCAGTGTCGCCAGCCGCACGCCGTCGGGCAGCGTGACATGCACGGCGCCGCTGCGCAGGAAGAACAGGGAATCGGCGGGATCGCCGGCCGCCACGATCTTTGCGCCGGATTGATAGGTGCGGACGGTGCAGAGCGAGGCGAGGTCCGCCAGCTCGTTGTCGCCAAGCCCCGCAAGTAACGGCTGCTCGGCAAGCTCGGTGGTCTCGTGAAAGTCGATCGAGCCGCCATAGCGGTAGACGATCTGGTCTTCCGCCCATTCGATCGCGGTGTCGAGCAGGTAGAAGTCGCGGACATTCTTCAGTTCGGCGGTCCATTCCCGCAACGTGTTCCACTCCTTCGAGGCGCGCTTGACGCCGGAGATGATCACGGTGACGTTCAGCGCTGCGAGCTCTTCGAAGGCTTCGGCCACCAGCCGTGCGCCGGCGCGCGTGGTGGAGGTGACGCGGTGCAGGTCGAACACCACGAATTGCGGCCGCGGCCGGCCCGCCAGCCGGCGCGAGACATAGTCGACCGCCGAAAGCGACAGCGTGCCGACCAGTTCGATCACCCGCACCTCCTGCTGATGGGCCGCCAGGATCTCGCGCTCCTGCGGCCGGCGCACGCGCCGCGACGGGCTCTTGCCGATGTCGTAGTCGGCGATAACCGCGTTGCGGGCGTCGTCGCTGCGGTTGAGCATGTGCAGGTCGTAGTGCGAGGATAGCGCTTCGCAGACCTTGATGCCGCGCACGCTGTTGCCGTGCTTGTCGAGTCTTGGCGAATAGCTGCCGAGCCCGAGGCGCGCGGGCAGGGCCGCGAGAATGCCGCCGCCGACGCCGCTCTTGGCGGGGATGCCGATCCGGTAGATCCATTCGCCGGCATAATCGTACATGCCCGACGACGTCATCACCGACAGCGTGCGCGAGATCGCGTAGGGCGTCAGCACCTGCTCGCCGGTGACCGGGTTGACGCCGCGATTGGCGAGCGTCGCCGCCATCACCGCGATATCGCGCGCCGTCACCAGCACCGCGCATTGCCGGAAATAGACATCGAGCACATCAGCAACGTTGTCCGAGATCACCGCATTGGTCTTCAGCAGGTAAGCGATGGCACGGTTGCGGTCGCCGGTCTGGCTTTCCGATGAATAGACGGCTTCGTCGACGGCGAGATCGCGCCCCGCAAACCGGCCGAGCGCGAGGCGGATCTGCTCGAAGGCGTCAGCGCCCTTGCTCGCCTGGATCAGCCCGGTGCAGGCGATCGCGCCGGCATTGACCATCGGGTTGAAAGGATGGTTCTCGGAATTGAGCCGGATCGAGTTGAAGGGATCGCCTGACGGCTCGACGCCGATCGCGCTCTCGACCTTGCCTGCGCCGAGCAGGTCGAGCGCCAGCGCGAACACGAACGGTTTCGACATCGACTGGATGGTGAAGGGCACCCGGCTGTCGCCGACCTCATAGACATGGCCGTCCAGCGTCGCGAGGCTGATGCCGAAATACGCAGGGTCGGCCTTGCCCAGCTCGGGGATGTAGTCGGCGACTGCGCCCGAGGTCTCGGCTGAGAATTCGTTGAGGCAAGTGTCCAGAAACCGCAGCAACGGCGGTCTCGATCGGGTCCAGGCGGAGCTCGAAGGTGGTAGCGGTTTCATCGCCTGCTGTTGTGCAACGCAATCAGGGCACGCGCAACCCGCTGGCGTCCGATGGGCCATCCGTGGTGGCGCCCAAGCGCAAGACGCCGTGCACCATCGCAATGTCATGTGTTTCAGATTGTCGCCGGCCACAATCGGCAACGGTGCGCGCTTAACTCGCAACGATCGCGATGGCCTGGCCTTCGGCGACGACATCGTCGAGTTTCACCAGCAGCGATTTGACCGTGCCGGCCGCGGGCGAGGACACCGGTATCTCCATCTTCATCGCCTCGACCACCACAATCTCGTCGCCATCTGCCACTGTTCCTCCAACTTGCACGGGAGTTGCGCAGATGCGTCCCGCGACTTCAGTGACGATCTTAATTTCTGGCATGCCATCGCCTTTTTGTTGTCGTCGCAAAATGACTGAGGTAGCGTCGTCTGCAAGCGGAATTTAATTCCGCACAGCGGAACAACTGGTAGGGAACATGGGACGACGTTCAGAGCGGTTGAGTAGGCAAGGTGCGCTCGCTGGCGATGCCGGTGAAGGTGATGTGATCCAGGTGGTCTCGCGCGCGTTCGACGTGTTGCGATGCTTCGAGGGCCATGAGGCCCGGCTCGGCAATCTCGAAATTTCAAATCGCTGCGGCCTGCCGCGCTCGACGGTGTCGCGGCTGACGCACACGCTGACGCGGATGGGCCAACTGGTCTATTTGCCGCGCGACCAGAAATATCGCATCGGCCCAAGTGCGGTGGCGATGAGCGCCTCGATGATGAAGGGCGCGCAGCTGCGCAGCATGATCCGGCAGCGGCTCCAGGAAGTCGCCGAGCAATTGCCGGGCACGGTCGGCTTCGTCGTGCCCGATCGCTTTCATCTGGTCTATCTCCAGTTCGCGCGCTCGGCGACCGCACTCGGCCTGCACGAGGGCACCGGCAGCCGCATCTCGATGGCCTCGACCGCCGCGGGCGCGGCCTACACCGCGGCGATGGCGCCGGAGGTCGGCGATGCCTTCATTGCGGAAATGGAACGGGAAGCCCCCGAGGCTGCCAAGATCCTGCGGCCCCGTATCGAGGCCAACCGGCAGTCCTTGCGCGAGCGCGGCTATGTCGTGGCCTGCGGCCTGTGGAGCCCGCACATCAACGGGCTCGCGGTGCCGATCTGGTCACCGCAATACCAGACCTTCGTGGTCATCACGATCGGACTTCTCTCCGCGATGTACGACGAGCAGCGGCTGCATGCTGAAGTCGCACCGCTGATGATCGAGCTTGGCAGGTCGCTCGGCAGCTTGCTTGAGGGCACGGAAGGCGACGTCTTCAACAACCGTCTCGCGCGCAAGCCGATCGCGATGGCCGTGCATAACAATAATAAGCCGATCAATTCGGAGGCAGTGAATGAACTGGAAGCCGGAACTCGACGAGCTCGCCCGGCGCGAGGGCTTCGCGCGGGAGATGGGCGGCGTTGACAAGGTCAGGCGACAGCATGACCAGGGCCGGCTGACTGTTCGGGAGCGTATCGACAGACTGATCGACAAAGACAGCTTTCACGAGATCGGTGCTGTCTCCGGCGTCGGCGAATACGATCCAGCGGGCGAGCTCAAAAGCGTGACGCCGGCGAATTGTGTGTTCGGCCGCGCGCGCATCGAGGGCCGCACCGTGGTGGTTGTCGGCGACGATTTCACCGTCCGCGGCGGCTCCGCTGATGCGTCGATCTCGGCAAAGCCGCTGATGGCGGAGGAGATGGCGCACGGTTTCCGCCTGCCCGTTGTCCGCATCATCGAAGGCTCCGGCGGCGGCGGCTCGGTCAAGACCATCGAGACCAAGGGCGCGGCGAACCTTCCGGGCGGCATCGGCGGCACGCGCTGGTACCGCTTCACGACGGAGAATCTGGCGCGCGTGCCCGTGGTCGCGCTGGGACTGGGGTCGGTCGCCGGCCTCGGCGCGGCGCGCCTTGCCGCCAGCCACTATTCCGTCATGACCAGGAAGTCCGCGATGTTTGTCGCAGGCCCTCCGGTGGTGAAGGCGCTGGGGCAGGACCTCTCGAAGGAGGAACTGGGCGGCGCCGATATCCAGACCCGCGCCGGTGCGATCGATCATGCCGTCGAGACCGAGGAGGAGGCCTTTGCCTGCGCGCGGCGCTTCCTCTCATACCTGCCGTCATCGGTCTACGAGTTGCCGGCGACCTTGCCCTGCGCCGACAATCCGGAGCGCACCGAAGAGGCGCTGATGAACGTGGTGCCGCGCAACCGCAAGCAGGTCTACAAGATGCGCCCCATCATCGACGCCGTCGTCGATAAGGGCTCGTTCTTCGAGGTCGCGTCCAATTTCGGCAAGCCGATCATCGTTGGCCTGGCGCGGCTCGAGGGCAGGGCGGTGCTGCTGCTCGCCAGCGACAGTTTTCACTACGGCGGCTCCTGGACCGCGGATGCCTGCCAGAAGGTGGTGCGCTGGGTCGACTTCGCCGAGACCTTCCATCTGCCGATCGTCTATCTGATGGATTGCCCCGGCTTCATGATCGGCCTCGACGCCGAGAAAGCGGCCACCATCCGCCACGGCGTCCGCGCCATGGCGGCGGTGAACCAGACCACGGTGCCCTGGTGCACGGTGATCCTGCGCAACGCCTTCGGCGTTGCCGGCGTGGTGCATCAACCGGCCGACCGGTTCTCGATCCGTTACGCCTGGCCGTCGGCCTATTGGGGCTCGCTGCCGCTCGAAGGCGGCATCGAAGCCGCCTACCGCGCCGATATCGACGCGGCCGAGGACAAGGCGGCCAAGCTGAAGGAAATCGAGGATCGCCTCAACAAGCTTCGCTCGCCGTTCCGCTCCGCCGAAAAGTTCTGGATCGAGGAGATCATTGATCCCCGCAAGACGCGGTCGCTCTTGTGCGAGTTCGCACGGCTTGCGGAGCCGCTGCGCAAGCCGGGCCCGCCCGCGAATATGTCGATCAGGCCGTAACCCAGGGACGGTGACCCTGTGGCAATGCCTCCGGCGTCCGCCCGCATGGTGGCCATCGCCGCCGGCGCGCACCGCTTGCGCCACCGCCCTACCTCCAGCCAGCCATTCTCGCCGAGCCCGTTTAGTTGGCGTTAATGATGCCTTCTCAATATGACACATCTCAATCTGTCGCCTCCATGTTTATGGATTGCCCGTAAGCGTTGATTAAGGGGGCTATAGCCATATTTCCGCCGTGACGAGCGAGGGGTCGGCGGCGAGACCTGACCATCTCCTCCGGTCGCAAGTGTTCAGGGAATGGTCTCTGCCGCAGCGACGGCAATCAGGATGAAGGTCATATGCTCCGCCGCGCAGTGCTTCGTTTCGCGAGAGATCGGAAGGCCAACATCGCCGTCATTTTCGCGCTCATGTTGGTTCCGATCATCTTTCTCCTCGGCATGACGCTCGACTACACGCAGGCCGTGCGCAAGCGGGAGCAATTGAACGCAGCCGCCGATGCGGCCGCAATTGCAGCCGTGAGGCCGGCGATGCTGACCCAGACCGACTCCACCGTAGTCCAGGCGACCGCGGCAGCCGTCTTTGCAGCGAAGGCGAATCTTCCCGGTCTGTCGGCGGTGCCGACGCCGACGATCACCGTCACGGATTCCGGCCTCGCGCGGAGCATCACGGTCTCCTACGTCGCCGAGGCCATCAACAATTTCCCCAGCGTTCTCGGCAAGCAGACCTGGCAGGTCAACGGCTCGGCGACGGCGAAGGCGTCGAGCGCGCCCAACATGAACTTCTATCTGCTGCTTGACGATTCGCCGTCGATGGCGATCGCTGCGACGCAGGCCAATATCGACAAAATGATCGCGGCCACGACGGCCCAGCCCAGCTATGCGAGGAATTGCGCGTTTGCCTGCCATGAGGCGCATCCCAACAACGCAAATCCCAGCTCGACGAACAAGGACAATCTCACCGTCGCGCGTGCGAACAACATCGTGCTGCGCATCGATCTCGTGACGAACGCCGTTACGCAATTGCTGCAGGGACCCTGGACGTGCCCGCAGTCGGGCGTTTCGGGCGGCGTCATGCAGTGCATGGCGGCGCTCAACAACACGACCTACAAGGCTGCCATCTACACCTTCGACTATGCCCTCAACACGATCCAGACGCTGACCACCCCGGCCACCGCGGCCACGAAGATCCCCAACATTCAGCTCCTGACGGTCGACCACCAGAACTGTCCCGTTCTCAACGGCTCGGGCGGCTGCGTCTACACCACCGACTACGGCACGGATATCTCGAAGGGGCTGACGGACGTCAACGCCGTGATGCCTACGCCGGGCACCGGCACCAATCAGGCGGGCGATACGCCGCAGGAGGTGGTCTTCCTCGTCACCGACGGCGTCGAGGACAAGCTCATCCCGAAGACGGGAGGCACCTGCGACCCCAATGCCACCTACGCGCTTCCGGCAGCGAACTCGACGACCTTGCGATGCCAGCAACCGCTCAACACGGCGATCTGCACGACGATCAAGAACCGCGGCATTCGCATTGCGGTCCTCTACACCGAGTATCTGCCGCTGCCGACCGAAAGCTGGTACAACACCCGCATCGCGCAGTTCAACAGCCCATCCTCTTCGACCGGCACGATCGCGACGCGGCTGCAATCATGCGCGTCGCCCGGCCTCTACTCAAACGTTCAGAATGGTGGCGACATCTCCAAGGCACTGACGGACCTGTTCCTCAAGGTTGCGTCCAGTACGGCCAGCCTAGTGCAATAGGGGAAGAGCCATGCTCGGATCAGACGCAACAACGAAGAGGCGCCGCAACCGCTGCGCTGCGTTCGCTCGCGACAGCAAGGGCGCTACGGCCGTCGAATTCGCTCTCGTCGCGGCGCCGTTCCTCGCTCTCGTCATCGCGCTCATGCAGACGTTTCTGGTCTTCTTTGCCCAGCAGATGCTTGAATCCGTGGTACGCCAGTCGGCGCGCCTCGTCATGACCGGGCAGGTCCAGTCCGCGCAACTGACGCAGGCGACCTTCAAGCAGAAGGTCTGCGATCAGATCGTCATCCTGTTCAGTTGCAGCGGCCTGATGATCGATATGCAGGTCGCAACATCGTGGTCTAGCGCCAACACGGCTACGCCCGCCCTGACCTTCGACGGCTCGGGCAATGTCACCAACACGTGGCAGTACAATCCGGGCAATGCCGGCGACATCGTCGTTCTCCGCGTCATGTACGTTTGGCCGGTCGTGCTGGGGCCGCTCGGTTTCAACCTCTCGAACCTCGGCAATGGGAATCGGCTGATCATGTCGTCCGCCGCGTTCCAGAACGAGCCAGGAGCTTCCTGATGATCGGCGCCCTGTCATCCCGCATCCGGGACCTGTTGAGCGATGTTCGCGCCGTTGCGGCGACGGAGTTCGCCATCGTGACCCCCTTCATGCTGGTGCTCTATGTCGGCGGCGTCGAACTCGGCAACGGGCTCGCCATGAACGTCAAGGTCAGCGCCACCGCGCACAGTGTCGCCGACATGATCTCGCAGAACACGGCAGTCACTGCGACCCAGATGGACGGCATCCTCGCGGCAGCAACCGCCATCATGGCTCCGTATCCCGTCAATAACGGCAGCACGTCCTTGATGACGATTACGGTTTCGGAAGTGTCGACCGACTCCTCGGGCAACGCGACGGTGCAATGGAGCAAGTCGACGAGCACGTCGGGGGCGAGAGCTGTCGGTCAGCAGATGACCTTGTCCTCCTTTACCGCCCCGGGCGGCACCAGCAATGCCAATATCTCGCTCATCCTCAGCGAGGTGTCCTACGACTACGCGCCCAACCTCGGCTTCACGATCGCCGGTACGGTCAGGCTGACCGACAGCTACTATCTGTTCCCGCGCTGCTCGACCAACAGCCCGGCCACGTCGAGCTTTCCCTACTATGACGTGAAATATCCGGCGACGACGACCTGCACATGCGTGCAGCATTTGCAGCAGAAGACCTGCTAGCGTCGCCAAGCGGCGAGGAATGCAGGCTGTGAGGCGCGGCTGAAGCTGCCCGGCGTCGATCACAGCCGCAGCACCTTACCGGGATTCATGATGTTCTGTGGATCGAGCGCGCGCTTTATGGTTCGCATGATGTCGAGCTCGGTCTTCGAGCGGTAGTGACTGAGCTCGTCGAGCTTGTCCATGCCGATGCCGTGTTCGGCCGAGATCGAGCCGCCCATGGAGGCGATGAGATCGTTCACGGCGCGCGTGATGGCGCCCTTGTATTGGGTCAGCGTCGGCTGATCCATTCCCTTGGGGCCCATGAACGAAAAATGCAGGTTGCCGTCTCCGATGTGTCCCAGCGGATAGGGTCGAATGCTCGGGAGAATGTCGAGCACGGCCTTGATCCCCTTGTCGATGAACTCAGGAATCCTGGAGATCGCCACCGATACGTCAAAGCTCAGCCCCGGCCCCTCGGCTCGTTGGGCCTCGGCGACACTTTCGCGGATGCGCCACATGTTGCGTGATTGATTTCCCGTTTGCGCGATCGCCGCATCGAGCACGCGGCCGGCCTCGAGTTGATCGGCGAGAAACTGCTCCATCTTCTCGGACATGCCTTCAGTGCCGTCCTGGCGCGCTCGCGCGGACGACCATTCAAGCAGGAGGTACCATGGCGTATTCGCCTTGAGAGGATCCTGGGTGCCGGGAATATGGCGCAGCACCATGTCGATGGCGCTGCGGCTCATCAGCTCGCAAGAGCCAACATTGTCCTCGGAGGCCGCATGCGCTTCGGACAGGATCTCCAGGGCAGCGCGGGGATCGCGCACAGCCAGCCACGACGTGCAGACGTCCTTGGGCGCGGGCCAAAGCTTGAGAACGGCCTTGGTGATAATGCCCAGCGTCCCTTCGGCGCCCATGAAGAGATGCTTGAGGTCGTAGCCCGTGTTGTCCTTCTTGAGGGCGCGCAACCCGTCCCAGACGTCGCCATTGGCCAGCACGACCTCGAGCCCCAGCACGAGATTGCGGGCATTGCCATAGCGGAGCACCTGCACGCCGCCGGCGTTCGTCGACAAATTGCCGCCGATCATGCACGAGCCCTGGGCGCCAAGGCTGAGGGGCAGGAACCTGTCGTGCTCGGCCGCAGTCTCCTGAAGCGTTTGCAGCACGCAGCCGGCCTCGACCGTCATCGCGTAACCCACAGGGTCGACGTCGATAACGCGGTTCATGCGGCCGAGCGACAATACGATGCCGGTGTGCGCAGGCCAGGGCGTGGCTCCGCCCATCAGCCCGGTGTTGCCACCCTGCGGCACGATCGCGACGCCGTGCTCATGGCAAAGCCTGACCACTTGCGAGACTTCCTCGGTGCTGGCGGGACGAACGACGGCACCGGCACCTCCAACCAGCAATCCGCGCCAATCCGTCACGAACGGCTGCTTGCCGTGTTTGTCCTCAATAAAACCCTTCTCGCCGACGATCGCGCGCAATGCATCGCGTATCTGGGCTGTTAGTAGGGTAGTCGGGATAATCGGTTCGGACGACGATATTGCAGCCGGCATTTGCTTCCCCTGGTACATCTTGGTGTGTACTGCGCACGTGACGTGCTCAGGGTATTGTCCACGTTTGGGCCGTGGAGTCTAATGGCAATATGGCGAGAACCTGGGACCAGGCGGCCCCACTTGCGCCCATCACTGGCGCCGCAACCTCTGGCGGGCCGTGGTCTTCTCCTCCTCCGAGAAAATGTCGCTCCACTGTTCGTCTAGCGCCAACGATTCGATCGCGAGATCTAGACGATCTTCCATAGCCAAACGCGTAAAGCCGTCGGAGACGGGATGGGCAATCAGATACTTTGCCGCTCCAATCGCGCCACGCCGCTCCATAAGTTCAAGCATTCTAGCCGGCCGATACCCGAATTCGGCGCACTCCTGATATATTCTCATCAATGCTTGCCTCAACCCTTGCTCGCGGTCGAGATAAGCGGCAGCAGGCCTCACTTCCAATTGGGGCGTGAATATTCGCTTTAGTGATTCGGCATTGGCAATGATCCAGTCAGCGAGGGCCTTTACTTGTTGTAATCCCTCTAAGACCTTCCCCCTTTGCTCTCCAAAGGACCGCCGTGGATCGATGCCAGGTGTCCGACCGCGTATAAAAAGAGACTTCCCAGACGGTAGCTCATCAAAGTCGGTGCCCTCCAGTAGGCCGGATTTCTGGACGAGACCCAATTTGGTACGTAAGCCGGTGAATTGAATGTTTGCATACTTCCAAGCTTCGCTAGAGCCATATTCGTGTTTGAGCTTCACTTTCGGAAAGCCATCCGGAAGCGACAATCCTTCAAATGTCTTGGTCAGAGCTTTAGGGCCATCGCTCGAGGCTTTCACGGTCAAGCCGGGCACCACTTCGACTGCGAGAGCCGCATATTCTTCCGAAAAGGACCGCTTCTCGGGAACCGTGATTGGTGTCCACAAATCTCCTTGGCGCTTTCCACAAATTGCTTCCAGTAGGGAAATGCGGGCTGCAATTCGACCGTCTAGCTCTTCGTCTTCAATCCCCTCGTCGCGGCGCTTTTGAAGAAACTCAATGATCTCTTCAATTCCAATGCATGCATCAAACACATCACTTTGATGTGACTCAAGTCGCCACTTTGGCGCAATGAGTATTGCGCAAGCCGATCTAGTTCCCAGCCGGGCCCGATATTCAGAAACCTCGGAAGCGTAGCTCTCGACCTGACCGGGCTGAAAATCGGAGGTTACCTTGTTTTCGATGAGGACGCAGGCCGCGAGTTCATTGTCGACGTCAAACCAACCGAGCCGTACGTCGGTTTGTCGACTATCTTGCAGCCTTCGCGGTGATTTCTCTAAGCGAATGTCTTCAATTTGAGGTACATCGAATTTGCGAGCAACAGCCGTCAAAAACCAGTTTCTAAATTGACGGGACGAGAACAACTCCTCGACCAAACAATTGTCCAAGTCGCGCTCTCGTACGCGATCGCGAAATAAAGAATCTACCATAAGCACTAGCCCTTACCGCAATTAGCATCAGATCCCCAACCGTACGCGAGCATCGGTCGAATTGCCTGAATCTTCCTACGTTGGCTATTGCGTCGGCAGCCAAGCAGAAGGAATTAGAAAGTCCGCTTCTCCACGCCAATTTGCGACCTCTTCGACGCCGTCGATTTCGCCCCACGCGTGACGATCTGCGTGGTCAAGAATTATGATTTGAAGTCGCGCTTTGAAGCTCTTATGGGCGCGCGCGAGTGCTCTAAAAATCTGACGGGTGCTCTCTAGATCGTCCAGGTGTCGTGTAGAGCGCCTGCGGTCAACCTTGGTGCTGGCATCTTGGTTTTGTAGGACTTCCTCAAACGTGTCTGACGGAAAATAGACCTGGCTGGGCTGATCAATCACCAGGAAGGTGGGGACCGGGTTATGACTTTCGCGTTTTAGGAAGATTCCGTGCAATGCAAGAATTGTCGCGAGGTGGTAAGCCATCCAGTTTTCGCCACTGCCAATCTCCCATAGGAAATCTGGCTTAGCCGCTCCCTGATTCACAAATTTAACATTCAATTCGCGCTCGTCGAGCAAGGGGCGGCCTGTCGCGCCAGAAACACGAAGCTCTTCGACGAAACGCTCGATATATCTGGAGATTGCATCCCGTGCCCTCTCTTCTCTTTCTCGGCGGCTCGCCTTGAGCGCGCGATCCTCGTCGGACAACTGCGCGTCGGGAAGCTTCGCCAGCGCCTTGTAGAGCTGGACCTTGAGATTGTGGGTGCGGCGATAGACGTCGGTATTGTGGCGCGTGCGCGAGGAATACATGATGTCCTTGTGCCGGGCCATCACGTCCTGGATCGAGCGCGGCAGCACGCCGCGGGCGCTGAACAGGTCGACCTGGAACACCAGCGAGTTGAGGTCGTCCTCCTGGTCGAGCAGGTGCTGCAGCGGCGTGTTGGAGACGATGCCGCCGTCCCAGATGATCGGTGCCGATCCGCACCATCGGCAGTGCCGGCGGCAGGGCGCCGGAGGCCATGATGTGCTCCGGCCCGATCTCGTCATGGGCGTTGTCGAAATAGATGAAATTGCCCGAGAGCACGTTCACCGCGCCGACCGCGAAGCGGACCTCTCATTGATGAGGTCGAAGTCGACCAGCTCGAGCAGCGTCTCCTTTAGGGGCGCGGTGTCGTAATAGCTGGTCGCGGTCCTGGCGCCGACCGGACTGAACCAGGGATTGACCTGGTGCGGCGTGAAGAAGCCGGGCTGGCCGAACGCCGAGGTCATGTACGCGCTGACGAAATTGCGCGCCTGGCGGAACACGTCGCCGTCCGGCGTGTAGTGCCAGATCTTGCGGTTGGTGATGCGCTCCAGAAGATGCGGAGCTGATCGAGCCGGTTCTCCGGCCTGTTGCCGGCAATGATGGCCGAGTTGATCGCGCCGATCGAGACGCCGCAGACCCAGTCGGGCTCGATGCCCGCCTCGTGCAGCGCCTGATAGACGCCGGCCTGGTAGGCGCCGAGCGCGCCGCCGCCTTGCAGCACCAGCGCGACGCGGTCGCAGCGCTCGGGCCGCCAGCCCCGTGAGGGCGGCTGATGTGTCTGATATGTGCGGGCGTCCATGGCCGATGCCTCCTGCTTGGGCCGGACGATTACGTCCCGCGGTGACGGCGTGATGACAATTTCCGCACTGCTGCATCACCGGCATGCACGGCGGCGCGGGCGACATGGCGGCAGGTCACGCGTCTGACGGAAATCCATCACATCGCAGTCAATGAGGCCGTCTAGCAATTTGGGTCTAAGCAGAAGCTGCCGGGCAGGCATCACAGACATCAACAGGAGACCAGCGATGCGCAGGGAAGATTTGCTGAGACTTCCGTCCATGCCGGCCGCCGGACCGAGCTATCCGGCCGGTCCTTATCGCTTCGTCGACCGCGAATTCCTCGTCATCACCTACGAGACCGACCCCGACCTGATCCGCGCCGGGCTGCCCGAGCCGCTGGAGCCGATCGACCAGGCGATCGTGCACTACGAATGGATCAGGATGCCGGATTCCTCCGGCTTCGGCAGCTACACCGAATCCGGTCTCGTCATCCCAGCGCGCCTGCACGGCGAGGAGGTGAACTTCGTCTCGCAGATGTATCTGGACGACGATCCGCCGATCGCGGCGGGCCGCGAGATCTGGGGCTTTCCGAAGAAATACGCGCATCCAAAGCTTGAGATCGTCAAGGACACGTTGACGGGCACGCTGGAATATGCCGGCCAGCTCGTCGCCATGGGCACGATGGGCTACAAGCACGAGAGCATGGCCGGCAACGGCGATCTCACCCGCGCGACGCTGTCGAAGACGCAAGTTAATCTGAAGATGATCCCCGGCGTCGACGGCCGTCTCGAAATCTGCCAGCTCGTCGCGATCAACCTCACCGACATCGTGCCGAAGGGTTCGTGGATGGGGCCCGGCCGTCTGCATCTGGTGCCGCACGTCAATGCGCCGGTTGCCGATTTCCCGGTTCGCCGCGTCGTCGGCGCGCATCACTACATCGCCGACCTGACGCTGCCGTTCGGCCGCGTGGTGCATGACTACATCAGGGAAGCCGAGGCGGTGGCCGCGACGGGGCTGGCCGCGGAGTAGGGCGGCATCATCAAACTGTAACAAAGCCGTAATTGAGTATCGCGCGTGGATCCGGAAGGTGCCGTCGGCCATCTTCCGGAACGGGGCATTTGTGGACGGTTAGGGTTGGCCATGGCTGATGCGGCAAAGCTTGTCAGCGCGATTTCGGATGCGCCGTCCATCCCCGGCCTGGTCTGGGCGTTCCGGCTGCACGGCGACGGCAGCGCCGAGGCACTGGCGATCGACCAGCCGATCGAGTTTAGCCATGACGGCCGGCTCTGGCTGCATTTCAACCTGACCGACGCGCGCGTGCGGCCCTGGATCGCAGCCTCGCATCTGCCGCCGCTCGCGCGCGAGCTCTTGCTGTCCAACGACACCTTCCAGCAGCTTCACGTCATCGACCATTGCGTCTATGGCGTGTTCTCCGATCTCGTGCGCGACATCGACAGCGCGACGGAGGAAACCGCGTTCCTGCGCTTCGCCATGACCGAGCATCTCCTCGTCAGCGGCCGTCATCAGGCCCTGTGCTCGGCGGACGCGACGCGCAGGGTGCTCGAAGGCGGCTACCGCGTCGACAATGTCGCTCATCTCCTGGAGAAGATCGTCGACGAGGTCGCCGACACCCTGGACCGGATGGCCGACAAGCTCGGGCAGGAGATCGACGACATCGAGGAGCGAATTCTCGCCGATGTGGCCAAGCCGGAAATGCGCCGCACGCTTGGCCGGCTGCGCCGGACCTGCGTCAGGCTGCATCGTCAGCTGACCGGATTGCGCGTGCTGTTTCACCGCCTCGACCAGAAGAATACCGACCACCTTTCGCCCGCCTTGCGAATCCACGCCGGCAAGCTGGCGCAGCGGCTCGACGGGCTCGATCACGACATCGTCGAGCTGCGGGAACGCAGCCGACTGCTCGAGGAGGAGCTGCGCTTCAAGAACGAGGAGGAAAGCAATCGCCACCTCCACACGCTCTCGATCGTGACGACGCTCTTGCTGCCGCCGACGCTGATCACCGGTATCTTCGGCATGAACACCAAGGGCCTGCCGCTCACAGATGTCGAGACCGGATTCCTCTGCGCCGCCGGCCTGATGGCAAGCTCGGTTGGCCTCGCCTACCTGTTCATGCGGCGCACGGGCATCTTCAAATAGCGCACGCAAGCCGGTATCAGCCGTGAATGGGACTGCCCAGAGATCTCGGTTGCGAAGTTCGCTCGCAGCAGCGCTGGCCTGCACGCTGGCGAGCAGCAGCGCGCTCGCCGGCGCCAAGGACGAAAGCGCGGCCGCATGGCTGGCGCCAGAATGGTTCAACGCGTGGCATGACGGGCTCGCAGACAAGGGTCTGAACTTCGGCGCCACCTATATCGCCGACAACATCGGCAATGTGTCGGGCGGTGTCGCTCGCGGCGCCATCTATTTCGGCCGCCTCGATCTCTCGGTTGACGCCGATCTCGACAAGCTGGCCGGCTGGACCGGTGGCCGTTTCTACGCCAATGCCTTCGTCATCTACGGTCGCGGGCTCTCCCGCAACTACGTCCAGAATCTCGCGACCATCAGCGAAATCGAGGCGCTGCCAGATCAACGGCTCTACAACGCCTATTTCGAGCAGAGCTTCTTTGGCGGCAGGCTGAATATCAGGGCCGGTCAGCAGGCAGCGGATGTCGAGTTCTTCGACAGCCAGACCGATGATCTCTTCATCAACGGCACGTTCGGCTGGCCGGCGATCAAGGCCTCGAACTTGCCGGCCGGCGGGCCGGCACCGCCGATTGCGGTGCCCGGCATCCGCGTCAAGTCGGCGTTGACGGACCAGATCACCGCTTACGGCGCGGTGTTCAATGGCGACCCGTCAGGCCCGGGCGAGGCCGATCCGCAACTGCGCGACCATCACGGTCTCGCATTCCGCGTCAATGATCCGCCGTGGGTGATCGGGCAGGTCCGGTTCAACTACGACATCGATATTGGCGGACGCCCGCTCGCCGGCAATTTCACGCCCGGCGCCTGGAAGCATTATGGCGCGTTCGACAGCCAGCGCTTCACGGGGGAGGGCATCTCGATCGCCGATCCCGGCGGGTCCGGCATTCCGGCAAAGCTTCGCGGCAATTACGGAATCTTTGCGGTCATTGAGCAGGTGCTCTACCGTCCGCCGTCGGTCACCGAGAACAGCACCTCGGCCTCGATCCCGGGCGTCACCGCCTTCGGCCGCATCGCCTACAGCCCGCCGGACCGCAACCTGATCGACCTCTATCTGGACGGCGGCATCGGCTTTGTCGGCTTTGTCCCGGGACGTCCGCTCGACCGCTTCGGCGTGGCGGCGGCCTACATGCGGATTTCGAACAGCGCGCGTCATCTCGATGTCGACACCCAGCTCTTCACAGGCGTCCAGGGCCCGGTGCGAAGCAACGAGACCTTGATCGAGATGATCTATGAGGCGCACATCAAGCCGGGCTGGCTAATCGCGCCGTACTTCCAGTATGTGTTCCGTCCTTCGGGTGGCATCCCGATCCCGAACGATGCGACTGGCACATTGCGGATCGGTGACGCCGCAGTGTTCGGCGTCACCAGCACGATCAGGTATTAGGCCGGCTCACGCCGCTGCCGGCTTTAGTTTCGGCTGCCGCGACAGCGCCAGCACGATCAGCGAGGCGAACACGCAGAGCGCGCCGGCAATGAAGAAGGCGGGCAGGTAGCTTTGGAGCAGCGTGCGCGACAGGCCCGCACCGAACGCGGCGGTGCCGGCGCCGAGCTGGTGGCCGGCAAAGATCCAGCCGAACACCAGATTGGCGCGCTCGGGGCCGAATTTCTGCGCAGTGAGGCGCACGGTCGGCGGCACCGTGGCGATCCAGTCGAGCCCGTAGAACATCGCGAAGACCGACAGGCCGTAGAACGAGAAATCGCTGAAGGGGAGGAAGATCAGCGAGAGCCCGCGCAGGCCGTAGTACCAGAACAGGAGGTAGCGATTGTCGTAGCGGTCCGACAGCCAGCCCGACATGATGGTGCCAAAGAAGTCGAAGATGCCCATTGCAGCCAGCAGGCTTGCGGCCTTCACCTGCGGGATGCCGAAATCGAGGCACATCGGGATCAAATGGACCTGGACGAGCCCGTTGGTCGAGGCGCCGCAGACGAAGAAGGTCGCAAACAGGATCCAGAACGCGCTCGACTTCGAGGCGTCGCGCAGCGTGCCGAGCGCCACGGCCGTGATCGAGCCATGGCTGACGGGCGGGGCGGGCAGGGGCTCGGTGCCTTTGTCGCCGAACGGACGCAGGCCCAGATCGCTCGGGCGGTCGCGCATCATGAGCAGCACCGCGAGCGCGGAGACGCCGAGCATGATGCAGACGAAGCCGAGCGCGAGGCGCCAGCCGAAGCGTTCGGTAAGGCTTGCGAGCAGTGGCAGGAACACCAGCTGGCCGGTGGCGACGCTCGCGGTCATAATGCCGACCACGAGGCCGCGGCGCGCGGCGAACCAGCGCGTAGCGATGGTTGCGCCCAGAACCAGCGCGGTCATGCCGGTGCCGATCCCGATCACGACGCCCCACAGCGCCACCAGCTGCCAGACCTCGGTCATGCCGAGCGAGGCGACCAGCGCCGAGACGACGATCAGCTGTGCAGTCAGCGTGACGTTACGCAGGCCGTAGCGATTGAGCAGTGCTGCGGCAAACGGCGCCATCAGCCCGAACAGGATGAAGCGGATCGACAGCGCCGAGGAGATTTCCGCCGTGCTCCAGCCGAACTCCTTCTGAAGGGGAACGATGAACACGCCGGGCGCGCCGACCGTGCCGGCGCTGATCAGCGCAGCGAAGAAGGTCACGCCGACCATCACCCAGCCGTAGTGGAGATTGCGGCGGCCGAGCGATGCCGCGAGCCGGTTCGAGATCATTGGGCCTCAATTTTGATGGCAGGCCCTTTGGACGACCTGCGCGAGCTTGCAGAATGGCATGAGAATCGTCTGTCGGAAATGACAGAGTGCCCTCATTTTCGGACGTTCACGTCAGCAGGTCATCAGCAGGTCAGACGCGCTCCACGGCGATCGCGGTGGCTTCGCCGCCGCCGATGCAGAGCGCCGCCACGCCGCGCTTGAGGTTCTGCGCCTCCAGCGCATGCAGCAGCGTCACGATCAGCCGCGCGCCGGTGGCACCGATGGGATGGCCAAGCGCGCAGGCGCCGCCATTGATGTTCAGCCTGTCGCGGGGAATGCCGAGGTCGCGCTGCGCCGCCATCGCCACCACGGCGAAGGCCTCGTTGATCTCGAACAGGTCGACGTCGCCGGCACTCCAGCCGACCTTGTCCAGCAGCTTGCGGATCGCCGGGATCGGCGCAGTGGTGAACCATTGCGGCTCCTGGCTGTGGGTGGCGTGGCCCTTGATCACGGCCAGCGCCGGCAGGCCGTTGCGATCGGCGAGCGATCGCTTCGTCAGGACCAGCGCGGCGGCGCCGTCGGCGTTGGCCGAGGAGGCCGCCGGCGTGATGGTGCCGTTGGCGCGGAACGCCGGCTTCAGCCCGGGAATCTTTGCCGGGTCGACCTTCAGCGGATGCTCGTCATTGGCGACGACGCGCGGGCCGGCTTTCTCGGTGAGCGTGATTGGCGCGATCTCGGCCTTGAACGTGCCGCCCTCGACCGCCTTGCGGGCGCGACTCAGCGTTTCCATCGCATAGGCGTCTTGGTCCTTGCGGGTGAACTGATAGGCTTCGGCGGTGGCCTCGCCGAAATCGCCCATCGAGCGGCCGGTCTCGTAGGCGTCCTCAAGCCCGTCCATCATCATGTGGTCGATGACACGGTCGTGGCCCGCGCGGTAACCGCCGCGCGCCTTTGCCAGCAGATAGGGTGCGTTGCTCATGCTCTCCATGCCGCCGGAGACGACGATGTCGGCCGAACCGGCGCGGATGATGTCGTGCGCCAGCATCGTCGCCTTCATGCCGGAGCCGCAGACCTTGTTGATGGTGGTCGCGCCGGTGGCATCGGGAAGCCCAGCCGCGCGCGCCGCCTGTCGCGCCGGGGCCTGGCCCTGGCCGGCCGGGAGCACGCAGCCCATGAAGACCTCGTCGACCTTTTCGGGCGCCAGTCTTGCACGCTCCAGCGCTGCGCCGATCACGTGCGATCCGAGCTTGTGCGCGGCCAGCGGCGACAGCTCGCCCATGAAGCGGCCGAGCGGGGTGCGGGCGGCGGAGACGATGACGACGGGATCGGCGGCTTCGGCCATGGCGGGGCTCCCTGTGATAGACTTTGAGATTATGACCATCATATGATGCGGCGCAAAAAATGCAACCGCACCCGGCATGAGAAATTGTCGTGAGTCGGATGAGATTTGTTGATTGCGAGCTGTAGGTGCCTCAGCAGCGTCGTCCCGGACAAGCGCGCCTCAAGCGCGCGCCGATCCGGGACGCATAGCCATAGGGAGAAGTTTGGCGAAGACTTGTGGTGACGGTCATGGCTTTCGCCAGGACGACACCGAGGAGGCGGTTGGCAGCGGCGCAGAAGGGCGCCCACTGTGTCGAGCGGCAACCCTACCGCTTCCGATCCACAAACGCCTGCATCAGCCGCGTCGGCTCGTCCGTCAAAAACGACTCGCCGAACACTTTGACGCTCAGGTTCACCGACTCCGTCAGCGGCAGTTCCTCCCACTGGCGCAGCAGCGCCTTCTGCGAGCGGAGCGCCTCGGGGGCGCATGCGAGCAGCGCCTCTACGGTGTGCTCGACAGCCGCATCCAGCCCGCCTTCCGGCGCGACCTTGTCGATCAGTCCCCACGCCAGTGCCGTCGGCGCGTCGACGTTTTGCGCCGTCATCACCAGCCAGCGCGCCCGCGCCCAGCCGATCAGGCGCGGCAGCAGCGCGGCGTGGATCACCGAGGGGATGCCGACGCGAACCTCCGGCATGCCGAAATGTGCATCATGTGCGGCGATCCGGAAATCGCAGGCGGCCGCGACTTCGAGCCCGCCGCCGAGGCACCAGCCCGGCATGCGCGCGATCACAGGGGCAGGGAAGGCGCGCACGGCTTCGCAGAGATCGCGCAGGCGGCTGATGAAGGCTTCGGCCGACTTTTGATCGAGCTTCGCCATCTCCTTGATGTCGGCGCCGCCGATCATGCTTTTCTCGCTCTGGCCGCGCAGCACCGCGACGCGAATGCTGCGGTCAGTTGCGAGCTGCTGCAGGCCTTCGCGCACCGCGTCGGTCACGGGGGAGCCGAGGATGTTGAGCGGGCCTGCATTGCAGATCGTGACATGAACGACGCCGCGCGCATCGCGCGTCACGCCGCAGTGGTGATTGAGCATTTCCATAATGAGATCTCGAAGTTTTGTGGACGTGCGCGGCGGTTGCGCCGGTCGCGGCTACTTCCGGGCCGAAACGCTGGGCTTGTCAAGCGGGCGGCGAAGACGGAGTTGCCCGCGCAAAGTCCGCGACATAGTATGATAAAAATCATTCAAAGAGGCTGACATGGCCGACATCGATCAACGCGAACTGTTTTCGCCGGCGCAGCGGCGCCAGCGTGTGGTGGATTGGCAAGCGCCAGCGCCGGTTGCGAAGGCTGTGACGGGGCTTTCGGGGATGGACGCCATGCTCGGGATCCGCGACGGCCACCTGCCGCCGCCGCCCTTCGCGAAGCTGCTTGGCTTGACCATGGCCGTGGTCGAGCCGGGGCGGATCGTCATGGAACTGGAGCCGCGCGAGGACCTCGAAAACACCATCGGCCTCCTGCACGGGGCGACCGCCGCGGCGCTGCTCGATACCGCCATGGGATGCGCGATCTCGACCAGGCTGGAGGCCGGGCAGGGCTCCGTCACGCTGGATCTCAAGCTGACATTCCTGCGTCCGCTCTCGGTCCGCTCCGGGATGATCTCCGCCGAAGGCAAGGTGATCAAGCTGGGGCGCCAGACCAGCTACTGCGAGGGCTTCGTCCGCGACGGCAAGGGCGCGCTCGCGGTCCATGCAACTGCAACGTTTTCCATGATCCGCGACAACCTAACATCAAATTAATGCACACATTTCGGCATTTGCGTGTTATGAGATGACCTCCGACATCCAATGAGCACCGCATGCGCTACTCCCGGGAACACAAGCAGGAAACCCACGACCGCATCGTGAAGAAAGCCTCGGTGCGGCTGCGCGAAAAGGGTGCCCATGGCATCGGCGTCGCCGACCTCATGAAGGAGGCGGGCCTGACCCATGGCGGCTTCTACGCGCATTTCGATTCCCGCGAGGCGCTGGTGATTGAGGCTTTTGCCTACGCCATGGACCGCTCGATGGAGCACTGGCGCAAGCAGTCCGATCAGGTTGCGCCCGAGAAGCAGCTCAGCCAGATCGTCGAGACCTATCTCTCGACGCTGCATCGCGACAATCCCGGTCACGGCTGCTCGATTCCGGCGCTGGGCGCGGAGATCGCCCGCGAGAGCCCGAAGACACGCAAGGCGTTTGCCGGCAAGCTCGATGAGATGATCGAGACGATGGCGGACTGCATTCCCGGCCAGCCGCGCAAGGCCGCACGCAAGCAGGCGATCGCGACGCTCGCCACCATGGCCGGCACCATGCTTCTGGCGCGCATAGCCGGCGCCAGCGAACTGTCGGATGAAGTGTTGAAGGCCGGCAAGGACAGCGCTCTCGATGGTGCGCGGCGGGAGCCGGCGAAACCGGCGAAGAAGCCGCGCGAGAAGCAGAATTAGGCCGAGATGCTGTAGGGTAGGCAAAGGCGTCCTTGCGCCGTGCCACCAACTCGCCGTGATTGCAACAGAAGCGGTGGGCACGCCACGAGCCGCGCATTCGCGCGTCCCGTCGCTTTGCCCACCCTGCGCGGCCCGAATTCACCGCCCCGCGAACAACGCCCGCTCGCGCTCCACGATCTCACAGATGTAATCGGCCACTGCGCGGATCCTTGCGAGGTCCTTGCTGTCGGCGTGCATCAGCATCCAGAAGGTGCGGGTTATCGAGACGTCTTCCGGCAATACCGCAATCAGCTGCGGATAGTCACTCGCCATGAAGTGCGGCAGCACGGCGATGCCGAAGCCGGCGAGGGTGGCGTTGAGCTGCGCGATCAGATTGGCGCTGCGCAGGCGAGCCGAAATCCGCGGTGAGACCTGTGGCAGATAGTCGAGCTCCGGCGTGAACAGCAGCTCCTCGATGTAGCCGACGAAGCGGTGCTGCGGCAGGACCTCGCGCGAGGTGATTTTCGGGAAGCGGTCGAGATAGGCCGGAGCAGCGTAGAGGCCGAGGCTGTAATCGAGCAGCTTGCGCCCGACGATACGGCCCTCTTTCGGCATTGTCAGGCTGATGGCGATATCCGCTTCACGCTTGGAGAGACTGAATAGCCGCGCGGTGGCCACAAGTTGCAAATCGAGATCGGGATACCGGTCGGCGAACGGCGCCAGCCGCGGCGCCAGAAAGGCGGTGCCGAAGCCATCAGGAGCGCCGATCCGGACCGTGCCGGTCAGCCGCGCCACCGAACCGCCAACCTGCTCCTGGTTGGCGACGATGGTCGATTCCATGGCTTCCGCGCTGTCGGCGACGCGCTGGCCGGCTTCGGTGAGGAGGTAGCCGGTCTTGCGCCGGTCGAACAGCTTGGCCGAGAGGTGCCTTTCCAGCCGGTCGACGCGGCGGATCACGGTCGCATGGTCGACGCCGAGCTGTTTTGCCGCAGCCGAGACCGAGCCGCCCCGCACGATGGCCAGCACGAAGCGGAAGTCGTCCCAATCGATCGCGCCTTGATCCAGCATTTTCGCACATCTATGGTGCATTATCTCAGACTTGAATCCTATAAAATGCAGGTCGATAGGATTTGTCAAAGCGGATCAGGCCTGAAGGAGATCATTCCATGCGTTCAGTCGGACATTTCATCGGTGGCAGGGAGGTCAAGGGCACTTCGGGCCGCACCGCCGACGTTTTCGAGCCGATGACCGGTGACGTCCAGGCCAAGGTGGCGCTGGCGTCGAAGGCCGAAGTCCGCGCCGCGGTCGAGAACGCCCGCGCCGCGCAGGGCGAATGGGCTGCGACCAACCCGCAGCGCCGCGCCCGCGTGATGACGAAGTTCGTCGAGCTGGTGCAGCGCGACTATGACAAGCTCGCCGAGCTGCTCGCGCGCGAGCACGGCAAGACCGTGCCCGACGCCAAGGGCGACATCCAGCGTGGCCTCGAGGTCGCGGAATTCGCCTGCGGCATCCCGCATCTGATGAAGGGCGAGTACACCGAGGGCGCCGGCCCCGGCATCGACATCTATTCCATGCGCCAGGCGCTCGGCGTCGTTGCCGGCATCACGCCGTTCAATTTCCCGGCGATGATTCCGATGTGGAAGTTCGCGCCTGCGATCGCCTGCGGCAACGCCTTCATTCTGAAGCCGTCGGAGCGCGATCCCGGCGTGCCGATGCTGCTGGCCGAACTGATGATCGAGGCGGGCTTGCCGGCCGGCATCCTCAACGTCGTCAATGGCGACAAGGAAGCGGTCGACGCCATCCTCGACGATCCCGATATCAAGGCCATCGGCTTTGTCGGCTCCACGCCGATCGCGCAGTACATCTATGAGCGCGCAGCCCAGACCGGCAAGCGCTGCCAGTGCTTTGGCGGCGCCAAGAACCACGCCATCATCATGCCCGATGCCGACATGGACCAGGCGGTCGACGCCCTGATCGGCGCCGGTTACGGCTCTGCCGGCGAGCGCTGCATGGCGGTCTCGGTTGCCGTGCCGGTCGGGAAGACCACCGCCGACCGCCTGATGGACAAGCTGATCCCGCGCGTCGAGAGCCTCAAGATCGGCACCTCGATCGATCCGTCGGCCGATTACGGCCCGCTGGTCACGCGCGAGGCGGTCGAGAAGGTCAAGAGCTACATCGACATCGGCATCAAGGAGGGCGCGACGCTCGCCGTCGACGGCCGCGGCTTCAAGATGCAGGGCTACGAGAGGGGCTTTTATCTCGGCGGTTCGCTGTTCGACAACGTCACCAAGGACATGCGGATCTACAAGGAAGAGATCTTTGGCCCGGTGCTCTCGGTGGTGCGCGCGCACGACTACAAGGAAGCGCTGGCGCTGCCGTCCGAGCATGACTACGGCAACGGTGTCGCGATCTTCACCCGCGACGGCGACGCCGCCCGCGACTTTGCCGCCAAGGTCAATGTCGGCATGGTCGGCATCAACGTGCCGATCCCGGTGCCGATCGCCTACTACACCTTCGGTGGCTGGAAGAAGTCGGGCTTCGGCGATCTCAACCAGCACGGCCCGGACTCGGTTCGTTTCTACACCAAAACCAAGACGGTGACCTCGCGCTGGCCGTCCGGTGTCAAGGAAGGCGCGGAGTTCTCGATCCCGCTGATGAAGTAGTTCCTCGGCCGTCATTGCGAGGAGCCCTTGCGACGAAGCAATCCAGCATCTTTCCGCGGAGACAGTCTGGATTGCTTCGCTTCGCTCGCAATGACGAGAGAAAAATGAGCAGCCCACCATGCAATTCGCTCTGAACGAGGATCAGGTTGCGGTTCGCGACATGGCGTTGGCATTTGCGGCTTCGAGGATCGCGCCGCATGCGCTGCGCTGGGACGAGGAGAAGCATTTCCCGGTCGAGGTGATGCGCGAGGCAGCCGCGCTCGGCATGGGCGGCATCTACATCCGCGACGATGTCGGCGGCTCCGCGATGACGCGGTTCGACGCGGCGCTGATCTTCGAGGCGCTGGCGACGGGCTGCCCGACCACCGCGGCCTTCATCTCCATCCACAATATGGCGTCCTGGATGATCGATGCCTATGGCAGCGACACCCAGCGCCAAAAATGGCTGCCAAAGCTCTGCACCATGGAGCTGATCGCGAGCTACTGTCTGACCGAGCCGGGCGCCGGCTCAGATGCCGCCGCACTGCGCACCCGCGCGGTGCGCGACGGCGATCATTACGTGCTCAACGGCCAGAAGCAGTTCATCTCCGGCGCCGGCGGTACCGACCTTTTGGTCGTGATGGTGCGCACCGGCGGCGACGGCCCGGGCGGCATCTCGACGCTCGTCATTGATGGCAAGACGCCAGGCGTCTCTTACGGTGCCAATGAGCGCAAGATGGGCTGGAATGCGCAGCCCACCCGCGCGGTGATATTCGAGAACGCCCGCGTGCCGGTGGCCAACCGGCTAAGCGAAGAGGGCGTCGGCTTCAAGATCGCGATGGCCGGCCTCGACGGCGGCCGCCTCAACATCACGGCGTGCTCGCTCGGCGGCGCGCAAGCAGCGCTCGACAAGGCGCGCACCTACATGAAGGAGCGCAAGGCCTTCGGCAAACGGCTCGACGAGTTCCAGGCGCTGCAATTCCGGCTCGCCGACATGGCGATCGAGCTCGAGGCCGCGCGCACTTTCCTGTGGCGCGCCGCAGCTGCACTTGATCGCAAGGACCCGGACGCCACCATGCTCTGCGCGATGGCGAAGCGGTTCGGCACCGACGTCGGCTTCGAGGTCGCCAACCAGGCGCTCCAGCTGCACGGTGGCTATGGCTATTTAAGCGAATACGGCATCGAGAAGATCGTACGCGATCTGCGCGTGCACCAGATCCTCGAAGGCACCAATGAAATCATGCGGCTCATCGTGGCGCGCAAACTGATCGAGGGCGCGCGATGACGGTGGTGGAAGAGGGCGATCTGGTCGTCCGCATCGAGGGCGCGGCCGGCGTCATCCGGCTCAACCGTCCCAAAGCCATCAATGCCGTGACGCTGGAGATGTTTCGCGACATCGAGAAGGCGCTCGACCGCTTCGAGAGCGATCCGGCCGTCGCCGTGATCCTGCTCGAAGGCGCCGGCGAGCGTGGCCTGTGCGCCGGCGGCGACATCCGCGCGCTCTGGGAAAGCTCGAAGGTGAACGGCGATCTCGGCAAGACCTTGTGGCGTGAAGAATACATTCTCAACGCCCGCATCAAGAAATTTCCAAAACCCTATATCGCGTTCATGGACGGCATCGTGATGGGCGGCGGCGTTGGTCTGTCCGCGCATGCGAGCCACCGCGTCGTCACCGACCGCACCAAACTTGCGATGCCCGAAGTTGGGCTCGGCTTCTTTCCCGATGTCGGCGGCACCTGGCTGCTGTCGCGCTCGCCCGGCGAGATCGGCACCTATTTCGGCCTGACCGGCCAGAACATGAACGGGCCCGACGCGATCCACGCGAAATTTGCCGATTGGGTGGTGCCGGCAGCGAATTGGCCGGAGCTGCGCGAGGCGCTGACGAAGGTCTCTCAAAGTGTGACCGCGGCCGATGTGGGCAAGCTGATCAACGGCTTTGCGAGCGGCGAGGCCTCTGGTCCGGTGGCGGCAAAACAGGTGTCCATCGACGCGCTGTTCGGCTTCGACCGCATGGAAGACATCATCGCCGCGCTCAGGCGCGACGGCTCCGAATTTGCGCAGGCGACGCTGAAGACGCTCAGCGAGAAATCGCCGCGCGGCATGGTCGTGACCTTGAAACTGCTGCGGCTCGCACGGACCGCGTCGAGCCTGGAAGAATGCCTGGTGCGCGAATATCGCGCCGCGCTGGAGGTGTTCCGCAGCGACGATTTCCGCGAGGGCGTGCGCGCCGCGGTGATCGACAAGGACCGCAATCCGACCTGGTCGCCGCCACGCATCGAGGACGTCACGCCGGACATGCTGGCGCCGTATCTCGCCGAGATTGGCTCCGACGAATTGAAGTTCAACTAATCAACGAAGCGCATCAACGGGAGGACAACGAGATGGCCACGATCGCATTCATCGGTCTCGGCAACATGGGCGGCCCGATGGCGGCCAATCTGGTCAAGGCCGGCCACAAGGTGGTGGCCTTCGACCTCGTCGAGGCCTCGCGCGCGCAAGCCAAGGCCGACGGTGCGGACATTGCCGAGAGCGCGGCCGGCGCGGTGAAGGGCGCCGATGTCGTCGTCACCATGCTACCGGCCGGCAAGCACGTGCTCGGCGTCTGGAACGAGGTCGTCCCCGCCATGGCCAAGGGTGCGCTGATCATCGACAGCTCGACCATCGACGTCGAGAGCGCCCGTCAAGCGCACGCGCTCGCCGCCAAGCACGGCGTGCTGTCGGTGGACGCGCCGGTCTCCGGCGGCACCGGCGGCGCCAAGGGCGGAACGCTCACCTTCATGTGCGGCGGCGACGAGACGGCATTTGCGGCCGCCAAGCCCGTGCTCGAAAACATGGGCAAGAAGATCGTGCATTGCGGCGGCGCCGGCGCAGGGCAGGCGGCAAAGATCTGCAACAACATGATCCTCGGCATTTCCATGATCGCGGTCAGCGAAGCCTTTGCGCTGGGCGAGAAGCTTGGGCTCTCGCATCAGGCGTTGTTCGACGTCGCCTCGACATCTTCAGGTCAGTGCTGGTCGTTGACGAGCTATTGCCCGGTGCCGGGCCCGGTGCCGACCTCGCCCGCCAACAATGACTACAAGCCGGGCTTTGCTTCCGCGCTGATGGTGAAGGATCTGACGCTGGCGCAGGACGCTGCAAAGGCCACAGGTGCGGCGACACCGCTCGGCAAGCATGCGCAGGAGATCTATCAGTCTTTCGACGCAGCCGGGCAGGGCGGGGTGGATTTTTCCGGAATTATCAAGCACGTTAGGGGGCTGGCCGGGAAAGCTTGATGATGACATTTCAGGAAGCGCGTGCGTTTCTGCTCGAACACCGCACGGATTACGAGGCCGCGGTCAGAGGCTTCCGCTGGCCCGATCCGGTTCCCTTCAATTGGGCGCTCGACTGGTTCGACGCCGAGTTGGCGGGAAATGCGGAGAGCAAGGATCGGCCTGCGGTCTGGATCGTCGATGCCGCGCAGGACCGTCAGACCAAGCTCTCTTTCGCAGCGCTGTCGCGCCGTTCCAGCCAGGTCGCAAATTTTCTCCGCGCGCAGGGATTGAAGCGCGGCGATCATCTCCTGCTGCTGCTCGGCAACGTCGTGCCGCTGTGGGAGACCATGCTCGCGGCGATAAAGCTCGGCGTCGTCGTGATCCCCGCCACCACGCTGCTCACCGCCGACGAGCTGCGCGACCGGCTCGACCGCGGCAAGGCGAAGGCGGTAGTCGCGGCAGAGGACCAGGTCGCGAAGCTTACGAGCCTCGGCTCCGAGAATGTCTGCCGCATCGTTGTCGGCGCTGTGTCCGATGGCTGGCTTTCATATGATGATGCGGCGGAAGCCCCTGAGAGTTTCTCGCCGGACGGCCCCACCAACCCCGACGACCCGATGCTGCTCTATTTCACCTCGGGCACGACGGCAAAACCAAAGGTGGTCCGGCACAGCCAGCGCAGCTACCCCGTGGGTCATCTCTCCACCATGTACTGGATCGGGCTGAAACCCGGCGACGTCCACCTCAACATTTCCTCGCCCGGCTGGGCCAAGCACGCCTGGAGCTGTTTTTTCGCGCCGTGGAACGCCGGTGCAACCGTGTTTGTGGTCAACCAGCCGCGCTTCGACGCGAAAGGCCTGCTCGCAACCATCGGCCGCTGCGGCGTCACCACGCTGTGCGCGCCGCCGACGGTGTGGCGCCTGTTCATCCAGGAGAACCTCGCTTCCTTCAAGGTTGCCTTGCGCGAGGTCTGCGGCGCCGGCGAGCCGCTCAACCCTGAAGTGATCGACCAGGTGCAGGCCGCCTGGGGCCTCACCATCCGCGACGGTTACGGCCAGACCGAGACCACGGCGCTCGCGGGCAATTCCCCGGGGCAGACAATCAAGGTCGGTTCGATGGGCCGCCCGCTGCCGGGCTATCGCGTGCAGATCAGCGACGCCGACGGCAACCCTTCGAAGGAAGGCGAGGTGACACTGGTGCTGGGCTCGAACCGTCCCGCCGGCCTGATGCAGGGCTATCAGAGCGATGATGGCGGGCTGTCCGGCGCGGAAGGTGCGCTCTATAGCAGCGGCGATGTTGTGTTCGCGGACGACGACGGCTATCTCACCTTCGTCGGCCGCTCCGATGATGTCTTCAAATCTTCCGACTACCGCATCAGTCCGTTCGAGCTGGAAAGCGTGCTGCTCGAGCACGAACTCGTTGCAGAAGCCGCGGTGGTGCCGAGCCCGGATCCGATCCGGCTCGCGATCCCGAAGGCCTTCGTGCTGCTGAGTTCGGGCGCAGAGCGTTCGCCGGAGACCGCGCTCTCGATCTTCAGGCATCTGCACACGCGCCTTGCGCCATTCAAGCGCATTCGCCGCCTCGAGATCGTCAGCGAATTGCCGAAGACGATCTCGGGAAAAATTCGCCGCGTCCAGCTGAGGCGGTTAGAGCGCGACGATGACCGCAATGACCCCCTGCGCGGCCGCGAATTCCGGGAAGAGGATTTCCCGGAGCTGTCGAAAACCAGGGGTGAGACCTAAGTGAACGAAGTGAGTTCGTCGTTCCGGGGCGATGCGCAGCATCGAGCCCGGAATCCATTTCGCTGCAGAGATTGCCGCCGAATGGATTCTCAGATGCGCAATTGCGCATCGTAGCTCGCGCTTCGCGCGCCCCGGAATGACAGCGATTGGAGCGACTAAATGAACGAAGTCTGGAAGAAGCCGCCGATCACACTCGACGCCTATCAAGCCATGGTCGGCAAGGAGGTGGGCGTATCGTCGTGGCATCTGGTCGATCAGCCCCGCATCGATACCTAT
Source organism: Bradyrhizobium hipponense (assembly GCF_008123965.1). Taxonomy (GTDB): domain Bacteria; phylum Pseudomonadota; class Alphaproteobacteria; order Rhizobiales; family Xanthobacteraceae; genus Bradyrhizobium; species Bradyrhizobium hipponense. Next base: position 2,000 of record NZ_VSTH01000062.1, on the reverse strand, counting down.
GCCGACGTGATCGAGGACCACCAGTTCATCCACGTCGATCCCGAGCGCGCGAAGAAGGAAACCGCCTTCGGCACCACCATCGCGCACGGCTTCCTGACGATGTCGCTGCTGTCGATCATGTCCTACGAGGTGATGCCGGTCATCGCCGGCACGACGATGGGCGTCAATTACGGCTTCGACAAACTACGCTTCATCTCGCCGGTGCGATCGGGCAAACGCGTCCGCGGCCGTTTCGTGCTGGCGGAAGCCAAATTGCGCAAGCCCAACGAATTGCAGTCGCGCACCAACGTCACGGTGGAGATCGAAGGCGAGGACAAGCCCGCGCTGGTGGCGGATTGGCTGGGGCTGATCTATTTCGCCTGACCTGAGGTGTCGCTGCCGGGCTTGACCCGGCAACCCATCGCTGCTCAAAAGCTGTCACTCGCGCGGAGCTCTTCCCCTCTCCCCCTTGTGGGAGAGGGTGGCTTCGCGAAAGCGAAGCCGGGTGAGGGGTATCTCTCCGCGATCTCGGCTGTGGCGAGATACCCCTCATCCGGCGCCGTAGCCGACGGTACGCGTCGGCGTCCCTTTTTAAGAACGGCGGCCGTAGGCCGCCTACGCCACCTTCGCCCACAAGGGGAATGTGTAGCAAAGAAAAGCCATATAGAAATCAAATAGTTGGGATTTTGGTATCCCTGTAGTATCCCCAACAGAAGCGCTAGAACGGTGCCAGGAGGGATGTGGCGCCATGTCCGCCCACTTCGAATCTATCATCAGCCCCTGGGAGCAAGGGCCGCCGCTTGCGAGATGCGTAGCGGAAAAAGCTAATTCTGTTCGATAGGCTCAGCGAAGCGCTTCGAAGAGTTCAGCGCGACGGGGTTTTGTCGGGCAGCACGGCAAGCGAGCGTTGTCATCGGTACATCTCGGGAGCGATCCAGATGGGCGAACAGGAGCGCATCGTCCGAGCGCTTGAGCAGATCACTGCGCAGGTGCGTCAATTGCCCCCGTTGAATGATTGGGTCAACGCGTATGGCACGGGAGATGCGGTAAGCAGCGATGCAGCGGCCTTCATTGCCGATGTCTCGTCGGCCACAATCCGGCGTCGCGCGACCGAAGCTGCGGCATGCGGCAAGCCACTTGGCGTTTTAATCGCGAATTCGATCTGGCTCCTCTCCACGAGGAGATTGATCAATTGGATTCGAGACCACGAAGGCGAACACGCGGCACTCTGCGCGATGACGCAACGCGGGCGAAGAAATTCACCCAAATGAGCGCGCCGCTGCAAGCTTCACCACGAAATGAGCGCGCGGCGCCAGAGCCACCCTTCCAATTGTGCGATGACGACATAGCATCTCACCATGGCACCTCGGAAGACGACAACGGTTGAGCTCGAAACCACCCTCGCGGAATTGCGTTCGCGCCATTCGGCGCTCAACGAACGAAAGGCGGAAGCCCAATCTGCCTTCGAACAAGCGAAAGCGGATCAGGAGAGATTCTACCTCGAAGCCGACATCAACGACCATGGCACGATCACGAGACTTGAAAGTGCGCTTGGCGCGGCAACGCTACGGCTGTCCAGCCTTAGCGAGGCATGCGCAGCGGTTGCAGCTCAGATCGCTGATGCAGAGCAGAGGATAGCTGCCGAGGCTGAGCGCGAAAAGCGAGAGGCCGCGGCAAAGGAGATCTCGGCTACGGCCGACGCACTTCAAGAAGGTCTCGAGTCGGTGCTCCGCGAATTGCGCAGTCTCGGAGAGAGCCTCGTCCCAATCGAGCACTTGTCGCTTGAGACCTTTAACTTTGGTCATTTCCTCCGGAAAACAGCCGGGGAGATCGAGGCCGCGTCGGGCATCACGCCGCCTCTCCTGCGTGGCGTGGCGAGAGCCGTCGAGCGGGGCGAAGCGAAGATCCCGAGTCGACCCGCGTGATGGATGAGAACTTGCCGTCTGCTGAGAACGACGACGGGCCAAAGAGGTCGGCACCCAACGTGAGCGTACCGTCTGATTGCGGAATCCGAGGCAAAG
>NZ_VSTH01000061.1 GCF_008123965.1 Bradyrhizobium hipponense | reverse complement strand
AGTACTAACCCACCCTACAGGACCTCGCCGTCATTGCAGCCTGAACACGCCGTCCACCGAGCGCAGCTCCGCGGGCTTGATCAGCTTGGAATGCGCCACCGTGACCGAATGGAGCGGACCGTCGAGCTCTTGCTGCCAGAACGCCAAAAAATCCTTCAGCGCCGGAAATTTCGGAAACATGTCGTAGTTCTGCCAGACGTAAGTCTGAAGCAGCGATGGATGATCCGGCATCCGATAGAGAATTTGCGCGGTCGTCAGTCCATAACCCAGCACCTGTTTCCGGAAATCGTCGGAAACGGCCCCACTCCGCAAGCCCATGCCAACCTCCTTTGCAGGAGCGCATTCAAGGGGTGGCTTTCCGGTACGCGCCCTACGAGCCACCCGGTGGAGATGCGCTCACATGAGAGAAATGTGACGCAAACTGATAATCCATCTCAAGCCCAAAAGTTTAACAAGCTGTTGAAATTCAATGCGTTAGCAGCAGATGCGGCTCCGTGCTAATAAGGGCCCCAAGGACAGGCCAAGTCCGGTTAACGATGGTAAAGAATTCTGGCAGGCGGCGCTTCCGAGTGCTGATTTTTCTGCTAGAAGCCCTTGCCCCCGCAAAAATCCTGGCCTATTTCAGCTGCACCCGCACTAGCACTCGCGGGGTTCGACTGCTAACAATCTTAAATCATCAACCCGAGCAATAGCTTAGGAGGACTGCATGAAATTCCGTCCGCTTCACGACCGCGTCGTGGTCAAGCGCATCGACGCAGAAGAGAAGACCGCTGGCGGCATCATCATTCCCGACACTGCCAAGGAAAAGCCGTCCCAGGGCGAAATCGTCGCCGTCGGCCCCGGTGGCCGTGACGAGGCCGGCAAGCTGATCCCGATCGACCTGAAGGTCGGCGACCGCGTGCTGTTCGGCAAGTGGTCCGGCACCGAAGTCAAGATCGACGGCCAGGACCTGCTGATCATGAAGGAGAGCGACGTGATGGGCGTTCTCGAGGTCAGCGAGTCCAAGAAGAAGGCGGCCTAACAGCCCCCTCTCCCACCCCAGATCAACACCTAAGGAAAAATCCAGATGGCAGCTAAAGAAGTCAAATTCTCCGTCGACGCGCGCGATCGCATGCTGCGCGGCGTCGACATTCTCGCCAACGCGGTCAAGGTGACGCTGGGCCCGAAGGGCCGCAACGTCGTGCTCGACAAGTCGTTCGGCGCGCCCCGCATCACCAAGGACGGCGTCACCGTCGCCAAGGAGATCGAGCTCGAGGACAAGTTCGAGAACATGGGCGCCCAGATGGTGCGCGAAGTCGCCTCGAAGTCCGCTGACGCGGCCGGCGACGGCACCACCACGGCCACCGTTCTGGCGGCTGCGATCGTTCGTGAAGGCGCCAAGTCGGTTGCCGCCGGCATGAACCCGATGGACCTCAAGCGCGGCATCGACCTCGCGGTCGAAGCTGTGGTTGCGGACCTGCAGAAGAACTCGAAGAAGGTCACCTCGAACGACGAGATCGCCCAGGTCGGCACCATTTCGGCCAACGGCGATGCCGAGATCGGCAAGTTCCTCTCCGACGCCATGAAGAAGGTCGGCAACGAGGGTGTCATCACCGTCGAGGAAGCCAAGTCGCTCGAGACCGAGCTCGACGTCGTCGAGGGCATGCAGTTCGACCGCGGCTACATCTCGCCCTACTTCGTCACCAACGCCGATAAGATGCGCGTTGAGATGGACGACGCCTACATCCTCATCAACGAGAAGAAGCTCTCCTCGCTGAACGAGCTGCTGCCGCTGCTCGAGGCCGTGGTGCAGACCGGCAAGCCGCTGGTTATCGTCGCCGAGGACGTCGAAGGCGAAGCCCTCGCCACCCTCGTCGTCAACCGCCTGCGCGGCGGCCTGAAGGTCGCGGCCGTCAAGGCTCCGGGCTTCGGCGATCGCCGCAAGGCCATGCTGCAGGACATCGCGATCCTGACCGGCGGCCAGGCGATCTCGGAAGATCTCGGCATCAAGCTCGAGAACGTCACGCTCAACATGCTCGGTCGCGCCAAGAAGGTGATGATCGACAAGGAGAACACCACGATCGTCAACGGCGCCGGCAAGAAGGCCGACATCGAGGCGCGCGTGTCGCAGATCAAGGCGCAGATCGAGGAGACCACCTCGGACTACGACCGTGAGAAGCTCCAGGAGCGTCTCGCCAAGCTCGCTGGCGGCGTCGCGGTGATCCGCGTCGGCGGCGCGACCGAGGTCGAGGTGAAGGAGCGCAAGGATCGCGTTGATGACGCGATGCATGCGACCCGCGCGGCTGTCGAGGAAGGCATCGTCCCGGGCGGCGGCGTCGCCCTGCTCCGTGCTTCCGAGCAGCTCAAGGGCCTGCGCACCAAGAACGACGACCAGAAGACCGGCGTCGAGATCGTGCGCAAGGCGCTCTCCTCGCCGGCCCGCCAGATCGCGATCAACGCCGGTGAAGACGGCTCCGTCATCGTCGGCAAGATCCTGGAGAACAAGGCCTACGCTTACGGCTTCGACTCCCAGACCGGCGAATATGGCGACCTCGTCAAGAAGGGCATCATCGACCCGACCAAGGTGGTCCGTACCGCGATCCAGAACGCAGCCTCGGTTGCCGCTCTCTTGATCACCACGGAAGCCATGGTCGCCGAGCTGCCCAAGAAGGGCGGCGCCGGCCCCGCGATGCCTCCGGGCGGCGGTATGGGCGGCATGGACTTCTGATCCGGCCGTTCAGGCAAAGCCAAGAAATGCGAAACCCCGGCAGCGATGCCGGGGTTTTTGTTTTGCGAGTCTTTTTGCAAACACACGCGAAGGTGGTCTGCTGCTCCGTCATTCCGGGGCGCGACGAAGTCGCGAGACCGGAATCCATTTCACCACTTGCTCATGGCCTATTACGTCTATCTTCTCGCCAGCAAGAAATACGGCACGCTCTATCTCGGCGTGACGAACGATATTGTCCGCCGCATCCACGAACATAAGAGCAAAGTCGTCGCCGGCTTCAGCAAGCGATATTCCGTCGACAAGCTGGTGTGGTTCGAGATCTACGATGATCCCATTACTGCCATCGAGCGCGAGAAAGTGCTGAAGAAGTGGCGGAGAGAATGGAAGATCCGGCTCATTGAAGAACAGAATCCGCAATGGAATGATTTGTACCCGCAGATTGCGAGTTGAGCTTGCGGGTCAATGGATTCCGGGCTCGCGCTTCGCGCGCCCTGGAATGACGGTGGGCGTGCCGTTAGTTTTAACGACGTTGAACCGGCGACCGCCACGCCCGATCAGCCGTGCGGAACATCCTTGAAGCAGTGCCGCACCCACGCGATCGTCAGGCGCGTCGCGGGATCGCGCTTGAGATGGTTCTGCACGAGCAGCCAGACATCGCGGCGCTTGGGGAGCAAGGTCGCGCGCAAACTGCGGTCGGCCAGCAGCGATCCGCAATTGTGTTCGGGCAGCACGCCGATGGCCTGATGCGATGAGATCATCGTGCGGATGATTCGAACGTTGTCGGTGACGCAGCGGGCGGCCTTCAGCCGCCTGGCACGCAGGAACTGCTGCTCCGGGATGGCATCAAGCTCGTCCGGATAGGCGCAGACGATCGATGCGGTATCGGCTGCCTCGACCGGCTCGAAGAAATACAGCCGCACCTCCGCGAGCTTGGAGATCGTGAAGTCGCCCTTCTCCGGCTTGCGCAGCCGGATGGCGAGATCGGCCTGCCAGCGCGAGAATTTTACGTTTTCGCTCGAGGTCAGGAATTGCAGCGTCAGGCCGGGATTGTCGCCGAGGAATTTTGCCGCGCGCGGCGCCAGCAGCTCCTCGGCGACTGAACTGGTCGACGCGATGCGCAGGCGGCCGACCGGACCCGGCTGGCTCTCGCGCAGGAGATCGATCGCCGCGACATGCGCCGCCATCGCGCCGACATGCTCGAGCACCGCCTCGCAATGCCGCGTCGGCCGGCGCAGCCCGTCGGCGGCCTCGAACAGCGGCACGCCGAGATCGCGCTGGATCCGCGCGAGCCTGCGTCCCACGGTGGTCTCGTCGATGCGCAGCCGCGCGCTGGCGCCGGCATAGGTGCCCTCGTCCCTGACCGCAGCGATGATGCGCAGATCGTCCCAGTTCATCGCGGCGAGCCTAGCAGGCCCCGCCCCGTTCCTGCAAATTTGCAGCCATATGCTGCAATAGTCCTGCACAATGGCAGGCCGCAGCCGGGCTAGTGTCGGACCATCCGATCGTCTCGAAAGGCCTGACTGCCAAATGACCGCTCCAAAGACCCTGCTCGAACTCGCCGGCGCCGACCTCAATCCGGCGAAGCTCGGCGAATCCTGTCTCGTGCTGATCGACATCCAGAACGAATATCGCGCCGGCCCGCTGGCGCTGCCGGATGCAGAGGCCGCGATTGCCGCGGCCGCCCGTCTGCTCGCCGATGCCAGGCAGAGCGGCGCGGCGATCTTCCATGTCGCGCACAAGGGCCGCGCCGGCAGCCTGTTCGACCGCGAGGCCGAGCGCGGCGCCATCGTCGCGAGCCTGGCTCCGCTGGCGAGCGAACCCGTGATCGAGAAGGCGCGGCCGAATGCCTTTGCCAGCACCGATCTGCAAGCCCGGTTGGCTGCGACCGGACGCAAGAACATCGTGCTGGCGGGCTTCATGACCCACATGTGCGTGAGTTCGACCGCGCGCGCTGGGCTGGACCTTGGCCTTCGCACCACCATCGCAGCCGATGCCTGCGCCACCCGCGACCTGCCCGACGGGCGCGGCGGAACGCTGGCTGCAAGGATCATTCACGAGGTCGCGCTGGCCGAATTGTCGGACCGCTTCGCGCTGATTGCGCGCGGCGATGCACTGAAATGACGGAGCGTGCGATGCTGCAACTCTATTTCTTTCCGATGGCCTGCTCGCTCTCCAGCCGTATCGCGCTGCTGGAGGCCGGCTTGGATGCGCAATATCATTTCGCTCATATCTGGACGAAGAAGGTCGTGGACGACGGCAGCGACTTCCGCGGCGTTTCACCGAAGGGCGCCGTGCCGGTGCTGGTGCTGGAGAACGGCGAGCGGCTGACTGAATGCGCGGCGGTGCTGCAATACATCGCCGATCTGAAGCCGGAGATGGGTCTCGCGCCCGCATTCGGCGATCCCGACCGCTACCGCCTCCAGGAATGGCTGAGCTTCATCGCTGCCGAGATCCACAAGGGATTTCTGTATCCGACTTTCTGGTACAGGGATGACGGATCGCTCGCCAAGCCGCGTGCAAGAATAGCACAGACATTGTCGGTGCCCGCCGAGCATGTGGCGGACCGCGAATTCCTCGTCGGCGACCGCTTCACCGTCGCGGATGCTCACCTCGCCTGGGCCTTGCTGCTGCTCCGTCCCGCAGGCGTCGACATCGCACAATGGCCATCGTTGTCGGCCTATCTTGAACGCATGCAGACGCGGCCTGCCGTGCGCGAGGCGATTGCCACCGAGATGGCGCTACGCAAGACGCTCGCGGCTTAGGCCGAGATCACTCCACCCGCGCCAACACCGCGAGCTTGCGGATGCCCTTGTTGCGGTAGGCGTCGAGGAACGCGTAATAGTCCTTGAACGACACGCAGCCGTTGGAATCGCCGTTCGGCCCGAGCATGAAAGTATGGGCGAGCAGGCCGTCGCGGCCGTAGATCGCGCTCTCGCCGCCGATCGGGGTCAGGCGCAACGCGGGCACGCCGTGGAACAGCGCTTCACGCGGCTTCAGCGCGTAGATATGCGGCGGCGTCACGCCGCGCATGCGAACCCGCGAAGAGCGCGGATCGTCGAGATTGGAGCCGAGGCCGGAATGCGCCTCGAGCTTAGTGCCGTCGGGCAGATATACCGTCTTGGCAGAGATGTCGTAGACCGCGGTGTCGCGCTCATAGGGCGCCGAACCGCCGAGCATCGGGTTCTGCTCCCTCGGCGCGATGCTCGCGGTCACGCTGGCATCGGCCGAGGCATAGGCCAACAACCCGCCGGACGGCTCGCGCTTGCCCCAGAGCTTTTCCACCATCGACTGCCGCGGCCCGGTGATCGACATCACCGCCGCCTTGGCGCGATCGGCGAAGGATTTTGTCGGCTTGGCCTCAGGTGCCGGCACGATCTCGGCCGGATCGGCCGAGGCGAGCTGCACTGGCGCGTCAGCGCGCTTGGCCTTCGCAAGATCTCCGACCTTGTCGGCAATCTTGTCAGCGACCTTGGTCGGGCTCAGCGGCTTCAGCGCCTCCGCGACCTTCGCCGTCACGGTCGGCTTCGCCGAGTCCTTGGCAGCGTCCTTTGCAGTATCCTTGGCTTCGGCAATCTTCGTTGCTGGAGCCTGGGCGACGGCGCTCGCCGCATTGGATTCCACGCCTTGCGTCGCCGCCGCGGCAAAACGTTCGTTGAACATCTCGCGCGAGATCGGCGCGGCCACCTGCAGCCGGTCGGGCAGAAGCGCGAAGGCTTCCTTGACGGCCTCGCCCGCCTCGCGCAGCACGACCCTGGGTGCGCGCTTGATCACGGGCTCGTCGTAACGGAGGCTGCCGACGGTCGGATAGACGCTGGCGGCGAAGATGTTGCTGTAGACGGTCCAGCCGGCACCAAGGACGACGCAGCCAATCGCGGCCGCGCCGAGCACGTTTTGGGTGGTCGTTTTCCGGGAAGGCTTCCGAAGAGAATGCTTCGAGAACTTCTTGGACTTCCGTGCCGCGTTACTTTGCGCAGCGATACTCGTACTCATTCGCCTTGCGTCCAGGACGGTGTCACTCAGTCCCCCTTCGAAGTGCCGCTGCTGGTCACGTTCCGAAGCCAGCATCTCGCAGAGGGTCGGAGCGTCATTAAGGCGACTTTTAGTTAAATGCGGATTAAGTTCGGGCGGATCTGGGGCGGCGGGTCAGCGCTGTCCCATTTCGAGAAAACACCCGCAGAAATACGGACTTAGGCGCATCTGTTAACCATGTTTCTCGGCCGGTTTGGCGCAGTCACCCCATGGCTCCGGCCAGCTCCTAAGGCGCATCCAACCACGTCATTTTCGTGGTCTTCCAGCCTCGCCAGACCATAGGACCGCACCGTTGCGCGAGGCTGGCGAGCTCCGGCTGACCGAAAGTTGATCGCGCGCAATCTGGACGTGGACCGGACGAGAAAATAGCTCCGCTTGCCGGCACTGTTCAGCAGCCTCTGCATGTGATACGGTACCGTATCAACATCGCCCTGAAACGTGCCGCGCACGAATTGGAGGCTGCCATGAAAAGCGTCGCGAGAAGCGTCGCGCGCGCCGGGTTTTTCGCTCTGGCGTCTTCGTTTTTGTTGACCGGATACGCAGCCGCGCAGCCTGCAGCCAATGCAGGTTGCACGCCGTCGCCGTCGGCCGCCGGCACACAGACCTGGCGCTGTGACAATGGCATCACCATCGTCGCAGAAAATGGCGCCAGATTTGAACTTAAGGACGCCAACCGCGACGGACATATTGACTCCGTGGAGTTGAGCAGCAAAGCCCTGCTGATCGAGGTTCCCAAGAAGCCGGGCGGCACTCCGTTCAAGGTGCTGACGCCGCAGGCGATCGCCGCGGTGCGCGGCACCAGATGGGCCGTCGATGTCGCTGACGCCAAGACCTCGGTGTTCGTCGCCGACGGTCGTGTCGGCGTGAATCGCAGAGTTCGCGGACGCGGCGTCGTACTCGGCCCCGGCCAAGGCGTCGACGTCGAGGCGAGCGGTCCGCTGACCGTCAAGCAATGGGGCCAGCCGCGTATCGACGCCCTGATGGCAAGGCTCGGCCAATAAGACTTGGTCAATAAGGCTTGGACGATAAGGCTTGATCAAAAGTAGATTGCAGAACGACGGTATGAATAGTCGACGCGTTCAGATCCTGGTGGCTCTCGCCCTTACCGCGCTGTGGGGCGCCGGCATCTATGCCGGCCACGCCAATGGCCATCTGCGTTTTCTCGACCGTCTCGAGGCAACGCTGACGGACCTGCGCACGCTCGCACGCGGCGTGCAGCGTCCGCCCGATCTCGTCACCATCGTCGCGATCGACAACACCGTGGTGAAGCGCGGCGGCAGCTATCCGCTGCCGCGCGCCGATCTCGCGCGCGTCGTCGACACCATCGTGCAGTTCAAGCCGAAGGTCATCGCAATCGACCTGCTCCTGGTCGACCGCAGCGCCGCGATCGGCGATGCCACGCTGGCGCAGACCCTGGCCACCGGTCCCATAGTGCTTGCCGCCGCGGCGATCTTTCCGACCGCCAGCGAGACCGTTGCAACTGGCGGCGAGGACCCGCTCGCCGTCCTGCCGCAGGCCGAGCGTTTCCTGCTGCCGCTGCCCGCATTCGCCGAACACGCCGAGGTTGGAATCGTCAACGTGGCGACAGGGCAATCGGGCTCGCCGCTCTCGGTCCCGATGCTGTTCCGCACGCGTGACAAGGTCGAGATGTCGTTTCCGTTGCGCGTCGCGAGCCGCGCGCTCGACAAGGCGCTGACGATCGCGCCGGACCGTCTCATGCTCGGCGATCGCGCGGTGCCGACCGACACCGACTTCGCCCTGCCGATCACTTATTACGGCCCGCGCCGCACCATCCGCACCGTCAGCGCGCAGAGCGTGTTCGACGGCACGCTCGACCGCAAGGCAATCGAGAACCGGATCGTGGTGATCGGCGCCGCGGTCGCCGGCGGCGGCGATTTTTATCCGACGCCGTTCGATTCCCTGATGCCCGGCGTCGAGGTGGTCTCGACCGCGATCACCCATCTGGTCGCCGGCGACGGCATCGTGCGCGACCACAAGGTCCACGTCGCCGACGCGCTCGCCGCGATCCTGCTGCCGATGCTGCTGGTTGGATTGCTGGCCTGGCGGCGCAGCGCGCCCGGCCTCGTCGCCGCGGCTGTGGTGATGATGGCCTGGGCCGCGCTCAACCTGTTCGCGTTCACGCACGGAATCTGGCTGAATGCGGCGACCACGCTCGCAGCCGCAGTGCCGCCGGTTGCGGCCTTTGCCGGCGTGCAATTGTGGGCCGGAGGCCGCCGCACGCAATATCTCGCCGCCAAGAGCAGGTCACTCGCGCAATTCCAGGCGCCGGCGGTGCAGGAGTGGCTAGCCCGCGATCCCGATTTCCTGGCAAAGCCGGTCCGGCAGAACGCCGCGATCGTCTTCATCGATCTGTCCGGCTTCACGGCCCTGAGCGAACGGATCGATCCCGATGCGCTGCGGGACCTGCTCAAGGCATTCCACGCGCTGATCGACAGGGCGGCGGTCGATTGCGGCGGCGTGATCACCGGCTTTCTCGGCGACGGCGCCATGATCCTGTTCGGTCTGCCCAGTGCGATGCCGGACGACGCGGCTCGCGCGCTGAAGTGCGCGATCGACCTGCACCGCAGCGTCGAACGCTGGATTGGCTCGCTGCCTCCTGAGGTCGCGGACCAGGTCGGCTTCAAGATCGGCGCGCATTTTGGCCCCATCGTCGCCTCCCGCCTCGGCGAGAGCCACCAGCACATCACGGCGACGGGCGACACCGTCAACGTCGCGAGCCGGTTGATGGAGGTCGCCGTCCAGAACGATGCGCGATTGGCCCTGAGCGATACGCTGCTCGATGCCGCCGATTTCCTGGGCGATCCCGACGGCACTTTAAGAGGCCCGCTGCGCACGCAGGTTCGCGGCCGCTCCGGCACAATCGCCGTCTGGTTCTGGCGCGACGAGCGTCAATCGAGACGTCCGGCGGCCGAAGCCGACGTGACGAGCTGAGCCTTCGAAAGCGCTACCGCGCTTCAGGCGGCGGCGAGCGGTCCAGCACGTCGCCCTTGGCGCCTTCCAAGAGATCGATGCCGTAGGTCTCGACCACGAGCGGCCCGCGCTTGCGCTGCAATTGCGCAACTTTCGTCACCTGCGCAAAGAGGTCGTTGAGGAACGGGCGGACGCCCTCGCTCGGCTCGTCGAGATAGAGCAGCTTGCCCGCGAGCAGTTTTGGATCGGGTTCGGGCATGTTGACCCAGCGGATACGCTGGCTCTGCTGCGCGATGCAGGTGCCCGGCGGCAAATAGAAGGCGAGCCAGCCGGTCGTGCCGTAGTCCGGCGCCAGGACGCACGTCGCACCGGTGCGCACGCGCACGGCCTCGATCTCGGCGGCGAGCTCGCGCCAGCCGACGCCGACGCTGCGCACGGTCGCATCGCGGCGATAGCCGGATAGCCAGCCGGTATTGGCCTGCACGATGAGGGCCGCGAACATCACGATGCCGGTGGGCGCGGCCCAGCGCAGGCAGAAATCCGCCAAGCGCCGCTGGCGCGGCTTCCACGGCACGAGATTGGCGGCGGCCGCCGCGGCGACGACGAAGGGCGGATAGACCGGCGCGAACCAGTTGGCCTCGACGCGGGCATGCAGCGAATGCCAGACGAAATAGACGACGATGGTCCAGAACATGGTCTCGATCAGCACGCGCGAGGCCAGCGCGCCGGCCCTGCGCCAGGTCAGCGCGTGCACCCCCATCGCCCCGAGGATGAAGACGAGCGGCGTTGCGAATGCGATCTGGGTCGGGATCAGTTCGGCCATGAAGACCGGCCGGAAGTCTTCTATCTTCGCGCGCCCTAGCTGTTTTGCGAATGAGACCCATTGATGGTCCGCATTCCAGAGGATCACCGGCGAAAACAGCGCCAGGGCGACAAGGCCGCCGAGATAGGGCCAGGGCGAGAGGAACCAGCGCCGCAGCTTCGGCACCGCCGCGAGCCAGATCAGGATCGCCGGCCCGAAGAACATTGCGGTGTATTTCGACAGCAGCGCCGCACCGACGGCGACGCCGACGGCCAGCCACCAGGCGCCGCAGCCGGTCTCCAGCACCTTGGCGAGAAAGAACAGCACGAAGCTCGAGGCGACAAGCAGCGGCGCGTCGGGCGTCACGATCAGCGTACCGACCGCAGCCAGCAGCGTCACGTTGAGCAGGATGGCGCTGGTCGCGGCGACGCGCGCGCCGCCGAACAGGATCGCGGCCGAGCGATAGATCGCGTAGCTCATCGGCAGCGCCAGCAGGATCGAGACCAGGCGAACGCCGAGCTCGGTATCGCCGGCGATCATGGTGCCGGCGCGGATCACGTAGGCAACCATCGGCGGATGGTCGTAGTAGCCGCCCGCCAGGTTCTTCGACCACATCCAGTAGTAGGCTTCGTCGAACGTGATCGGCGTGAACGCGGCCGCGACGAGCCGCAAGCCGATCAGCGCAAGGATCACCAGCGCGGTATTGCGGACGATCCGCGCGTCAGCTCCGCCCATAGTCAGCTTCCTCGGCGCGCTATTTCTTGCGCCAGACGAACAGTCCGGACATCGCGTAATTCCACACCACGCCCATCAGCGCACCGGCCATGCCGGCCAGCCACCAGATCGGCTCTTGGTCATAGACCGAGAAGGCGACACCGACATTGGCGAGCAGACCGACGCTGCACACGATATAGAAGGCGATCAGGCCACGCAGGAGCGCAAAGCCCTTCAGCCGCTGATCACGATAGGTGAGGAAGTTGTTGAGGATGAAGTTGCTGGTCATGGCAACAATGGCGCCAGAGGCCTGCGCCTCGGCGAACGGCACCTTGAACAGCCGAAGCGCGATGAACAGCGTGGTGAGATGCACCACGAGACCGATGCCGCCGACCATTGCGAACAGCAGGAAGCGAAGCGAGACGGCATCGTTGGTAAACTTCGCCAGCACCAGGCCGAGAAAGTCCAGCGCGACCATGGAATCGAGCTTGCTCTCGCCGTGCTGGCGCTGGCCGAACGTGTAGGGAACTTCGACGGCGCGCAAGTTGCCGTTCGCGCTGGCGACGAGGTCGAGCAGGATCTTGAAGCCGTGCACGGAAAGCTTTGGCGCCAGTTGCTCGAAACGATCGGCGCGAACCATGAAGAAGCCGCTCATGGGATCGGCGATCTCGACCCGCAGCATCTTCTTTGCCACTTCGGTCGCGAGCGCACTGGCGCCGGCGCGCTGCTTGTTGAAACCTTGGCTCTTGTAGCCTTCAATATAGCGGCTGCCGACGACGAGATCGGCCTGCCCGCTCGCGAGCAGCGACAGCATCTTCGGCAGTTGCGTCTCGTCATGCTGGAGATCGGCGTCGATCACCGCAGCATAGGGCGCGCTCGAGGCCAGGATGCCCTCGATGCAGGCGCCCGACAGGCCGCGGCGGCCGATGCGGCGGATGCAGCGCACGCGACTGTCGCGCTGGGCCAGCGCCCGCACCACGTCCCAGGTACCGTCGGGTGAATTGTCGTCGACGAACACGACCTCCCACGCGATGCCCGAAAGCACCGCCTCCAGCCGCCGGTACAGCACCGTGACGTTGTCGCGCTCGTTGAAGGTCGGGACAACGACCGACAATTCCGCCGACCGCGAAGCCGTACCGCGGGCGTGATCGTGGGCCTTATCTTGGGCCTGCCGCGGATTTTCGGAGCCCGATCTGATCGCTTCATTCATGACGGCAGCGTATATCCGCCGCGTCCTGCGATGCCAAGCCGGGGTTTTTCCGAGGAGAGGCTTAAAAGGGTGCCCAAAATGCCAACGACCCCGGAACGGCGGACCGCGCGTACATCCGGCGCAGCCCAAGCTATTCCAAGGTCGTTCCGGCAACGGAGATTGTTACTCAACGTTGCCGTTAAACAACAAATGGGAACGACTAAGATGCTTTGCAAGGGCTCCCAAGGGTCTTTTTCGAGCCCTATTGATTTGGGACTTCCCGGATCACCGGGCCTCGCGGCGCGGGCGCGGTGGGGGCCGTGGCTGCCGGGGCCGGTTCGACCTTTGCCGGCCTGGCGGGCTTGCCGTATTGGCCGATCGGTCCGAACACGACCGCGACCGCAAGCACGACCGCCGCGACGATCGCGCCAAAAATGCCACCAACCGACTCAGACGACATAGGAGCCCGTCCCTGTTCCAGATGAGCCCAGTGATACCATGGATCAACGCGCGGCCGGAAGGGCTCCGACCACAACAGTTGATGGCGCTACTTCTGCGGCTGCCTGTGCTTGACGAAGGCGGTCACGATATCTTTCTGCGCGGACGCGACCGCCCTGTTCGCGGTCGCGAGATGAGCGCCGGAATCGATCGCCGGATATTGCGTGGTCAGATAGTCGAGCAGCGCCACGCGATAGTATTGCCGCTCCGACGGACAGGCACCGGCGACCGAGCGGCCGAAATCCTGCTCTGAGAGGCCCTGATTGCTGTCGCGCGAATATTCCCGCGCCAGACAGTGCCAGTAATCGTCGCGGCCCTGCATGGCGAGCTTCTGGGCGCCCTTCGCATCGTCATCCTCAGCCACGACCGAAGATATCATGGCAGCAGATGTCATCATGACGAGTGCTGCGCCCACGATCAGCATCCGCATCTTGTTCTCCTTTTTCGCAGATCCCGCCGCGAAGCTTAGACGGCACGCCGTAACTGGCCAATCACATCTGGTTTGATTAGGATGATGCCCTCCCCTCCTCGTCGATGCGAGATCCTCCCGTGGCCAAAGCAAAAACCGCGTCAAAAAAATCCGGCAACATCTTTATCGGCGTCGGCGGCTGGACCTTCGAGCCCTGGCGCGGCGTGTTCTATCCGGAGAAGCTGACGCAGGCCAAGGAGCTGTCCTATGCCGCGTCGAAGCTGACCTCGATCGAGATCAACGGCACCTATTACGGCTCGCAGAAGCCGGAGAGTTTTCGCAAATGGGCCAGCGAAGTGCCGGAGGGCTTTGTGTTCTCGGTGAAGGGCCCGCGCTTTGCGACCAACCGCCGGGTGCTGGCCGAAGCCGGCGATTCCATCAAACGGTTCTATGATTCCGGTGTGCTGGAACTCGGCGACCATCTCGGCCCGGTGCTCTGGCAGTTCGCGCCGACCAAGAAATTCGACGGCGCCGATTTCGGCAAGTTCCTTGAGCTGTTGCCGCGCAAGCTCGAGGGACGCGCGCTGCGCCATGTGGTAGAGGTCCGCCACGACAGTTTTTGCACGCCGGACTTCGTCGCTTTGATCCGCGAGTTCGAGACGCCGGTGGTGTTCGCCGAGCACGGCAAATATCCGGCCATCGCCGATGTCGCCGGCGATTTCGTCTATGCCCGGCTGCAGAAGGGCAACGACGAGATCAAGACCTGCTATCCGCCGAAAGAGCTCGACGCCTGGAGCAAGCGCTTTCAGGCCTGGGCCGAGGGTGGTGAACCCGACGACCTGCCGAAGGTTGACACGGCCAAACCGAAGAAGCAGCCGCGCGACGTGTTTGCCTACGTCATCCACGAGGGCAAGGTCCGTGCGCCCGCCGGCGCCATGGAACTGATCGCGCGGGTGAGCTGAGCAGGGCCGTCGCTTATGACATTCCGAGTTAGAAGCACCAAAGCCTCCACGCGTCGTGGCCGGGCTTGTCCCGGCCATCCACGACTTGCCGCGCGGCACGAAGAACGTGGATGCCCGGGACAAGCCCGGGCATGACGACCTCTCGGGTCGTGAGCTGAGGATGTCCCATGGCAAAAGCAAAGAAGCTCTTCACTATCGGTTACGAGCAGACGCCGCCCACGGCGGTGCTGGACGAGCTGGAGCAGGCCGGTGTCAAGCTCGTGGTCGACGTGCGCGCGGTGACCTCGTCGCGCCGTCCGGGCTTCTCCAAGAAGCAGCTCGCCGCGGGCCTGGATGAGCGCGGCATCGGCTATGTGCATCTCGCCGCGCTCGGCACGCCGAGGGAAGGCCGCCTCGCCGCGCGCAGCGGGAAATACGACGCGCTGGAGAAGATCTATTCAAAACACCTGGAGACGCCGCAGGCCAGGGAAGAGATGGATGAGCTCTCCGCGCTGGTGAAGAAGGCCGGACCTGTGTGCCTGCTCTGCTATGAGCGCGACCACACGCACTGCCATCGCCAGATGATCGCGGAGGTGATCGAGGAGCGGGATGGGGTCACGGTGAAGAATCTGGCGGCCCCCGTCATTCCGGGGCGCGCATAGCGCGAGCCCGGAATCCATCGAGCCGCAGAGCTGGTGGATGAATGGATTCCGGGCTCGCGACTTCGTCGCGCCCCGGAATGACGACTGGGGAGAGAGCGCGCCCCGACAAGGCGATCGCCCTACCCCTCCCCCGCGAGCCGGAACGTCCCATCCATCATCTGCACGCATTGCCCGCCGACATGCGCCGAAACGATCTTGCCGTCCTGCTTGCGCACGCGGGTCAGGAGCAGGCTCGGCCGGCCCATGTCAAAGCCTTGGCCAACCGTCAGCTTCAACTCGCCATCCCGCGCGGGATCAAGATCGGCAAACAGCGCGGCCGCGGCGACCGTTGCGCTGCCGGTGGCAGGATCCTCCACGAGGCCGCTGGCGCCGCGCATGAACATCCGCGCCTGCCGCTCGCAAGGCGCCTCCGCCGCCGGCACGTCGCGCGTGTAGAACCACGCCGAGAACGCGCCGTCGCGCGGAAATGTCCGAGCGAAGGCCGCCGCGTCGGGCCTCGCGCGCTTGAGCGCATCGCGCGAATGCAGCTCTATTACCAGAAACGGCGTTCCGACGCCGACGATCTGGGGCTCGTGACGGTCGACCTTGATGTCCTCTGCACTGAGCGAGATGCAGCTCGCAGCATCAGCGGCAGACAATTGCGACAGGCGAGACAGCGGCTGCGGCGCGGTGAGCTCGGTGCTGACCACCCGGCCCCGCTCCCGCAGGATATCGACCGGCACCAGCCCAGCCCTTTCCTCGAAGAGGAGGCGCGGCTTCGACTCTTTCGCTATCGAGGCCAGCACGAAGGCGGTGCCGACATTGGGGTGGCCCGCGAAGGGCAGCTCCCTCACCGGCGTGAAGATGCGCACCTCGGCATCATTGGCCTTGTCACGCGGCGGCAGCACGAAGGTCGTCTCGGAATAGTTGAATTCGGTTGCGATCGCCTGCATCTGTGCGGTCGACAGCCCGCCGGCATCTAGCACCACAGCGAGCTGGTTGCCGCCAAAGGCGCGGTCGGTGAACACATCGACGGTGACGTAGCGGCGCTGCATCTTTCATTCCTCACGCAATCGCAGCCGCGACCGGCTGCATCGCCGGCATGTTAGGAGATGCCGACGGCCGCCGTCATGCTCCAAAATTCGGAGCACTCGGTGCAATCCGCATTATCCGAGTTGAAACACCGCGACCTTCCGCTCGTAGCCACGCACCTCGACCTCGCCGAGCGCAACGGCGTCATCGCCGTCATCGCCGAGCGCTTCGCGCACGGAAGCGGAAATCAGAAGTTGCGAGCCGAACTCCTTGTTCAGCGCCTCCAGCCGCGAGGCAAAGTTCACGGTGTCGCCGATCACCGTGTACTCCTTGCGGCGTGGCGAGCCGATATTGCCGGCGACGACCTCGCCGAAATGGATGCCGATGCCGATCTTGAGCGGCCAGCTTGTGTGCGCATTGATGCGGTCCATCGCGGTCAGCATCTCGCGGCCTGCAGAGGCCGCACGATGCGCGGCGTCGGACGCCTCCAGCGGCGCGCCGAACAGCGCCAGGAAGCCGTCGCCGAGAAACTTGTTCACGATGCCGCCGTGGCGGTCGAGGATGTCGACCAGCACCGCAAAGGCGCCGTCGAGGCGATCGACGACCTCCTGCGGGGTGCGCGACTGCGCGCCTGCGGTGAAGCCGCGGAAATCGACGAACATCACGGCGACGCGGCGAAGGTCGCCGGCCGCGCTCGTGCCCTCCGCCATCAGCCGCTCCACCACCTGCGGCGAGACGTGCTGGCCGAACAGGTTCGTCACCCGGTCCCGCGCGGTGGCTGCCGCAATGCTCGCGGCAAATTGCCGCCGCAACCGCGCGCCGACGGCGCCCGCGAGCACGCCGCAGATCAGGATGATGGTGCTGCGCACCGCGTGAAAGTAGATCAGGGGTTCGCCGGCGTCGCTAGCCGAATTGTAATACAGCGCGACGGCCAACAGTTCGGCTGCGGCCACAAATCCCGTGAAGGTGGACAGCCAGAAATCGAGCCGCAGCGTCGAAAGAATGACGAAAATGAAATAGACCAGTGGCAGCACGAAACCGAGCGCCTGGCTCGCGCCCATGCTGCGAATCTGAAGGATCAGGATGATCGTCGGCAGCGACGTTTCGATGAGGGCGCCGATATAGCGCCTGATCACCGGCAGGTCGCGATCGAGCTTGAGGTTTCGCCTGATCTGGCGGTGGACCCAAACCTCGAAGAGGATGAAGCCCGTCAAGAGGATGTATTCGTGGACGAGGCCCTCCGTCCCGCGCCAGACCCGGTTCACGAGAGCAGGGTCGATCAGGTAGGTTGCGGTGAGGAACAAGATCATGACGCAGCCAGTGATGATCAGTGTCCGCACGCGCAACAGCTCGGTGCGCAGCACCTCCCGCGTCAGCTCGCGCTCGAAATCGTCCGACAAAACAGCATGCTGCCGGGTTTTCCTGCTCGCAAAGCTGATCATCCCACCCCCTTGATTCAGGAGCATCTTGCCTCAATCCAGCGTGCGGCGGAAGCGCGTCACGGCGATGATCATGGCGACCAGCATCAGGGCGGCCAGCGCCAGCGCATCGAAGCGCATGTTCTGCATGGTCGCGCCTTTCAGCATGATGGCACGGACGATGCGCAGGTAGTGCGTCAACGGCAGGCATTCGCCGACATATTGCGCCCAGGCCGGCATGCCCGCGAACGGGAACATGAAGCCGGACAGCAGAATGCTCGGCAGGAAGAACATCATCGACATCTGCATGGCCTGGAGCTGGTTCTGCACCACCGTCGAGATCGTGTAGCCGATCGACAGATTGGTGGTGATGAACAGCGTCGACAGCAGCGCCAGCAGGAACAGATTGCCGAGCACGGGCACGCCGAAAAGGCCGACGCCGATACCGATGATGAGAAACGCCTGGACGAACCCGACCAGCACGTAGGGGATGATCTTGCCAAACATCACCTCGACCGGCTTGATCGGCATCGACAGCAGGCTCTCCATGGTGCCGCGCTCGACCTCGCGCGTCACCGAGAGCGCGGTGAAGATCAGCATGGTCATGGTGAGGATGGTGCCGACGAGGCCGGGCACGATGTTGAGGCTCGAGACTGCGGCCGGATTGTAGCGGGCATGCGCGCGAATCTCGAACGGCATCTCCGGGGGATTGCCGATATAGAGATCGTGCTTGAGCGCGGTCTGCACGATCGTGCCGAGCGAGCCAAGCGCGGAGCTCGCGGCCACCGGATCGGTCGCATCGGCCGCGACCAGCAGCGCCGGTCTGTCGCCGCGCCGCACCGCCCGCTCGAAGCCGCGCGGGATCTCGACCCCGAACAGCACCTTGCCGGATTTCAGCAAATTGTCGAAATCGTCGACGTCGTGCACCTCGTAGATGAAGCGGAAATAGGCGGTGTTCTCCAGCGCCTTCAGCACCGAGCGGGCGAGATCGCTGTCCTCCTGCAGCAGCACCGCGCTCGGCAGATTGTGCGGCGTGGTGTTGATGGCATAGCCGAACAGCATGAGCTGCATCACCGGCAGCATCACGATCATTGCAAAGGAGACACGGTCGCGCTTGAGCTGGATGAACTCCTTGACCAGCATCGCGTAGGAGCGCCGCAGGAAGCCGAAGCGCTCGCTTATCTCGCGTTCAGGGGTGTGATCAACGACCGTACTCATTGGAAATTGTCCCTGGAGCGCCCCATCAGCTCGATGAACACGTCTTCCAGCGATGGGGACGATTTCTGCCAGTGCAGGCCGCTTTTGTCACGCCATGGCGCGATACTGGCTTCGAGCGCGGCGACGTCGCGGCCGGACACATGCAGCGAGGTGCCGAACGGCGCCACCATGTCGACTCCGGGCTTGCCGGGGAGCTCGGCTGCGAGCCCGTTCAGGTCCTCTCCCGTCACCGTGTAGGTCGTCAGCGCGGATTTGGCGATCACCTCCTCGACGGTGCCGTGCGCGAGCAGATGGCCGTAGGCGATATAGGCGATCTCGTGGCAGCGCTCGGCCTCGTCCATGTAATGGGTCGAGACCAGCACGGTGAGGCCATCGGCTGCGAGCGCGTGGATCTCGTTCCAGAAGTCGCGCCGCGCCTTGGGATCGACGCCGGCGGTCGGCTCGTCCAGCAGCAGCAACTTCGGATTGGGCAGCGTGCAGGCCCCAAGCGCCAGCCGCTGCTTCCAGCCGCCGGAGAGCTCGCCCGCAAGCTGCTCCTCGCGCCCCGAAAGCCCGAGCCGCTCGATCATGTCCCGCGCAGCACCACGGGCATCGCGCAGGCCGTAGAGCCGTGCGACGAATTCCAGGTTCTCGCGCACCGAGAGGTCCTGGTACAGGCTGAAGCGTTGGGTCATGTAGCCGACCTGGCGCTTGATCTTTTCGGCGTCGCGGCGAATGTCGTAGCCGAGGCACGTGCCCTCGCCGCTGTCGGGCGTCAGCAGGCCGCAGAGGATGCGGATGGTGGTGGTCTTGCCCGAGCCGTTCGGCCCGAGGAAGCCGTAGATCGAGCCGCGCTTCACCTGCATCGACAAATCGTGCACGACCTCGCGGCCGCCGAACGATTTGGTCAGGCCCTTGACGTCGATCGCAATGCCGTTGCCGGTTGTCCCGTTCATCGCTTGTCCGCCACCGGAGTTTTGGGATTGAGATAAACATTGATGGGCTGGCCGACTCGCAAGGCGTCGGGCCGCGACGGGCGCGCCTGGATCAGGTAGACGAGCTTGTTGCGCTCATCGAGGCTGTAGATCACCGGCGGGGTGTATTCGGCCGTGGTCGCGATAAAGTAGATCTTTGCGGTGAGATCGGCGGCGCAATTGTCGCAAGCAACCCGCACCGTGTCGCCGATCGCGAGCTTGGGCAGCTCGCTCTCCGGCACGAAGAAGCGCAGCTTCATGTTGCCGGGTGGCATGATCGAGAGCACCGGCCGCTGCGCCGCCACCATCTCGCCCTCGCGGAAATAGATCTGCTGGATGGTGCCGGCGACCGGCGCAAAACCTTTGCGCCGCGCCAGCCGCGTCTGCGACGTCGCCACCCGCGCCTCGGCAACGCGCAGGGCGGACACCGCGGAATCAAGATTGGCCTGGGTGCCGGAGCCGGTCTTGCTGAGCGAGGCGGCGCGATCATAGGTCTGCTGCGCGTTGGCGAGCGTCGCCTTGTTCTGGTTGAGATCGGCGAGCTGGAGATCGTCATCGACGGAATAGAGGGGATCGCCGACCTTGACCTCATCGCCCTCGCGAACGCTGAGCTTCGTCACCCGACCGGCCTCGTCCGGACTGACGAAGATCATGTCGGCCTCGACCCAGCCCTGGAAGCCGGGATCGCGCTTCTCGTTGCAGCCTGCGAGTCCGATTGCGAGTGCGACGGCTGCGATCGCGCAAAGTCGCGCCTGACGTACGAACTGAATCGCTTGTGGTAACCAATGCTGCTGTCGAACCCTCACCCTGAGGAGCCGCCAACGGGTCCGCGCGTAGCGCGGCCCGATGACAGGCTCCGCTGCGTCTCGAAGGGCGAGGGGCAACAGCCGGGCTTTCATCCTTCGAGACGCGCGTTCCGCGCTCCTCAGGATGAGGGCGAAATGGAAAATTGCTTGCGACGACGTCATGTCGTCCTCCGTTCGCCAAAAATCAAATCAAGATGAACGCGCAGCATCTCCTGCGCATCGAGCGGCGCATGCCGCGCAAACAGGCTCTGCCAGATCACCGCCACCATCGCAGGGGCGACCATGATCTGCGGGAAGCGCGCGAGGTTCTTCTCGCGGATCTCGCCGCGGGCGATGCCGAGCTCGATCAGCGCACGCATGCCGGCGATCCCGCGCGAGACCACCTCGCGATAATAGAAATCGGCAACGGCCGGAAAGCGCGGCCCCTCCGCCACGATCAGCCGCACCAGATCGCCGCGACGGGTATTCGCGACTTCCTTGAGGAAGTTGCGGGCAAAGGCCTCGACGAGGTCACGCACCGAGCCGGTCGGCGGCGGCAGAGCCGTCAGCCGCTCCACCACCGGCACCATCACGATGCGGACGAGCTCCTCGAACATGGATTCCTTGTCCTTGAAGTGCAGGTAGATCGTGCCCTTCGCCACGCCCGCGCGCTTTGCGATGTCGTCGAGCCGGGTCGCCGCGAATCCGCGCGCGATGAACTCCTCCAGCGCCGCCTCCACGATGGCCGCCCGCCGCTCCGCCGCGCGCGCGGCGCGGTTCGAAGCGGGCGTGGCCGGCTCGCCTCCGGCTTCGGGCGCACGGCGCCTGACGCTGGTTGCCGACGCTATGGCGGCCTTGGTCGGGTTTCTCGTCATGTTTTATTTATGACTGACTGGTCAGTCATTGTCAAGTTTGACGTCGAATCAGACAAATTAGTGTTGACTAATGCATTAGTATCTACTAATCGATATCCCATGATCGAAGTCGTCCCAAACCCCGTCACCACCGTGATGCGCGCCCTTGCCGATCCGACCCGCCGCGCCGTTCTCGAGCGCGTCTTCGAGAGCAAGGAAATCACCGTCGGCGAGCTGACTATTGGCAGCGGCGTGACCCAGGGCGCGATTTCGCAGCACCTGAAATCGCTGAAGCAGGCCGGCCTCGTCGCCGAGCGCGCCGAAGGCCGCAACGTCTATTACCGCGCCGCGCCTCAAGGGCTCGAGCCCCTGGTCGCCTGGATGGACCACTACGGCGTGTTCTGGCGCGAGCGCTTCCAGAATCTGCGTGAGCTCTTGAAGGAGATCGATCCGTGAGTGCTGCCGAATTGAAAGCCGAGACACAGGACATCGTTCTGGACGAGGTCCTCCCCCACGCCACCGCGACGGTCTGGAAGGCGCTCACAAGCGCCCAGTTGATCGCGCGCTGGCTGATGCCGCCGACCGGCTTCGAGGCCGTCGAAGGCAAGACCTTCACGTTTCAAATCAAGCCCGCCGGGGCTTGGGACGGCGTGATCCATTGCAAGGTGTTGGAAGTCGTGCCGAACCGGCGCCTCGCCTATGCCTGGAAGAGCGGGCACGAAGGCAATACCGGCTATGGCGCGCTGCTCGACACCGTCGTCACCTGGTCCCTCACCTCGGTCGAAGCTGGCACCCATCTTTCTCTGGTGCATTCCGGCTTCGTGACGCCGAGGAACGAGCTGGCCTACCGCAACATGAGCGAAGGCTGGGCCAAAATCCTGCGCCAGCTCGATGCCGTCAGCGGAGAAATCAAATGAGCGGGAGCATGACAATGGAGAAGCCCTATACCGGCGGCTGCGCCTGCGGCGCAGTCCGCTACCAGATCTCAGCCGAGCCGGTATTCAGCAATGATTGCCAATGCCGGGATTGCCAGCACGAAAGCGGCACCGGCCACGGCTCGCACATGACGTTTCCCCGCGCCGGCGTGGCGGTGACGGGCGAGGCCAAGCACTGGGACATGACCGCGGACAGCGGCAATGTGAAGACGCGCGCCTTCTGCCCGAATTGCGGAGCGCCGGTCTACATGACGTTTTCCGCCATGCCCGACATCTTCACCATCCGCGCCGCAAGCCTCGACGATCCTTCCCGCTACAAGCCGCAGGTGGTGACTTACGCTGCGCGCAGCCACGCCTGGGATCAGCTCGATCCAAGCCTGCCGAAATTCGGGGGCATGCCACCGGCGTGACGCGATTGAAGTTTTTGCCCGTGCCATGCGGGCAAAAGCTTCAGCTATGAAACTTCAAGCCGTCCACGATCTTGTCGATCACCTTGCGCTCCGCGCGCATCGCCAGACCGACGAGATTGAGATCGGAACGCGGCACCGCCCTCACCGCCTCGCGATTGGCGGCATCATGCGTGGTCTTGAACATGTCTTCGGTGTAGACCGCCAGCTTGACGTTGCGCGTGAGCGCCCGATCAAGGGCGCGCGACAGCGCGGGACCATCGGCACCGTAGATCAGGATCGGCTCGCCGATCAGCGCGTGATATTTTGTACTCGTGGCGTCCTCATAGGGCTCGCCGATGCATTCCGGAAAGGCCGCGGCGATGCCGCTGGTGAGAAAGGACGCGACGTTAAGCTTCTGCCAGACCTGAAGATCGGAGCGGATCACGACCGCGATCTTGGTGTCGAACTGCATGTTGTTCCTCAGCTGTCATTCGGGGGCGCGCCTTGGCGCCCACTATGGTGCGCAATTGCGCACCTGAGAATCCATCGGGCCGCAGAGTTGGCGGAGAAATGGATTCCGGGTTCGATGCTACGCATCGCCCCGGAATGACGGCAAGAGGAATTAGCCCTTCAGGAATCAGCCCTTCGCGTCGCAGGCCCAGGCGCGGATCACGCATTCCTTGCCGCCATACTTGTAGCATTCGCGCGTGGCGGCATTGAGCGTGGCCGAGATCTTCGGCTTCACGGCGTAGCCATAGGCGCCGCAGGGATTGGCGAGATCGACCGACATGGCAGCGCAGGCGCGCTTCATGGTCACGGTGGTGCAATCGCCCTTGCACTGCTTCTGTGCCGCAGTGCGCGCCTCGTGCTCGGCACCATAGTCGTAGGCTTGGCCGTAGGCGCCGCACTTGCCGACCGCGAAGGCCCCGGCGGCGTGCGCGTCCGTGACGTGGCGAGCGCCGGCGACACAAATCGACAGCGCAAAGAAAAACATCGCGCAACGGCGCGCGACGACATTCGTAACCATGGAAATCCCCTCCCCCCAAGGCAGGTGGAGGGAACTCTAAGCGGTGGTCGTTTCCAGATGGTGAACGCGTGATTGAAAAGCCGCGCCGGGCGCACCGAAGGGCCAAAAAGCGACATTCGACGCTCATCCCTATCGCGATAGCGCACTTCGACGTCTTCACTTACAATCCGGTTCAACCGTTTTCGGAGGCACCGGGATGCAAACTATCGGCCTGATCGGGGGCATGAGCTGGGAGAGCACCGCCCTTTACTACAAGCTCATCAACGAGCGGGTCCGCGATCGCATGGGGCAGCTTCATTCGGCTCCACTGTTGATGTATTCGTACGACTTTCAAGAGATCAAGGACATGCAGTATGCCGGCCGCTGGGGCGAAGCGGCGGCCAGCCTGACGGACGTCGCGCTGCGTCTCGAATGCGCCGGGGCGCGCGCGATCGTCTTGTGCACGAACACGATGCACAAGCTTGCGTCCGACATCATATCGAAGCTGACCGTTCCGTTCATTCACATCGGTGACGCAACCGCGCAACGAATTCGAGCTCGCGGATATCGGCGGGTCGGGCTCCTCGGCACGAAGTTCACGATGGAGGAAGACTTCTACGTCGACCGGCTGCGCGCGCACGGTCTCGATGTCCTCATTCCTCCCGCCGACGCGCAGGCTGATGTGAACCGCATCATCTACGAGGAGTTGTGCCTGGGCATTGTCGCCGTTGGCTCTCGCGACCGCTACAACGAAGTGATGGCAGCGCTCGTCGCCCAGGGAGCGGAGTGCATCATCCTTGGCTGCACCGAGATCACGATGCTGATCGGCCCGGCCGACACATCCGTCGAGACCTTCGACACAACGGCAATTCACGCAGAGACGGCGGCCGATTTCGCAATCGGATGATTGCGCGCGCCAGGGCCATCAAGGGACGTTCGCCATCGAAAGCAATTCCAGCTTCGCAGACGATTTTTCCAACAACCGGACTTGCGTTATCCGCCGAGGGTCATTCCGATAGTTCTCAAAGTCCGCGTCGGATGCGAAGCTGATGATGTGCATCTCTATGGTGCCATCCGGATTCCGAAGTCGACGCTCCAAACGCCCGTTAAACTCGGGCAATAGCGGCAATACGGCATCCTCATAGGCTCGAAAGTCCTCAATACCCTCGGCAGGTATTCGGACGATGAGCACGAACGTTACGAGGTTCGATTGACCGGCGGCCACCGCTATCCTCGCCGCGCCGCTTCCAGAGCCTGCGGCGTGTCGATGTCGAGGAAGGCGCTCTCGCCGTCGACGGGCACTTCGGCGACGGCTTCCGCATGCTTGGCGATCAGGTGACGCGCGCCGACATCGCCCTCGATCGTCATCAGCTCCGGGAAGAAGCGGCGCGACCACAGCACGGGATTGCCGCGGCGGCCTTCGCTGACGGGCACGACAATGAGATTGCCGCGGTCGGGGGCGAAACCGTCGATGAGACGGTCGATCAGGCCGGCATCCATCAGCGGCATGTCGCCGAGGCAGACCACGGCGCCATCGTAGCTGTCTGGGACGGCCGCGATGCCGGCCTTGACCGAGCTCGCGATGCCGCCGGTGAAATCCGGATTGCGGACGAATTTGACCTTCAATTCCGCAAGCGCCTGTTCGACCAGATCGGCCTGATGACCGGTCACGACGATCACTTCGGAGGCTTTCGAGGCGAGCGCCTGCTCGGTCGCGATCCGCACCAGCTTTTTGCCGTCGAACTCGGCCAACAACTTGTTGGGGCCGCCCATCCGGGCCGAGCGCCCGGCCGCGAGCACGATGGCCGCGACCTGGCTGTTGCCCTCAATCTCCGGCTTGGCGCGCGGCTGCGGGCGGGTGACGATCTCCATCAGCAGGCCGCCGACGCCCATGCCCATCAGCTCGGAACGTGTCACCTCGATGCCGGCCAGGAGGCGCATCAGCACCCAGTCGAAACCGTTCTCGACCGGCGAGCGCGCGCAGCCCGGGGCGCCCAGCACCGGCACGCCGCCGGCCCGCGCAATCAGAAGCAGATTGCCGGGATCGACCGGCATGCCGAAATGCTCGATCTCGCCGCCGATCCCGGTGACCGCGGCCGGAATCACGTCGCGGCGGTCGGCGATCGCCGACGCCCCGAACACGATCACGAGCTCGGCGCCAAGCGCAAGCAGCTCCTTGATCGCAGCCGATAGCGCCCGCTCCTCATGTGCGACGCGCCGCTCCGCGATGATGCCGGCACCGGCCGGCGCGAGCCGCTCGGCGGTGACGCGCAGCGTCTTATCGATCACCTTGGAGGACAGCCCCGGCAGCAGCGTCGAAACCACGCCGACGCGCTTGATCACGTATGGCGCGATCTTCAAGACGTCCCTGCCCGCGGCCTTCACCGCCGCATCGCGCAAGCCTTCTTCAATGCCGAACGGGATGATCTTGACGGTGCCGACCATCTCGCCCTCGACCACCGGCTTGTAGGCAGCGAGCGTCGCAAAGGTGATGGCCTCGTCGATGTTGTTGATGCGGTCGACCGCGGCGCGGTCGATCACCAGCACGCCGGGGCGCGCGGCGAACAGATTGGCGCGGCCGGTGAAGGCGCGCTCGACATGGATGCCTTCGCCGCCGACGGCCAGCGCGATGCTGGAGGCGGCGACATCCTCGGAGACGTCGCCCGCCTCCATCCGCACCACGACGATGTCCTTGATGCCGGCACGTTCCAGCGCCTCGACCTCCGCGGACCCGATCGTCGTGCCCTTCTTCAGAACCAGCGGTCCCTGGCGCAGGGTGTGGACGGTCACCCCGCCGATCGCATCCCTGGGGCTCGCCGGGCCGAATTTCATGCTGCTTCTTCTTTTTGTTTGGGAGGCAGGCGAAGCACCGCCGTGATCTCGGCCATGATCGCCACCGCGATCTCGGACGGCGAGACGGCGCCGATCGCTAGCCCAATCGGCGCGTGAATGCGCGCGATGTCGCTTTCCGTCGCGCCCTGCGCCCGCAGCCGGTCGCCGCGCTTGGCGTGCGTCTTGCGCGAGCCGAGCGCACCGATATAGAAGCAGCGGCGCTCGAAGGCGTGCAGCAGCGCGGGATCGTCGATCTTCGGATCGTGCGTCACCGCGACGAACGCCGTGTAGGGATCGACATTGAGCGGCGGCAGCGCGATCTCGGGCCATTCGGCGACGAGCGGAATGTCGGGGAAGCGCTCGGGACTGGCAAAGGCCGTCCGCGGATCAACCACGGTGACGTCGTAGCCGAGCGAGCGCGCAAGGGGCGCCAAGGCCTGGCTGATATGGACAGCGCCGACTATGACCAGCTTCGCCGTCGGCGCGTAGACGTTGAGGAAGAGCTTCTTGCCGCCGGCCTCGACGTTGGCGCTCTTGCCCATGCGCAGCTGTTTCTCAAGCTCGGCGCCCAGCGGGTCCCTGGCAAAATCCCTGGCCTTCACCAGCCGCTGCTCACCGCTCTCGGTATCAGTGACCAGAATGACCGGCCGCCGCGCGGCGCGCTCGGCATTGAGTTCGTGCAGGATCTCGAGCTTCACGGCTAACCGACCTTCTCGACGAAGACGCGGATGGTGCCGCCGCAGGACAGCCCGACATTCCAGGCGGTCTCATCGGCCACGCCGAACTCCAGCATCCTCGGCTTGCCGCTCTGGATCACGTCCATGGCCTCGGTGACCACGGCGCCCTCGACGCAGCCCCCGGAGACGGAGCCGAGGAATGTACCTTCGTCGTTGATGACCAAGCTCGAGCCCGCCGGGCGCGGCGCCGAGCCCCAGGTCTCCACGACCGTTGCCAGCGCGACGCCACGGCCGGCCTTCTGCCAGTCCTCCGCCGCCTTCAGGATATCCTCGTCGCGATCGAGCATGGCCTACCTCTCAAGCTGCGGAGCGGATCAGGCTGCGGTGGTGCGGCGGCAGCGGCCGGGAGAGCGTGCTGATCAGCTCCTGGATCGAACTCAAATTATGTACCGGGCGGAATTCGTCAACGTGCGGGAGCATCATTTTGATGCCCTGCGCCTTGGCCTCGAAGCCGCCGAACCGCAACAACGGGTTGAGCCAGATCAGCCGCCGGCAGGAGCGGTGCAGCCGATCCATCTCGAAAGCCAGCCTGGAATCGGCCTCCCGTTCCAGGCCGTCGGAGATCAGCAGCACGATGGCGCCCTGGCTCAGCACGCGCCGGGCCCACAATTTGTTGAAGTTGTGCAGCGAGGCCGAGATCCGCGTGCCGCCGGCCCAGTCCTCCACCGCCGCCGAGCAGCTGGCCAGCGCCTCGTCGGGATCGCGCTGGCGCAGCGCGCGGGTGACGTTGGTCAGCCGGGTGCCGAACAGGAACACCGAGACGCGCTTGCGGGCATCGCCGATGGCATGGAGGAAGTGCAGGAACAGCCGGGTATACTCGCTCATCGAGCCCGAGATATCGAGCAGCGCCACGATCGGCGCCGGCTTCTCGATGCGGCCGAGGCGATGGATGTCGATGATGTCGCCGCCGGTGTGGAGCGAGGCGCGCAGCGTGCGGCGCAGGTCGAGGCGCAGGCCCCGCGGATCGGGCCGGTGCCGGCGCGTCAGCAGCTCGGCCTGCGGCAGCCGCATCCTGTCGATGGCCCGCAGCGCCTCCGTGATCTCGGCCGCGCTCATCTGCGCGAAGTCTTTCTTCTGAAGGATTTCCTTGTCGGAGACCGACAGGCGCAAATCCTGCTCCTGATGCTGCTGCGTCTCCGTCATTCGCGGCTGCGACAGCGCCTCCTGCACCCGACGCGAGGCGGCCGGCGGCTTCTTCTTGGCGCTATCCGGCAGCGGTACCGAATCCAGCATGTGCTTCCACTCTTCCGACGCACGGAAGAACAGGTTGAAGGCCTGCTTGAAGATCAGCGCATGCTCGTGGCGCTTGACGAAGATCGCCTCGAGCGTGGCGAAGACGTCGGCCCGGGTGCCGATGTCGATCACCTGGAGCGCATTCACGGCATCGATGACCGCGCCCGGCCCGACCGGCATGCCGGCCGCGCGTAGCGCGCGGGCGAAGCCGACGATATTGTCGGCGAATTGCTCGGTTTGCTCAGGTGCAAGATGGTTGATGGCCATGGTTCAGCTGCCTCTGCCGTCATTCCGGGGCACGCGAAGCGTGAACTACGATGCGCAATTGCGCATCGGAGAATCCATTGCCCCACGTCTCCGCAGCCCGATGGATTCCGGACTCGCGCTACGCGCGCCCCGGAATGACAATGAGATCAATTCTCGCTCGTCGCTTCCTTCAGCACCTTCTGCAAGGCATCGCCCTGCATCCGCGTGATGTCGTCCTGGTACTTGAGCAGCGCGCCCAGCGTATCGCCGACCACTTGCGGGGTCAGCGAGCGGGCATCGAGCTCGGACAAAGCGGTCGCCCAGTCGATGGTCTCGGCGACGCCCGGCGACTTGTAGAAATCCTGGTTGCGCAGCGCCTGGACGAAGCGCACCACCTGCTGCGACAGCTTGGCGGAGATGCCGGGCACGCGCGTCTTGACGATCGCGAGCTCGCGCTCGGCGGCGGGATAGTCGACCCAGTGATAGAGACAGCGCCGTTTCAGCGCGTCGTGGATCTCGCGGGTGCGGTTGGAAGTGATGATGACGATCGGCGGATGCGGCGCCTTGACGGTGCCGAATTCCGGGATCGTCACCTGGAAGTCGCTGAGGATTTCCAGGAGATACGCCTCGAAGGCTTCGTCGGCACGGTCGAGCTCGTCGATCAGGAGCACCGGCGGGCCCGCAACATCAGGCTCCAGCGCCTGCAACAACGGCCGCTTGATCAGGAAGCGGTCGGCGAAAATATCCGACGACAACTGGTCGCGATCGGTGTCGCCGGCAGCCTCGGCCATCCGGATCGCGATCATCTGCGAGGCGCTGTTCCACTCGTAGACGGACGAGGAGACGTCGAGGCCCTCATAGCATTGCAGGCGGATCAGCTTCCGCCCCAGCGCCGCCGACAGCACCTTTGCGATCTCGGTCTTGCCGACCCCGGCCTCGCCTTCGAGGAACAGCGGCCGGCCCATGCGCAGCGACAGATACGTCACCGTCGCGAGCGACCGCTCGGCAAGGTAGGCGCGCGATGTCAAAAGTTCGAGCATCGCATCGACCGATGCCGGCAAAGCACCGGAAGATTTGGTCGCTGAAGTCATGAATGGCTAGTCTCGCTTATGCCCTTACCGGGGGCAGGTATCGGGCCGGATTGATTCCGGCCAGCTCATTCCTTGGCGTTGGCGGCCTCAACGGCGCGCCGCGTCAGCACGCCGATGAGATGCGCGCGATATTCGGCGCTGCCGTGGATGTCGCTGTTCAGCCCCTCCGCCGGCACCTCGATGCCGTCCAGCGCCTTCGCGGCGAAGCGCTTCTTCAGGGCCTCCTCGAACGCGGTGACGCGGAACACGCCCTCGGAGCCGGCACCGGTGACGGCGACGCGCACGTCCGACGGACGCCGCGCCACGAACACACCCACCAGCGCATAGCGCGAAGCCTGGTTGCGGAATTTGATGTAGGCCGCCTTCTTCGGCAGCGGGAACATCACCTTGGTGATGATCTCGTCGGCCTCCAGCGCGGTCGAGAACAAGCCCTGGAAATACTCTTCGGCCTTGAGGCGGCGCTTGTTGGTGACGATGGTCGCGCCGAGCGCGAGCACGGCAGCCGGATAATCCGCGGTCGGGTCGTTGTTGGCGAGCGAGCCGCCGATCGTGCCCTTATGCCGCACGGCGGGGTCGCCGATTCCGCCGGCAAGATTTGCAAGTGCCGGGATCGCCTCGCCGACGATAGCAGAGCTTGCGACCTCGGCGTGCCTGGCGGTGGCGCCAATCACGAGCGAGCGGCCCTTCATCTCGATCGCGTCGAGGCCCTCGATGTGGGACAGATCGACCAGATGCGGCGGGCTTGCCAGCCGCTGCTTCATGACCGGAATCAGCGTATGGCCGCCGGCGATCAACTTGGCGTCTTCGTTCTTCACCAGGAGATTGGCCGCCTGCCGCACGGTCCCGGGGCGATGATACTTGAATTCGTACATGAGGGTGTCCTGATCGCGGGATGCGCGCGTGTCGGGTTAGGCGAGATCGGATTTCGCCATCGCCTTCGCGCCGGCGGCGATCGAGGCGACGATGTTCTGATAGCCGGTGCAGCGGCAGAGATTGCCTTCCAGCTCCTCGCGGATGGTGTGGTCGTCGAGCTCGTGGCCCTTGCGATGCACGATGTCGATCGCCGTCATGATCATGCCCGGCGTGCAGAAGCCGCACTGGAGGCCGTGATGCTCGCGGAAAGCCTCCTGCATCGGATGCAGCGGCGCACCGTCGGCGGCCAGCCCCTCGATGGTCTTGACCTCGTGGCCATCGGCCATCACGGCAAGCGTGGTGCAGGATTTCACGGCCTTGCCGTCGACATGCACGACGCAGGCGCCGCACTGCGAGGTGTCGCAGCCGACATGGGTCCCGGTCAGCCGCTGATTCTCGCGCAGGAATTGCACCAGCAGCGTCCGCGGGTCGACATTGGCGGTTACAGGATTGCCGTTCACGATGAGGGAGATTTTTGCCATAAGCACTCTCTATCAGCGCCCCAACGGGTCCCGTCGAAGCGGTTCTTATAGTTATTCCAACCTATCATATGGGCCAATATGCCCGGGGGCAACATTGCCCGGGGCGCAAGGCGCCATGACAAAAGGCGATATGTGAAAGGTGATGGGCCTCTAGCCCTGCACCGCCTTGGCGAAGTTCGCGAAAAATTCGTCGGCCAGTTTCTTGGCGGTGCCATTGATCAGGCGCTGGCCAAGCTGCGCCAACTTGCCGCCGATCTGCGCCTCGACGTCATAGGCGAGCAGCGTGCCGCCATCCTTCTCGGACAGCTTGACGACCGCGCCGCCTTTGGCGAAGCCGGCCACCCCGCCCTCGCCTTCACCGGAGATCTTGTAGCCGTTCGGCGGATCGAGATCGCTGAGCATGACCTTGCCCTTGAAGCGCGCCGACACCGGACCGACCTTCATTTTGGCCACCGCGCGGAAACCGCCGTCGTCGGTCCGCTCCAGCTCCTCGCAGCCGGGTATGCAGACCTTCAGCACTTCGGGATCGTTCAGTTTGGCCCACACGGCCTCGCGCGGCGCCCCAAGCTGGACTTCGCCGTTCATTGTCATGGCCATGGGGCGCCTCCCGGATCGCGTAACTATAATGCTGCTGAAGTAACGCACGGACGCCGCAAAGGAAAGGGCGATGCTGGCCAAGTGCAATGCATATTCGCAACTGCAAAATGCTTGCGTGCGCGCTTTGGGATTGGCAGAGGCGGGCCATGGTGGTTAGGTCGCGCGCAACATGAGCACATCCCTGTCCCCCCTGCTCGCGCCAATGCTGTCGAGCGCGGCCATGCGCGCGGTCTGCGACGACCGCACTACACTCCAGAACATGCTCGATTTTGAGGCAGCCTTGGCGCGCGCCGAAGCCGCCACCGGTGTGATTCCGGCAAGCGCGCTCGGCCCGATCGAAGCCGCCTGCAAGGCAGACGCTATCGACATGACCGCGCTGGCGGAGGCCGCGACGCGCTCGGGCAATCTGGCGATTCCCCTGGTCAAGACGCTGACCGCCAATGTCGCCAAGGCGGATGCGGACGCTGCGCGCTATGTGCATTGGGGCGCCACCAGCCAGGACGTCATCGATACCGCCACCATGCTCAGCTTGCGCGCCGGCATCGATGCATTGGACGCCGACCTCAGCCGCGCCATCAAGGGGTTTGCCGCGCTGGCGCGGACGCATCGCAACACGGCGATGGTGGCGCGGACCTGGCTGCAGCATGCGCTGCCGATGCCGTTCGGACTGAAGGCCGCCGAATATGCCGCGAGCCTCGCCCGCTCCCGCTGCCGCCTGCGGCGGCTGCGCCGCGAAGGCCTCGCGCTGCAATTCGGCGGCGCCGCCGGTACGCTCGCGGCGCTCGGCGAAAAGGGGCTCGCGGTCTCGGAGCGGCTCGCGCTGGAACTGAATCTGCCGCCGCCTGAAGCGCCCTGGCACACCCATCGCGACCGGATCGCAGAAGCGGCCTCAAGCTTTGCAATTCTCGCCGGAAGCTGCGGCAAGATCGCCCGCGACGTCTCGCTGATGATGCAGACCGATGTCGCGGAAGCCTTCGAGCCGGCCGGCGAAGGCCGCGGCGGCTCCTCGACCATGCCGCACAAGCGCAACCCGGTCGCCGCCGCGAGCGCGCTCGGTGCCGCGACCATGGCCCCGCAGCTCGCTGCGACGATCTTTGCAGCGCAGGTGCAGGATCACGAGCGCAGCGCCGGTCCGTGGCATGCGGAGTGGCCGACACTGCCGCAATTGATGCTGGTTACCTCGGGCGCGCTCGCCGCGATCGTCGACATCGCCGAGGGCCTCGAGGTCGATGCCGCGCGCATGCGCGGCAACCTTGAAGCGACGCACGGCCTGATCATGGCCGAAGCGGTGTCGATGGCCCTGGCCGAGAAAGTCGGCAAGAGCGATGCTCATCACCTCGTTGAAGCCGCAAGCAAGCGCGCGGTCGCCGAGAAGAAGCATCTGCGCGAGGTGCTCACGGCCGATTCGCAGATCACCGCGCATCTTACGCCCCAGAAAATTGCGGCATTGTTCGAGCCGATGGCCTATCAAGGGGCTTCCCAAGCCCTGATCGACCGGCTGCTCGACAGTCTCGAGCGCGAATAGAGCGGCCCAAAGCGTAAATAAAGCGGAGACGCCAGCATGCCCATGATCGATGCCGACGGTTGCCTGATCAACGTCTCCGTCGAGGGCCGCGACGGCGGGCCGACCCTGATGCTCTCCAACTCGCTCGGCTGCACGCTTCAGATGTGGGAGCCGCAGATAAAGGCGTTGACGCAGGTGTTCCGCGTCATCCGCTACGATCGCCGCGGCCATGGCAAGTCGAACGTGCCGCCCGGCCCCTATTCGATGGAGCGCTTCGGCCGCGATGTGCTCGCGATTCTCGACGATCTCAACATCGAGAAGGTGCATTGGTGCGGCCTGTCGATGGGCGGCATGGTCGGGCAATGGCTGGGGGCGAATGCGCCGGAGCGGTTCGGCAAAATCATCCTCGCCAACACCTCCTGCTACTATCCGGACCCGACCAACTGGCACAATCGCATCAAGGCGGTGAAGGAGGGCGGCATCGCCGCCGTGGCCGACGCCGTGATCGCCGGCTGGCTGACGGCCGATTTCCGCGAGCGCGAGCCTGAGATCACCGCCAAGTTGAAAGCGATGCTGCTTGCCTCGCCTGTTGAAGGCTATCTCGCCTGCTGCGAGGCGCTGTCGACGCTCGACCAGCGCGAGCTGCTGCCGCGGATCAAGAGTCCGACCCTGGTGATCGCAGGTCGTCACGACATGGCGACACCGATCTCGGCGGGCGAATTGATCCGCTCGAAAATTCCCGGCGCGAGCATGACCATCATCGACGCCGCCCATATTTCCAATGTCGAGCAGCCGCACGCCTTCACCGATGCGGTGGTCGGCTTTTTGACGCAACGCTAGCCGCAACCGTCATTGCGAGCGTAGCGAAGCAATCCAGACTGTCTCCGCGGAAGGATTCTGGATTGCTTCGCTTCGCTCGCAATGATGCGGAGGAGGATAGAATGGACGACGACAAGCGCCGCGATACCGGCATGAATGTGCGGCGAAAAGTGCTGGGCAATGCCTGGGTCGACAAGTCGATCGCGGGCCGCAATGCGTTCAACACCGACTTCCAGGACATGATCACGCGCTACGCCTGGGGCGAGATCTGGACCCGGCCGCATTTCGATGAGCGCACGCGCCGGGTGCTGGTGATCGGTACCATGGTCGCGCTTGGGCAATGGGACGAATTCCGCCTGCATGTGCGCGCGGCGCTCGCCGAGGGCGGTTTCACTCCCGACGACATCAAGGAGATCTTGCTACAGCAGGCGATCTATTGCGGGGTGCCTGCGGCGAACCACGCCGTCAAGGAAGCCTCAGCGATTGTGCAGGAGCTCGGCCTGCTCGAGGGCTAGCGGCGCTGCGGCCTCGGCGGTCTTCGGTGTCGCCTCCGGCCGTTCGATCACGATCACGATCGCAGCACCGAGCAGCAGAAGGAGTTCGGTGGCATGCAGTCGCAGCGCGGCCATCTCGCCGACCTTCGACGCCATCACCATGCTGGCGAACGAGATCAGGCTGCCGATCGCAAGCGCGATGCCGAGCGCCTCGTCGCTGCCGCCGCTCTTGCGGGCACGGGGAATGCAAAGAAGGGTGAGGTAGATCGCGAAGAACGCCACAACCGTCAGCCGTCCCAGCGCGAGCAGCCAGGCGGCACGCACCGTGCTCATCCCCGCCATCTGGAGATGATCGCTCAGGAACAGCGCCACGGCCACAGTCGGCCGCTCGTAGAGGCCGTGCACCGGCGCCACCATGATGTTGAAGGCGACGAGGGTCCAGGCCGGGATGAAATAAGCCGCCACCAGCGCGCCGTTCACCGAGCCGATCCGCCAATTCCTGAACATGCCGCATCCCGCATTGTTTGCCCGAAGCCTTCGACGGAAGGCACCGGCTTTGCGGGGAGCTAACTCGCATCGGACTGTGGCGGCAATTTAAACCCTTTGTTTACCTTAATCGCCCCGGCAGCCGGCGCGGCCAAGGAAAAAGGCCCCGCCCCCCGGGCGGAGCCCTCCCTACTCCTCGGCTCCCAAACTAGGTCAGCGTTTTCTT